>CAJUMU010000044.1 GCA_910587675.1 uncultured Alistipes sp. | reverse complement strand
GCCTCACGAAATGTAACGAATTCGATGTTGTCGAATACGACTTTTCTATTCGCATCGACGAGGCGGTCGTGTTGGTCAACAATATAAGTTACATAGACAAGGAATCGTTCCGAGTGGACTATTCCGAATCCGATTTCGATGGCGACGAGAGTTCTATTGCCAATATAGGCCGTTTAGTGGGTCGCGACCATTCTATCGTGATTCGTCAGGGCGATTGGGACAGCGCGTTTAGCTTTCCGCTTGAATCATTGGTGCACTTGCGGTTCTTGATAGAGTTCGTCGCCCGTGTGGGCGACTCGGATTTCACCGACGACGAATTCGAAAAGGAGATCAAGAGCAAGTCCTTTATGGAGTTGATGAAGGTAATGTTCAGGTTAGAGCCTTGATTTGCTCTCGGGCCGCGGCCTGCGGAGACTGCGAACGAGTGAAAACAAGTTGCGGGCCTCCGCTGGGGCGAGGCTGCGGCCCGCGCAGTTCTTTGAACTGCATTTTGTCGGTGCGTGCGTATTTGCAGCCCGAATATCGATGCCCTTTTCGTAAAACAGGCGTTACGCCTGCGGACAAACAAAAAAAAACGCCCCGAAGTCCTCGGACCTTCGGGGCGACGGGTATTCCGACAAGCGGAGTAAAAGCTATTTAACGAATTTTGCGGCGGAGAGATAGTCGGCGCTCTTGCGCGCGGCGTCGAATACGCGCTCCATGATCTGCTCCTGCGTGAGCTTGCTGCCGTCGGCGTTCTTCTCGTTGCGAAGCCATCCCGGGGTCTCGATCTCGACCACGTAATCTTTCATGCCGTTCTTGTAGAACTGCTTGAAGATGCTCTCGAAGTCGATGTCGCCGCTCTCGCCGATCACGAAATCGTCCTTCACGTGCAGCATCTTGATGCGCTTGGGGTACTTTTTGAGATACTCCACGGGGTTCTTGCCGCCCTTGGTGCACCAGTATACGTCCAATTCGAAGCACACGTAGCGCGGGTCGGTGTTCTCCAC
The DNA here is from genome assembly GCA_910587675.1 of uncultured Alistipes sp. Classification (GTDB taxonomy): domain Bacteria; phylum Bacteroidota; class Bacteroidia; order Bacteroidales; family Rikenellaceae; genus Alistipes. The sequence goes on along the minus strand of CAJUMU010000044.1, from coordinate 3,754 downwards.
CAGATACTCCCACATGACCTTGTCGCTGTCCTTGAGTTTGTTATACTCGCCCGAGTGGTTGTGGTAACCCAGCATGAGACCGTATTCGGCCGCGATCTTGCCGATGCGGTTGAAATAGTCGCACATCTGCTTCAGACCCGCCTCGGTGTAGTCGACGCCGTAACTCGGAATGACGAAGTAGCGGCCGCCGCACGCCTTCTGTATCTCGAAAAGCTGACGCCAGCGAGCCTCGATCTCGGCCTCCTTGGCGGGATCCTCCTGAATGCTCGAGTGGGTCGACACGATCTTCACGCCGTTGTCGTCGCACAACGCCTTGAAGTCGGCGGGAGCCATGCCGAACACCTTGGTGTCGCCTCCCCACTGCACCAGTTCGACGTTGTTGTAGCCCAGATCGGCCAGACGCTCGATAGAGGCTTTGGGATCCTTCTGCACTGCCGACATGACCGAATAGAGCTGGATGCCGATCTTCTTGTTCTTCTTGGCCGACGCCTGATGGGGCGCGACAACTGCCGCCAATGACGCCGCGACGCATACGCTCGCAAAGACATCGCGCAAAATAGTCTTGAGATTCATAGTTTTATGGTTTATTAAGGTTTGCCGAAAATCGTCGGACGCGCCGATACGATATGCAAAGATACGCAAAATTACCGCAATCGCGCGCAAGGCGGAGCCGCAATTTCGCCATCAGAAACATTAAAATAATCCTAACGGTCGCTGTTCGCCGCCGCCCCACTGCGGCGGACTGCAACTCGCAGAAGCTCGCGCAGCCCTCCGCCGTCGGCGAACAGCAAACGCGGAACGACCATATTAAATTTTCGTTAACGAACCGTTATCATTTCATTAAAGTTGCGCGGCGGGGACGGATTGTATGAATGTTGCAAATTAACTTTGAAGCGTTGAAACGGCGCGCCGCGCACATGCGGCAAGCGAAAAAGATTGCATATGAGCGAATTCTACACGGTAGCGGTTGCCGTATTGGCCGTGCTGGCCGTCTCGGGACTCTATGTGGGAGTGACCAACGACGCGGTCAACTTCCTTAACTCGGCCATCGGCTCGAAAGCCGCGGGCATGCGGACGATCCTCGCCGTTGCTTCGGTGGGCATCATCCTCGGCGTCATATCGTCGAGCGGCATGATGGAGGTGGCGCGCAACGGAATGTTCAACCCCTCGTTCTTCACCTTCGGCGAGGTTATGGCCATCTACCTCGGCGTGATGCTGGCCAACGTCATACTGCTCGACATCTACAACTCGATGGGCCTGCCCACCTCCACCACCGTATCGCTCATATTCTGTCTGCTGGGGGCCGCAGTGGCCGTTTCGGCCTACAAGATCTCGTCGGAACCGACGTTGTCGGCGGGCGATCTGGGCGACTTCATCAACACCTCGCGCGCGATGGGCATAATATCGGCCATCCTGCTCTCGGTGGCGATAGCCTTCACGTGCGGCACGGTGACGATGTGGATCTCGCGAATGATATTCTCGTTCCGCTACATGGCTCTGTTCCGCCGCTTCGGCGCGATGTGGTGCGGAGTGTCGCTCACGGCGATAGTCTACTTCGCGCTGTTCAAGGGGCTGAAAAGCACCTTTGCCGAGAGCGCCGCGGCCGTGTGGATCGACCATAACCTGCCCGCCGCGCTGGCGTTGTGCTGGGTGGCGTGCTCGGTGCTGCTGGCGTTCCTGCAACTGTTCCGCATCAACATACTCCGCATAACGATCCTGTCGGGCACCTTCGCGCTGGCGCTGGCCTTCGCAGGCAACGACCTCGTGAACTTCATCGGCGTGCCCGTCGCCGGCTTCGACGCCTACTCGATAGCCCGCGAGGCGGGAAATACCGATGTCGTGATGTCGGCCCTGAACGAAAACATCCCCGCCAACATGATCTTCATGCTGACGGCGGGCGCGATCATGGTGCTCACGCTGTGGACCTCGCGCAAAGCCATGCACGTGACGGAGACCGAGATATCGCTCTCGGCGCAATCGAGCGACGACGAATCGCAATACGGCTCCAACGTGTTTTCGCGCGGCATAGTGCGTCTGTCGATCAACGCCGCGACGGCCATCGAACGCGTCACGCCGCTCAAGGTCCGCGAGTTCGTGGCGCGACGCTTCGAATACGTCGACGTCGAGCATAGCGGCGCGCCTTACGACATGATCCGAGCCACGGTGAACCTCACCACCTCGGCGTTGCTCATATCGCTTGCCACCTCGCTCAAACTCCCCCTCTCGACCACATACGTCTGCTTCATGGTGGCCATGGGATCGTCGCTGGCCGACAAGGCGTGGGGCCGCGAGAGCGCGGTGTACCGCATAACGGGCGTCATGACCGTCGTCATGGGATGGTTCACCACGGCCATCGGAGGCTTCGCCATAGCCTTCGCCACGGGGTTGCTGCTCATCTGGGGCGGGATACCCGCTTTCGCCGCAATGACGTTGCTGTGCGGCTACATGCTCGTGAAGAGCAATTTCAAGAAGAAGCCCCGCGAGGAGGCGGCGCGCGCCGTCGACGGTGCCACGGCGGGAACCGTGGACGATATAGCCGAGGAGGTGTGCCGCATGATGCAGACCGCCACCCGCATTTACGACCGTACGATAGTGGCCGTATTCAAGGAGAACCGCAAGGCGTTGCGCGATCTGGTGCGCGAATCGGAGGATATCTACCGCGACAGCCGCAAACTCCGATCGGGGCTCATGCCGACCCTTCGGCGACTGAAAGGCGCGGGGCTGGAGCTCTCGCTATACTATATTCAGATGGTCGACTACCTGAGCGAGATAGCCGAGGCGCTGGTGCATATAACGCGCCCCACGTTCGAACACATCGACAATAACCACGAGGGCCTTTCGCGCGAGCAGGCGACCGACCTGATGCACATCAACGACGACGTGGCCGAGATTTACGGCAGCATAAACCGCATACTCGTCACCAACGACTTCAGCGAGATAGATTCGGTGCTCAGCATGCGCGAGGACCTGTTCGAACGCATAGCGGCCACCACCAAGTCGGAGCTGGTGCGCATAAACGAGGGCGAGGGCAACACCAAGGCGAGCATCCTCTACCTCACGATCCTGAGCGAGACGCGCACGATGGTGCTTCAGGCCCGCAACCTGCTCAAGGCCCAGCGTTACTTCTCCGAGCACGCCGACGCCCGTATGGGCCGCGTGCGATATACCCGCAATTCATAACGAAGTTCGGAACCGATATGGCCGCGGCAGGGGCGAAGCTGCGGCCCGCGCAACTCGCAGAGTCGCAAAAATACACACGCGTCAGCGCACCGCTTTGCGGTGTTATCTTCGGCGGCTCGCACCTTCGGTGCGACCCCCGCAGCCGCCGAAGATAAGTTTTGAAGTATCGCGGTTCTTGAACTGCGCGGGCCGCAGCCTCGGCGCGCTGAGGCCCGAATACCTAAATAATATACGTTACCTTTTGCGCGGCCAAAAGGTAACCGAAAAGCCGCCGCGGTGAAACGATTTCGGGGTCGTTCTTGCGACTTCGCTAAATCGGATGCTTTGCATTTTTGAGGATCAAAAATTCTCCGATTTTTAACGCTCCGTCGCCGCGACCGCCCTTTTTCCGAAATCCTTTCTGCCGCGGTTCTTTGCTGACGCGTATGTATTTTGCGGTTCTTCGAACCGCGCAGTTCGCCGCCGCCCCACTGCGGCGGACTGCAACTCGCACGAGGCTCGTTTCGTCCTCCGCCGTCGGCGAACCACACACCCGCGGGCCGAAAAAATACATCAAATAACAAAAAAAGCATGC
>CAJUMU010000043.1 GCA_910587675.1 uncultured Alistipes sp. | reverse complement strand
TTTTCGTTACACCGACGAACAAATCGCCCTCTACGATCTCCGTATAGGGGTGTTTTTTAAGCTGTTCGATGATCTTTGCGACGATGTCGTTGTAAAACTCGCGATTGTTACGGTTCATGAGGTTTGTTTCGGGCAGAGTGAAAGATAAGACGCGCCCGAATTGAAAAAGAGAGGGCGCAGGTACAGCCCATTCTGTCGGCCTCGCGAGCCTTGGTACGGAAACTGCCCTTACGCCCAAGTAGGCCCCCACAATTAAGTAGGGGCATAACATGGGTTTCAGACAAATATCACACCGTACCAAAACAAGTTATATTTGATATATAACCCCGCGAGTTTACAGAATAGTGCAAAGGTTGTCTTAACCTTTAGAATATGTTACACGGTTACGGAACCGTCCTCTTTTGCAAAGGTAGCATAATTTATGTAATTAGCAGTAATTAATGCGGGGACAAATATAGCTATTATTTTGATTTTACATACCGATCGGTAGGCGAAATTTGTTGTGAGACTACATTATTTTGTATAAAAGTATGAGTAGTCCTCGAATCGACATACAATTCAACAAACAGATTGCGCAAAAGTTAAAGACCTTGCGCAATGAGCGAGGATTGTCTCAAATGCGCGTCACGATGGATACGGGGATAAATGTAAGTCGTGCGGAGAGTGGAATCCGTTCTTTATCTGTCTATTCTATTGCTGTCCTCTGTAAATATTACGGTATTTCTTTATCGGAGTTTTTTATTGATCTTGAATTGACCGCCGTGTCGTGGTAGCAGATTGTTAGCAGGCAATACGACTTCTTAATATTTAAGGTACGAAAAAAACAACGACGCGACGAAATAAAAAGAGGGGGCGCAAGGTGCAGTCCCTATGACCGGCCTCGCGAGCCTTACTCGGTAAACTGCCCTTACGCCCATGTTCGCCCCTACAATAAAGTAGGGGCATAACAAAGGTTTCAGACAAAATTTATACCGAGAAAAGCTATCATAAAAATGATAGTCGCGAGTTTGTTGTTGGCATAAAGGTTTGTCCTAACCTTTAGAATATATTGCACGGTTACGGAACCGTTCTCTTTTGCAAAGGTAACATAACTATACCAATTTTAGTTATGCGACCCGCATAAAATAACAAAAGACGAAACGTGAACCTGACCGAAGTCCGTATATAAAATACGCCTGCATTACTACGCCGTCGTAGGTCGTGGAATACCCGCCAGAACTTCATAATACAAGAGGCCCACGCCCGTCATGGCGCAGTGATTATAGATGTACCACTACCATTCGGAGCGTGGTTAACGATCCGAAGTAGGACATCCTCTTATGCTGTCTGGCTGTAAATTTTCCACGTTTACGACGACAGCAATGCGATTCACGTCGCTTTTCGACGGATCGCTTGTCCCAAAAGTAGTACGAATAATTGTATCGTACAACAATTTGCGTGCTTTTTTTGTTGTTATTTGTGTTTTTTGAGGATTATGGGCTTCGATAGGGCGTGCCCAAAGAAAAAGAGGCGCAGGTACAGCTCCTAAAGCAGGCCTTGGAGAAACCTTTAGCATGAAGCTGTCCCACGCCCTTGTCGCCCTGCTCGCACGACGCAAGCAGAACATAACAATGACTAACAACCATTATTCCATGCTAAAACATCCTCCGTGGAGGTCTCCAAGTTCGCTTTAGGTATAAAGAGTTGTGTACCCTTTATAATGTTATGTCTGTCGGGCTATGCCGAACTGTTCAATTGCAAAGGTAGCATAATTTTATATTTCATAGTAGTGTTGGTGCAAATATAGGCATTATTATTGAAATACTAAAACATGTATTAGTACAATAATTTTAATTAGCCTTTTTATTTGCGTCGATGGTACGGAAAAAACAACGACGCGACGAAATCCTATTGCAAAAAATAGTGCTGCGAATCAAAGAACTTCGTGGTATTCATGGTCATACGCAAGAAGAATTGAAAGAGGGAACAGGGTTGAACATCGCGAATATGGAGGCAGGAGATAATTTTCCGAATGTGACTTCGCTTTCGATAATATGCGCCTTTTATAAAATATCTCTTGCCGAGTTTTTCGCACCGATGGATTACCCGTCTAAAGAGGAATAATCCGCTATGCCGCTGCGTGGGGGCGGCGGCGAACTGCGCGACTCGGAGAGTCGCAAATACCTTTATAATATATTCGGGCAGCAGCCTGCGGAGCGACCGCGTGAATGAGCGAATGCGAATAGCGGGCCTCCGCTGGGCGGAGGCTGCGGCCCGCGCGGTTCTCCGAACCGCAATACCTTCTAATACATAATTAAAACAGACGCCCCGCCTACTCCTCGTGCAGCACGAAGTCGAGGATGGCGTCGGCGGTCTTCTGCGGCTCCTCGATGAAGCCCATGTGGCCCGAATTTTCGAGCCACACCACCCGCGCCTGCGGATTGTCGGCGACGATCTTTTCGGCCGCGGCGAGAGGGATGTAGTTGTCGTGCTTGCCCAGTATGAAGAGTTGCGGCACCTTGCTCGCGCGCAACATCTCGTTGCGGTCGGAGCGCTCGATCATGCCCCCGAGCAGGGCCACTATACCCTCGTCCTCGGTGATGTGCACCTGCTCCACCAGATCGTCGATGTATCGCTTGAGTCGGGCGCGGTTCGCCTCGGCGAAACCCGTCTCGGGCGCCACGCGGGCGAGCACGTCTTTCTTTCCCGCCCGCACCAGAGCGATCTCGCGGCGGCGGTTCTCGCGCTTCACCTCGTCGTCGGGGCTCGGCGACGAACTGAGCAGCACCACGCCGTCCAGCCGCTCGGGATAGGCGGCGCAGAAGGCCAGCGAGACATATCCGCCCATCGAGTGGCCCACCAGCGTGGCGCGTTCGATGCCCAAGGCGTCGAGCATGTCGCGAACAGTCGCGGCCATCATATCCATCGTGTGCACCTCGCCCTTCACCTCCGAAATGCCGTGCCCGGGGATGTCGAGCGCGATGACGCGCACCGAGGGGGTGAGCAGGGGCAGAAAGTCGTCCCACACGTACATCGATTCGAGATAACCGTGCAGCAGCACGACGCAGCGGTCGCCTTTGCACGAGTCGGCTATATGCAGGGCCGTGGATCCGGCCATTATGAACTTCTCTTTCATAAGATTAAGGTATGCTTTAAATTCTGTCGCGATACGGACGCGCGCCGTATTCGAAGCGTAAAATTAACAAAAATTCGACAAAGACGCGTCGGCAGGGTCAATATTTCGTCCGCAAGGTAGCAGGAAAAGAGCGCGGCGCGAAAATATATTTGCGCGGCGGATGAAATATTAGTATTTTTGAACGATATTTTCGGCAACGATACGCAATTCACACGAAAATGCTTACTGAAATAATAAAATGCCACGGCTCAGGCAACGAGTTCGTAATGATCGACCTCACGGCCGAGAATGCCGCCGCGCCCCGCGATTTGGGCGCCTTCGCCCGCGAGCTGTGCGGCCGCGAGGAGTCGGGCCGATGCGACGGAGCGTTGTATGTCGCACCCGTCGACGGGCTCTATGCGATGCGGATGTTCAACCCCGACGGCTCGGAGGCCGAGATGTGCGGCAACGGCATACGCTGCGTGGCGCGCCTCGTCGACGAACGCTATCTGCGCGCCGAGAGTTTCACGCTGCTCTCGGGCGGACGCCGCTACCCCGCCTGCCGCGCCGAGCGGATCGCCCCCGAGATTCCGACTTACGGCGTCGACATCGAGGTGCGCACGTCGAGCGACGATTTCGGGTTCGCCCGCGGAGCCGGACGCTTCGTGGCCGAGGTTATCCCGTCGTTGGAGTCGCCGCTGCGTTTTACGGCACTCAATTTGGGTAATCCGCACATCGTGGCCGAGGTCGAACGGATCGACATGCGGGAGTTGGAGCGCATGGGCGAGGCCGTCGCGCGGCTCGGGAAGGATTTTCCGCACGGCATAAACGTGAGCATGTACGAGCGTCGGGGGCCGCAGTCCCTCTTCGCCGCCACCTTCGAGCGCGGAGCGGGCATAACCTACTCGTGCGGCACCGCCATGACGGCTTGCAGCACGGCGGCGACGCTGACGGGCGCATGCCGCGAGGGCGAGCCGATCGAGGTCTACAACCGCGGCGGCATGGTGCGCTGCCTCTGCCGCGCGGGCGGCGGGAGGATCGTAACGCGCCTCACGGGAAACGCCACTTACGAATGGTTCGGCGCGGTCGAGCACGACGCCTCAGGCATCGCGGCGGTGACCCGCACCGAGAACCGCGACGACGAGACGGCCGCATACGACCGCTTCGTACGGAGTATCAACGCACAATAATTCGGTAACGAATGCGCATCACGGCAAGACGAACAGCGATAATAGCGCTCCTGAGCACGGTGTTGTGCTCGGCGTGCAGCGTCACGCGCAGAATCCCCGAGGGAGAGTACTTTTTGCAAAAGGTCACGGTCGAGGATGACAGGCAGGCGCCCAAGAGCGAGCGCATAAGTTCGTCGCGCCTCGAACAGTACGTGCGCCAGACGCCCAACAAACGTTTCCTCGGCACCAACTTTTACGTCTGGGCCTACAATCTGGCCAATCCCGACAAGGACAACTGGTGGAACAACTTCAAGCGCAAGGTGGGACAGCAGCCCGTGCTGCTCGACATGTCGCTCACGCACAAGAGCGCGCAGAACCTCAAGACCTATATGGATTCGCGCGGCTACTACTCCTCGACGGTGGAGTACGAGGTGGACACCACCCGCCGCCGCAAGCGCGCATACGTCACCTACCGCACGCATCAGGGCGAGCCGTACCGCATAAGCAGCATCTCGTACGACTTCCGCGACAAGATGCTGGCCCCCCTGATCGACGCCGATTCGCTCTCGTCGCTGCTGCACGTGGGCGAGATATTCGACATAACGACGCTCGACAAGGAGCGCGAACGCATAGCCTCCTACCTGAACGACCGCGGATACTTCAACTTCTCGGTCAACAACATCGAATACCGCGTCGATACGCTGCTCGGCGATCGCAGGGTGGGCATCAAGATGATCGTGAAACGCAACCTCGCGGGATACGACGAGCGCGGCCGCGCCATCATGGACAACAACCGCGTCTACCGCATCGCCTCCATCGACGTGATGCCCGACTACAACCCCACCGTCGACCGCATGCAGCTCAACCGCAGCGAGCGGCTCGACACGGTGCGTTACCAAGGTCTGAACATCATCACCGAAGGACGCCCCAACGTGCGTCCCGCGGTGCTCCACACCGCCATACCGCTCACCCCCAACACCGTTTACAGCGCCTCGCAGGTCGACCGCACCTACAACGAAATAATGGCTTTGGGATACTTCAAGAGCGCGCGAATAGCCTTCGAGGAGGTGCCCCGCGACGAGAGCGACACCGTTTACGTCCACTACGCTGGCGAGGGGCGCGCAGCCTACACGCCCGACAAATTCGAAGACATCCGCGAGGGGTATCTGCGCTGCTACATACTCGCCACCCCCACGCTAAAGCAGGGCTTCAGCGTCGAGCTCGAGGGAAGCACCACATCGAGCTTTTACGGCATAAACGCGACCATAGGATACCGGAACCGCAATCTGTTCCGCGGCGTGGAGACCCTCAACACCGCCTTTACGGTGGGTTACGAGTATATGAAGGCCCACGGCACGGGCAAGCGCAGGGCCAACGAACTGGGCATCACGGTCGGACTGTCGTTCCCGCGCTTCATCCTGCCCTTCAGGCTCTCGACGCGCAAGATCAACATGCCCCGAACCAAGGTCGAGCTGTCGTTCAACTATCAGGACCGTCCCTACTATCGCCGCGACCTGTCGCGCGCGACGTGGACCTACTCGTGGCGCAGCATAAACGGCCGCTACAACTACCAGATACGTCCGATCGACCTCAACTGGATCAACGTCGGCTACATAAACCAAGACTTCTTCAACTCGCTCAAGAACGAATATCTGCGGCAGAGTTACATGACCCAAGCCATCGTCGGACTGTCGGGCTCTTACGCCTACAACAATCCCAACAGACAGATAGGCATGCGCATCAACTTCGAGTCGGCGGGCAACCTGCTCAATCTGTTCGAACGCGCCTTTTCGAAAAAGACTCCCGAGGGCTACTACAACATCCTCGGCGTGCGCTATTCGCAATACGTTCGCGGCGACATAAGCGTCAACCGCCAAATCATGCTCGGCGAGAAATCGTCCGTCGCGGGCCGCATATTCGCCGGCGTGGGCGTGCCTTACGGCAACTCGACCGCGCTGCCTTTCGACCGTCTGTTCTATGTGGGCGGCAGCAACAGCATGCGCGGATGGACTCCCCGAACTCTCGGCCCGGGCAGCACCCCCGCCGAGGATACCCCCTATCCCGTGCAGATGGGCGACATGCGTCTGGAGGCCAATCTCGAATTCCGATTCCCCATCTGGGGCATGTTCCACGGCGCGACCTTCTTCGATCTGGGCAACGTGTGGTATCTCGGCATGGACAAATCGAAGGTGCCCGACGACGGAATATTCCGCTTCGACAGCTTCTACAAACAGTTGGGATTCAACACAGGCGTGGGTCTGCGCCTCGACATCAAATTCGTGATCCTGCGTCTCGACTGGGGCATACAGATTTACAGCCCCAACCGCGTGGGCGAATCGAAATGGATCCACAACCTCCGATGGAAAAACACCGCCCTCAACTTCGGCGTCGGATATCCGTTCTAACCGAATTCGACTTGTCGGGATACCATAAATTTTTGCGACCGAAGAGTCGCGCGGGCCGCAGCCTCGCCCCGGCGGAGGCCCGCAACTCGTTTTCACTCGTTCGCGGTCTCCGTAGGCCGCGGCCCGAAAACAAATCAAGGTTGTAACCTGAACATCACCCTCATCAACTCCATAAAGGACTTGCTTTTGATCTCCTTTTCGAATTCCTCGTCGGTGAAATCCGAGTCGCCCACGCGGGCGACGAACTCGACCAAGAAACGAAGGTGAACGAGACTCTCGATAGGAAAGCGAAACGCGCTGTCCCAATCGCCCTGACGAATCACGATAGAATGGTCGCGACCCACCAAACGGCCTATATTAGCAATAGAACCCTCGTCGCC
>CAJUMU010000042.1 GCA_910587675.1 uncultured Alistipes sp. | reverse complement strand
TAATTATGGTAGAAATGATTTTGTCATTAGAGATTCCAGTCATTTTTCCTTTCGGAAAAATGTGGAATGACGGGGGAGGGGTATATGGCGTCCGCAGGTGTGCGGTTCGCCGACGGCGGAGGACGAAACGAGCCTCGTGCGAGTTGCAGTCCGCCGTGGTGGGGCGGCGGCGAACTGCGCGCAGGCGTAACGCCTGTTTTACGAAAAGGCATCGATATTCGGGCCGCGGACTGCGGGGGCTCGCGCAATGAGCGAATGCAAATAGCGGGCCTCCGCGCGCCGAGGCTGCGGCCCGCGCGGTTCAAGAACCGCGATACTTCAAAACTTATCTTCGGCGGCTGCGAGGGTCGCACCGAAGGTGCGAGCCGCCGAAGATAACACCGCTGTGCGGTGCGCTGACGCGTGTGTATTTTTGCGACTCGCAGAGTCGCGCGGACTGCGACCCGAAAAAGGTATGTATAAAAAAAGAGCCTATCCCGGAAGGATAGGCTCCGTCACGCGCGGCGTTAAAGAGTTAAAGTCGTCTGAACAACCCTTAATCAGGACTAAAGCATATTGTTTTCCACGCGCTTGGCTTTACGAATTCCGCTCGGGAGGGCGACTTGCGCCCCTCCCGAATCGGAATCCCACAGCACCGACTACTTGGTAGCCGACAGGGTTACGGGGATCTCGCACTCCACAACCGACAGATCGTCGAACGTTACCGTCGCGATGACCGTCAGGTTGTAGTTCCGCATCAGGGTAGCGCCCTCGTTGTTCCATGTAACGACACCCGTCGAGGCGTCCACGTCGAGGGTCGAACCCTTCGACAGATTATCCATCACGGTCTTGTAGTCGCCGGCCTCCTCGTCGAAAGCGTAAGCCACGCTGACGCCGCTCGCAACCACTTTGTAATCGCCCGTGGCCTTGCTGCTCAATACGAGCGACTTGGTTGCGGCGTTGTAGGTGTAGATAGCGTCGTTTTCGTTGTCGATCACACGAACCTCCGACTTAACGTCCACCGTCTGCTCGCCGATGCCGTTGCCGTAGATCTTCAGGGCATTGGCATTGCCCGCAACGAACGGGTTGACGAAGACGATGTCGTAGTCGTACGAGCACTTCTCGCCGTTCACGAGGTTCTGCGTCAGTCTCATGGCCTTGACCAGATACTCGCTCGTCATGGCGCCGTCGAGAGCCACTTCGAAATCGGCAGTCTGAGCCGTGGTCGGAGTAACGTCCTCAACGGGGTTCTCTACCCATGCGAAACCTATGCTTGCCACCTTGGGAACATCGGCGTCGTTGGCGCAATATCCGAAGATATTGACGTTGTTCTTGTTGATGAAGTGTTCGCTTACCACCGAAGACATTACCCATGAGTTCAGAGCCGCATCAACCTGACCCTTCACGACGATGATGTCGTCGTTCTTGACGCCTGCGATCTGACCGTATGCGCTGTTCTTGGTAGCGTGGTAGAGCGGGTTGAAGGTGTAGTGCGGGCAATCGTCGGTTACGGTGAACTCCTGCGTCAGGACGAAGTCGCCGTGAGCCTTCTTATCGTTCGACAGAACGGTAACCTCCACCTTGTACTTGGCACCGCCGTTGCCGTAAGTGTGGTCGGTGAGGATGTTATCGTCAACCGATACCTTCACGTGCGAAGTGGTTTGCGCATCGTCGTTGAGGTTGACCTGCACGCGGACGCCCGAAGCCTTGGTGTCGAACGCGTCGTCGGCAGTTACGTTCCGGTCGATAAGAACATCGCTCTTGGCCGCGCCCGATACGCTCACCTTCACGTTGTAGGTCTTGCCTGCGCCGCCGTAGTAGTTCCAGAAGTCGGCCGAAGTCAAGCCCTCGACGTCGTAAACCTCCTTGCTGATACGCTCCCAAGGCATGTCGGCGATCTTCATGTCGCTCGCACCCTGCTCGTAAGCTATGTCGCGGTACGATACGCTCAAAGCGTCGCTTATCTTGATCTCGTTTGCCGCCTTATCCTCGGCCGAGGGATCGTTGCGGTCGATAGAGAGCTTGATGTAAGCCGAAGCCACCAGATCCTTCGCGCCCGTGTTGCTCGTCATATATGCGTCGACGCGTACGACGGGGGTACGGCCGATAGCCGAGGTGTTGTACTCGCTGTTTACCGAAACCACGCCGTTCTCCAGCGAGATATAAGCCTGCTGGTTGGTCTTCTTGTCGTCGTCGGCCTTGTACTCGGCGGGCTTGACGAACTCGTAGCTCATACCCGTGAAACCGATCTCGGTCAGGTACTTCTTCACGTTGTTGGTGTAGAGGCCCACCAGAGGCTTCAGGTCGATCGAACCGTCGTATTTGAAGCCGAAGTGAGCCGCGGTAGCACCCACGTTGCCTGCGAACTCCTTGACGAAAGCGTCGGTCTCGCCGTTCTTGACCGACTTGGCGCGGTTATAGAACACGACAGCCGTGTTGCCCGACTCGGTCAATTTCGTATTGGCGATAACGGGGGTGATAGCCTCGGTGGCGATGTGGATGTAATCCGACGTCACGGGATTCTGACCTGCCCAGATCTGGAGTGCGGCGATGTTGATATTATTGCTCATCGCGCGGGGATTCACGGTCGACATCATAGTCACGTCGCCGGCAGCACCGAACTTGAACGACTCGTCGACGATGTTGAGCAGATCGATCTCGTCGGCGAACGCCGCCGCGCGGGTCGTCACGTCGCGGTTGATGAACCCGTACCCCGCGTTCTTTACGTATGCGTTGGTGGGGTTGAGGCGGTATACCATAGCCACTTCGTTAGACTTGTCCCAGTCGCTCTGCGGGATGAAGGTGCGGTCGCCCGCGAACTTCTCCTCCGAAATGTAAGTCGCGATGTGGTAGAACTTGTCGGTCGTGGTGGGGTAAGCTACCGCCGAACTCATCACCTCGGGAACGAACTCCACCGAACCGAGTTGCGCGCCCAGCGTGATAATCACGTCCTGCTCGGCGTCGCAGACGTTGCTCAGACGGAGCGTATTGCCCTCCAGAACCGCGCTCACGCCTGCCGACAGAGTCCAGCTGATGTCGCTCTGCTCGACGAACTCGCCGCCTTTGTAGATGTCGAAAAGACCCGTCTTGGTGTTGGGGACATAGTAGATGCCGTCTTCGCCGTCGTTACCGGCCTCTCCCTTGTCGCCCTGATCGCCTTTGTCTCCTTGGTCGCCCTTGTCTCCTTGGTCGCCTTTATCGCCTTTGTCGCCCTTGGCCCCGTCGATACCTATGGCCTTGTATTCGGTCTTGGTATTGTCTTTGTACCAGTATCCGTCGTCGCCGATGGTCCAGACTACCGCGTCCTGACCCTTCTCGCCGTTGGTGAGAGTATATGACGAACCGTCGCTCAGCTTGACGGTCACGCCGTTCTCGGTCTTCTCGACCGAGGTGATGACCGAACCGGCGTCGATCATGCCGCGCAGCTCGGCTATCGAAGCCACGGCTTGATCGACCCTGTTGTTCAAATCCTGAATGTCATCGTCGTAATCCTTACAACCGACACTCGCGAGCATCGTTCCGCTTAAAAACAGACACAATGCCTTGTGCAGAAATTTGTTCTTCATTGTGATAAAATTGAAAAAGTTGTTAATGTAAAAAGTAATGTACCTTTATATTATATGTCGCTGCAAAATCGCCTCACTATGTAATGTTTACGCATTTTCTCGCTCCGCTTTAAATGTATCATTTATGATACGCATGATGCAAAGATATGTAGAAATATTTGCACCGCAAAATTTTCACAAAAAAAATTAACCATGCAAATAGACTACAACGATGAAATCAAGCGGATAGCACTAAAAATAAAGCAGTTGAGAAAGGATCGCAAACTTACGGTGCAGGAGTTGGCCTACCGTTGCGACATGGAACGGTCGAATCTGAGCCGCCTCGAAGCGGGGCGTTCCAACCCCACGATCAAGACACTGTGCATCATCTGCAACGCCCTCGACGTCGCAATCGGCCGACTTTTCGAATAGACGGGGATATTTCCGCTTTTTTAAGTTTATCAGGCGAAACAGCGAATAAAATTCGTTTTTGCGCTCGACTCAATCGTATTTTCAGCTGCGCCACAGATTCTTCGCTCGGCAAAATGCGGGTAAACTTGCTTTTACCCTTGCTTATTGCTATCTTTGCCTCTCAAAAACCAAACAGTATGGCAGATAATTCGATACTTACGCGCCTCGACGGACTGAAGCTCAAGTACGAGGAGACGGGACAGAAACTCACCGACCCCGAGGTCATAGCCGACGTGAAACAGTTCGTGCAGCTCACCAAGGAGTACAAGGAGCTGGAGCCCATAATCGAGACCTCGGAGCGTTACCGCACCGCGCTGGCCAATCTGGCCGAGGCGAAGGACGTGCTGGCGAACGACAAGGACGAGGAGATGCGCGAGATGGCCCGCATGGAGATCGCCGAGCTGGAACCCGCGCTGGAGAAGATGGAGGAGGATATAAAGCTGCTCCTCATCCCCAAGGATCCGCAGGACGAGAAGAATGCCATTCTGGAGATCCGCGGAGGCACGGGCGGCGACGAGGCCGCCATCTTCGCCGGCGACCTGCTGCGCATGTACACCAAATACATCGAGTCGAAGGGGTGGCGTTACGAGATCACCTCGTTCTCCGACGGCGCCGCGGGCGGTTACAAGGAGGTCGTGCTCAAAGTCTCGGGACAAAGCGTTTACGGCACCCTGAAATACGAGTCGGGCGTGCACCGCGTGCAGCGCGTGCCGCAGACCGAGACGCAGGGCCGCGTCCACACGTCGGCCGCTTCGGTGGCCGTGCTCCCCGAAGCCGAGGAGTTCGACATCGAGATCTCGATGAACGACATCCGCAAGGATATCTTCTGCGCCTCGGGCCCGGGCGGACAGTCGGTCAACACCACCTATTCGGCCATACGACTCACCCACATCCCCACGGGCATAGTGGTGCAGTGTCAGGACCAGAAATCGCAGTTGAAGAACTTCGACAAGGCTTTCGAGGAGTTGCGCACGCGCGTGTTCAACCTCGAATACTCGAAGTATCTGGACGAGATAGCGTCCAAGCGCAAGACGATGGTGTCGACGGGCGACCGCTCGGCCAAGATCCGCACCTACAACTATCCGCAGGGCCGAATCACCGACCACCGCATCAACTACACCATATATAATCTCTCGGCCTTCATGGACGGCGACATTCAGGACTGCATCGACCACCTGATCGTGGCCGAGAACGCCGAACGTCTCAAGGAGAGCGAATTGTAAAGGCATGAAACCCGAACTCGTCATCTTCGACCTCGACGGCACGCTGCTCGACACGATAGGCGATCTGGCCGTGAGCTGCAACCACATGCTCCGCTTGCGCGACCTGCCGCAACACGGTTACGACGACTATTGCCGTTTCGTCGGCAACGGAATAATGCGGCTCGTGGAGCGCGCCCTGCCCGAGGAGCTGCGCACGGCGGAGTACGTCAAAGCCGCCCGCAAGGATTTTCTGGAGCACTACATCGACCACATAGACATCGAGACGCGCCCCTACGAGGGCATCCCGCAGGCGGTGGAGACGCTCTATCGCAGCGGGGTGAAGCTCGCCGTGGCGTCGAACAAGTTTCAGGCGGGCACCGAGAAGCTGATACGCGAATATTTCCCGCGCATAGAGTTCGTCGCCGTGCGCGGCAACCGCGACGGGGTGCCTCTGAAACCCGACACTGCGATGATCGACCCCATAATAGCCGCGGCGGGCGTCGCGCGCGACAGATGCGTGATGGTGGGCGACTCGGCCGTCGACATGCAGACGGCGCACAACGCGGGGATAGGATCGATAGGCGTGAGCTGGGGTTTCCGCGACCGCGCCGAGCTGGAGGAGAATCGCGCCGACTACATCGTCGACACCCCCGACGAGCTGCTGAAGGTCATCGCTTCTATGCGGTAGCCGCTCGCTCGGCGCTGCGGCCCACGGCCAGAATCAATAAGGGTTCGTATTCGAGATCGAGTGCGGCCGCGACGGCTTCGCGGTCGAAATTTTCAATGCGCATACCGTTCAAACCCATCTCGACGGCCTGAAGCAGCATGCTCTGCGCCGCCGCCCCGAGATCGATATACGTCGAACGACTCTCCTCGGCTGCGCCGCAAACCGCGATGAACGCTTCGGGCGGCGTCGCAAACGTATCGCGGGCGATATGCCTCGCCACTTTGGCCGCCTCGTCCCTCTCCGACACGGCGTGGAACGAGAACCTCGACGCCTCGGCCGCCGAACGACCCGCGCCGACCGCCTCTCCCGCCGCTATGATGCGTCTCAACCTGTCGTCGCCCACGGCGAACGCGGGATCGTAGTCGCGACACTCGCGGTTCTTCGCAAGCAACGTCTTAAGCGTCGCGGCGGGTCTTCTCGGAGCCGTTCCCGCTCCGCCACGCGACAAATGATCCTCCATCTTCCGTCCCAAATAGTCGTCTGCCATATCGTTTCGGTATTGTTTCGGCCGCTCGCGCGGCGTTCGTATCGCAAAGATAAAACAGCAGGTCGGAATATTCAAATCTATTCCGACCTGCCGAAAGAGCGAGAGCTGTAGCCACGAATCCCTACCACAATATTTTGATGGTCACATACGACCAGACGTCCTTTTGGCGAAAGTAGAGGCGGTAATAACCCGAGGCGTCGCCGTAATTCGGACGTGAGATGAGCACCATCTCGCCCTCGGGCGTGCCGATCTGCTCGATGTTCAGAGGCTGATCGATGAACATCTCGTCGATCTTGTCGAGAGGCAGTCCCGTAACCCAGTATTGGTACGAGCTGCTCATGTCGTATTCGTTCGCGCCGGGCATAGGCAACGAGTATCGCTCGGCGCGGGTGGCGATGTATTTCACATGCGCGCCCATCGACTCGTGCGTCTCGCTGTCGGTAAGACGCGATTCGACTCTCATGCGGTAGTAGACCGCGTCGGCCAGCATAGCCTTCGTGCCCGAGGGGAATTCCACGATGTCGTCGTCTCGGTAGACGGCATATCCGTAACCCTCCTTCACAGCCGCGCTCGACGCGAGATTGGTGAATATGTGGCGGTCGATGGCCGAGAGTCCGCTCACGGGACCCATTTCGGCGATCTTGCAATTCACGCACGAGAAGTTGTCGGAGCTGTCGATGCGGAGATTCATGTTGCCGAGCTGGGTGCCGCCGTTTTCGTAATTCAACATGTTGAGCGAGACGGTCCCTTCGGGATCGACGGCCGCGTCGTCCTTGGAGCAGGCGACGGCGGTGAAGAGCAGCAAAGCGGCTGCGAACGGAAATGCGGTTTTCATCGGAAAAAATCTTTTGCGACGCCTCGCGGCGATCGCGGTTCAAACAAACGGTTTCTCTTCGTCGGCTGCGCGGCAACCGATGGAGTTTCGGTACAAATATAGCAAAAATTCCCCCCCCCGCATTTTTCGGGGATTTTTTTTACGACGAAAACACTTGCGGCGGATTTTGGCGCAACCTTTTGGTGTCAAAAGGTTGCATAGAAAAAAAGAAATGCGGTTCTGCGAATCGCGCGGGCCGCAGCCTCGCCCCAGCGGAGGCCCGCTATTCGCACAGCTCATTCACGCGGTCTCTCCGCAGGCCGCGACCCGAATACCTAAAATATATGTTACCTTTTGCGCGGCCAAAAGGTAACCGAAAAGCCGCCGCGGTGAAACGATTTCGGGGTTGGTCTTGCGACTTCGCTAAATCGGATGCTTCGCATTTTTGAGGATCAAAAGTTCGCTTCGCAGACGTTTTCTCGCCTCGGCATAGCTCGAACAAGTTCGGCTCTGCACTCGGCTTATCGAAAACGTTCTCCG
>CAJUMU010000041.1 GCA_910587675.1 uncultured Alistipes sp. | reverse complement strand
TCCGAGTGGACTATTCCGAATCCGATTTCGATGGCGACGAGAGTTCTATTGCCAATATAGGCCGTTTAGTGGGTCGCGACCATTCTATCGTGATTCGTCAAGGCGATTGGGACAGCGCGTTTAGCTTTCCGCTTGAATCATTGGTGCACTTGCGGTTCTTAATAGAGTTCGTCGCCCGCGTGGGCGACTCGGATTTCACCGACGAGGAGTTCGAAAAGGAGATCAAAAGCAAGTCTTTGATGGAGTTGATGAGAGTGATGTTCAGGTTACAACCGTAAAGTTCTGCGACTCGCAGAGTCGCGCGGGCCGCAGCCTCTGCCCCGCGGAGGCCCGCAACTCGTTTTACACTCGTTTGCGATCTCCGCAGGCTGCGACCCGAATATCGATGCGCTTTTCGTAAAGCAGGAGTTTACCTGAACCTTTTAGGCACGCGGCCGGCCTTGAACTTGATGAGACATACCCCTTTCGACGTGTCGCCGTAAGAGTCGTATCGGCGGGCGTCGTCGTTCTTGATTATGGTCATCGACTCCACATCTTCGGCCTTGATCACGCCTCCGAGCGTTTTTACGGCTCGGGGCTCGCCGCGCTCGTCCATTACCAACAGCAGCAGTTGGCCTCCCGCGTCGGCCGATTCCGCGGTTTCGGGCTTCGAGGGGACGCGGACCATGCGGGCATCGGCGGGCACTTGAGCGTTCTCGCGAAGCTCGACTATTATCACTCCGTCCGAGGTGTCGCCGTATTTTTCGAACAGATTGCGCGCCGTGGCGTCTTTCAGTACCGATACGGACCTGATGGTGTTGTGGTCGACGACGTTCAACGATGCGGTCGTATACTCCTTTCCGTCGTGGCGCAGCACGATGAGCGGCTTTTTGTCGGCGGACGCGCGGTTGTCGGTTATCCGCGTCGGAATGCCCGTCAGGGTCTTGCCCTCGGCGCGCGGATAGAATATGTCGTCTATCTTTCGGGGGCGCGCGGGATCGTCCTGCGCCATTTTGCGCAGGGTCACCACTATCGCGCCGTCGCGGGCGTCGTCGCCGAACTGTTTCGCAGCCTTGTCGGCAGGTACCAACCTCACCGTGCCGATCAGATCTTTTCGGATTCGGTCGATGTTGCCGCTTTGCAGAGCTTTCACCCCGTTTATGTTTACGTTCTCGATCCATGTGTAGGAGCAGCGGGGCTGCGCAGCTCCCGAGCGCGAGGTGGCGACCAGCACGCACGGCGAGCCCGCGGCTTCGCGGGTTTTGTACATTATGGCAGGTTCGGTGTCGGCGGCCTCGAACTCTTTGGCGGTGACGATGCGGCCGTCGAGTATGTAACCCGCTATCTCGACGGGATTTCGGCTCGCCGCGGCTGCCGCGGCGAGCAGCAGAGCCGCGAGCAGGAGGGGCATTCGTTTTTTCATGGTATCGTTTTTTGTTTACGCAAAAGTAGTGCATGTTTCGGCCCGAACCTCGACGAGCGGGTTAAATTATGTTAATAAATGTTAATGTCGGCGCGGCGGACCGCAAAACAGCTATCTTTGCAAAAGGAAAACGCCGTTCGGGCGAAGATGGAGTCTTATGAATCGCGAGGTGTATCGCAACATATCGATAGTGGTGGCGGCGGCGTTGACGCTGCTGGCCGCCGTGCAATGCTTCTTCGTGTGGCAGTTGTGGCGCGACGCCGTGGCGGATTTCGAGCGGCGCGTGTGGTCGGCGGCCTACAAAAGCGTCTATGAGGCGTTCCGCGCGGAGGATGCGCGTGTGGTCGGATCCTCGGGCGTCATCGACCTCGACCTGAACGATTTCGAGCTCTACTTTTCGGCGAATTTGCTGGAGGCGGACGCGCTGCAACCCTATGTCGCGGAGATCGTCGACCGCACGCGCGACGATACGGTGATTCTGCGCAGCGATAGCGCGATGCCGTCGAAAGATCCCCTGACGGCCGAAATAGAGATCGACGACGAGGGCGATATCGCGCTGCGGGTGCATGTCGAGATTCCCTATCGACGTTTCCTGAACGAGATGTGGGGCGTGCTGCTCTCGGCCGCGGCGATAGTTGCGCTATTGGTTGCGACATTCCTCTGTCTGCTTCGCGTCATGTACCGCCAAAAGAGCCTCGACGAGATGCGTCGCGACCTGACGCACAACATCACCCACGAACTGAAGACCCCCATAGCGGTGGCCTGCGCGGCGTGCGACGCCCTGCGCAACTTCTCGGCCGACGCCGACCCTGCCAAACGCGAACGTTACATAGATATGGTGAGCGTGCAGCTCGCGCAACTCGCCTCGATGGTGGAGCATATACTGTCGGCCTCGCTGGTCGAGCAAGTGCCGCGACTGCGCAAGGAGCGTTTCGTACTGCGGCCCGTGCTGGACGACATAGCGGCGGGGTGCGCCGTGAGCGGCGGCAAACGCGCCGAGATCTCGGTGGAGTGCGACGAGGAGCTGCGCGCGACAGCCGACAAGTTCCATCTGACGAACGTCATCTCCACCGTAATCGACAACTCGCTGAAGTATTCGGGCGAAAGCGTGCGGATATCCGTGGCGGCGCGTCGCGCGTCGGCGGGCGTCGAGATCAGCGTCGCGGACGACGGCATAGGCATGGAGCCGCGACATGCTAAACATATATTCGACAAGTTTTACCGCGTGCCTACGGGCGATGTGCAGAACGTGCGCGGGTACGGGCTGGGGCTCTACTATGCGCGTCAGGTGGCCGAGCGTCACGGCGGCCGCATAGGAGTGCGCAGCCGCAAGGGCGCGGGCACGACGGTAACCATAACACTACCCGACGATGGCCGATAAGATAAGACTTCTGATGGTCGAGGACGAGCGTATGTTGGCCGAGATTCTGGCCGACACCCTCTCCGACCGCGATTTCGACGTGCGCTTGGCATGCGACGGCGCCGAGGCGTTGGAGATCTGCCGATGCGAGCGGTTCGATGCCGTGGTGACCGACATAATGATGCCGCGCATGGACGGTTACGCCTTGGTGCGCGCGTTGCGCAGCGAGGGGTGCGACGCTCCCGTGCTGTTTCTCACGGCGCGGTCGGCCACCGAGGATGTGGTGCGCGGATTCGAATCGGGCGGCAACGACTTTCTGCGCAAGCCTTTCGCCATCGACGAGTTGATAGTGCGGGTTCGCGCGCTCGTGGGACGCGTGTCGGGCGTCGCGGCGACCGAGCGGCACTTTACCATCGGCCGTTACGAGTTCGATGCCGAGACGGGACGGCTCTGCCTCGACGGCGAGTGCGCGGCTCTGTCGGCCCGCGAGTCGGAGGTGCTGGCGCGCCTGTGCCGACGCAAGGGCGAGACGGTGGAGGCGGCGGGCATGCTGCGCGAGCTGTGGGGCGACGACAGTTTCTTCAACCTCCGCAGCCTTAATGTCTTCGTGTCGCGCCTGCGACGGAGGCTCGAAGCCGATGCTTCGGTGGAGATTGTGAGCGTGCGCGGCGTGGGTTACAAGCTCAGGTGTTGACGCGGCGCGGGCGGTACGGCGCGGAAAATCGGCCGCCGCTTTCGTCGAACCGTGAAAATAACATATCTTTACATCCTCAAACAGAATTTGCGATGACCGTTTTGCCGCACAATGATTTCAGATTGCCTGCCGAGTGGGAGGCTCAGAGTTTCGTACAGCTCACGTGGCCCCATGCCGCGACCGACTGGGCGCCGTGCCTCGACGAGGCCAAGGCGTGTTTCGCCGCCATAGCCCGCGAGGTGGCGCGGCGCGAGGATCTGCTCATCGTGACCCCCGAGCCTCGGGCCGTCGCGCGGGAGCTTCGCGCGGCGGGCATAATCGACGGCGATCCCGTCGAGATGCGACGGGGCGTGTCGACGGTCCGCGCGGGCGAGTTCTGCATTACGATATTCGAGCGCCCCACCGACGACACATGGGCGCGCGACCACGCTTTCCTCACCTGCGTCGACTCCCGCGGCGGCCTCGCGCTCCGCGATTTCAGGTTCAACGGCTGGGGCGGGAAGTTCGCCGCTGACAAGGACGACAAGATAAACGCGGCTCTATTCGGGCGCGCCATCGACTGCGTGGCGGCAACGTACGTCGACGACAGCGACACGATTCTGGAGGGCGGCTCCATAGAGTCGGACGGCCGCGGCACGTTGCTCACCACCTCGTCGTGTCTGCTCTCCGCGGGGCGTAACGACTATGCCTCCGAGAGCGAGGCGGATGCCATGCTGCGCCGAAAATTGGGCGCCGAAAGGGTGCTGTGGCTCGCGAACGGATATCTCGCTGGCGACGATACCGACGGCCATATCGACACGCTGGCGCGTTTGTGTCCCGACGACACCATAGCGTATGTGCGTTGCGACGACCCAGCCGACGAACACTATGCCGCGCTGGAGGCGATGGAACGCGAATTGCGGGCATTCCGCACATCCGACGGGCGTCCCTATCGTCTGTTGCCGCTGCCTATGGCCGACGCCGTGGTGCGCGACGGGGAGCGGCTGCCCGCCACCTATGCCAATTTCCTCGTGGTGAACGGCGCGGTGCTGATGCCTTCGTACGCGCAGCCCGAGAACGACCGCCGTGCCGCCGAGGTGTTGGCCGAGGCTTTCCCCGACCGCGAGATCGTGCCCGTCGACTGCCGCGTGTTGATACGCCAGCACGGTTCTCTGCACTGCGTGACGATGCAGTATCCCGCGGGCGTCGCGCTTTGCGCGGAGGAGTGATGTCGCTATCCTCGGCGGCTCGCATCGAAGATGCGACCCCCCCCCGCAGCCGCCGAGGATAAATTTATCGAATAAATATTAAACTCACATACGATGAAAATCGCACTCATTCAACAGTCGATATCGCCCGATATCGAATCCAACAAACGCAAACTCGCCGAACGCATAGATGCCGCGGCGGGCGACGGCGCCGAGCTGGTGGTGTTGCAGGAGCTTCACAATACGCCCTATTTCTGTCAGGTGGAGTCGACCGACAATTTCGACCTCGCCGAGTCCGTCCCGGGTCCTTCGACCGAGTTTTACGGCGCGGTGGCGCGACGCAACGGCGTGGTGCTGGTCACCTCGCTCTTCGAACGTCGCGCGGCGGGCCTTTACCACAACACCGCCGTGGTGCTGGAGCGCGACGGCTCGGTGGCGGGACGCTATCGCAAGATGCACATCCCCGACGATCCCGCCTATTACGAGAAGTTCTACTTCACCCCGGGCGATCTGGGTTTCCGTCCCATACGCACCTCGGTCGGCGTGCTGGGCGTGCAGGTGTGCTGGGACCAGTGGTATCCCGAAGGGGCGCGCATGATGGCTTTGCAGGGAGCCGAGGTGTTAATCTATCCCACCGCCATAGGCTGGGAGAGCAGCGATCCCGACGACGAGAAACAGCGTCAGTTAGGCGCTTGGCAGACGGTTCAGCGCGGTCATGCCGTGGCGAACGGACTGCCCGTCGTGGCGGTGAACCGCTGCGGCCTCGAGCCCGATCCGAGCGGCGCGACGGGCGGCATAGAGTTCTGGGGCCACAGCTTCGTCGCGGGGCCGCAGGGCGAGATGTTGGCCGAAGCGGGTTGCGACGAGTGCGTCATGACGGTCGACGTCGACATGCGTCGTTGCGAGAACGTGCGGCGCTGGTGGCCTTTCCTGCGCGACCGCCGTATCGACGAGTTCGAACCCCTCACCCGCCGATTCATCGATTAATCCATTCTGTCGCGATAATCCGCGTACGTATATCGGCGCAACACCTCCACGCCGCCGTCGCCGCGCAACATGGCGATGGCGGGGTGGGTTATGCCGTTGAACATCGAGGTCTTCACGGTAGTGTAGTGGATCATGTCCTCGAAGATAATGTAGTCGCCCGCCCGCAGCTCGCGGTCGAACGCCCAAGTGCCCATGTAGTCGCCGCTCAGGCAGCTGTTGCCGCCCAATCGGTAGAGATGCTGCCCCTCGCGTGCCTGCGCGCGCGCCTCCTCCGCGTCCGACGGCAGAGTCTCCGCGCCCCGCACGGTCGGTTGGTAGGGCATCTCCAGACAGTCGGGCATGTGGCAGGTGAAACTTACGTTGAGTATCGCGGTGCGTATCCCCTTGTCCTCCACCACGTCCACCACCTGCGCGAGCAGGGGGCCCGTCTGCCAAGCGAACGCCGACCCGGGTTCGAGAATGAGCCGCAGGTGCGGGTAACGCTCGTGCAAACCGTTGAGCAGGCGTATCAAATGCTCGACGTCGTACCCCTCGCGGGTCATGAGGTGACCGCCGCCCAGATTGAGCCACTCGATCTGCCCTAACCACGGCGCGAAACGCGCTTCGAGGTGTTGCAGCGTGTGTTCGAGGGCCGTGCTGTCCGACTCGCAGTGGCAGTGGCAGTGGAATCCCTCGATCCCCTCGGGCAGACGCTCGGGCAGGCGGTCGGCCGTCACGCCGAAGCGGCTCCCCGCGGCGCACGGGTTATAGAGATCCACCTCGATCTCCGAGTACTCGGGGTTTATGCGCAGGCCGCAGCTTATCGGCTCGGCGGAGGCCTTCGCCCTCGGATAGAAACGCTCGTACTGCGCGAGCGAGTTGAACGTTATGTGGCTGCTGCACCGCATTATCTGTTCGAACTCGTCGTCGGTGTAGGCGGGAGAGTAGGTGTGCGCGCGGCTGCCGAACTCCTCGCACGCGAGGCGCGCTTCGTTGAGCGAGCTGGCTGTGGTCGCCGCTATGTACTCGCGAAAGAGCGGGAAGGTGCGCCATAGGGCGAAAGCCTTGAAAGCGAGTATGATCTCGGTGCGGCTCTTGCGTGCGACGCGACTTATGAGCGCGAGGTTGCGGCGCAACAGACGCTCTTCGACTATGTAGCACGGCGACGGAAAGCGGCCGTAATCTTCGGTGCGGATGTCGGAATCGATCATGGTATTCGAAATTTATCTGCAAAAATAGCGAAAAAGCGGGCCAACAACGCATGCGGCTGACGAATAGGGCTAAAAATAGTCGTCGCCGATTGATTTTCGGTATTTTTTGATTATCTTTGCGCACCCTTGTTATGAGGGTGACCTAATTAAACACAACAAGTAACAATGAAAGTTTGCGAAATTACAGGCAAGAGCGCAGTGGTCGGCAACAATGTCTCTCACTCGAACCGTAAGACCAAGCGCAAGTTCAATCCCAATTTGAAGACTAAGCGTTTCTGGTCGGAGGAGGAAGGCCGCTGGTTTACCTTGAAGGTTACCGCCGCCGGAATGAAAACTATTAACAAGAAAGGTCTGGCCGCAGCGCTGAAGGATGCTGTCGCCCCCAAGGCCGTTTACTAAACAACGCACTGACAAATGGCAAAGAAAGGCAACAGAGTGCAGGTGATACTGGAGTGCACCGAGCAGAAGGAGAGCGGCGTAGCAGGAATGTCGCGTTACATCACCACCAAGAACAAGAAGAACACACCCGATCGTCTGGAGCGTCGCAAGTACAATCCTTATCTGAAGAAGGTGACCCTGCATCGTGAAATCAAATAACATCGCGTAAATTATGGCAAAGAAAGTAGTTGCAACACTTAAGACGGGTACCAACAAGAAGTACACGAAGTGTATCAAGATGGTGAAATCGGACAAGACGGGTGCTTATGTTTTCAAAGAGCAGAACATCCTCGAGGATGCCGATGTAAAGGCATATTTCGCCGCAAAATAATTTTTGCATTAGGCCGCGGGAGAGGCATCGCCCTTTCGTCGCAAGGCTTAATACAAAAGGCGTCTCGCAAGGGGCGCCTTTTGTGTTTTCATATATCGAGGTGTCGGCGCACCGCTCGGCGGTGTTATCTTCGGCGGCTTTTGGGTTGCTTTAGGCATTCGGGGCGCAGCCAGCGGCCCGAATATCGACGCGCTTTTCGTAAAACGTTACGCCTGCACGCAGTTCTTCGAATTGCAT
>CAJUMU010000040.1 GCA_910587675.1 uncultured Alistipes sp. | reverse complement strand
TAATTATGGTAGAAATGATTTTGTCATTAGAGATTCCAGTCATTTTTCCTTTCGGAAAAATGTGGAATGACGGGGGAGGGGTATATGGCGTCCGCAGGTGTGCGGTTCGCCGACGGCGGCAGGACAAAACGAGCCTCGCGAGTTGCAGTCCGCCGCAAGGGGGCGGCGGCGAACTGCGCGACTCTGACGAGTCGCAATAATTCATAAAACGGGCGTTACGCCCACGCCCCGCAGGCCTGCGAATGAATAATCATGCGAAAAATATTCCGTTCGGACCGCATTAAATGCGGATTCGTGTCCTTTTCTTGCAAAACTTAATATCTTTGCAGATATTTTGCAGCGGAATCGCGTATTCCGCCGCGGCCGAGCCGCGAAACGGAATTTTTATATCGATTAACCCGTAACGGAAACTATTGCGAGAATGAAAAAATGGCACATTGAAGATTCGGCCGATCTTTACAACATCAACGGCTGGGGAGTCTCTTACTTCGGCATAAACGATAAGGGGCACGTGGTCGTCACACCCAAGAAGAACGGTATCGAGGTCGATTTGCGCGAGGTGATGGACGAATTGGCGTTGCGCGACATCGGCGCTCCCGTGTTGCTGCGCTTCCCCGATATTCTCGACAACCGCATCGAGAGTATGTCGTGCTGCTACCGCAAGGCTTCCGAGGAATACGGGTTCCGCGGCGAGTGTTTCTCGGTCTACCCCATCAAGGTGAACCAGATGCATCCCGTGGTGGAGGAGATCATAAGCCACGGCCAGAAGTTCAACCTCGGTCTGGAGGCGGGTTCGAAACCCGAGCTGCACGCCGTCATCGCGGTGAACGCCGAGAGCGATTCGCTCATCATATGCAACGGCTACAAGGACGAGAGCTATATCGAGCTGGCGTTACTGGCCCACAAGATGGGCAAGCGCATCTATCTGGTGATCGAGAAGATGAACGAGCTCGACCTCATAGCCGACATCGCCAAGCGTCTCAACCTGCGCCCCAACATCGGCATCCGCATCAAGCTGGGTTCGTCGGGCAGCGGCAAGTGGGAGGACAGCGGCGGCGACGCCAGCAAGTTCGGCCTCACGTCGAGCGAGCTGCTGGAGGCGTTGGAGATGCTCACGGCCAAAGGGTTGGGCGACTGCCTGAAACTCATTCATTTCCACATAGGTAGTCAGGTGACCAACATACGCCACATCAAGACCGCCATACGCGAGGCGTCGCAGTTCTACGTGCAGATGCACAAGATGGGCTTTCCCGTCGATTTCATCGATGCGGGCGGCGGTTTGGGCGTCGATTACGACGGTACCCGCTCGGCCAGCAGCGAGAGCAGCGTGAACTACTCGATGCAGGAGTATGTGAACGACGTCATTTACCAGATAATGGACGCCGCCGACCGCAACGGCCTGCCGCATCCTAACATCATAACCGAAAGCGGCCGTTCGCTCGCCGCGCACCACTCGGTGCTGGTGATGCAGGTGCTGGAGACGGCGTCGCTGCCCGAGATGCCCGAGGAGTGGGAGGTGGGCGAGAACGACCACCGTCTGGTGAAGGACCTTTACGAGATTTGGGACAACCTCACGCAGCGCAGCGCGCTCGAGAACTGGCACGACGCGCAGCAGATACGCGAGGAGACTCTGGAGCTCTTCTCGCACGGATTGATCGACCTGCGCACCCGCGCCCAGATAGAGAAGCTCTACTGGTCGGTGACGCGCGAGATAAAACACATCGCTTCGCAGATGAAGCGCGTGCCCGAGGAGTTGCACAAGGTCAACAAGTTGCTGGCCGACAAATATTTCTGCAACTTCTCGCTGTTCCAGTCGCTGCCCGACTCGTGGGGCATAGGTCAGGTGTTCCCCATCATGCCGCTCCAGCGGCTCGGCGAGCGTCCCGACCGTCAGGCCACGTTGCAGGACATCACGTGCGACAGCGACGGCAAGGTGGGATCCTACATCGTGGAGAACACCATCGCCAACAGCCTGCCCGTCCACTCGCTGCGGGCCGACGAACCCTACTATCTGGGCGTGTTCCTCGTGGGAGCCTATCAGGAGATTCTGGGCGACATGCACAACCTGTTCGGCGACACCAACGCCGTGCATATATCGGTGACCAAGGACGGATACAAGATCGACCAGACGATCGACGGCGAGACGATCGACGACGTATTGGATTACGTCGACTGGGACGGCAAGCGGATGGTGCGCATGCTCGAAGCGTGGGTGGCGCGCTCGGTGAAGCAGGGGCGCATCTCGCTCGAAGAGGGCAAGGAGTTCCTCAACACCTACCGTTCGGGGCTGTACGGATATACCTATTTGGAATAATAGGTGCGGGCCGCGGCCTGCGGGGAACGCGAACGAGTCGGAACGAGTTGCGGACCTCCGCGGGGCAGAGGCTGCGGCCCGCGCGGTTCTTCGAACCGCAACCATTCGGGCGTCGGACGATTTTTTCGAATTCCGTACGTTCGGGGCATTGCGGATGCGAAATTAAATAGTATCTTCGCGAGAGGAAAACGAAATACAATAAACATAATAAGATAACATGAGCAAAGTATTGTTGATCGGCTGCGGAGGTGTCGGCACCGTCGTGGCTCACAAATTGGCGCAGAATCCCGATGTGTTCACCGAGATCATGATCGCCAGCCGCACCAAAAGCAAGTGCGATGCGGTGGCCGCGGCCATCGGCAAACCCAATATCTCCACCGCGGCGGTCGACGCCGACGACGTGGACGCCTTGGTGGCCCTCATGCGCGAGTTCCGCCCCGAGATCGCCATCAACGTGGCGCTGCCCTATCAGGACCTCACCATCATGGAGGCTTGTTTGCAGGCGGGCGTCAACTATCTCGACACGGCCAATTACGAGCCGCGCGACGAGGCGCATTTCGAGTACAGCTGGCAGTGGGCCTACAAGAAGCGTTTCGAGGATGCGGGCCTCACGGCGATTCTCGGATGCGGTTTCGACCCGGGAGTGTCGGGCATCTTCACGGCATACGCGGCCAAGCACCATTTCGACGAGATACACTACCTCGACATAGTGGATTGCAACGCGGGCGACCACCACAAGGCCTTCGCCACCAACTTCAACCCCGAGATCAACATCCGCGAGATCACCCAGAAGGGCCGCTACTACAAGGACGGCGAGTGGGTCGAAACGGGCGCGCTGGAGATCCACAAGGATCTCACCTATCCCAACATCGGTCCCCGCGACAGCTACCTGATGTACCACGAGGAGTTGGAGTCGCTGGTGAAGAATTTCCCCACCATCAAGCAGGCGCGTTTCTGGATGACTTTCGGTCAGGAGTACCTCACCCATCTGCGCGTGATTCAGAACATCGGCATGGCCCGCATCGACGAGGTGGAGTACCAAGGCATGAAAATCGTGCCCTTGCAGTTTCTCAAGGCCGTGCTGCCCAACCCGCAGGATCTGGGCGAGAATTACGAGGGCGAGACCTCTATCGGCTGCCGCATACGCGGCGTGAAGGACGGCAAGGAGCGCACCTATTACGTCTACAACAACTGCTCGCACCACGAGGCGTTCCTCGAGACGGGCATGCAGGGCGTGAGCTACACCACGGGCGTACCCGCCATGATCGGCGCCATGATGTTCCTCAAGGGGCTGTGGAAACGCCCGGGCGTATGGAACGTCGAGGAGTTCGACCCCGATCCGTTCATGGAGCAGCTCAACGTGCAGGGCTTGCCGTGGCACGAGGTGTTCGACGGCGATCTGGAGCTGTAGAGTTCGTTATCGGGCGGCATCGAAGATGCCGTCCGTTTTTTATCGCATACCGGCCGCCGCGAAACATTATGCGGGCCGAATCCGTATGTCGGAATGCGGCGCGGCATACGCGGCCGCCGAAAACAATTTATAAGGTAGATCTATGACTTGGACATTCATACTGCGTCTGGTCGCGGCGGGCCTGCTCGGCACGGTGGTGGGCATCGAGCGCGAGTGGCGCGTGAAGGAGGCGGGATTCAGAACCCACTTTCTGGTGTCGTTGGGCAGCGCGCTCTTCATGATAGTGTCGCAATGGGGCTTCGAAGAGTTTCTCGCCGCCCACGACGGGCTGCGTCTCGACCCGAGCCGCGTGGCGGCGCAGGTGGTGAGCGGCATAGGCTTCATCGGCGCGGGGGCCATCATATTCCAGCGTCAGATCGTGCGCGGACTCACCACCGCCGCCAGCCTGTGGGCCATATCGGGTGTGGGCATGGCGACAGGCGCGGGAATGTACGGCGTCGCCGCGGCGGCCACGGTGCTGACGCTCGTGGGATTGGAGGTGCTCAACCTCATCTTCGGCAGCTTCAGCTCCCACCGCACGCCGATAGTGTTCTCCACCCTCGACCGCGACGCCATACCCGTCGCACTGAAGACATTGCGCAACGAGGGTTTCGCCGTCATATCCTATGCTCTCGACCGCGAACGCAGCTCCGACGGCACCATTTATCGCGCCGACCTGCTGGTACAGTCTCGCCGTCGTCGCGACGACGACGCCCTGATGGAGCTGCTGCAACGCGATCCCCGCATACTGGTCGAGCGAATATCCTGACGGGCGGCGGGGAGTGTGCGGTTCGCAGAACCGCGCGGGCCGCAGCCTCGGCGCGCGGAGGCCCGCAACTCGTTTCACACTCGTTCGCGTTCTCCGCAGGCCGCGGCCCGAACGATGCTCCGCCGTCGGCGGACGATATTCCATCGTACATGGCGTAACCGCGCAAACCTTTTCGGGAGCATGCTTGCCGTAATTGCGAAGTTTTACTACCTTTGTCCGATAACGCGTCCGCGCGCCGACCCCGCGAGGGACTTCGCGCCGACCATACACCCCGACATCATGGAACTGTCAGCACAGAATATCGAAGCTCTGCGCCGTCTTTTGGAGACTCCGCAACGGCGGATAGTGATCCTTTCGCATACCAACCCCGACGGCGACGCCATAGGCTCGTCCATCGCATGGGCCGAGTCTCTGCGCCGCGCGGGACATACGGTCGCCTGCATCGTCCCCAACAAGTATCCCTACTATCTCGACTGGATGTCGGGCATACGCGACGTGGTGATATTCAAGACCGACTCCGAGGGCCGCGCCGCCCGCGCCGTCGAAGAGGCCGACCTGATCTTCTGTCTCGATTTCCACTCGCTCTCGCGTTTAGACGCCCTGAGCGAGCTTATCGCGGCCAATGCTTCGGCCAAACGCATCCTGATCGACCACCATCTGAATCCGACGGAACCTTTCGACCTGATGTTCTCGCACCCCGAGTCGTCGAGCACATCCTATCTGGTCTACCGCCTCATCGAGCGGTTGTGGGGGGCCGACACCGTCACGCGCGCGCAAGCCGAGGTGCTCTACGTGGGCATGATGACCGACACGGGCAACTTCTCGTTCTCGTACATCACCCCCGATCTGTTCCGCGCCGTGGCAGCTCTGGCCGAGACGGGCATCGACATACCGCAGATATACAACAACGTCTACAATTCGTTCACCGAGGGGCGCGCCCGACTGTTCGGTTACGTCATAAACCGCAAGATGCGCATCATGCGCAAGGGCACCGTGGCCCATCTGTCGCTCACCGAGGAGGAGATGCGCCGCTTCTGGTTCCAGCAGGGCGACAGCGAAGGTTTCGTCAACTACCCGCTCACCATCAAGAAGATGAAGATGTCGGCCATATTCGTCGAGCACCACGACTTCATCCGCGTGTCGTTGCGTTCGAGGGGCGACGTGGACGTCAACCTCTTCGCGGGCCGCTATTTCGAGGGCGGCGGCCATCGCAACGCCGCGGGCGGCAAGTCGTTCGTGTCGATGGCCGAGACGGTCGCGCGCTTCGAACGCGCCGTGGAGGAGTTCGCCGCCGAAGGGCATTTGTAGCCTCGCATTTTGAATATGAAACACACCATGCTTAAAACATACCTGCGACTGCTCGGCTTCGCCAAGCCGTTGAGCCGCTATACAGTGCCCTATTTCTTCTACTCGATATTCCACGCGCTGTTCAACACCCTCACCTACACGATGATAATGCCCATCGTCGGCACCCTTTTCTCCGACGGTTACGCATTTCGTCCCACATACGATTTCCCGCGCCTCTCGCTCTCGGGCGACTGCCTGAACGAGGTGCTCAATTACGCCTACACCCGTATCTTCGGCGAGGAGTTCCGCATAACCTACCTGCTGGGGCTGCTCTCGGCCATCCTCATCGGCTCGAACCTGCTCAGCAACCTGTTCCGTTACTTGGGTTCGATGACCGTGGAGACGATGCGCGCCCGCACGCTGCAACGCATGCGCAACGAGATGTTCGAACATACGATGGGCATGAACGTGGGCTACTTCAGCGACCAGCGCAAGGGCGACATAATGTCGAAGATCACCTCCGACGTGATGATGGTGCAGTTCTGCATCACCAACACCCTGCAAGTGGCTTTCCGCGAGCCGTTCCTCATCGTGGGCTACCTCGTGATGATGGTGAAGATATCGTGGGAGCTGACCCTCTTTTCGCTCATCTACCTGCCGTTAGTGGGACTCATCATAGGCTCCATCGTGAAACGCCTGCGCCACCCCGCTCGTCGCGGTCAGGAGCGCATGGGCGACATGGTGAGCGTGATGGAGGAGTCGCTCACGGGAATCAAGGCGGTGAAGAGCTATAACGCGCTCGGTTACGTGCGCGCCAAGTTCCGCGCCATAAACGCCGAGATCTCGAACATCGCGCTGTCGATGGCCCGCAAACAGCAACTCGCCTCGCCCATGAGCGAGTTTCTCGGTATAACGGCCATATCGGCGGTGCTCATCTTCGGCGGCGCTCTGGTCATGCGCGGCACCATGTCGGCGTCGTGGTTCGTCGCCTACATAGCGGCTTTCTCGCAGATCACGCGCCCGCTGCGCTCGTTCATCGACCAGTTCGCCAACATCAACCAAGGCATCGCCGCGGGCGAACGCATCTTCTCGATACTCGACGCCCGCAGCGAAGTGCCCGACAAACCCGACGCGCGCACGCTCGACGAGTTCCGCGACAAGATCGAGTTCCGCGGAGTGTCGTTCGGTTACGACGAGTCGCGCGAGGTGCTGCACGACATATCGTTCACCGTCCGCAAGGGCGAGACGGTGGCTCTGGTAGGCCCTTCGGGCGGCGGAAAGTCGACCTTGAGCGAGCTCGTGCCCCGCTTCTACGATCCGCAGGGCGGCGATATCCTTATCGACGGCGTGTCGCTGCGCGACTACTCGCAGGACAGCGTGCGCAGCCACATGGGAATCGTGTCGCAGGATACGGTGCTGTTCAACGACACCATACGCAACAACATCGCCATGGGCCGCGCCGAAGCCACTGCCGAGCAGATCGAAGCGGCGGCGCGCGTGGCCAACGCCCACGACTTCATCATGCAGACCGAAGCGGGTTACGCCACCAATATCGGCGACCGCGGCATGAAGCTCTCGGGCGGCCAGCGGCAGCGTCTCAGCATAGCGCGCGCCGTGCTGAAGAACCCCGAGATATTAATCCTCGACGAGGCTACCTCGGCCCTCGACACCGAGAGCGAGAAGCTGGTGCAGGACGCTCTGACGTCGCTTTTGGAGGGTCGCACTTCCATCGTCATTGCCCATCGCCTGAGCACCATCCACAACGCCGACCGCATCATCGTCATCGACCGCGGCCGCATCGCCGAGGAGGGCACCCACGCCGAGCTCTTGGCCGCGGGGGGCATCTATGCCAAACTGATCGAAATGCAGAGTCTCGATTAAGGTAGCGTATATTTAGGCATTCGGGCCGCAGGCTGCGGCCCGAATATCGACGCGCTTTTCGTAAAACGTTACGCCTGCACGCAGTTCTTCGAATTGCATTAATCCACACGCGTCAGCGCACCGCTTTGCGGTGTTATCTTCGGCGGCTCGCAC
>CAJUMU010000039.1 GCA_910587675.1 uncultured Alistipes sp. | reverse complement strand
GCAGGCGTAACGCCTGTTTTATGAAAAGTGCATCGATATTCGGGTCGCAACCTGCGGTGGCTCGCGTGTGAGCATTCGCGAACAATAGCGGGCCTCCGCGCGCCGAGGCTGCGGCCCGCACGGTTCTGCGAACCGCAATACCTCAAAACCTATCGCCGCCCCTTTCCGAAAGTCCGTGTATAAGAGACGGACGGCATAATGGGAATCAATACGGTCGCCTTGTATACCCCTTGGTGCGGATAGATGCTTACGGGATTGTTGCGCCACGTCATGTTGATGACCGAAAACTGCCACGTGCGCACGCCGTTGCGCTTCTGCCGCTCCATACAGTAGCTTACGTCCGAGCGGAAATAGTTGCGCATGCGCATCGACGGGTATGTCGTGATGCCGACAATCGGGTTGCCCTCGGTGTCGGGATAGGCCTCGTTCGTCAGGCGGTACGGCAGCCCCGTCCGCCACGCCACGTTGAGCGACAAGGTGTGCCGCCGCCCCGCCCGCTTCACCACGTCATAGCTCGCGAAGGCGTTGAAGTCGTGCGGGATGTCGTATTCGAACGGATAGGTTACTCCGTCCGATCGGCGGCGCGAGTTGGTGTAGGCGTACGAAGCCGTGAGCGACAACCGCTCCGTCTGCCACTGCAACATCGCCTCGACACCGAATACCCGCCCCGTGCCGTAGACGAATCCGCCGCGCCCCAACAGAAAATCGTCGCTGTCGTAGATTAGCGGCAGGTTGCGCATACGTTTGTAATAGGTCTCGACCGAGAGCGTCAGGCGTTCGTGCAGCCGCGTACGTCCGCCTAACGACAATTGCCATGCGTGTTGCAGTTTGCCGTCTTGGAACGGCGTCCAGAAGTCGATGGGCTTCGAATAGTAGTAGCGGTTGAACTGCACCAAGGCCTGCGAGTTCATCGTGGCCGAGAGCCACATGGCATTGTCGCCGCCGAAATCGTACGAAAGCTGCGCGCGCGGCTCGGCGGCGAACGAGGTCTCCTTGCCGTTGTCGTACATCGCGCCGCGAACGCCGATGTCGGCGCTCCATGCTCCCCGACGGAAGCGATTATTCAGAAATACGGCCGCCGACAACAGCTCCCGAGCGGGATAGCCGCGCTCGATCGTAACGCCATCCGTCACGGCGCGCGTACGCATGGGATGGAACTGCTGGAAAGAGAGCGTCGCGCCGTAATTGAGCGAATAACCCGCCGTCACCTGCTGTTCGAAAGAGAGGCGCGCCCCCAGCTCGTGCGTTTTGAAAGTCGTCTTGCCGCGGGATTCGGTGTCGGTATCGCGATACTCGGCCTCCTGACGATTCTGCAAATAGGTATAGTAGACCACCGCCGTCGAGCGCAGGCGGTCGCTCCAGCGCGAGGCGAGCCGCAGCGAAGCCGTCGTGTTGCCCCAGCCGAAGCGGTTGAAGGCGTCCGTCTCTTGGTTGCTCAGGTGGTCGTCGCCCGAATAGAGACCCAGCGAGAGCGTATGGTTGCGGTGAACATCGTACGAGAGTTTGCCCGTAACGTCGTAAAAGCCGTATCGTATGTCGGTCTTCAAGGCGGCCAGCACGGCTTCGGGAAAGAAGTAGCGCGCCGAGAGCAGATAGGAGCCTTTGCCCCGCACGACGGGGCCGTCCACCGTGCCTGCCAGCGAGAGGGTTCCCACCGTGAGCGACTGCCGATGCTCCTCGCGGTCGCCCTCGCGCGTGCGGATCTGCGTCAGCGCCGAGAGCCGCGAACCGTAAGCGGGCGATATGTAACCCTTCGACACCTCGGCCGACTGCACCGTCTCCCCGCTGAAAATAGAAAGCAGTCCGAACGCATGCGACTGGTTGTAGATCGGCACGTCGTCGTAAAGGATCTGCGTCTGGTCGTTGCTGCCGCCGCGCACCAGCAGGCCCGACATGCCGTCCTTGCCCGCCGTGACGCCCGGGAGGAGTTGCAGGAACTTGAAGATATCCTTCTCGCCCGCGAACAGAGGCGCGAATTTAAGCTGCTCGACATCCACGGCGATGTTGCCCGTGCGGCGATAGACCATAAGCGGTTTGCGCGCCGTGACCACCACCGAGTCGATGGTCTGCGTGCGGTAGATGCTGTCGGACTGTTGCGCCGCGAGGGCCGTCGGGAGGCACGACAGAATGAAGAAGATCGTTTTTCTCATAGTTCGGGCGTTTTATGGTAGTTGTAGCCTGCGAAGATTCCCAATCCGTTCTCGATGTTGGAGTATACGGTGATCTGCTCGATGAACGGGTTGCCTTCGCCGTTCCAGCCCGAGTTCTGCTCCTGCTTGTAGCGCGATTTCATATAGCGGTCGTAGGCATCCGAGGCCGTAATGATACGAAAAGAGTGGCTGTATTTTGTCATGCCGTCGCTGCTGCCCCAAACCGAGAAGCGCAGCGGCAGCACCGCCTCGCGATTCTCGTAGGGGATGCGCAGGAACTCTTCGAAATCGACCGTGGAGCCTTTGTCCTCCGCATGATAGGTGTCGTTCACGCCGTTGATCTGGTCGACGAAAGGCGAGGTGGTGTAATATTCCGAGATATCGGAGACCTGATATCGGCCTTCGGGAAAATTCTCCCAATACTCGCCGCGATCGACCGTCTCCGTGCCCTTGATCCATATCGACTTCGCCTCGGCGGGCGCATCGAGCGTCGAGAGTTCGAAATGGCGATAGTGGCCCTTCTCCTTCGTAGCGTCCAACCGCGCGGTCGGCGGCTCGGGAATCGTCGTCGAGGCCGTTAGTTTGCCGTAACCCGCCACGTCGATCTCCAATCGGTAATCGCGCCCCGCGGCGGCTCGGAACGACGTTTTCGTCTCGCCGTCGGGCGAGGCGGCGCACTCGAACGCCTCCGCACCGTTTTCGAACAGACGGATATCGGCGTTCTCCACGGGCCGGAACTTCATCTTGTCGCCCGAATAGGTCGTGCTCCAATGGAGTTTCACTACAAAATCCTCCTGCGGGGTCAGCAGCGCGTTCACAACCACGCGAGGTTCCCGATCGCGGGCTCCGAGGTCGTAATCCACGTCGCAGGCGGCGAGCAATATAACGCTCGCAAACGCGAGGCGACTAATAAGATGATCGAAGCGTAAATTCATAATGTTATTGATGTTGATAGTATACGGACTTGCCTGCCCAAAAGAAAGCCGTCCCCTCCTCGTCATACAACTGCAATTCGATGCACATCGGATCTTTTTGCTCGATATTTCCGTAGATTTTCCGTTTGTCCGCATCCTGCGAGGTAAGATAAAGATCGGGCTTTCGATATTCGTATTCATAGCGGGTCACTTTCGGCCCGCTTTCCCCGTCGCCCGAAGGTTCCGAGTATACGCACTCCGTCTCCGAGGTGAACTTAAGCACGATTTTTCCCTCCGGCGTCCGCATGGACCACTCGGTATCGGCCAACTTATTCGGAATAGAAATAGTGCGCTGCTTCGAACAGGAGCCCGACAAGATACAGACGAGCAGTACAGCTGTTAATGCTTTGAAATTCATGGTTGTTTAATATTTATAATATATATTGATATATTGTGTTGAAACCAAATATAACCACAATTATTCACCTTTCAGTTAAAAGTATTTGTATTAAGTCCCCTCATAAGAGAGGACTTATGTTGTTTGAGAGTAGAAATTCCAAAGGCTTAATTCGCATAATAAGATATATTCAAGGGACCTTCGCCTTGCACATCTGTCCCTCGTGAATAAATGTATAATTGAATAGCCCCCACAGTTCCAGACTTGACTTGTCCGACATCAACAAATGTGTGTGATTTATATTCAGGTGTCCAACAACCTTCAGCTGCTGTATAAAGATTCTGATCCACTCCATCAAAATATCCCGATACGAAATGGCCATATTTTACCCATCCGTATCTTGAGGAATCACGATAAGAATCCGAAATTCGAATATGGTATGAGGTTGCATATTTATTCCAACCGAACGTACCTTTTTTATGCGCCGTAAACTCGATTTGTACGTATCGGTTTTCAGCGGTATATCGTCCCTCCGCCCAAAACTTACGTTTGTCGACCGTTCGTTTTAAAATATTAGTATCGGTAATATTAGGATCAGATGCCCGAGTAATAATGTCATGCGTGATTTGATATTCGTGCGTGTCTCTAATATCTGTAATCGTATTGAAGTTTACGATTTGGCCTGCGATCATCACTTCTCCACAGATGTTGCAGACATAGGCATAATCCCTATTCTCATTCGGCAGATACGGGTTGAACATTTCTTCATCGGCAGGATTATCGTTGTAGAGAAAATAGGGCGTGAACTTTGCTTTTATCGCCAGTGCTTCATCGAGAGACTGCGCCTGCTCTATTTCTGCCGCAGCACGATAAAGGGCATCATATTGAGATTCGAAATCACGTTCGGCATACCATGCTGACAATTCATCACTCGACATTTGTTGTAAGGCGCTAATTTGTGCCTCCATTTCCTCTACAGATTCGAACGATAGTATTTCATTCGATTCGTTTTGTGCAATCTGTACATCAATGGGGTCCCCGCCGTCGCTAATTTCCTTTTCGCAGGCGCATACGCAGATTGCCAATGCAACCGACATAATAAATTTTGCAATTTTCATACTGTTAATATTTTAAGATTATGCAACCCACGTATAATAAATACCGTATCTCAATAATAAGACTTTCAATTTAATATACCACGATTGTTTATCTCAAAAATATAGTATACAATAAAATACATAAATGGTTAACCCAAGATAACTCGGGCGCTCATAATGCTATTTGACGATCCAAAATCCCAAGACGACTGAATTATCGGCATTGTTCAGTCTCAAACATAAGTATGATTCGCCGTCGGTATATATTTTTCCCGTCAGCTTCTTTTCGGGATTCGAGACGTCGGTCATTTCCAGATTAGGGCGCTCGTAACGATAATCGAACACCCTCACTTCATCCTCTTGCGACGGCGCCGATTTGGTCAAAGTGCACTTGTCCGCGGCGAAAACAAGCGAAAAACGCTCGACACCGCCGTTGTTGCCGTCCCATGTGGTACCGATTAGGGATTCGGGAATCGAGATCGCAGTCTTTTTTCCGCATCCCGCGAAAAAAGTCATGCCCGCTAATGCGAAAACAATCATTATTCGATACATCAATTTGCTTTTTTAAGATTGAATGCCGTCAATTATAAAACGGAAACATATTTTATTCTTCTGTCCGAAAACCAAACGTCCCCGATGCGGAAATTATTGCGTACAGAACGAGTCCGATTATTGTATGCGACCGCGGTCCGTATCGGTCAGTATATAAAGAGGCCGCCCGAAACATCGCTCGGGCAGCCTCTTTACCTATGCGAACAAGACGCGCCGGCTACTTGGCCGAAGCCTCGTCGAGAGCGGCGCGAGCCTCGGCGGTTATCTGCTTCCACGGCTGTTTGTGGTCGTTGACGTTCGTGGCGCGTATCTTCGCCAACGCGGCCTCCACGGCCGAGGTGTCGACTCCCGCGGCGCGCAACGCGCGTACCTTCTCCGCCGCCTCGATGCCGTCGATCATGCGCTCGAAACGCACCGACGAACGGGCGTGGGGATATACCAGATAGGTGTCGCCCGAGCTCCACGTGCCGTAACGCGAATCGACCTGCGGATCGGCAGGCCATGAGTTGTAGGCCCAGCGCAGCATGCCGTCGTAATCCCAAGCCAGACCGTACCACCCGAGAAGCTCCGCCTCGAAGGGCTCCGAATAGGTGAAGGTGTTGGGATACAACGGACCGCAACATACATAGAACGTGGTGTTGAAACCCTGCGCGCGGCGCGCCTCGATGTCGGCATGGTCGGCGGGCTGGCCCTGCGCCACGCACACGTCGCGCATCATGGTGTATTTCTTATACGATTTGTGGTTGTCGGCCAACGCGAATCCCATCTCGGGGGCGCACTTCTCCAGCACCTTCACGGCGGCGTCCATCGCCTCGGGCGAACGCTCGTCCATCGCTATGTTGGTGATGCCCAGCCAACCCTTGTCGGCCAGATGCTTCTTGAAATCGGCGAGGAACGGCTCCCACATCTCGGGGAACGCGGGAGTCCCGGGCTCGGCTTTCACGGTGACGCTCTTGCCCTGCGCCTCGTCGAAATAGTCGAGCTCGCAATTCCAAGGCACCATCGAGTAGCAGTTTATCATCTTGTCGATGCCGAGCGAGAACATGAACTCCACCCAGCGGTCGAACACCTTGTAGTCGTAACTCCACGTGCCGTCCTTGCGGCGGGTCCACTCGATCATGTTCGCGTATCCGTCGTAACACTGGTGGTTCCACGGATCCTTGTTCAGCGTGGCGGTCACCACCTTCTGTCCCGCGTCGGCGAGCATGGTCATGAGGGGTTTCATAGCCTCGAAGTGGGCGTCGCTCCACACCTCGAGACCTTGCGCGCGAGCCACCGACGTGGGGTGCTGCCACAGATCGAGGTGGTAGTTCCAGTCTTCGGGCGCGGGGAGGGTGCGGTCCTGCACCACCAGCGTGAGGGGCAGACGCACCTTGCCGCAACCGTTGCGGGTCGCCACGATCTGCGAGCGGTATACTCCCGCCGCGGCGTCGCGAGGCACCTCGACCGTCACCCACACGGGACGCGCGGTGCGCGGCGCCATGTCGAAACGCGACAGCGAATCGAGCATGTCGGCCGCGAGGATGCTCGGACCGCCGACGGTGAAGAGGCTGTCGGCTACCGTGTAGCGCACGAAGCGGGTGCGGGCTATCGATGCGGGCAACGTGGCCGCGTCGGAACGGAAATCGTCCACGCGGCACTCCACGCCGTCGGCGCCGTCCGCCGTCCAGAGCACGATTTGGGCCGAGGCGCGCTCGCCTTTCCATGCCGTGATCTCGAACTCTTCGCCGTCGAGGATCTGCGGCACCTCGCTGCGCGGATAGCGCAGGTCGGGATCGCCCCATGCGCCGTGAAGACCCTTGCGGGTGTCGTTCCACGCCGCTTCGGCCTCGGCCGCGAGGGGTGCGGGATCATCGGCTTCGGCGAAGGTGACGACGGGTTCGCTCGAGCCGCAGCACGCCGCGGCTACGACTCCTGCCGCAACGGCTGTCGAAATTGTAAGAAGTTTGGTCAGATTCATAATCCACTGATATTATTCGGGTTAAAAAATTCGCCTCTCGACTCCGCCTCGGCGGATATTGCGTATGGTTACAAATATAAGCACAATTCGGCAATTGTCGGGCTGCGTGGCCGATAAAATTAGGAAAACGGGCTGCGAGGCATATTGTATAATAAGGATATTGCGGTTTTTGGAGTAATAATAATATACGTGCGTCGGCGGATCCCGCAATAGCTTTTAGCGTAACCTTGTGCGGTCAAAAGGTTGCAGAATTGTTCGAGTCGCAGCAAAAGATATACGTTACCTTTTGGCCGCGCAAAAGGTAACGCCAACCGACACCAAGCCGAGGGCAATCATGCTTGCATGAATTGCCGAGGCGCGAAGGAGGAAAACAAGCGAAGCGCAGTTAAAAGCCGCCGCGGTGAAACGATTTCGGGGTCGGTCTCGCGACTGCGCTAAATCGGATGCCTGCGGCACTTTTGAAGCAATCAAAAGTTCGCTTCGCAGACGTTTTCTCGCCTCGGCATAGCTCGAACAAGTTCGGCTCTGCACTCGGCTTATCGAAAACGTTCTCCGATTTTTAACGCTTCGTCGCTTCGACCGACCCTTGTCCGAAATCGTTCGCTTACGCAGTCATTTTCTCGCCTCGGCATAGCCCGAACAAGTTCGGCTCTGCACTCGGCTTATCGAAAATGTTCCTGCCGCGGGATAGGCTGACGCATGTAAATTATCGACAAAACCTATCTTCGACGGCTACGGGGGTCGCACCGAAGGTGCGAGTCGCCGAAGATAACACCGCGGAGCGGTGCGTTGAAGCGTGCATTGCATGGAGCCTGCGGGCCGCGCAACTCGACAGAACCTAAATACACTCCTACATTAT
>CAJUMU010000038.1 GCA_910587675.1 uncultured Alistipes sp. | reverse complement strand
GAGAGTCTCGTTCACCTCCGTTTCTTGGTCGAGTTCGTCGCCCGCGTGGGCGACTCGGATTTCACCGACGAGGAGTTCGAAAAGGAGATCAAAAGCAAGTCTTTGATGGAGTTGATGAGAGTGATGTTCAGGTTACAACCGTAAAGTTTTGCGACTCGCAGAGTCGCGCGGGCTGCAGCCTTCGCCCAGCGGAGGCCCGCAGCTCGTTTTCACTCGTTCGCGATCTCCGCAGGCTGCTGCCCGAATATAGATTCTTCGCTTTTCGTAATACGTTACGCCTGCGCGCAGTTCTGCGAACTGCATTTTGCTGCTGTTTGATCTTTTTACATAAAAACGGCAGTCCCTTTCGCAAGGACTGCCGTTTGTCGTGCGGCGCGGATTATCGTCAATATCCGAAGATCTGCTCTTGCGTCACCTCGGTCACGGGGCCGAGCGTGCGCAGATAGTCCATGTCGATATCGTTCTTGTCGCCGAGAATCGAGTAGGTGTAGGTGCGGTTCTTAACCCACTTCTGCTGGTATGCTTTCACGTCCTCCAGAGTCATGTTCTTCACCTGCTCGTATATCGCCTTGTTGCGATCCTCTTTCACGCCCTTGTAGATCACGTTCGACAGATAGCTGTTCAGAACTTGGTTCTTTATGGTGCGCGAGGTCTCGATCGATCCCAACAGCGATTGCTTGGCCAGTTCGAACGCCGCCTGCGACTCGGGCATGTCGTTTATGATCTGCTCGAAGGCTTCCACAGCCTGCTGCATCTTGTCGTTCTGCGTGGCGATGAATGCCGAGAAGGTGTAGGGGTCGTTGCGCTTCACGCCCGTCGACAGATATGCGTCAGCCGAGTATGCCAACGCGCGCGCCTCGCGCATCTCCTGAAACACTATCGAGTTCATGCCGCCGCCGAAGTAGCCGTTGTAGAGCTGCATTGCGGGGTCGTTGGCCACGTCGAACATCTCGCCGCGGTTAGAGAACTGGTAGTAATATATCTGCTTGGCGTCGTACTGCGCCAAGATCACCTTGTTCTCGGGCGTGAGCTGCATGGGGTACTCTTTGGCGGTGAGCTTCTCGGCGCCGAACGAGTGGTCTTTCAGCTCGTCGCGCAGGCGGTCGAGATCCGACGGTCCGTAATAGGCTATGCGATGGGCGTACTCGGCGAGGCCATGTATGCGGTCTGTCAGTTCGTTCGACGTGACGGTCCGCACCGCATCGTTGCTCATGGTGCGCGCCTTTATGGCCTCCTCGCCGTAAGCGGTGAACTGTCGCAGAGCCGAGAAGTTGGCCGCCTGACTCAGCTTGTCGTCGGCTCGGGCTTTGAGGATGTCGCTCTTGAGCTGCGCCAGAACGGCATCGTCGCCCTTCACGTTGGCGATGTAATCCTCCACCAGCGCGAGAGCCTTATCCTCGTTCTCGGCAAGGCCGCTGATCGAGAGCTGCAACATCTGCGGCTGTACGCTCACGCGCATGTCGCAGGCCAAGGCGTACAGCTCGGTCTGTATCTGTTCGGCGCTCTTGGCGTCGGTGCCGAGGTAGCTCCAATATTGCTGCAAAGCCATCGAAAGGGCGGGATCGTCGTTCGCCCCGAGGTCGTAAATCCAGCTCATGAAGAAGAGTCCGTTGGTCTCGTTCTTCTTGTAGAGGATGTTCATGCCGTCCTGCTCGAACACGGTGAGGTCCTTGTCGTAATCGACGAAAACGGGCTCGATGGGCTTCGCCTCCGACGCCTGCACCTCGGCGAGGAAGTCGCTCACGGCGTCGCGGTTGGTGGCGATGGGCGTTATCTGCGGCTTCTCGATCTTCTTCTGGTCGGGATCCTCGCCCTGCAACTTGTAGAGCACGGCATAGTTGCCATCGCCCAAGGTCTTCTGCGCCCAAGCCACTACGTCGGCTTTGGTGATTCGCGACAGACGGTCGATGCGCGCAACCTCGTCGGCCCAGTCGGTACCGCCGATGAAGCTCTCGACGTAGGCCTGCGCGCGGCCCGTGTTCGAGTCGAGACGCTGCATGATGCGACGTTTGTGGTTGGCTATGGTGGCATCGATGATCGATTCGTCGAAGTCGCCCTTGCGCAGCTTGTCGATCTCGGCGAGCGTCAGCGCCTTCACCTCGTCGAGAGTCTGTCCCTCGCGGGGCACGCCCTCGATCCAGATGCCGCCGTAATCGACGCCGATCATCGGATAGGCGTATACGCTCTGCGCCTTCTGCTGCTGGTTGATGTC
Source organism: uncultured Alistipes sp. (assembly GCA_910587675.1). Taxonomy (GTDB): domain Bacteria; phylum Bacteroidota; class Bacteroidia; order Bacteroidales; family Rikenellaceae; genus Alistipes. The sequence continues at coordinate 7,184 of CAJUMU010000038.1, read as the reverse complement.
GATATCGATCAGACCGCATTTGCCGTTCGAGAGCACGTTGCCCGCGATCTCGGCCACGTCGGCATCATCGGAACCGATGCCGCCGCAGGGCCATCCCATCATGACGAACTCGGCCTCGTTGCCGTATACGGTCTTGGTGCGCACCTCGGCTATAGGATCCTCGGCCGGCGCCTCGTACTCGGGCAGGGCGGGGTTGGGCTGCATGTCGCCGAAATATTTGTCGATGGTGGCTATCATCTCGTCGGGATCGAAGTCGCCCGAGAGGCAGATGGCCATGTTGTTGGGCACGTAATAGGTTTCGTAGTACCTCTTGATGTTGGTGATCGAGGGGTTCTTCAGATGATCCTGATAGCCCAATACGGTGTGGCGGCCGCTCGGGTGGTTGGGGTAGAGCAGCGAGAGCATGCCGTAATAGGCCTTGTTGCCGTCGCTGGTGAGCGACATGTTGTACTCCTCGTAAACCGTTTCCAGCTCGGTATGGAATCCGCGGATCACGGCGTTCTTGAAACGGTCGCTCTGTATCTTGGCCCACTCCTCGATGCGGTTCGAGGGGATATCCTCGGTGTAGACCGTCTCGTCGAACGAGGTCCACGCGTTGGTTCCGTCGGCCGAGATGGCGGCCATCAACTTGTCGTATTCGTTGGGTATGGCCAGCTTCGAAGCCTCCTGCGACACCGAGTCGATCTGCGCGTACAACGCTTTGCGCTCGTCGGGGTCGGTCTTGGTGCGGTATACCTCGAACAGACGCTCGATCTCGTCGAGCAGGGGTTTCTCGGCCTCGTAGTTCTGCGTTCCGAACTTGTCGGTGCCCTTGAACATGAGGTGTTCGAAGTAGTGGGCCAAACCCGTCGTCTCCTCGGGATCGTTCTTGGCGCCCACCTTCACGGCGATGTAGGTTTGCAGGCGCGGGGCTTCGTCGTTTACGGTCATGTAGACCTTCAGTCCGTTGTCCAAAGTGTAGATACGGGTATTGAGCGGGTCGCCCGCCACGCTCTCGTATCGGTACTTCGAACACGATGTCGCAACCAGCGCGATGGCCGCTGCGAACATAAGCAGTTTCATTCTCATTTTACCTGAATATATTAACGTTTGAATCGGTATCGGTATTTGTAACGCGCGTCGGGAGCCGCGTCGCCGCGGTCCATGCACTCCGTGATGTCGCCCTCGGCGCAAGCGTTGTCGATCCACTTGAAGTCGACCGTGAAATTGTCGGGATCGTCTATTCCCAACGCCTTCAGCGGCAGGGCGAGCTCCATGTCGCAACCGTCGACGGCGTATTCGATCTCGGCCGCGGCGGCCCATCGCCATCCGCCTGCCGAACGCTCCAGCTTGCCGATGCTGCGGTTGACGGCATAGTCGAAACCCTCCCATCGGGGGCCGTCGCCGCGCGTCGAGACGAAGAGCATCATCCACTCCTCGTCGGGGGCGGTGATCGGTCGGGCGCAACGCACCGAGAAGTAGATATTCTCCTTGTCGGAGCATACCCACGTGCGCACTATGTCGTTGCGTCCGCTGTCGTTCGCGTAGCGGCCGATGCGTCCCCAACCGCGGGCGTCGCGAGGCGAGGTGTCGCCTTCGTAATCGTCGTATACGGCTTCCGCCCCGCGTCGGTCGCCGAAACGGCCGTCGATGCGCATCGTGTGGCGGCGCGAACGTACGGGAACGGGCGTCGCGCCCTTGTAGCGGCGGATGAAGTCGGCCATCTGGTAGTAATAGTTGTCGCCGAAGCCTCCGCGCATAGGCTCTATGTCGCGGCTGAACTCCTCGGTGAACTGGTCGACGAAGAACGTGGTGCCCTCGGGGCGTCGATAGCTGTTGGCGATCTCCGTGCCCGCGGGGAACACCTGCCTTTGGGCCGTCCATTCGTTCCAGCCCGTGATGAATACGAACTGCGGGTCGACCTCCAGTGCGCGATCGATCTGTCTGGCGAAGTATATGCCGCGTCCCGAGTCGCAGTCGGCCGCGTCGGGCTGGCGCACGCCGTCGTGGCTGCGTCCGTGGAGCGTATGCGGATGGGTAGCTGGGAGAATCGATATCTGTTCGGGTTTGTCGGGCGAGTCGTGCCATCCCGCCTGTTGTGGGTAATAGTCGCCCCAAGTCCAGCGGTCGCGGCCGTCGCCGAACCATTCGCCTTCTGCGGCGGGATGCGAGGCGAACCATGCACGGCGGATGGTGAAGAAGTCGCGGTGTTCGTCGGTCGCGGCATCCTCGGGGACGAGGATGAGCGGTTTGCCGTCCCGCTCGTACCACAGTTCGGGGTGTCGGCGCGGTTTGTAGAAGCCGTCGTATATCGCAGCCAGCGTCGCTGCGGGGTTGGAGTTGAGTATGAACGCCACTTGCGGTGTGCGGCCCCCTTTCGAACGTATGTCTTCGTAAACGGCGCAGAGCCTTTCGACTATCGGCAGGTAGGTGTAGCCGTTGGTGACGTCGAAAAAGATCACGTCCACGCCCGCGTCGCCGAGCAGCTGCGCATGGCGGCGCATTACCCATTCGTCGTTGGAGAGATAGTAGCCGAAATGAGGTTCGCCCCAATGGTGCATGGCGGCGGGAGGTCCGAAAGCGGGGTAGTCGGGATTGTGTTTCGTGAGCAGGCTGTTGTCGAACGGCGAGAGGGTGTCGGCATCGGTGGGCATCGCCACGTCGTTGCCGTTGGCGGGGGTGTCGTATCCGTGGCATCCGAGCCACAGGAAGTAGAATATTCCCACCTGACGGTCGTCGCGCGGGGCGGGGTAGTCGTCGGGATCTATCGTGCGGCCGAGGGCGTCGACGGCCGACCATTGCGACGGATCGGCGGCATCGGTCGCGACCGTATGGTCGTCGCGGCATGCGACGAGCGATAACGCCGCGAGGGCGATTGCGAGAACGGCGCGTTTCATCGGCATGAAATATTGTAATCTGCTGCAAATATACGCAATAAGGCGTAATTATATCCTTTTGCCTTCAAAATAGATGCTGTTCGCCGACAGCGACGGATCTGCATGAGCTTTGCGATATGCAGTCCGCCGCGTGGGGTGGCGGCGAACTGCCGACATTGCAACGCAATGTCGAATGATGTGAAGTTATGTTCTGTCGCAACAGATTCGGAGCATTACCACATCGAGTCGAGTACGGCCGTCATATCTTTCCAGATGTAGTACATCATGAACGCCGAGACGGCGATCTTCATTCCCGAACCTACGAAAAACGACACGAGCGATCCGAATCCCACTTTCAGTGCTTTGTCGGCATTCTCTCTGTCGTGCAGCAACTCTCCCGCGACGGCTCCGACGAAGGGCCCGAGGACGATGCCCAAGGGGCCGAGCAGAATCATGCCGGCGAATACGCCCACGGTCGCTCCGATGATGCCTGCGCGCGAGCCGCCGAACATCTTGCTGAAGTATGCGGGCAGGATGTAGTCGAGCGCCGTGACGACGGCCGTCACCACACCCCACAGCCACATCTTGCCGCTCGTGAGGGTCGACGTGTCGGTCCAATAGGCGCACAGCATGCCGAAATAGGATAGCGCGGGCCCCGGGACCACGGGCAGCACCGCCCCTATGATGCCTGCGGCGCCGCATATCACGGCGAGTATCGATAAAAACAGATCCATAGGCGTTTACGTGTTTCGCGACGAATCGAGATCGGTGTGCGCCTCTTTGAGCGCGTCAGGCTATTTCGCCAGTCGGTTGGTCGCCGAATCGGGGAATACGACGGACGGACGGAAACTCTTGGCCTCCTCGAAATCCATCAACGCGTACGATACGATTATCACCAGATCGTCCACGGCGACCTTGCGCGCCGCCGCGCCGTTGAGGCAGATGCAGCCGCTGCCGCGCTCGCCTTTAATAATATACGTTTCGAGGCGTTCGCCGTTGTTTATGTCGAGTATCTGCACCTTCTCGCCCTCGATCATGCCCGCAGCGTCGAGCAGATCCTCGTCGATCGTAATGCTGCCCACGTAATTAAGGTCGGCTTGGGTTACCCTTACGCGGTGAATCTTCGATTTGAGAACTTCTATCATCATGGCCGTGGCTTATTTAATACGTACATTGTCTATCAGACGGATATCGCCCGCCTGCACCGCTATGCAGCCTTGTATGCGGTCGCTGTCGCTCCACGCTCCGACCTGCTGCATCGTGAGGGCGTCGACCGCCCGGAAATATATGACTTTCAGCAATCCGTCGCTCTCCACCTCGCGCGTTACCAGTTGGGTCAACTCCGCGGGAGTCATCTCCGCCGCGCGTGCGGCGCACTGCGATATGACGGCATAGATGCGCGGCGCGGCCTTGCGATGCTCCGCGTCCAAAAGGGTGTTGCGCGACGAGAGCGCCAGACCGTCGTCGCCTCGCACGATGGGGCACTCCACGATCTCGACGCCGAGCGACAGTTGTTTCACCATCGCCTTTATGACGGCTATCTGCTGGAAATCCTTCTCTCCGAAGTAGGCTTTGGCAGGTTCCACGATGGCGAACAGCCGGCTCACCACCTGCGCCACTCCGTTGAAGTGACCCGGGCGCGTGGCTCCCTCCATGACCTTGTCTATCTGCCCGAAATCGAATATACGCTCGTCGGGCTCGGGATATATCTCCTCGACCGACGGCATCAACACGTAATCGGCTCCCGCGGCCTCCAGCAGAGCCATGTCGGCTTCGGGGGTGCGGGGATAGTTCCGCAGGTCGTTCTTGTCGTTGAATTGGGTGGGGTTGACGAATACGCTGACCACGACGGTGGCGCATTCGCGGCGCGCGCGCTCCACCAGCGAGCGGTGGCCGGCGTGCAAGGCGCCCATCGTCGGCACGAAGCCGATGCCCTCGCGATCGACCGTCGAAAGCTCTTTCCGAAGGTCGCTGACTTTGTAGATTGTCTTCATTTATTATCCGAACGCTTAAAAAACGCGGTTATAAAACTGCGGCAAAGTTATATAATTAATTCGAATTAAAAATTTTCGGTCGTCGTAAAAACGTCGCGAGAGGGAAAAATGGGTTTGCGAATACCGAAATTTATATGTATTTTTATCGTGGAAAAATATCAAAGACGCCGTTGCGCCGTATTGAGATTTGAATATGCAAACCCGACGAATTATGTAGAAGAATCCGACGTAAGTACATAGTAAATAAAGTATTTGCTTTTGTTTGTGCCTCTTGAAATCGCCAAAATTCACAGTTCACGACAAAAAAGCGAATGCTCGCGCTGTGGTGCGGGCTTCCTTTTCGTGAATGGGTGTTTGGCGATACCTGAGAGGCAAAAGGTAGGAGTCTGCACCCACTTTTTTATGCCCGAGGGAACCCGAATGAAAAATGAAGTACATATCGGAAATTTGATACTGCACGAGCTCACCGCACAGCGTCGCAGCGCGTCGTGGCTCGCCGAACAGTTGTCGTGCGACAGGACGAACGTCTATAAGATTTTCAAGAAAAAAGATCTCGACACGCAACTGCTGCTGCGCATCTCGCGCATACTCGGCAGGGACTTTTTCTCCATCTACACCACTCTGCTGCACGAGCGCGGATAGCGGCGGCGTTCGTCCGCTTCGCCGCGGTATGGCGCCGATGGCGGTTACAACTCCGCCAAGCCGTCGGGCAGGATCATCCTGATTCGGCGGCGGTCGAAATCTATGCGGGCTATGAACTCCTCGGCGGCGGGGATCAGTCGTTCGCCGTCTCCGAAATCGATCCCGAACAAGGGATTCATGTCGCTGTCGTAATAGTCGGTGACGGTGCCTCGCAATTCGCCCGCTTCGATGGCGAATCCTATGAGATCCTCCATGTAAAATTCGTCGTCGGACTCCTCGTCTTCGGCCATGTACAATATGCGGCCGACCAACTCCTCCGCGCGGCGCGAGGTGTCGAAATCGGCGAATTCGACATTGGCTCCCGCCATGCCGCGACGTTCGAAGCGGTCGCACCACAAGGGCACGGGCAGCGAATCGATCTCGACGAAAAGCGGGTTCTCGGCAGGATCGAACTCGGCGGGGAACGTGTCGTAGAGCGTGAGCGACAGTCCGCCGCTCAGGGCCGCGCCGAAGAGTTTGCCCACACGGGCCACGGGTATCATTTCGTCGATCGTCATAGGGTCGTTTTGCATGGTGTTGAATAAAAAACCCTTGCGAGCGGAATCCGCAGCAAGGGTTTGCTTTCGTGAAGCGAAAGCGGCGGGATTACTCTGCCGCCTCTTCTGCCGGAGTCTCCTCGGCGGCGGCAGCCTCGGCTGCTTCCGCTGCGGCAGCGGCCTTCTTCTCGGCCAAAGCTGCTGCGCGAGCCTCCTTGATCTTCGCCTCGGCTGCGAGAGCAGCTTTCTCGGCGCTGTTGGCGTCGGCTGCGAGCTTGTTCACCTTAGCGGCGATCTTGCTCTCCTTCTCGCCCATCCACTTGTTGAACTTGGCCTCGGCATCGCTCTCCGAGAACGCGCCTTTGGCTACGCCGCCCAACAGATGCTTCTTGTATAATACACCCTTGTACGAGAGAATAGCTCGACAAGTATCGGTAGGTTGTGCGCCTTTCTGTAACCAATCCAAAGCTCGGTCGAACTTCAGATCAATCGTAGCAGGATTCGTGTTGGGATTGTAGGTTCCCAATTTCTCGATAAATTTACCATCACGTGGCGCTCTGCTATCTGCGGCAACGATGTGATAGAAAGGAGCTCCTTTCTTACCGTGACGTGCCAGACGAATTTTAACAGCCATTTGCTATAAAATTTTGTTTGTTGTTATTAACGCAACCCTACACTTTCGGGGTTTGTGGCGCAAAGGTACGTATTTTTTCGCGACATTGTGGAAAAGAGCGGAAAATATTTTTCGATATTTCTGCTTCGTTCCATCGGCGGCCGATGAATCATACCGCAACCTCCTCTACTATCTTTCTCTCCGCGTCGCGTTCTTCGTCGTTCTCACGGCCGCGACGCGGCAGATCGACGCCCGCATGTCGCGCGCACCTTTTGCGGCTCTTGCTCTTGACGTACCTCGGCCTCGACAGCAGGCGGCGAAGTTCGGCGGGATACCGATGCTCGCCGCGAGGAACGTTGACCATAGCCCAAAGACCAAGCACGATGTAGGGCGGAAGCTCGACATCGTCGAGAGGATCGTTATCCCTGTCGAGGTAAGACGAGAAAGTAGGGAAGCTGACGCCGAACAGATACTTGGCGTAACGGTTGTAGATCCAACGGAGATTGCGGGTCGAGGAACGACGCTCGTAAAGCATGTCGACAAG
>CAJUMU010000037.1 GCA_910587675.1 uncultured Alistipes sp. | reverse complement strand
ATTTCGATGGCAACGAGAGTTCTATAGCCAACATAGGCCGTTTGGTGGGTCGCGACCATTCTATTGTGATTCGTCAGGGCGACTGGGACAGTGCGTTTCGCTTTCCGATAGAGAGTTTGGTTCACCTTCGTTTCTTGGTCGAGTTCGTCGCCCGTGTGGGCGACTCGGATTTCACCGACGAGGAGTTCGAAAAGGAGATCAAAAGCAAGTCTTTGATGGAGTTGATGAGGGTGATGTTCAAGTTGGAACCTTAATTTTTCTCGGGCCGCAGCCCGCACGGTTCTCCGAACTGCATTTGGCTGACGCATGTGAATTTTGCGCCTCGTCGAGTCGAGATGATTACTCCGCCGAGAAGCGGTAGATGCAGACGTGGGTGTAGCAGTCGTCGGGACGGACGATGATCGAAGGGAAAGCGGGATGGTGCATCGCGTCGGGGAATTTTTGCGTTTCGAGCGCGATGGCGTGGTATTTTTCGAGTCGGTGGCCGTATTTGCCTACGGTATCGCCCGAGAAAGCCCCCGCGGTGTATATCTGAATGCCGGGTTGGTCGGTCAGCACCTCGATCGTGCGGCCCGACACGGGATCGTGCACGACGGCCGCGGTGCGCAACGTCTCGCCGTCGGCCGAGTCGATAACGAAGTTGTTGTCGTATCCGCCCGCGTCGGCAATTCGGTCGCCGATGGCATGCGCCGTGCGGAAATCGTACGGAGTGCCCTCGACCGACGCTATCTCACCCGTGGGCAGGGTGTTGCCGTCGACGGGAGTATAGCGCGAAGCCCCGACCTTAAGCGTGTATCCGAGCACATCGCCGCTGCCCTCGCCTCCGAGGTTGAAGAAGGTGTGGTTGGTCATGTTGATCGGGGTGGGCACGTCGGTCGTGGCGCGGTAACGGATCTCCAACTCGTTGTCGGGCGTGAGCGTGTATGTCATCTCCACCGTGCGGTTGCCCGGGAACCCGAACTCGCCGTCGGGCGATCGGTATTCGAAACATACGCTGCTTGCGGTCGCTTCCTTAACGCTCCACACCACCTTGTCGAATCCCGCGGGACCGCTGTGCAGCGTGTTGCCGTTGTTGTTGCGCTCGAGGGCGTATTTCACTCCGTCGATCTCGTACTCTCCCCGACCTATGCGGTTGGCGACGGGCCCCACCGCCGCGCCCGCCACCCGCGATACGGGTGCGGTCAGGTAGTCGTCGAGCGTGGCGTGGCCTATGACGATATCGTCCATGCGCCCCTCGCGGTCGGGAGCCCACAGACCTGTTATGCGCGCGCCGTAATCGGTGACCTGCATGGTCAGATCGCCGCCGCGCAACGTATAGAGCGACGTCGAGACGCCGTTCACGGTGCGTTCGAACGCCGTCGGGGCGATCAAACGAATATCCTCGGCCCGCTGCAAGGCGCACGAGGCGCACAGCAGGGCCGCAGCCATGACGAAGCGTTTCATGTCGGCGGGATGGAGCGTCAGAACGGGAGATCGTCCACTTCGGCCGAGGCGGCAGACGACGTATACGACGGCTCCTCGCCTACGGGAGGCATGTCGGGCATCGATGCGGGCGCGGCCTCCTGCTTGGGCTGTACGCGCCATGCACGCACGTCGGTGTACCAACGGCCGTTGTACTCGCGCGATTCGATGTTGACCGAAACCGTATAGGTCGCGCCCTCCTTCAGGCGGGCCACCTCCGACTCCTTGTTGAAGAACGTGACGCACACCTTGCGCGAGAACTCGCTCGGCATCTCGAAAATAACCTCCTGACGCTGCCAGTCGCCGCGAGCGGAGGTGCCCTTGGTGGCGGGCATTATCTTGTATACTACTCCTTCGAACTCCATGATGGTATAATTTTGTGATGTTTGATTACCGCAAAGTTACGAAAACAAAACCGAAATGCGAAAGGTATGTCGGGTTTTAATATGTTTGGCGGCGAAAACGGACGTTGATTTCGGGCAGATAATTCGACATCGCGACACGATGTCGGCAGTTCGCCGCCGCCCCACGCGGCGGACTGCTGCTCGCACGAGGCTCGCGCAATCCGACCGCCGACGGCGAACCGCGAATATCCTCGACGGATTAATGTATATTTTTGCCGACAAGCGTTCATCCGCCCCCGACGAGGCCGGGGAAAAGTTGATATTAACCGATATTTAAGTTATCTTTGTGCAATGCGGCGAATCCGTCCTTATGCGTGTCCGCCGTAAAAATCCGACCAAAAAAACCGACTGTCATGAAAAAGTTCAACGACGAAAATTTCCTGCTGCAAAGCCCTGCGGCCGAGCGGCTCTACCACGATCATGCGGCCAAGATGCCCATCATCGACTACCACTGCCACCTCAACCCCGAATACGTGGCCTCCGACCACCGTTTCCGCAATCTGGCCGAGATATGGCTCGACGGCGACCACTACAAGTGGCGCGCGATGCGCACCAACGGCGTCGGGGAGCGTTACTGCACGGGCGACGCCTCGGATTGGGAGAAGTTCGAGAAGTGGGCCGAGACGGTGCCCTACACCATGCGCAATCCGCTCTACCACTGGACGCACCTCGAACTCAAGACCGCTTTCGGCGTCGAGGTGCTGCTCAACCCCGCTTCGGCGCGCGCGATTTACGACCGTTGCACCGATCTGTTGCAGCGGCCCGAATATTCGGCGCGGGGACTTATGCGCCGCTACAATGTGGAGGTCGTATGCACGACCGACGACCCCGCCGATTCGCTGGAGCACCATATAAAGTGCCGCGAGGAGGGTTTCGAGTGCAAGGTGCTGCCCACGTGGCGGCCCGACAAGGCCATGGCCGTGGAGAACCCGGCGGCATTCAAAGCCTATATCGACCGTTTGGCCGAGGCGGCGGGCATCGAGATACGCTCGTTCGCGACCCTGCTTGACGCATTGCGCGCGCGTCACCGCTTCTTCGAGAGCGCGGGATGCCGACTGAGCGACCACGGCATCGAGGAGTTTTATGCCGAGGATTACACCGAGGCCGAAATCGAGACGATCTTCGCCAAGGCGTACGGCGGCGCGACGCTCACCGACGAGGAGACGCGCAAATACAAGAGCGCCATGTTGACGGAGTTCGCCGTGATGGATTGGGAGACGGGGTGGACCCAGCAGTTCCACTTCGGCGTCATACGCAACAACAACAGCCGCAAACTGGCGACCATAGGCGTCGACACGGGCTTCGACTCGATAGGCGACTTCACGCTGGCCAAGAACATGGCGGGGTATCTCGACCGCCTCGACGCGCAGGGCAAGCTGGCCAAAACGATCCTCTACAACCTCAACCCCCGCGACAACGAGATGGTGGCCACCATGATCGGAAACTTTCAGGACGGCGAAACCGCGGGCAAGATACAGTTCGGCTCGGGATGGTGGTTCCTCGACCAAAAGGACGGCATGGAGCGTCAGATGAACGCCCTCTCGCTGCTGGGGCTGCTGAGCCGTTTCGTCGGCATGCTGACCGACTCGCGCAGCTTCCTGAGCTACCCGCGCCACGAGTATTTCCGCCGCACGTTGTGCAACCTCATCGGCAACGACATAGAGGCGGGTCTGCTGCCTGCGAGCGAGATGGATTTCATCGGCCGCATGGTGGAGGACATAAGCTACCGCAACGCCAAGGAGTTCTTCAGGTTTTAAGAAGGAGATTGCGATTCGAAGAATCGCGCGGGCCGCAGCCTCGCCCCGCGAAGGCCCGCAACTCACATACGTTTCGTTCGCAGTCTTCGCAGGCTGCGCCCCGATAATATGAAATCGTAAATTATTACATACTTATGAAAACCAATTACGAATTGCGTTATGCCGCGCACCCCGACGACGCTCGGGGATACGACACCGAGCGTCTGCGCCGCGACTTCCTTATAGAGCGGGTCTTCGCGGCCGACGAGGTGAATATGGTATATTCGATGTACGACCGCATGGTGGTAGGCGGCGCGATGCCCGTCGCGGAGCGGCTGCCGCTGGAGGCGATCGATCCGCTGAAGGCCCCCTGCTTTCTGCATCGCCGCGAGATCGGCATCTTCAACGTCGGCGGCGACGGCGTGGTCGTCGCGGGCGATCGGGAGTACGCCTTGGGCTATAAGGAGGCCCTCTATCTCGGCGCGGGCGACCGCGAGGTGACTTTCGCGAGCCGCAATGCGGCGAATCCCGCCAAGTTCTACTTCAACTCCACGACGGCCGACTGCTCCTATCCCGACAAGAAGGTGACCAAGGCCGACGCCATAGTGGCGCACACGGGTTCGCTCGAGGGGTCGAACGACCGCGACATAAACAAGATGATCGTAAACCAAGTGCTGCCCACATGCCGCTTGCAGATGGGAATGACCGAATTGCGCTCGGGCAGCGTGTGGAACACCATGCCCGCCCACGTGCATTCGCGCCGCATGGAGGCCTATTTCTATTTCGAGGTGCCCGAGGAGCATGCGGTGTGTCACTTCATGGGCGAGCCGCAGCATACGCGCCACATATGGATGCGCGGCGAGCAGGCGGTACTGTCGCCCGAGTGGTCGATCCACAGCGCGGCCGCGACGCACAACTACACGTTCATCTGGGGCATGGGCGGCGAGAACCTCGATTACGGCGATCAGGATTTTTCTGCGATAACCGATCTCAGATAGTGCGGATATGACGGATTTCACATTGCATGGCAAAACGGCCCTCGTGACGGGCGCCGCCTACGGAATAGGGTTCGCGATAGCCGAGGCTCTGGCCGAGGCCGGAGCGAAGATCGCCTTCAACTGCCGTTCGCAACGCCATCTGGACGAGGCTCTCGCGGCTTACGCGGCCAAGGGGATCGAGGCGCGCGGCTACATCTGCGACGTCACGGACGAGGAGGCCGTGCGCGGAATGGTGGCGTCGATCGCCGAGGAGATCGGCGCGGTCGACATACTGGTCAACAACGCGGGGATCATCCGACGCGTCCCGATGCACGAGATGTCGGCCGAGGAGTTCCGCGAGGTGGTCGACATAGACCTCACCGCGCCGTTCATAGTCTCCAAGGCGGTGATTCCCGCCATGATCGCCAAGGGCGGCGGCAAGATAATCAACGTGTGTTCGATGATGTCGGAGCTGGGGCGCGAAACGGTGTCGGCATACGCCTCGGCCAAGGGCGGACTGAAGATGCTCACGCGCAACATCGCCTCGGAGTACGGCCGCTACAACATCCGGTGCAACGGCATCGGCCCGGGCTACATCGCAACGCCGCAGACCGCGCCCCTGCGCGAGCGGCAGGCCGACGGCTCGCGCCATCCGTTCGATTCGTTCATCGTGGCGAAGACCCCCGCGGCGCGCTGGGGCGCGCCCGACGACCTGAAGGGTCCCGCGGTGTTCCTCGCCTCGGCGGCTTCCGACTTCGTGAACGGACATATACTCTATGTCGACGGTGGAATATTGGCATACATAGGCCGACAACCCGAATAGCGTATGAGACGACTTTTTTATTTCGCTTTTCTGTTCGCGGCGGGATGCGGTTCGCGCGGCGGACTCGTCGTCGAGGTGTCGAACCCCTCGGAACTCGCCCGCTCGAAAGAGACGGTGGAGATAGCGTGGGAAGAGCTGAGCGGCGCGGGGCTCACGCCCGACAACGTAGTGGTGCTCTCGCCCGAGGGCGGGCAGGAGCCGTCGCAGGTGCTTTTCGACGACGCGGGACGCCCCTCGGCATTGCTGTTTCAGGCGACGGTAGGCGCGGGCGCGACGGCGGAGTATCCCGTGCGTCGGGGCATGCGCGAGGAGTACGAACGCAAGGCGTACGGCCGTTACGTGCCCGAGCGCGCCGACGATTACGCGTGGGAGAACAACCTGACGGCCTATCGCATTTACGGTCCCGCGCTGGGCGATCCCCGCACGCAGGGCGTCGACGTGTGGGTCAAGAGCGCGCCGCGGCCGGTTATCGACGAGTGGTTCGCGCGCAACGACTATCACCGCGATTACGGCGAGGGAATGGATTGCTATAAGGTAGGCAACACCTTGGGCGCAGGGGCGTTGGCCCCGTTCGTCGACGGCCGCGTCGCGCTCGCGGGCAACTACGTGTCGCAGAAGTGCACGGCCAACGGCCCCATACGCACCGAGGCGCAGTTCGTTTACGCGCCCGTCGACATCGGAGGTCGCAAGGTGGCCATGCGTCGCACGATACGCCTCGACGCCGACGACCGTTTCACCGTGCAGGAGTATGTTCTCGACGGCTTCGACGGCGAATTGTCCGTCGCGGCGGGCTTGGTTCTGCACGAGTTGAAGGCCTCGGCCGAGGGGCGCGATCGGATCGCCGTGACGGAGGCCGCGTCGGATAGTTCGGATCCCGAGCGCGACGGCGACATATCGTTGGGGGTGATCCTCGCGGGCGGCGAAGGGGTGGCATACGCTGACGGCCACGCTCTGGTGACGCGTCGCGCGAAAGCGGGCGAGAAGATCGTAATGCTGAACGGCTCGGGATGGAGCCGCGCGGGCGTGGACGATGCCGAGGAGTGGCGACGCGCGGTCGAAGAGCGGGCCGAAGCGCTGGCCGCACCGTTGAACGCGAGGGTGAAGAGAGACTGAACAAAACAACGAGATATGACGAAGATAAAGGATAGTTGCGTGCTCATTACGGGCGGAGCCTCGGGAATAGGGCGCATAATGGGACGCATGGCCCTCGAGCGCGGCGCGCGCAAATTGGCGATATGGGATATCGACGAGGAGAAGATGGCCGTGACGGCCGCCGAGTTCGGCAGCCTCGGCAGCGTGGCGACGTACAAGGTCGACGTGTCGGATCACGAGGCTGTCGAGGCGGCCTACGTCCGCACGCGTGCCGAGTGCGGCGACGTGGACATACTCGTCAACTGCGCGGGCATAGTGACGGGCAACCGAACGTTCGACCGCCAGACGGTGCGCGACATAGAGCGCACGATGACCGTCAACGCCACCGCCCCGATGGTGCTCGCGTTGCAGGCCCTGCCCGACATGATCGCGCGCGACCACGGCCATATATGCAACATCGCCTCGGCGGCGGGCATGATCTCCAACCCCAAGATGTCGGTTTACGTGGCCAGCAAGTGGGCCGTGATCGGCTGGTCGGACTCGGTGCGCATCGAGCTGCGGCAGGCCCGCAGCCGCGTGCGCGTCACCACAGTCGCGCCTTACTATATCGATACGGGCATGTTCGACGGCGTGCGTTCGCGCATTTTCCCCATCCTCGATCCCGAGGCCACGGCGCGTAAGATCCTGCGCGCCATCGAACGCGACAAGGATTTCCGCGGCATCCCGTGGGGATTCCACTTCATCCGTTTCTGGCAGGGCGTGCTGCCCACGTCGTGGTTCGACACCATTTTCGGCGACTGGTTCGGCATATTCTCGGCGATGGACGGATTCACGGGCCGAAAAGGGCCCGAAAAACGATAGCCTATGAAGATCGAAAACACCTCGCCCGAGCGCATCGAGGCCCTCGCGGCGGGACAGAGAGAGTATTTCCGCTCGGGCGCGACGCTCGGCGAGGATTTCCGTCGGCGGCAGCTTCGCGCGCTCGGCGAGGCTTTGAAGCGGTGGGAAAAGCCGCTTTGCGAGGCGTTGTGGCGCGACCTTCACAAATCGGAGGAGGAGGCCATGCTCACCGAGTTGAGCATCGTCGCGGGCGAGATCCGCAACCACCTGCGCCACCTGAAGAGTCGGATGCGCGACCGCCGCCGCCCCACTCCGCTCAAGATGATGCCTTCGCGCAGCCGCGTGGTGAGCGAACCTTTGGGCTGCTCGCTAATCGTCGCGCCGTGGAACTACCCCGTGCAGTTGCTGTTGAACCCCTTGGTAGGCGCGATATCGGCGGGCTGCACGGCGTTGCTCAAACCGTCGCCTTACGTGCCGCATGTGGCCGAGACGTTGGAGCGGATGATCGCCGAGACCTTCGACGAACGCTACATAGCCGTGGCGCAGGGCAACCGCGACGTGAACGCCGCGCTTCTGCGCGAGCGGTTCGACATCATCTTCTTCACGGGCAGTCCCGAGTTGGGACGCGTGGTGATGCGCGCCGCGGCGGAACATCTCACCCCCGTGGTGCTGGAACTGGGAGGCAAGAGCCCCTGCATAGTCGACCGCGGCGCGAATATCGATATCGCCGCGCGGCGCATCGCTTGGGGCAAGACGCTAAATGCGGGACAGACCTGCATCGCGCCCGATTACTTGCTCATCCACTCGTCGCTGCGCGACAGGTTCGTCGCGGCGTTCGCGCGCGAGGTGCGGCGTCTGCACGGCGACGATCCACGACAGAGCCGCCACTATGTGCGCATGGTGAACGAGCGCGCCTTCGACCGCGTGGCGGGTTATCTCGCCGACGGCCGCGTCGCGGCGGGCGGCGGCCTCCTGCGCGACGAGCTCTATATCGAACCGACGCTGCTGGTCGACGTCGATCCAGCGTCGGCGGTCATGCGCGAGGAGATTTTCGGCCCCGTGCTGCCCGTCGTGACCTTCGACGATACCGACGAGGCGATACGCTTCGTCACCGAGCGCGAGAAGCCGCTGGCGTTGTACTACTTCGGCCCCACGAAACGCGCTGCGGAGGTCATACGACGCACCTCGTCGGGCGGCGCATGCGTCGACGACACCATAATGCACATCGCCAACGAGAATCTGCCCTTTGGCGGCGTGGGCAACTCGGGCATGGGACGTTATCACGGCCGCGAGAGTTTCGACGCCTTCTCGCATCGGCGCGCCGTGGTCGCGACGCCCGTATGGCTCGACCTCCCGTTCCGCTACATGCCCTACCGCATGTTCCGTTGGGTGAAAAAAATCCTCTGACGGCGGCGTGCGGTACCGATATTGCATGCACAACCAAACAAAAACACTCGTAAAATGAAACGTCTTATATTTTTATTCGCGGCGGCAGCGGCGGTGTCGATCTTCGGAGCGGGATGCTCCGCCTACACCCAAGGAGCCAATGCCGAGGGGCGCGCGGCGCTTGATTCGCTCAATTATATCGATGCCATGCGGGCAATAAAAGATCGCGAATTCGTATTCGAGGCCGATCTGTTGGTGTTCAAGCGCGGCGGCACGGCGCACGTCATGTCGAATCTCAATTTCGTGTCGCTCATGGGCGACAAAGCCACGGTGCAGGTCGCTCCGTTCGATTCGGGCGGACCTAACGGCGTAGGCGGCGTCACGGTCGAGGGACGCGTGACCAACATCGAGGAGAAGACCGACAAGCGCGGCAATACGCGCATAACGATGAACGTCATGGGCCGCGGAGTCTTCGCCGCGGTAGACATCACGCTGCCCCGAGGCAGCAACAACGGCATGGTGACGATAAATCCCAACCTCAATTCGAACCGCATAACTCTTTACGGCAAGATAGTGCCCGCCGAACGTTCGCGCGTGTTCAAGGGAATGTCGTTGTGAGACGCGTCGCCCGAGGCGTGCGTTACGATAGGGGGTGTCCGCGATGTCGGGCATCCTTTTTTTGTTTGTCGTCGGGAGGAGGTGATTCGGTCGGGGCGGGCACAAAAAAACGAGGTCTCGGAGGTATTCGACGCCGAGCGAGCACCGCTCTTTGTCTTAATAACCCAATGTGCCACAGAAACACCATTGTACGGTTACAACCTACCGATAGCCTCTACCAACCTAAAACTACTAACCTAAATGAACCTTAAAACTTCGAGTGCAAAGATAAGGCGAAAAAAAATACCGTGCAAGCAATTACTCAAAAAAATTCATAATTTTTTAAGTTTTTTTAACATCACAGCGGCCGAAGGGCGAGATGTCAGCGCGTATTACATTGATACATAGCAATATATTGGTTGCTTAGGCGATCGCATCCAAAACGAAAAAATTATGCGAAAAATGATGTCGAGGCGCGCGCATATTCAAATAAAGGCGTTATGCCAGCGAGGCGCGCGACTCTTAGAGTCGTAAAGTTCACATGCGTCAGCCAAATGCGGTTCGCAGAACCATGCGGACCGCAGCCTCCGCAGGCTGCGGCCCGAGAAAAATTAAGGTTCCAACTTGAACATCACCCTCATCAATTCCATCAAAGACTTGCTCTTGATCTCCCTCTCGAACTCCTCGTCGGTGAAATCCGAGTCGCCGACGCGAGCGACGAACTCGACCAAGAAACGAAGGTGAATCAAACTCTCTATCGGAAAGCGAAACGCACTGTCCCAGTCGCCCTGACGAATCACAATAGAATGGTCGCGACCCACCAAACGGCCTATGTTGGCTATAGAACTCTCGTTGCCATCGAAAT
>CAJUMU010000036.1 GCA_910587675.1 uncultured Alistipes sp. | reverse complement strand
TTCGTTTTTCAACAGTCGTTTTCTCGTCTCGGCATAGCCCGAACAAGTTTCGGCTCTGCGCTCGACTTATCGAAAACGTGCGTTTATTCCTCGCCCGACTCGCTTTCGTCGTCGCGGGCGTATCGGTTGCGTCGCGGCTCCTTTTCGGGTTTGGGGCACCCTTCGATCACTATGACGAATTCTCCCTTGGGTTCGTGCTCGCGGAAGTAGGCCGTAACCTCGGCCAAAGTGCCGCGAACGGTCTGTTCGAATTTCTTGGTCAACTCGCGCGACACCGCGACGCGGCGGTCGTCGCCGAACGTCTCGGCCAATTGCTCGAGGCACTTCACCACGCGGAAAGGCGATTCGTAAAATATAATCGATCGCTGTTCGTCGCGCAACTCCTGCAACCGTTTGTTGCGTCCCTTTTTCTGCGGGAGAAAACCCTCGAAACAGAATCTGTCGCACGGGAATCCGCTCTGTACCAGTGCGGGTATGAGCGCTGTGGCACCGGGCAGCGTCTCTACCTCTATCCCCGCCTCGACGCACGCGCGCACGAGCAGAAATCCCGGGTCCGATATCCCGGGCGTTCCCGCGTCCGACACGAGGGCCGCCGTGCGGCCTTCGCCGATGGCTGCGATTACCGATGCCGCCGTGGCGTGTTCGTTGAACTTGTGGTGCGAGTGGAGTTTCTGCTCTATCCCCAGATGTTTGAGCAGAAACGACGTGGTGCGCGTATCCTCGGCCAGTACGAAATCGGCCTCCCTGAGCACCTTTATTGCCCTCAGGGTTATGTCGTCGAGGTTGCCAATCGGCGTTGGCACGATATACAGTTTCGACATCTGTCAGGACAATTTACGTTCCAGAAGTTGCATGATGAACTTGGCGCCCTCCGAATCGGGGTTCCACGAGTAGTTTTCTACTATGTGTATCATGCAGTCGTCCAGCGAGTCGAATCCGTCGAGCGTGCCGATGGCTTCATCGTACGCCTCGCCGTCGCCGTCGAACAGGTCGCGTATCATCAGGAACTTGTCGTTGATGCCTATGGCCTCGCGCAGCGACGTGATTTTCGTGTGCGTTATCTCCTCCGCCAACGCCGACGGCTTGCCGAGCGTATCGGCCAACGTCTGCGCGTTGCGGTTTATTGCGTCGCCGAGCATTACGGGATGCGACGCGTCGTCGGCACGCAGCGGTTCGACGTCGGGCGATGCTGCGGTACGCGGCGCAAACGTCTCCGTCCGTATCGGATGCTCTTCGGCGATGCGCTCGTCGACGCTCTCCGTCTGCCGCGGCGACGGCATGGGCTGCGGACGCATCTCCTCGTCGGCATCGAATATCTTCGATATGTCGATCACCTTCTCCTCCCGCGGACGGGCGTCGTTGTAGATCGACATCATGCGGTGGTGCTTGGTGCGCGGGCGGCTGCCTATCTCGTCGGCGCCGAACAAACTGTTCAGCGGGCGGCGGGCGGGCTGCTCATCGTCGCTCTCCTCGCTTCGAGGCAGCTCTTGCGGCTGCTCCTCCGTCTCGGGTTCGGCTGTTGCGGGCGCGCTCTCCGCCGAGGGCGTTTCGGCCGCGGCGTCGCTGCGGGGCTCATCGTCGGCAACGGCGTCGTCGTATTCCGCAGGCTCGGGTTCCGCGGCGGGAGCCGCTTCCGTCGCCTCGTCGTCCTCTTCATCCTCGTCGGCGAATATGAATTCCACTTCGACCTCTTCCTCTTCGGCGGGAGTCTCGTTTTCATCCTCCTCCGACGGGTTCTCGGCCGGTTCGTCGCGCGCCACGGTTTCGGTCGCGGGCGGAGCGACGGGCGTCTGTTCGGCGCCGGCCTCGATTCGCTGCGTTTCGTTCTCCACGTTCGTCTCCGACGCTTCGCCGAAACGCAACGTGTCGTATATGTTCTTCAACTTGTCGAGCGCTATGTCGCGTTCGATGGCAGATATGCCCTCGCCCTCGTCCCATGTGCGGAGGATGAGCGACAGCTTCTCAAATTCCGATTTTATAAATTCGATATTCATATCTTTCAAAGTAAAAGATTTTTCAAAGATAGTCAATTTTGACGATATACGAATATGTAAAAAAGAAAAATGTTTGTCGGAATAAGGCGGGCGCTTCGTCCGTGCCGCCTGCTGTCCGCCGCGTGGGGGCGGCGGCGAACTGCCGACATGGCGCGGCGATGTCGGAATTTCAACCCGAAACATTCGGGGGGATGGATACGAAAACGACCCGAGAAATCGGGTCGTTTTATTGCGGCCGATGCGGAGCTCGCTGTGTCGCGGCCCCTCCCTCGCGGATTATTTATTCGTCAAACGGTCGCTGTAAACCGCCGCGGGCAGATCGTGC
Organism: uncultured Alistipes sp.; assembly: GCA_910587675.1. Classification (GTDB taxonomy): domain Bacteria; phylum Bacteroidota; class Bacteroidia; order Bacteroidales; family Rikenellaceae; genus Alistipes. The sequence continues at coordinate 8,030 of CAJUMU010000036.1, read as the reverse complement.
AGGTTGTATTGCGAAGCCATCGAACGGCCGTAAGCTCCCGCCGACTTGATCGAGAGCAGGTCGCCGCGTTTGGTCTTGCGCAGGCTGACGTTCTCGTCGAACACGTCGGTCGATTCGCATGCGGTGCCCACCACCGTATATTTGGTGAATTTCTCCTCCTGCGAGGTGATGTTCTCGATGTTGTGGTACGAGCCGTAGAGCATGGGGCGTATGAGTTCGGTCATGCTGGCGTCGATGATTACGAGTTTGCGTCCCGTGGCTGTGGTCTTGTTGAAGAGCACCGAGGTTATCAACTCGCCGCACTCGCCCACGATCGAACGGCCGAATTCGAAGTGCACCTCGCGTCCGCCGACGTTGAGATACTCGTGCACGATGGCGAAAAGCGACGCGAAGTTGGGGATCGGCTCGTTCTCGGGAACATCGTAATTGATGCCCAGACCGCCGCCCACGTCGACCATGCGGAACGAGAATCCCGACGATTCGAGCTTCTCGACGATAGCATTGGCCTTGTTGCACATGTTCTCGAATACGTGCAACTCGCGTATCTGCGATCCGATGTGGATGTGGATGCCTATTATGTCGATGTTGGCGAACGACTTGATGAGCTCGGTATTTTCGAGTATCTCCTCGTACGAAATGCCGAATTTGCTGTCGGCCTGACCCGTGTCGATGCAGCGGTTGGTCTTGGGGTCGATGTCGGGGTTGATGCGCAGTCCGACTTCGGCTCTGCGGTCCAGCTCGCCCGCTATCTGGTTCACCACCTGCAACTCCTCGATAGACTCGCAGTTGATGGCCAGAATGCCTTGTTCGATCGCGTAGCGTATCTCCTTGTCGCGTTTGCCCACGCCGGCGTATACTATGGTCTTGGGGTCGAAGCCCGCCTCGATGGCCTTGCGCACCTCGTTGCCGCTCGCGCAGTCGATTCCCAGTCCGTATTCACGGATTATGCTCAACAGATAATCGTCGCTGTTGGCTTTTATCGCGTAATGAACCTTGTAATCGTATTTTTTCGATTCGTAAACCACGCTCTCCAAAGTCTGGCGGAGAAGGTTGATGTCATAGAGATAAAACGGGGTTTCGAACTCCCCGAGTTGCGATGCTACCTTTCTGCTTAACATAAATTTAACTGCTTCCTAACGTTTGGTTGTATGTAGTCGACGGCCCGTGTTCGGGCCATTGCGCCGCAAATGTAGGTATTCCGCTCGTTTTTTGCAAATAAAACGGCCCCAAAGCGTTGGGCGACTTTCCATTCGGGCGGCTGCGGGTTCGTCGCGCGTCGCGAATGCAAAATTTTGCGCCCAAATCGGCCGCGTCGCGTAAAAAACGTTATCTTTGCATCATTAAACGACGAGTGTAAACGAAAAAAGAGATATAAATGGCTTTGCAATGCGGTATAGTCGGTCTGCCCAACGTCGGCAAATCGACCCTTTTCAACTGTCTGTCGAACGCTAAGGCGCAGGCAGCCAATTTCCCTTTCTGTACCATCGAACCCAACGTGGGCGTCATTACGGTGCCCGACGAGCGGCTGGTGAAGCTGGCTGAAATAGACAACCCTAAGAAAGTCGTTCCCACCACCATCGAGATAGTCGACATAGCGGGACTGGTGAAGGGCGCGTCGAAAGGCGAGGGTTTGGGTAACAAATTCCTCGGCAACATACGTAATACCAACGCCATAATTCATGTTCTGCGCTGTTTCGACAACGGCAATATCACCCATGTGGACGGCACCATCGATCCTGTGCGCGACAAGGGCATAATCGATACCGAGTTGCAGTTGAAGGATCTGGAGACGGTGGAGAGCCGCATAGGCAAGTGCCAGAAGCAGGCCGTGGCGGGCGACAAGTCGGCCAAACGACTGTTCGAGATACTCACCCGTTACAAGGAGGCTCTGGAACAGGGCTTGAGCGCCCGCACCGTGGAGCTGGAGAAGGAGGACCGCAAGCTGACGGCCGATTTGAATCTGCTCACCGACAAGCCCGTGCTTTACGTGTGCAACGTCGACGAGGCGAGCGCCGTTTCGGGCAACGCCCATACCGAGGCCGTTCGTGCGGCCATCGCCGACGAGCATGCCGAGATGTTGATCGTGGCCGCATCGGCCGAGGCCGACATCGCCGAGTTGGAGAGTTACGAGGAGCGTAGCATGTTCTTGCAGGACATGGGGCTGGAGGAGTCGGGCGTGAGCCGCCTAATAAAGTCGGCATACAAGTTGCTCGACTTGCAGACGTTCTTTACCACGGGAGCCGACGAGAGTCGCGCGTGGACTTTCGTGCGCGGCATGAAGGCTCCGCAGACGGCGGGCATCATCCATACCGATTTCGAGCGCGGATTCATTCGCGCCGAGGTCATAAAGTACGACGATTACGTCGCGCTCGGTTCGGAAAAGGCTTGCCGCGATGTGGGCAAGATCGGCATCGAGGGCAAGGAGTATGTGGTGCAGGACGGCGATATAATGCACTTCCTGTTCAACGTGTAACCAATTTTAATCTGATAGTTGCCTTATGAAAAACAATCTGAAGTACGTGATCGTCGGCTTGGCGATCGTCCTGAGCGCATGGCTGCTGGGCCGCGCTTATACCTATAAGTATCGCTCGCAAGACACTGTGGTGGTGACGGGCTTGGGCGAGACGGAGTTCGCGTCGGACCTTATCGTATGGAACGGCGAGATATCGTGCACCACGCAGAACGTGGCTTCGGGTTACGCGCAGTTGGAGCGCGACAAGCAGATGGTGCTGGAGTTCATTACCTCGCGCGGCATTCCCGCCGAGAGCGTGGTGTTCCGCTTCGTGAATGTCAACAAGGAGACCGAACCCATCTACAATGCCAACGGCAACTATACGGGATCTCGGTTCTCGGGTTACCGTCTCAGCCAGAGCTTCACCGTGGAGTCGTCGGATGTGGATAAGGTCGAGGGCATTTCGCGCGACATCTCGAAGCTCATTGCGCAGGGCGTGTCTATCGACGCCTACAATCCCGACTATTATTACACCAAACTCGACGACGTGAAACTCGCGCTCATCGAGCAGGCGTCTGCCGACGCCCGCGCTCGCGCCGAGAAGATAGCCGAGAACGCCGGCGCTGCCATAGGCCGCGTGGCCTCGGCACGCATGGGCGTGTTCCAGATTACGGGAGCCAACGCCAACGAGGAGTATTCGGCGGGCGGATCGTTCAACACGTCGAGCCGTCAGAAGAAGGCGCGTATCACCATGCGTGTGGAGTATCGCGTGAAGTGATCGACAAACGATTCAAACTAAAATAAAAGAAGTAATATTATGTCTCAGCAAGTTCGCGTGCGTTTCGCTCCGAGTCCCACGGGACCCCTCCACATGGGAGGAGTGCGCACGGCGCTTTATAACTATCTGTTCGCCCGCCGTCACGGGGGCAAGATGATTCTGCGCATCGAGGATACCGATTCGCAGCGTTTCGTTTCGGGGGCCGAGGATTACATCATCGAATCCCTGAAGTGGTGCGGAATCGAGATCGACGAAGGCGTCGGTGTCGGAGGCCCCCACGCTCCTTATCGTCAGAGCGAGCGTCGCGAGATATACCTCGAATATGCCAATCGTCTGGTCGAGGCAGGTTGGGCCTATTACGCTTTCGACTCTGCGGCCGAGCTGGACGCTCTGCGCAAGGAGGCGGAGGCGCGCGGCGAGACTTTCGCCTATAACCATTCGGTGCGCGAGAAGCTGTCCACCTCGCTGGCGTTGTCGGCCGAGGAGGTCGCGGAGCGCATTTCGCGCGGCGACCAGTGGGTGATACGTTTCAAGATGCCCGAGAACGAGACGGTGGAGATGGACGATTTGATTCGAGGCCACGTGAAGGTCAATACCTCCACGCTCGACGACAAGGTGCTCTACAAGAGCGCCGACGCTCTGCCCACCTACCATTTGGCGAATATCGTCGACGACCATCTGATGGAGATCACGCATGTGATCCGAGGCGAGGAGTGGCTGCCGTCGCTGCCTCTGCACTATCTGCTTTACAAGGCTTTCGGCTGGGCCGATTCGCAACCGCGATTCGCGCATCTGCCGTTGCTGCTGAAGCCCACGGGCGGCGGCAAATTGTCGAAGCGCGACGGCGACAAGATGGGATTCCCCGTATTCCCGCTCTTCTGGAAATCGCCCGCCACGGGCGAGACGGCCCACGGCTATCGCGAGGACGGTTATTTCCCCGAAGCGTTCGTCAACATGCTGGCCCTGCTCGGGTGGAACCCGGGCACGGAGCAGGAGTTGTTTTCGATGGATGAGTTGATCAGCTCTTTCTCGCTGGACAGAGTGTCGAAATCGGGCGCGCGTTTCCAGCCCGACAAGGCCAAGTGGTTCAACGCGCAATATATGCACCGCAAGAGCGACGCCGAGCTGGCCGAACTGTTTCAGCCCGTCCTGCGCGAGCGCGGCGTGGAGGTGTCGGACGAATTGGCGGGCCGCGCCGCGGGCATCATGAAGGAGCGCGCCACGTTCATTACCGATCTGTGGGATCTGACCTGCTATTTCTTCGTCGCGCCGACCGAGTACGACGAGAAGCAGACGAAGAAGTATTGGAAAGGCGACAATCCCGCCCGCTTGGCGGAGTTGCGCGAGGTGTTGGCCGCCATCGACGACTTCTCGTTGGAGAATACCGAGAGCGTGGTGAACGCGTGGATCGCCGAGAAGGGTTACGGCATGGGGCAGATCATGAACACGTTGCGTCTGGCGCTGGTCGGCGCGGGAAAAGGCCCGGGAATGTACGACGTCACGGCGTTCCTCGGCAAAGAGGAGACCTTGCGGCGCATAGATTATATCCTGACCAATCTAAAACCTGTCGAATAATGGAGATATTACAGCACATTTGGGGCTCTACCCCCGAGGGCGAGGCTATCGTGCTCTACACGATACGCAACGCGAACGGCTGCGAGGTGCAGTTGTGCAACATAGGCGCTTCGATCGTGTCGGTGAAGTGCCCCGACCGCGACGGACACATCGACGATGTGGTGCTCGGCTACAAGGATTGCATGAGCTATTTCGGCGACGGCGCGGCGAGCGGCAAGAGCGTCGGCCGCGTCGCCAACCGTATCGCGCGCGGACGCATGACTGTGGACGGCGTCGAATACAATTTGGAGGTCAACAACGGGCCCAACCATCTGCACGGCGGCTCGAAGGGCTTCGCCAATCGTTTGTGGGACGCCCGCGTCGAGACCAACCGCGTGGTATTCTCGCTCACGTCGCCTGACGGAGAGCAGAACTATCCGGGCGAACTCTATGTCGAGGCTGGATACTATTTCAGCGATGACGACGAGTTGGAGATAACCTACATGGCCCGCACCGACAAGACTACCGTGGTGAACCTCACCAATCACGTGTATTGGAATCTGGCGGGGGAGGGCAGCGGCAAGAGCATTCTCGACCACGAGTTGCACCTCAACTGCTCGCGCGTGCTGGAGATGGATCCCACGCAGATACCCACGGGGCGTTACCTCGACGTGAAGGGCACGCCGCAGGATTTCACCGAGTGGCGGCGTTTCGGCGACGAGATACTGTCGGAGTTCAACCACATGAAGGATTTCAAGGGATACGACCACTTCTTCGTTCTGGACGATTGGAAACCCAATATCCTCAGCCCGATAGGCGAGCTTCGCTGCGAGGCTTCGGGCCGCAGGGTCGAGGTGTTGTCGTCGCAGGCGGGAGCGATGGTATATACGGGCAACTGGCTCGCGGGCGGATGCCCCGTAACCAAGTCGGGCAGCCGTTACGAGGATTATGCGGGCGTGGCCATCGAGTGCCAGAACTATCCCGACGCGGTGAACCGGCCCGATTTCCCGTCGGTGGTCCTCCGTCCCGAGGAGACCTATTGCCAGAAGATAGTGTTCCGTTTGGGAACGTATTGATATTATGATGCAATGCCCTCGGGCATTGCTATCCTCGGCGGCTCGCGCTTTACGCGCGACCCCCGCAGCCGCCGAGGATAAGTTTAGATGTTTTCAAGGGCGGTGACGCGTATGTGTGCCGCCTTTTTCATAACCTTGGTTTTATGGAGACTAAAGATTTCGAATTTCTGGACAAGTTCGCCGAGAAACTCTCCGAGGCCCTCGTGGGGCAATGTACCGCCGACGGCATGTTGGATGGTAAGATGCTGACGGTCGACGAACTGAACGAGAAGTGGCGCGCTTCGGCGCCCGAATATATGGCGGCCGCCGTGCCGCAGATCGCCGATTACCCGTCGGCGGCCGTTGCGTGGGCCTGCTATGTCGGCATGGGAGCCGCCGCGCTGTGGGACAAGTCGTGGGGCGAGTATAAGGATACCGACGATTGGTATTCTTTGATGGCCTCGCCGCGCGGATTCGACTGTTTGGACGAGTATGTGACCGAGTGTCTGGTGGGCTATCGTTTGGATAGCGCGGAGGCGACGAAGCTCGAAACCGTGATACGCAACTGCGCGCATACGGCTCTTACAATGATCCGCAAGGAGGGCGTGGAGCCGCAGAGCGCGATGGCCTTTCATGTCTTCGCGAGGGCGGTGAAGGTCTTCTTCGAGTTGGGCGTGTCGCTGGAGTTGCGGCACCGAGGATACAAATACGTGAAGGTCGCCATCGACGGCTCCGCGCCGTTGTCGTAAACGAAAAATCCCCGCAAGCGCGACTTGCGGGGATTTTTTATTTTCGGCGGGTTCTTTATTCGGCCGTTGCCGCGGCAACCTCGTCGGTCGACGCCTCCGCTGCGGGAGCCTCGATGCCCTCGCCGGTAGCGCGCTCCTCCATGCGCTGAATGCGCGCGTCGAGGTCGGGGTGGGTCGAGAAGAGCTGGTTGAGTTTGCTGCTCTTCTGTGCTCCCGCCTCCTCCTGCAACTGCTTCAACTTACGGAACGATAGAGCCATCGCCCACGGGTTCTTGCCTGCGTTCTTGAGGAACTCGTAACCGTAATCGTCGGCGTCGCGCTCCTGCTTCTGCGAGTATGTGGCGTTTACCAGCGCCTCGCTCAAATCGCCCAACTGCGAGTCGGTCAGAGCGGCAGCCTTTCCGCCCTGTGACGATATGCCGTCTTTCAGAGCCGACGTGAGCAGCGCGGTGCGGAATCCCTTCTTGGAATCCTTGTGAGCCACGTGACCCACCTCGTGGCCGATCACGCCCAAAAGCTCTTCGTCGCTCATTATGTCCATCAGCGACGAGAATATTCGAACGCTGCCGTCGGCACACGCGAACGCGTTTACGTCGATGACATAGTATACCTTGAAATTCAACGGAATACCCTCCACGTCGGTCAACCCTTCGGTCAGCTTTTTCAGACGCACCGTGTAGGGATCGTCGTCGGCGCACACTTGGTTGTGCTCGTCCATCCATGCGATGTACTCCTTCACGTAATCGGCCATCTGCTCGTCGGTGAGCGTGACGGCTTTGGTGACTTTGGCCGCGCCGCTCACGGCCTTCTTAAGATTGAATTGCGCCGCCGCGGGCGTCGCGATCGCCATACACGCCAGCATGACGATGATACTGAAAGTTATTTTTTTCATAATCGGTGTGTGGTTAAACTTTAAGCGGCGCAAATTTACGAAAAATCTTTGGAATAACCGAGAAAAGAGGTTGAAATGTCACTGAAATGGCTATCATTAAAGCGTTTACAGTGCCAAATGAAGCCAACCGCAAAAAACGGGAAACGCAAAGGAAAGCAGTTCTATGAAGCAGAACGGTTTTCAAATCGTTACCCGAAGCGGGACGCATTTTTAACGCTCCCTGCATTGATTGCGCCGTTCTGCGCCGATTTGCTTATCAAGGTCTAACTCGTTGAGTAATAACTTTGCAAACAAAAAAACGAGTATGGCAAGAAGTACATTCAAAGTGCTGTTCTACATGAACGGCAGCAAGGAGAAAAACGGCATTGTCCCCATCATGGGACGAGTGACAATCAACGGGACTGTGGCGCAGTTCAGTTGCAAACAGAGTGTCCCGAAAACGCTTTGGGACATCAAGGGCAACCGAGCCAAAGGCAAGAGCAAGGAGGCACGGGACATCAACCTCGCTTTGGACAACATCAAGGCGCAAATCATCAAGCACTACCAACGC
>CAJUMU010000035.1 GCA_910587675.1 uncultured Alistipes sp. | reverse complement strand
TTCACCTCCGTTTCTTGGTCGAGTTCGTCGCCCGCGTGGGCGACTCGGATTTCACCGACGAGGAGTTCGAAAAGGAGATAAAGAGTAAATCCCTAATGGAGTTGATGAAGGTGATGTTTAAATTGGAACCTTGATTTTTCTCGGGCCGCGGCCTGCGGAGACCGCGAACGAGTGAAAACGAGTTGCGGGCCTCCGCCGGGGCGAGGCTGCGGCCCGCGCAGTTCTGCGAACTGCATTTTCTTTTTTTCTATGCAACCTTTTGACGTCAAAAGGTTGCGTCAAAATCCGCCGCGGTGAAACGGTTTCGGGGTCGGTCTCGCGACTGCGCTAAATCGGATGCCTTCGGCACTTTTGAAGCAATCAAAAGGTCTCCGATTTTTAACGCTCCGTCGCCACGGCCGCCCTTTGCCCGAAATCGTTCCTGCCGCGGGATCGGCTGACGCACGTGAATTAATGCGGTTCGAAGAACCGTGCGGGCCGCAGCCTCTGCCCCGCGGAGGCCCGCTATTGTTCGCGAATGCTCACACGCAAGCCACCGCAGGCTGCGACCCGAATATCGATGCGCTTTTTGTAAAGCAGGCGTAACCTCTGCCCGCAAAACAACACCGCCCGAGCGTGACTCGGGCGGTGGCGTAATAAAATGTATGGGGCGATTACAGCTCCTTGATGCGCACGTTGCGCAGTTTGATGCCCTGACCGTGGCCGAGGAACCCGATGTGGCCCTTCTTGTTGAACAGCCCCGGGTGGTTGAGATGGTCGACCGTGTAGGGATTGTTACCGCTGCCGTCGGGAGCCACGTTGTGGCCCTTGCAGGCCTTGCGGATGTTGCCGTCGAGGATCACTTCACCGTTGACAATCACCGTGATGTGGTCGCCCTTGGCGCGGATCTCCTCGGTGTTCCATACGCCCAGTTCGGGCGATACGATGCGCTTGGCGGGGATGATGCCGTACACCGAGCCGTGCACCTGATACTCGCGCAGATTGGCGTAGATGGGATCGTCGTGGTCGAGGATCTGGATCTCCATGCCGTGATATGCGGCGTCGACGCCCATCGGGGTGCGGATACCCACGCCGTTGTTGACGCCCGCGCGGTCGAAGCAGAACTCGAAGCGCAGCACGAAGTCGTCGTACTCTTTAACCGAGTAGAGGTTGCCCGTGCTGCCGTACGATGCGGTCACGTACATGTAGCCGTCGATAGGCTGGTAGGCGGTGGTATTGCCCTGCCACTTGTCCATCGACACGCCGTCGAAGAGGAGTTCGAAGCCCTCGGCCTCCTCCTCGGGGGTGAGTTTCGAGATTATCGAGTGCGACTCGCGCTCCTTGTTCTCCGAGATGAACTTCTCGATATCCTTGCGCTTGTAGACCGCGTCGCCGTCGTTGAGCGTCGCGCCCACCTTCTCGAGCAGGGCCTTCACCTCGGCGCTGTAGAACTCGGGGTGCTTGGTGGCGATCTCCAGCACGGTGTTGGCCGCCGCCTGCGCCGTGTTCTCGTTGTCGAGATATTCGGCCGCGAGCATCATGCCCTGATAGGTCTGCGTGGCCGAGAGGGCGCGCAGCGCGCTGTTCTTGGTGTTCGTCACGGGGTCGAGTTCGAGAGCCTGACGATACTTCATGTACTTCTGCTCGCCGTTGAGCTTCGAAGCGCCTACCAGTCGGATGTAGCGGTTCAGAGCCGTATCCTTGAGGTCGGCGTTCGACGCTGCGATATCGTACATGGGCTGAATCAGGGCGTCGTCGTTGACCATCATCATGCCTGCGAAAGCGGCGCCCTGCTTGTTGCCCGCCTTGTAGCCGTCGATAAGCATGGGAACCACCTCGGGCGAGCCCGTGGCGGCCAGAACGGGATAGTAGAGATGCTTGTTGTCGCCCGCTTTGGCCATGCGCGCATCGATGAACTTCACCTGCTCGGCCGCGGGTTTGTCCTGAATGGCCTTGTTGACGGCGGGGCTTACGTTCTTGCCCGCCTCCAGCATGTCGCATACGGCGTCGAAGTTCTTCTCGGTAACGACATTGGGCAGAACGGCGATCGCAGCCTCGTCGCCCGCTTGGGCGGCTGCCATGATCTTGGCGGCCGCTTCGGGGATGCGGCGTTGGCCGAGAATGCCGTAAGCAATGCTCTTTATCATTTCGTTGCCGTCCAGCGCCTCGACGATGCCGTCGTTGATCTTGCCGTTGAACGAAAGGAGCGAGTTGTAGGCTGCGGTAAGCAACTCTTTGTCCGTCTTTTCGAGAGTGGCGGCCTTGGCGAGGATGGCTGCCAGAGCCTTCTCGCCGCCGATACGGCTCGCGGCCTCGATAGCCTCCGCGGCGACTTCGGCGTCGGGATTCGAGATCTGCGCGCAAACGGCGTCGATCTGCGACGCGGCGTGGTTGGCGCCCAGCCAGTTGATTACGTCGATCTTCGCGGCGTCGTTCAGACGGGGCAGCGCGGCGGCTACCGCGGCGTAGGTCTTGTCGTCGGCGAACGCCTCGGCAGCGCGCATCGCGCCGTAACGGTACTCGCGGCATTTATCCGACAAAGCCTTGATAACGAGCGGAGTCACGGCTTCGCCTTTGAGTTGCACCAGCAGGTCGAGACCCGCCAGACGCACGTTGCTCTTGTCGAACTTCATCATCTGCTTGGCGGCACTCTCCACTGCCTTGGGGCTGTGCTTCATCAGGTGGCCGTTGAGCAGGATGAGGTATGCGCCGTAAGCGTCGGTGGGCTCGAAGGTGTAGCCCGCAGCCTTGGCGGCCGCGCCCAGAACCTTGGCCGACTTCTCGCCGCCGCTCAGGGCGAGCGCATTATATATATGTACCGCCTCCTCGGGAGTAGCGGTTTTCGCCCACTCGACGAGAATATCCTCCGCGCCGTGGAAATGGGGTTTGTACGAAGCGATCTGCGCCAGCAGGGCCTTGCTCAGGCCGTTGGCGTTTTGGTTCTGCATGAGCTCCAGCACCGTGTCCTCGGTGCCGCCGATCGACGCCAGCGCGCGCGCCGCGAAGTTGCCCAGATAGTCGTCGCCGAGCAGACCCGCGAAGAACGCGGCGTCGTCAGCCGTGGCGCACTGCTCCAGCACCGTCATCAGGAACGCTTTGTTGGGGTTGTCGCCCGCCTTGGCCACGGCGGCCTTCAGGCCTTCGCGCACGCCGCCGCGCAACGCTTCGTGGTCTTTCGACACGTATGCCGCGACGCCGTTGAGGGCGTACTCTATGGTCGAGTTTTTGACGCCTTCGGCCGCGGGCTTGAGCATGGAGCCGAGCATTTGGATGCCCTCGCTGCCCGTGGCGGCCAATTCGCCCATGATCTGATTGTAGTTGTCGGGCGTCTCGGCCGGCAACTGAGCCAACGCGTCGGCGACGATGGTCGAGGTGACGCGGCCTCGCGCATCCTGAGCATGAACGGCCGAGAGGGCCATCGATGCCGCGAGGGTCAATATGATGAATAGTCTTTTCATTGATCTGTTGTGTTTAGGGGTTAGGGTTAGATTTTCCACGGGCCGCGCATGGGCTGGTCGATGAGCGCGTTGGCCGCATCGTCGCCGATGAACTGCAACTTCACGGGGTCGAATTCGAGCGTGCGGTTCAGACGCAGCGCGCATACGCCCATGTTCACGATGGTGGCCGAACGGAAACCGTTGATCTCGTTCAGGGCGAACTTCTCGCGGGTGTGGATACACTTGATGAAGTCGGTGTTCTGCGGTTCGGGATCGGGCAGCTCCGAAAGTTTGTCCATCACGTTGGGGATGGTGCAGTTGAAGCCTTGGTAAACCTTGCCCTTGGGACCTTCGATGTAGGGGGCCGTCGGGTCGCCGTGGGCCTCGCCTTGCAGGATGATCTGGCAGCCGTCGTCGTAGGTGTAGACGATCTTGCGCCACGTGCCGATGGCGTCGGGGTGCTGCTGTGGAGCGTCGACCTCCACCTTCACGGGCGAGGTGTTGTCCTTGCCCAGAATGTATTGCACGGGGTCGATATAGTGCTGGCCCATGTCGCCCAGACCGCCGCCGTCGTAGTCCCAGTAACCGCGGAACGTCTGGTGGGTGCGGTGCTCGTTATAGGGTTTGTAGGGCGCGGGACCCAGCCACAGATCGTAATCGAGCTGCTTGGGCACGGGTTGCGGCGCGAGATTCTCCTTGCCGACCCAGAAGAATTTCCAGTTGAAGCCCGTGTAACCCGAGATGGTGACCTTCAGAGGCCAGCCCAGCATGCCGCTGTCGACGAGTTTCTTGAGGGGCTTCACCGTGGTGCCCAGCCCGTAGAACGTATCCTTGAAACGGAACCAAGTGTTGAGGCGGAATATGCGGTTGTTCTGGCGCACGGCCTCCATCACGCGCTTGCCCTCGCCGATGGTGCGGGTCATGGGCTTCTCGCACCAGATATCCTTGCCCGCCTTGGCGGCCTCCACGGCCATGATGCCGTGCCAGTGGGGCGGCGTGGCGATGTGGACCACGTCGACGTTGGGGTCGTTGATAAGGTCGCGGTAGAGGTGGTAACCCTTTACGGTCTCGTTCAGACGGCTCTTGGCCAGATCGACACCCTTTTTGAGGTGCTCGCTGTCGACGTCGCACATGGCTACCAGTCGGCACGCCTCGCTGCTCGAAAAGTGGTTCTCGCTGAAGCCGATGCCTCCCATGCCGATGATACCCTTGGTCAACTGGTCGTTGGGGGCTACGTGGCCCGGGCCTCCGAGCACGCGGCGCGGAACGATGGTGAACAGCGCCATGCCGCCCAGAGTCTTTAGAAAGTCTTTTCTGTTGATTGCCATAGTTTCTTGATATTTGGATAACGGTTTCTTACTGAAGTTTTAAGGTCGGTCGTAAAATTTACCAAAGATAAGTTTTTTATATCGAAACGACAAAAAAAAGCCCCGCTTTCTTTCGAAACGGACATTTTCGCCACAAATCGCAGGTGTTGAAGTTAGGGGCGTATGTTTCGACATCGCGTCGCGATGTCGGCAGTTCGCCGCCGCCCCACGCGGCGGACTGCTGCTCGCCGAGGCTCGCTTGCGTCCTACGCCGACGGCGAACTGCGGACGCTCTTCGCCCGAAAAGCATGCGAAAACGGCGCCCGAAAAGCCTCGGACGCCGTTCGCGCTGCGGTGCGAACCGTTATTTCTCCTTGTGTTTCTCGATCCGGCGTTTCATGACGTCCAAACCGTTGTCTATAGCCTCTTCGAACGTGTGCGCCTGCTCCTCCACGCGCAGGTCGCCGCCCGGAACGTGCAACGTCATCACTGCGATCTTGTTTCCGCGTTCGTCGTCCTTTTCGAGTTTCAGAACCACATCGGCTCCCGTCGCGTTCTCGGCGAAGCGGTCCAGCTTGGCTAATTTTTTCTCGATGAATTCGATCAACTTCTGTCCCGCGTCGAATTTCACTGACTGAATTTGTACGTTCATAGCCTTTAGTTTTAGTCGTTAAACATATATTTTCATCGGCGGCGCGACGGCCGCGTCGGTTTTCCGCACTATTCACGCGCCCGCGGATGGGCCGAATCGTACACCCTGCGCAGCTGCGCGATGTCGTTGTGGGTATATACCTGCGTGGCCTTGAGCGACGAGTGTCCCATCAGCTCCTGTATCTCGCGCAGGTCGGCGCCGTCGTTGAGCAGGTGCGTGGCGAAGGTGTGCCTGAGCACGTGCGGCGAGCATTTGCCCTGCACCCCGCACTCCCGCAGAAGGCGTGCCACGCTGCGCTGCACGTCGCTGCGCGAAACGGGTTCGCCGCGGTTCGATAAAAATAGCGATTTTTCGTCGTCGGAGCAAATATTTTCGGCATAATTTCGCTCTATGTGGCGTTTTATCTCGCGAGCGACCCTGCCCAGCAGCGGCACCGAGCGCACTTTGTCGCCTTTGCCCCTGACCCGCAGGGTGGCGAAGTCGGCTCCGAAGTCGTCGCGCCGTATGCCCGTAAGCTCCGCAAGGCGCAGTCCGCAGGTGTAGAACACCAGCACCATCAGCGCGTCGCGCCGCGTGCGGCGGTCGTCGCTGTCGAGCCGCGCCAGCACCTCGCGCACCACGCGGGCCATACGGTCGTCGGGGATGAATGTCGGCAGCCGCCGCGGCGTGCGCAGCGACGATATCCCCGCGAAGAGGTCGCGATCGATCTCCCCCTCGCGCCGCAGATAGCGGTAGAGCGCCCGCACCGAAGCCACCGTGCGGTTGATCGAGGCGTTGCCCAGCGCGCCGCTCTCCGACAGCGATACGATCCATTCGCGGATATCCTCGCTCTTGGCGTCGAGCAGCGCGAAGGCTCCGCCCGACGATTCGACGCCCCACGCGACGAAGTTCTCCGTGTCGCGTCGGTAGTTGCGCACCGTGAGCGGCGAGTATCGGCGTTCGGCCGCGAGGTAACTCGCGAAACGCTCTATTATCTCGTCGTTGTCCATCGCCCGTTACTGTTTTTGGCGGTCGACGGAGGTGATGCGCGGTTCGCCCTGCCCGGGCAGCGGTTTATAGACCACTATCACGGCGTCGAAGCGCTTGCCTTTGCGCGCCGTCTCGCGGCCGCGGCAGATGAAACGGTAGTTGGTGCCCGCCACCACCTGAGTGGCCACGTTCAGGGGCTTGTATTCGACCCCTTCGAGCCCCTGAACGGCCTCCTCGAAGAGGGCTTTTTCATCCTTCGTGAGCTTGCGGGGCTTGGAGTATCCGCCCACGATCTCGGTGTCGCCGCTCTTTGCGCCCGACTCTCCGTTGCCACCGCACGCACACAAGACGAGCGGCAGGCAGAGCAATGCGATGTAAAATCTCATAATCGAATCGAATTTCGTTCTTTTCAAAACAAAAATAGCGTTTTTTTCTTCTCGTCGCCAAAATATTTCTATCTTTGAGTGTTAAAATGACCAATACAAACCAATTATGAAACGCTTAATTCTAATCATGCTGGCCGTGTGTTCGCTCTGCGCCGCGCAGGCCAAGCCCAAGATCTACAAACTCGCCGCTCCCGACGGCAAACTGGTCGTGACCGTATCGGTGGACGACGTCATCCGCTGGAGCGTCGAGGACGAGGGCCGCACCGTGCTCGCCCCGTCGCAGATAGCGATGCAGATAGGCGAGAACGAGACGTGGGGCCTCGATCCCCGCGTGCGCAGGGCCCTGACTGCCAAGGTCGACGACACGATCCCCGCGCCCCTCTACAAGAAGGCCGAGGTGGAGGACGAATATTCGTCGCTCACGCTGCAATTCCAAGGCGACTATGCCGTCGAGTTCCGCGCGTACGACGATGCCGCGGCCTACCGCTTCGTGTCGACCCGCAAGGGCGACTACACGGTGAAGAACGAGGTGGCCGAGTTCGCTTTTGACGGCGATAACGACGTCTACTGCTCTTACGTGCGAGGCAACAAGAACAAGAGCATCGAGCAGCAGTACTACAACTCGTTCGAGAACTCCTACGAGATCGAGCCGATGAGCAAGATGGGAGCCAACCGATTGATGTTCCTGCCCGTGCTGGTCGACTTGGGCGACCGCAAGGTGTGCATCACCGAATCGGATCTGATGAGCTACCCCGGCATGTATCTCTACAACCCCGACGGATCGACCGCGCTGAAGGGCAACTATGCCCCCGTGCCCGACGAGATCAAGCAGGGCGGCCACAACATGCTTCAGGGCGAGGTGCAGACCCGCAAGCCCTACATCGCCGAGGTGAGCGGCGCGCGTTCGTTCCCGTGGCGCATCTGCATCGTGGCGCACGACGATGCCGAGCTGCTCGACAACGACATGGTGTTCCGTTTGAGCCATCCCAACGTCATAGGCGACACCTCGTGGATCAAGCCCGGCAAGGTGGCTTGGGAGTGGTGGAACGATTGGGGCCTCTTCGGGGTGGATTTCAAACCCGGCGTCAACAACCGCACCTATGAATATTACATCGACTTCGCGGCCCGCAACGGCATCGAGTACGTGATCCTCGATGAGGGTTGGAGCGTGAACAAGAAGGCCGACCTGATGCAGGTTATCCCCGAGATCGACATCAAGCATCTGGTCGACTACGGCAAGGAGCGCGGCGTGGGCATCGTGCTGTGGGGCGGCTACTGGGCCGTCGACCGCGACATGGAGAACGTCTTCAAATACTACTCGGATCTGGGCGTGAAGGGATTCAAGATCGACTTCATGGACCGCGACGACCAGAAGATGGTCGACTTTTACGAGCGCGCCGCGGCCACCGCAGCCAAATACAACCTCATGTGCGATTTCCACGGAGCCTACAAGCCCTGCGGCCTCTCGCGCAAGTATCCCAACGTGGTCAATTACGAGGGCGTGAACGGTCTGGAGCAGATGAAGTGGTCGGACAAGTCGCTGGACCAGGTCACTTACGACGTGACGATTCCGTTCATCCGCATGGTGGCGGGCCCGATGGACTACACGCAGGGCGCGATGTCCAACTCGCAGAAGGCGGGTTACCGCGCCAGCAACTCGGAGCCCCAGAGTCAGGGCACGCGTTGCCGCCAGCTCGCCATGTACGTGATCTTCGAGGCGCCGTTCAACATGCTGTGCGACTCGCCCACCAACTATGAGCGCGAGCCCGAGTGCACGCAGTTCATCGCCGAGATTCCCACCGTGTGGGATCAGACCGTGGCTCTGGACGGCAAGGTGGGGCAATACGCCGTGCTGGCCCGCCGTGCTGGCGACGACTGGTACGTGGGCGGCATGACCGACTGGAACGCCCGCGAGACGGAGGTCGACCTTTCGTTCCTGCCCGACGGCGACTATCGCATGACGATCATCAAGGACGGCGTGAATGCCGACAAGATCGCGCGCGACTTCGCCATCGAGAGCGACAATGTCGACAACACCAAGAAGATAAAGATCCGTATGGCTCGCGGCGGCGGTTTCGCCATGAAACTGGCGCGCGTCAAGTAGGGAATCCCTTTCGACCGATACCGCACCCGCCCGACAGCCGAGCGGGTGCGTTTTTTTGCGGGCAGCGCGCCGCGCTTCGGCAAAATCGCTTATCTTTGCATTATGGCGAATATTCTCGACAGCAGCGTGAAATACGTTACGGGCGTCGGCGAGGCGCGTGCCAAGGTTCTCGAAAAGGAGCTGGGCATACTCACCGTCGGCGATCTGCTGCGCCACTATCCGTTCCGTTACATCGACCGCACCAAGATATACCGCATAGCCGATATCGACGAGCGCATGGCTTCGTCGCTGGTGCAGCTCCGCGCGCGAGTGACGGGCGTGGGGTATGCGGGCGCGGGCCGTAAGCAACGCTTCTCGGTCTATGTGTCCGACGCCTCGGGGTCGGCCGAGCTCATCTGGTTCCGCGGCATAAAGTGGATGGAGAAGAACGTGGAGGTGGGGCGCGAATATCTCGTCTTCGGCCGCCCGATGTTCTATCGCGGCGAACTGTCGATGGCTCACCCCGAACTGGAGCTTGTCGAAAAGGCCATGAACCGTCCCGTGAGGAGCGGCATGCAGGGCATATATCCCTCGTCGGAGAAGATAGCCTCGACGTTCGGCGCGAAGGGCTTTTATAATATAGTATGCAACGCGTGGATTCTCGCGCAGGAGCATATCGCCGAGACCATGCCCGAGGCGGTGCGGCGGAGTTACGATCTGATGCCGCTGCGCGAGGCGATGTTCAACATCCACTTCCCGCAGTCGGCCGAGGCTCTGGCCCGCGCCGAACGCCGTTTGAAGTTCGACGAGTTTCTCGGCGTGCAGCTCTCGGTGCAGTCGCACCGCACCGACCGCATGACCAAGCGCAACGGATTCGTCTTTTCCCGCGTGGGCGAGTTCTTCACCGATTTCTTCGAGCATCGTCTGCCGTTCTCGCTCACGGGGGCGCAGAAGCGGGTGATACGCGAGATCCGCCGCGACACGGTGTCGGGTTACCAGATGAACCGCCTGTTGCAGGGCGACGTGGGCAGCGGCAAGACGATGGTGGCTCTCATGTCGATGCTGCTGGCCGTCGACAACGGCTTTCAGGCCTGCATGATGGCTCCGACCGAGATTCTCGCCCGCCAGCATTTCGCCACCGTCAGCCGCCTCACGGAGGGGATGGATCTGGGCGTGGCGATACTCACGGGATCGTCGAAGGCGGCCGAACGGAGGCGCGCGCTGGAGGGGATCGCCTCGGGCGAGGTGCGCATACTCGTCGGCACGCACGCCCTGATCGAGGATAAGGTGCGATTCGCCAATCTCGGTTATGTGGTGATCGACGAGCAGCACCGCTTCGGCGTGGAGCAGCGTGCGCGGCTCTGGACCAAGAACCTGCAACCGCCACACATACTGGTCATGACGGCCACGCCCATACCGCGCACGCTGGCCATGACGCTCTACGGCGATCTGGACGTGTCGGTGATCGACGAGCTGCCGCCCGGGCGACAGCCGATACGCACGTTCCACTACACCGACGCTGCGCGCCTGAAGCTGTGGGGATTCCTCCGCAAGCAGATCGCGGCGGGGCGGCAGGCGTATATAGTCTATCCGCTCATCAAGGAGTCGGAGACGATGGATTACAAGGATCTGGAGGACGGATTCGAATCGGTCGTGCGCGACTTTCCGCTGCCCGAATACCGCGTGACGGTGTGCCACGGCAAGATGAAGCCGCAGGACAAGGAGGAGTCGATGCGCCAGTTCAAGGAGCGCGAGGCCGATATTCTGGTCGCCACGTCGGTCATCGAAGTGGGGGTCGACGTCCCGAACGCCACGGTGATGGTGATCGAGTCGGCCGAGCGTTTCGGCCTTTCGCAGCTCCATCAGCTCCGCGGACGCGTGGGGCGCGGCGGCGAGCAGTCGTACTGCATACTCATGACGGGCGAGAAGCTGTCGCGCGAGGCGCGGGCGCGTCTGCGGGCGATGTGCGAGACCAACGACGGATTTCGGCTCGCCGAGCTGGATCTGAAGCTGCGCGGCGCGGGCGACATAAACGGCACGCAGCAGAGCGGGGTGGCATTCGATTTGAAGATTGCCAACCCGACGCTCGATGCCGACCTGCTGCAAACGGCCAAGGAGGCCGCCATAGCGTTGCTCGACGGCGATCCCGCCCTCGCACGACCCGAACACGCCGCGTTGAGAGCATTGAGGGCGCGGCACGCAGGCGGCGCGAAGTTCGATTTCTCGATGATATCGTGACCTCTTTCGGGCGGCAGCCTGCGAAGGACGCGAACATGGCGAATGCCGTTTGCGGGCCTTCGCGGGGCGAGGCTGCGGCCCGCAGCGACTCTCCGAGTCGCCAACAACGGAAACCGTTAAAAACGATTGAAGCATGAAAAGATTCATTCTCGGCCTCAGTGCCGTGCTTATGCTCGCCTCGACGGCGCGGGCGCAACTGTATGTCCCGGGCGAGACGCTTCGCTACAAGATGAGCTACCGCGCCAAGCTCATACCCAACACCGAGGTGGCGAAGGTGGTGATGCAGACCACCGAGACCACGCTCGACGGCATACCCGTCTACAAGGTTTACGGCTTCGGCCAGACCGCCAAGGCCTTCAACTGGATACTCCCAGTCAAGGATGCCTACACTGTGTGGGTCGACCCCGCGACGCTGCGCACCAAACGTTTCGACAGCGACCTGCACGAGGGCGACTACACTTTCCGCAGCACCTTTATCTTCGACTGGCACAACCACAACGTCCACACGCGCTGGCAGAAGCGGCAGAATCCCGAGAAGTTCAAGACCATGAAGATCTCCGACAACAGCATGGATGCCATATCGCTCTACTTCAACCTCCGCACCGTCGACGACGCCGAGATCAAGGAGGGGTACGAACGCGAGCTGGAGATGGTGTTGGAGGATACGATCCGCTATCTCAAGTTCCGTTACGACGGCCGCGAGGTTAAGAAGGTGAAGAACCTCGGCCACTTCAACACCATAAAGTTCCGCTGCAAGATCGCCACGTCGGACGGGTTCGCTTTCAAGGACGGCACCGAGTTCGAGGTGTGGATATCGGACGACCGAAACAAGATCCCGCTCTACATAAAGTCGCCCATAAAGGTGGGCAGCGTGTGCGCCTATCTGTCGAGTTACGAGGGGTTGAGGTATCCGCTCGATAGTTTCGTGAGGAAGTGATGCGCGCGGGAAACCGAATAAATTCGATTTTTTTCGGCGCCGATGGTACAACTTAACGTAAAAGTTATTATCTTTGCACACCGTTAGGATCCGATGAGGCCGCGCAGGCCTGCGGATTCGAAGCGAAGACCGATGGAAAGATGCCGGAGTGGTCGATCGGGCCGCACTCGAAATGCGGTGAACGGGCAACTGTTCCGGGGGTTCGAATCCCTCTCTTTCCGCTCGAATGTCGAAAAAGGGTGACTGCTTGATGCAGACGCCCTTTTTTATTTTGTGGTCCTGCCCGAGGGCGTTTCCGAATATGCGAGTCGCAGTCTGCGGGGCGGGCGGTGGCGAGCCTCAGCCGAACCGCGAATTGCGAACCGCGCCCGCGTCAAAGCAGGTTGCGGCGGTCCGTGATGTCGGCGTCGGAGGCGGTGTAGTCTCCGAGCGACCCTTCGGCGGCCTGAATACATATATATGTCATGGGCTGCTCGGAGGTGCACTTCAGATTGCGGTCGCAGCGGGTGGCGACACGGATCACCGAGCCTTCGGCGATGTCGAAAACCTCGTCGTCGACCTGAAAGCGGCCGCGGCCGCCGAGGATGACGTAGTTCTCTTCGTTGTTGCGGTGGCTGTGGAAAAACGGCGCTTCGGCGCCCGTGGGGAGCGTGCCGAAAGAGATTTCGCACGATGTGGCGTCCGAGGCCTCTTTCGTGAACAGTTTGCCTGCGAAGGCGCGCAGATCGCCCGCCGAGACGTGAGTGAACTTTTCACCCTTGTCGAGAATCTTGATTTCGTTCATGATAAAGATATGTTTATTAACTTTGCGAATGGAAACAACTATCCTTTCGATAGCGCGAAGTTATGTGGTAATTATCGGATGCGCAAGAACTTACCGCGAGGTTAAGTGCTTACCGCCGAGTAACCTTTGTTGAATATGAACGGAATGGAGACAGAAAATAATTTGAAAAGATTTTCCGACGTCGAGCATTGTCCCGTGCGCAACGTCATAGCGTGCTTTTCGTCCAAGTGGGCGATATTGATCCTGTTCGTGCTCGCCGAGCGGCCGCCCATGCGGTTCAACGCCGTGGGCCGCGCGATATCCGACATCTCGCCCAAGGTGCTGACCGCAACGCTCAAGGGGTTGGAGTCGCGCGGTCTCGTGTCGCGCGAGATCTATCCCGAGGTTCCGCCGCGGGTCGAATACTCGCTCACGCCGCTCGGCCGCTCGTTGGTCGCGGCGTTCGCGCCTCTCATGCAGTGGGCGACGGAGAATTTTTCGGCGGTGGCGCGGACCCGATGATGCCCCGCGTGCAATCGCACTCTCTTTGTTATTGTTCCCTTCGTCGTAAAAGCTTTTACTCTCCTCCAAGCTTGTGTATCATCTTTTTTTGTGAATGAAAAAGGCTCGTTTTAATTTAAAAACTATTTTGATTTTTTTAGGAATGTGTTATAAATTACAAATTGTCGTCTTAAAATTTGCATCTGGCGGTTTGAGGTATTATTTTTGTGAAAACGATTGGTGATATGGGTGTAGAACTTATACGCGAAATACTCGGATCAGCGGCTGGATCGCTTGGCTTCGTATTGTCATTATTGCTCCTTGCAGGTTGGCTGATATATAGAATCACGAAATATACGACTGAATGGAATTGTAAATTAAATGCAGTGAAAGACTTGTCCGAGAATCTCAAAACCGCCCGAGAGGATATACTGTACATCAAAACAAAACTAGAGATATTTTCATCTAATATGCCAAACGGATTGACTCAATCGCACAGTCCCATAGGACTGTCGGAAAAAGGCGAAGAAATTGCTGCAAAAATGGGTATTGAGCAGATGATTGCTGCCAATTGGGAGAATATTCGTAATTATATTGAGGCGAATGCCAAATCGAAAAACGCATATGATATTCAACAGTTATGTATTGAGTCGGCTACTATATCACTCGATAAACTTTTCAATACAGAAACTGTTGATAAAATAAAAGAATTTGCATTCAACAATGGACAGCCGTTGGCTTATTACGGCAGTATGATCGGAGTCTTGATTCGTAACAAATATTTTGAAGTAAAAGGAATTGCTGTTGGAGAAATAGACGAACACGATCCGAATAAATAGAAGTTGTCGCGAAGTCGGAACCGAATTTCTCTATTTTTATTTGCAATTACGCTAAATAAGCTCTCGGCTCTTCCCCTTTTAAGTCTGCGTATTGTTGTGGCTCATCAGAGCCTGTCTCTCCGCAATAAACGCTGAAAATCAGCAAATTGCAAAGCAAACACCCAATTTTACACCCAAGAATGTAAAATTGGGTGTTTTTGTATTCTTTAAGATTGATAGTATGGGAAGG
>CAJUMU010000034.1 GCA_910587675.1 uncultured Alistipes sp. | reverse complement strand
GCAGCCTCGGCGCGCGGAGGCCCGCTATTGTTCGCGAATGCTCACACGCGAGCCACCGCAGGTTGCGACCCGAATATCGATGCACTTTTCATAAAACAGGCGTTACGCCTGCGCGCAGTCCGCCGCCTCCCCACCACGACGGACTGCAACTCGCACGAAAGCTCGCGCAGCCCTCCGCCGTCGGCGAACAGCAGGACATTCGGATTTTCAAATGGGATTATCTCTTTTTTGTAGCGACTTGGGATAATTCAGCAAGAGATAAAAAATGACGGGGAAGCGGACAACGTTCTTGTGTACATTACTTACTGATTATTCCGTCCGTTTCCCCGTCTTTAAGAACCTATAATTACAATAAAGATACAAATAGAAGCGGTATCAAATAATATAATTCAACTTTCATGGGCGTTAGTACAGTGCCTCGCTGAATTTCGCTTCTGAATTTCGTCGGACGGCCATATCGAATTGATTATTTTGGATTATCACTTATGTACTATAGAGGGCCTTGCCGAGGTTTTAACGTCTCTTTACGACTGCAAATATAGCAAAAATTTTTTTACCGACGATGATTCGATTGCAAAACGCGATCCGATAATCGAAGAAATATCACATCGGGAATTACCGACATTCCGTGCAATCAACATTTGTCCGTCATGATTTTCAGAATAAGTTCGTCGGTTTCGTTCATGCCGTCGCGACCGATGGCGGTGAGGTTGCGTATGCACTTGTCGACATCTTCGTCGATTATTCCCTCCAGTTTCGACACGCAACGATGCTCCATCGCCATCATGGCCGAAAGCACCGCTGTCGATACTCCGCTCGCCAGCTTCAGCGCGCAACTGGGTTTGGCGCCGTCGCAAATCATGCCCGTCAGGTTGGCAATCATGTTTTTGACGGCCATGGCGATCTCGTCGTAACCTCCGCCCATAAGATACGTTATGCCGCAACTCGACCCCGAGGCTGCGACGACGCAGCCGCACAACGCCGATAGGCGGCCCAGACTCTGCTTGATGTATATGACCGTCAGATGGCTGAGCGTCAACGCCCGAATCATTCGCTCCTCCGTCGCTCCGCACTCCTCGCCGTAGACCACCACGGGCAGGGTCGCCGTGATGCCTTGGTTGCCGCTGCCCGAGTTGCTCATGACGGGAATCATGGCGCCTGCCATGCGGGCGTCGCACGCGGCGGCGGTATAGGATATGATGCGGGAGAATATGCTGTCGCCGAGCAGCTTTATTTCGCGTTCGCCGCGCAGCGTCTTGCCCAAAGAGTGGCCGTAATCGGTGCGAAACGCCTGTTCGGCCGCCGATTTGTTGAGCCGTCGCGCTTCGAGAATGAACTTCAGATCGTCGGTCGGAGTTGTCATGGCGAAATCGTAAACGCGACGCAGGGTGAGATGCACATCGTCGTCGCCCTCGCTCTCGCCGCCGTCCGTTCGCGAATCCTCGATTACTTCGTCGTCGAGCCGCAGATAGACGAAATTGGTGTGGCCGCCCGCGATTACGGCCGTGGCGCGATGCGCGCCGCCCGAGACTTCGGCTTCGATGTAGAGTTTTTCTTCGATATCCTTTTTGAGATCGACCGAGATCCGCTTTTCGGCTATATATTTTTTACCCTGCTCGACGGCCTCCGCGTCGGCATCTTTCAGCACTTCGAGTCCGTATTCCGAGCGTCCGACCAGAGCGCCCAGCGCGATGGCGATGGGCAAGCCGATCATTCCCGTTCCCGGGATGCCGACACCCATTGCGTTTTTGAGAATGTTCGCGCTCAAGCGCACTTCGATCTTTTCGGGGCGCGACCCGAGCAATTCGCAGGCGCGCGCCACGCACAAGGCGACGGCGATGGGTTCGGTGCATCCTATTGCGGGGACCACTTCGCGTTTTATGAGGGCTATGACGGCGTCGCGTTCGGTTTTAGATAACATGGTTTACAGTTTTTGCAACACAAAAATAGTAAACCATTTTCAAAGTGTCAACTCGTTCGATCGTTATTTCTATCCCGCACGATGATGTTGCGGGTCACGGGGTCGAAGGCGACGGTGTCGCCCGTGAAGAGGCGTTCGATGCAACCGCTGCGGACCATTTCGTCGGTGGGCATGTGCCGCAAATCGGGCGGCGAGATCAGTGCGATGTCGTCGCATAGGGCGAGGGCTATATCGAGTTCGTGCGTCGAAAAAAGGACGCATTTGTTCTCCTCGCGGGCGAGTCGGCGCAGCAAGGTGCAGAGCTCGTAACGATTGGGCATGTCGAGAAAGGCCGTCGGCTCGTCGAGCAGCATTACGGGCGTCTGCTGCGCCAGCGCGCGGGCGATCATTATACGCTGGCACTCGCCGTCGGACATGCGGTCCATCGTCTTGTCGGCGTAATCCTCCATGCCGACGAGGGCGAGCGAGCGTTCGACTATCTCGCGGTCGGCCGCCTGCATGCGCCCGATCCAGTTGGTGTAGGGCGCGCGCCCGAGCGCGACCACGTCGCGGCATCGCAGATCGGCTATGCGCACCTTGTCGGTGGTGACGAGCGCGACGGTGGCGGCCGTTTCGGCGGGGGAGAGGCTCTCGACCGCGCGGCCGTCGAGCAGGATGCGGCCCGCCGCCGCTTCGCCCAAGCCCGCTATGGCTCGCAGCAGGGTGCTCTTGCCCGTGCCGTTGCGGCCGACGAGGGCCGTGAGGCGACCGCGCGGCATCGCGGCCGTCACGTCGCGGATGAGCGTGCGGCTGCCGTATGCGAGGGTCAGATTTTCGAGACGTATCATGGCGTGGCTATACTATGTTTTTGTTCCTGACGACCACCCATACCACTATCGGTATGCCCATAAGGGCCGTTATGGTGTTGACGGGCAGCGCGAGCAGCTTCGACACTATGTCGCACGCCAGCAGCGACGCGGCGCCCGCCAAAGCTGCGGCAGGCACGAGCACGCGATGGTCGGCGTTGCGGAACGCTATGCGGGCGACGTGGGGGATAGCGAGTCCGATGAATCCTATCGGGCCGCAGAAAGCGGTAACGGTTCCCGCCAGCAGCGTGGTGGCGAGCAGGATGAGCGAGCGCGTGCGCCTCACGTCGAGTCCCATCGTGCGGGCGTACGACTCGCCCAGCAGCAGCATATTGAGCGGTTTTATGACGGCGACGGATATCGCCAAGCCCGCGGCGACGGCGGGCGCGGCCAGCGAGAGCTGCGCGGAGGTGACGTCGCCGAGCGATCCCATGGTCCACACCACGAAGCTCTTCAGCGACTCTTCGTTGCTCAGGTATTGCAGGATCTGCACCACGGCGCTCACGGCCGAACTTATCATCATTCCCAGAATGAGAATCACCATTATATCCTTTATGCGGCGACTCACGGCCGCCACGGCTGCGAGTGTCGCGGCCGATCCGACCCACGCCGCCCCCGCGATTCCCAAGGCCGAGAACCACGACCGTCCGACGAGACCCGCCATCGGAGCTCCGAGGATGAAGATCGCCACGCCGAGACTCGCGCCCGAGCTTACGCCGAGAACGTACGGTCCCGCCAAAGGGTTGCGGAAAAGGGTCTGCATCAACAATCCGCTTACGGCCAGCGACATTCCCGCCAGCAGAGCCACCACGGCCTTCATGAGGCGTATGTCGAGGACGATTTTGGCCGTCACGGGGTCGCATGCGCCGCCAGTGAGCGCGGCCCAAACCTCGTGCGGCGGGATGTTGACCGATCCTACGGCGAGGTCGGCGACGAAAAGCGCGGCGGTGAGCAGCGACAGCGACGAAAAGAGTATGGCCGAGCGTGATTTCATGCCGAGTTATTCTATTTTGCGGTAGTATACGAACTCCTCGTCGACGAGTTCGGGGTGGAAAATCTTCACCAAGTCGCGCAGCACGAGATCGGGCCGCACCACGCCCGACTCCCAGAAGTCGTTGCCGCCCGCGGGGTCGGCGCGGCGGTCGCAGTTGTATACGTAACCGTTGCGCACGCAACGCGCGTCGGCGAATTTGGGAAAACGCCGCTCGAGGTCGGCGAGCGTCGCGACCTGCGCGTTGAGCCACATATCGGCCTGCGAGGTGAGCACGGCGGCCTGCTCGAGGTCGATCGGCAGCGAGCTGTTGGTGTCGTTGGCGGTATATATGTAATGTCCGCCCGCGTCGGCTATCAGACGCGCCATGCAGCTGCCCGAGGGGGCCATGAACCACGAATCGCCGTAAGGGGTGTTGAGCATTGCCGACGGGGCGTCGAGAACGGTTTCGGCG
This sequence comes from uncultured Alistipes sp., assembly GCA_910587675.1. Lineage (GTDB taxonomy): Bacteria > Bacteroidota > Bacteroidia > Bacteroidales > Rikenellaceae > Alistipes. The sequence goes on along the minus strand of CAJUMU010000034.1, from coordinate 11,175 downwards.
ACCCTCTTTTTCAACGCCTCGTACCGCTCCTCGATAGGACGGAACGCGCTTTCGCCCTTGTCGCGGCAACCGACCGCCTCGGCCAGCGCGACGAGCCATTCGGCCTTGCCGAGCGGCGATTGCTCGATGTATTCGCCCATGTAGAGGTAGGGAATATTCAGTTCGAGGAGTTTGGTCTCCATGCCGCTCGACGCGGCGATGCCGTACACCAGCACCAGATCGGGTCGCAGGGCCGTCAGCAGCTCGTAATCTATGTTGGAGTCGTATCCCACGTCGCCCACCTTGTCGCGCGCGGCGGCTATATGCGGGTCGGAGATGAAGTCTATGCCCGACACGCCGACCACGCAGTCGGTTCGGCCGATGGCCGAGAGCATGGCTATGTAGCTCGACGACATGCAGACGATCCGTTGCGCGTCGCCTTCGATGCGTTGCAGCTCGGGCGTGGCGGCTGTCTCTATGTCGCCGTCGCGGTCGATGAGCAGGCTGCGGCCGATCCCCTCGGCCCCCTGCCACGGGTCGGTGATGCGTATGAGCGTCGATTTGCCGTCGGGACGGCCGAGGATCTCGAACCCCGAGGCGTGGCGGGGCTTGTAGAGCGTTTCGGTGAAGTCGTCGAGGTTGGCTTCGGCAGTCGGTCGGCACCCGAAGAGGAGCGCGGCGACGAGCGGCAGTATTGCGAATATTCGTTTCATGCTTTGCGGGCCTTTATCGTTGTCGGATATCGTCGTGCAGGGTCTGCACTATGGCTTTTCCATGTTCGGCGAGGCGTTCGATGGTATTCGCGTCGCCCGCGGAGTCGGTCACGGCGTCGGCGGTGCAGTTGTAGACGACGTACCCCCCCCCGTCTATCATGCCGAACGCGTTGTTGAATGTCCAGAATCCGAAGTGGGGTTCCGACGGGTCGAATATGTCCGTGCCGTAAACGAACTCGCTGCGGTCGATGTCCATCTGCGCGAGGAGTGTCGGGGCCAGATCGATCTGCGAGGCATAGGTGTCGATCTCCATCGGTTCGCGCACCGCACCGCCCGTCCAGATCATGGGGATGCGTTGGCGGGCGAGCTCCCCGATCTGCAAATTGTCGGGATAGGCTATGCCGTGGTCGGCGACGAGTATTACCAGCATGTCGTCCCACGCCGAAGAGCGACGCCAGCGGTCGAGCATCTGTCCGACGCATCGGTCGGTGAAGGCCGCGGCGTTGAGTATGCGGTTTTCGAAGCGCTCGTACGGCACGTCGAACGGTTCGTGCGAACTGAGCGTAAGCAGGGTAGCGAAGAACGGGCGTCCCTCGGCCGCGAGTTCGAGCACCTCGCCCGCGAAGTAGTCGCAAACCACGTCGTCGGCATAGCCCCATTTGGCGGTCGGGGCGTCGAAGCGCAGGTCGCGTTGGTCGGTCACACGCTCTATCCCCGTGCCGTACAGATACGACATCGTATTGGTGAAATCGGCGTCGCCGCCGTATGTGAAAGTCGTCGTGTAGCCCTCGCGGCGAAGCGAGCGTGCTATGGCGGGCAAGGTGTGGGCCTTGTTGGGGTTCTTCATTATCGAGACCACGGGATGGGCGGGAAATCCGCTCATGACGGCAGCTTGTCCGCGGTCGGTGCGGAACGAGTTTGCGATCATGTTGTCGAACCGTATCCCTTCGCGGGCGGCGCGGGCCAGATTCGGGGTCACGCTGTCGCCATCGATCACCGCGTCGGTCACGGTGCGGCCGAAGCTCTCCAGAAGAACCAACACTACATTCGGTCGGCGGGTGGCGAGTACGTGCGTGGTATGGGCCGTTGCGGCGTGTCCGCCGCGCAGCGAGCCGAATATACGTTCGCGCTCCGCGTCGGAGAAGTAGCGGTAGTCGTCGGCCGCGAGTTCGGGGCTCGCCGCCGAGGCGAGGAACGAGAAGACGGGGTTGGTCGCGGCCTGATTCAGAAACATATTGTCGCTGAAGTATACCTTGCTTACGTTGGCGGGCGCGGTGCTCGTGCCGCCGCGGATGGCCAGAAACAGCAGTCCGCCTAGGAGGAGCATCGCGAGCGACGACACCGCGCGGCGGCCGAGGCTCGCGCGCTCCGCGCGATATATCTTGCTCAAGGGGAGGTATGCCGCGATCATCGTCGCGCCGTATGCGACGAATAACGCGAGCGCGGGCCACATGTCGGCGGCCGTGACACTGGCGGCGGCCTCTTTGGGCGTTCGGAGGTAGAGCAGCACCGTGCTGTCCAGACGGAAATCCCAGTACCGGAACAGCCCCATGTCGACGCTCACGATAAGCGCGACGATGACCGATATAATTATGAAATAGGTGTCGAGCATGCGGCGCATCGCCCGTTCGGGCACGGGGATCCACGCCGCGGCGAGCATCAGCAGCCAAGGCGCGACGGCGATATAGCCCGCTGTGGTGGAGTCGAGCAGTAGGCCGTGCAGCGAGACTGCGGCCAGCTCCGCGGCCGTCGCCTCAGCGGCGCGAGGGGCGTACCACAGCAGAAACAGCGGCTTTTGCAGCGCCATGAGCGCCACAGTGACGATGTACGACAATGCTGCGAGCGTGAATTTACGAAACATTTTACGACGTATTGACCGCTTGCAAAGGTAGTGAATAATTAACGGAATGCGCAGCGAATTTTTCGGGGAAAATTTCTTTTTCCGCAAAAAATTAGTACATTTGCACCGCTAAACAGCACACAAATATTTAATCGATTGTATTATGAACAATTACGAAACCGTTTTCATTGTCACTCCCGTCCTTTCGGATGCTCAGGTAAAGGAGGTTGCTGACAAATTCCAAGGCATCATCACCGAGAACGGCGGTCAGATCGTGAATGCGGAGAGCTGGGGCCTCAAGAAGCTCGCTTATCCCATTCAGAAGAAGACTACCGGATTTTATTTCCTCGTGGAGTTCACCGGTGAAGGTTCTATCATCAACACGCTGGAGACCGGCTACCGCCGCGACGAGCGCATCATTCGTTTCTTAACTTTCAAGCAGGACAAGTTCGCCGTGGAGTATTCGGCCAAGCGTCGCGCAAAACTTGCTAACAAATCACAGGAGGAGTAAATCATGGCACAGGAGAATGTAAAGAGCGGCGAGATCCGTTACCTCAATCCCGTATCGGTGGATGTAAAGAAGAAGAAGTATTGCCGTTTCAAGAAGCTCGGCATCAAGTATGTCGATTACAAGGACGGCGAGTTCCTCAAGAAGTTCCTCAACGAGCAGGGTAAGATTCTGCCCCGCCGTCTGACCGGTACTTCGCAGAAATACCAGAAGAAAGTGGCTCAGGCCGTGAAGCGTGCGCGTCACCTCGCGATTCTGCCTTTCGTAACGGATTGTATGAAATAATAAAGAGGAGAAGAGCAATATGGAAGTTATACTTATCAAAGATATGGACAACTTGGGTTACGCTAACGACATCGTTAACGTGAAGCCGGGTTATGCGAACAATTACTTGATTCCTCAGGGCTTCGCCAAGGCCGCTACCGCTTCGGCGAAGAAGGTGCTGGCCGAGAACCTGAAGCAGCGCGCCCACAAGGACGCCAAGATTCTGGCCGACGCTCAGGCTTTGGCCGAGAAGATCGCCAATCTGCCTTTGGTCGTTAAGGTCAAGGCCGAGGAGGGCAAGATCTTCGGTTCGGTCACTTCGGCCGACATCGCTACGGCTCTGGCCGAGAAGGAGATCGTCGTAGACCGCAAGGTCATCAGCGTCGACAGCATCAAGACCGTCGGCGAGTACGAGGCTTCGGTTAAGTTGCACCGCGAGGTGAAGGCTGTCGTGAAGATCTCGGTAGTAGCCGAGGAGTAAGGAATCTCCGATATCTTGCAAAAAAGGGACTTGTCCGCAAGCGGGCGAGTCCCCCTTTTTTTGAGTATTGGCAGCAGGCGCGCTGCGGAGGGCCGAGGTCAGCCGCGGCGGCGGTACTCTTTGGGGGACATGCCGACGCGGCGTTTGAAGTATTTGCCGAAGAAGGTTTGCGACGGGAAGTTCAACTCGTCGCTGATCTGCTGGATGGTCATGTTGGTGGATTTGAGCAACGCCCGCGCCTCCAGAACCACATAGCGTTCGATCCACTCGGCTGCCGACGAGCCGCTGCTCTCCTTGACCACGCGCGACAGATAGCGCGGGGTGATGAACAGACGGTCGGCATAAAAACGGAGCTGACGCTCCTTCTTGAAGTTGTCTTTGACCAACGCGAGGAACTCCTTCGATAGTATGTCGGCGCTCGATTGGGGGCGATTGTTCTTGATCGCGTCCAGTATGTCGTGCGAATTGTAGAAGAATACCATCATCAGGTGTTCTACCATCTTCAGACGATAGGGGTTGTCCTTTATGCGCACGATGCGGCGCATGATGTTGAAGAAGTTGATCTGCATCTTCATATCCTCGTCGCCGAGTTTCGTCACGCAGTTGTCGCGCCAACGGCCGTCGATGGGGATCTGTCCGTTGATATACACCAGCAGGTTTTCGATGAAGTTGTGGGACATGACCAGTATCGAGGCGTCGAAATCGTCGCTCACCTCGTCCGCCGAAACGATCTGCCCGGGCATTATGCGCACGATGCTCGGCGAGGCGATATCGTGCTCCTCGAGGTTGATCCGTCCGTGGATGCTGCCCGCGCTGCACAGCATGAGAACGAAGAAGTCGAGTTTGTGAGGATCGCGCCCCTTCTGCAAAACTGTTTCGTGGTCCTTTACCTCCGAATATTTGAAATATGCCAATTCGTGTCCTATGATGTCCACCGAAGCTATGTCGGCTATGTCGTGCGGCCAATCGTAATTCCGTATCATGCGAGTATATTACTTATCGGCACAAAAATATACAAAATGAGACATTTTAGATTCCCGAGTGAACTTATCGACCAATACAGCCGATATATGAGACATAAACTTTCCGCGGTAGGCGCCTAATTTTGCACAGTCTTCGTTTTTGTCATATATTTGCAAGACGAAAAGCAAACGAGCCTCGAAGAGAGGTATTCGAATTCAAAGTCCGAGATTTATGAAAAGCATAGTCGTATCGATTTTATTCTCAATCATATCGGTATTGTCACTCTCCGCGGCGCAGGTGCGCGTCGATGCGTGCGGAACAGCTCCCGCGACGGTTGCGGATACGGTCGCCGTCGATCGGGGCGTAGCCGAGGTCGATGCCGCCGATGCGGAGGCCGGAAAGGAACCGAAGAAAAAGCGCCGAGGCTTTTGGAGGCAGCTTTTCCACGGCAACGAAGATCATACGTTCGACAAAAAGTTCGACGTGAGTTTCATCGCCTCGCCTTCGTACACGCGCGAGGCCAGTTTCGGAATCGGGGGACTCGCGTCGGGACTCTATCGCCTCGACCGTGCCGATTCGTTGATGCAACCCTCCGACGTCTCCATCGTGGGCAACGTCGCCCTTTCGGGGCTCTATGTGGTGGGTGTCAACGGCAACAACTACTTCAAGGGCAACCGTTCGCGTCTGGCGTACGACATCACCTTCGCCAACAAGCCGCTCGATTTTTGGGGAATAGATTACGACGCCTGCGTCGACAACCCCGCGATAGACTATACCCGCAGCAAGATAAGCATCGATGTGCAATATTTTTACACGGTATTCGACGGGTTCAAGGTGGGCGCGAGAGCCGATTTTTCGCACGCGAAGATCTCCTCCATCGAGGACGAGAGTTATCTTCAAGGGCAGAAACGCTCCTACACTTTCACGGGTTTGGGAGTCTCGTTGCAATACGACACCCGCGACTTCATACCCAATCCGCAACGGGGCGTTTACGTCATGGCCGATGTGACGGTATATCCCGAGTTTATGAGCAATTACGATAAAACTCCGATACGCACCACATTCGTGTTCGACTTTTACCAAAAGTTGTGGAGCGGCGGCGTGATCGCCACCGACATATACGGCCGTTTCAACGGAAAGGATTCGCCGTGGGCGTTGCGCGAGGAGTTGGGCGGCGGCTACCGAATGAGAGGCTACTATGCGGGACGCTACATCGACAACAGCATCGTGTCGTGCCAAGCCGAATTGCGACAACGCATATACAAACGAATCGGTTGCACCGTATGGGGCGGTTGCGGAACGGTGTTCCCGCGCTTCAAAGAGTTCGAGTGGAAAAACATGCTGCCGTCGTACGGTCTGGGATTGCGATGGGAGTTCAAACACCGCGTCAATATCCGTGTCGATTACGGATTCGGCAAGCATACGAGCGGATTCATATTCAACATCAACGAGGCTTTTTAGCGTCCCGCAGCGCGCGACAGTCCGCCGCGACGCCGCCGAAAACCCCGTTCTCGGCGAGAGAGGGGTGGCATGCCTCCGTCGGCGGGCGAGTTTCATTTTTTAATATCTTTGCAAGTCATGAAATTTTTTACGGTATACAAACCCTTTTACAAGAACAATCTGCGCCTCGCGCTGCCTGTCATCCTTTCGCAGATGGGGCAGATAACGGTGCAGCTGGCCGACACCGCGATGGTGGGCCGTTACGGAGGCGAGGATCCCACGCCGCTGGCGGCCGTCGCGTTCGGCACGAGCGTATTCTTCATAGTGTTCATCGCGGCGATGGGTCTCTCGTTCGGACTCACCCCTTTGGTGGGCGAGTACTTCGCCAAGGATGACAAACGCTATGCGGCCGAGCTGTTGCAGAACGGCGCAGTGCTGTTCATGCTGACGGGGTTGGTCGCCTCCGCCGCGCTCGTCGCGCTGCGGCCTCTGCTCTCGATCCTCGGCGGCGCGATGATGGATTCGGGCAGCGACGCTTCGATAGCCGAGGTGATCGATATGGCCCTGCCATATTACGACACTCTTGTGTGGAGCGTGTTCCCAGCGATGATCTTCTTCACGTTCAAACAGTTCCTCGAAGGAATCGGCAACACGCGCACGGCGATGGTCGTCATCATAATATGCAACGCCGTGAACATACTGTTCAACTGGATGCTTATCTTCGGCAAATGCGGTTTCGAGCCGATGGGAGCCGTCGGCGCGGGCATCGCCACCCTGATATCGCGAATCTGCATGTGCGTGATGATCGCGGCGTACTTCTTCCGCAGCAAGCGTTTCAAGGTCTACACCGAGGCTCTGCGTATGGGGGCTTTCCGTATGCGCACCATGCTTCGCATACTCAAGGTGGGCATACCCATCTCGTTCCAGATGTTCATGGAGGCCAGCATATTCGTCGTGGCGAACATAATGGTGCTGGCGTTCGGCGCGCACGCCCTGAGCTCCTACCAGATCGGCACCAACATGATGAACATCACGTTCATGATAGTGGTGGCTATCGGTTCGGCGACGACCATCCTCTGCTCGCACATATACGGACAGGGCAACTTCGCCGATCTGCGGCGCACCGTGTACGCGTCCTACCAGCTGGGGTTGGCGTGGTGCGTGACGGCGGCCGTATGCTTCGTGCTGCTGCGCTTCGTCATACCCGCGTTGTTCACCGCCAACGCGCGGGTTATCGAGTTGACGGCCACGATGCTCATTTACATAGCCCTGTTTCAGGTGTCGGACTGCCTGCAAACCGTGTCGATAAGCATCCTTCGAGGGTTGCAGGACGTGAAGGTCATAATGCCGATCGTGTTCGTGTCGTACATATTGATAAACATCCCCGTGGGTTATCTGCTCGCGTTCAAGTGCGGATTCGAGGCCGTGGGGCTGGTCATGGGATTCATCGTGGGACTCTCGTGCTGCGCCGTGCTTACCGTGCGTCGGGTAAGGCGCGATATCGCCCGTTTGGAGGCGAGGATGCGGTAAATCGCAATTTTTGCGCGGGAATACGGAATTATTTTCTTATTTTTACAAAAATTTTCTACATCCATGAGCTGTAACAAATGCTGTTCGGAAAAACATATGCCCGAAATGGGTCGCGGCTTCAGTGTCTGCGACTGCAACGGGACGCCCGAGGTGGAGACGGTAGAGGGCTGTTTCAAACTCCACGAAACGCCGTGGCTGGAGAGCTATCCCGATAACGTTCCGACCGACATATTCGAAGTGAGATTCAAGAATACGCGCCGTTCCTACTATCGGAACGTCAACGATCTGCCCCTCAAGCGCGGCGACATAGTGGCCGTGGAGGCGTCGCCCGGGCACGACATCGGCATCGTGTCGCTTACGGGCGACATGGTGGCCAAGCAGATCCGCCGCACGGGATTCACTCCGTTCAACGGCGAGTACAAGAAGATATACCGCAAGGCCAAGCCCTATGACATCGAACGCTGGCAGGAGGCCATCGCGCTCGAGCACGACACGATGATACAGTCGCGCCAGATAGCTGCCGAGATGGGTCTCGACATGAAGATCGGCGACGTGGAGTATCAGGGCGACAAGATCAAGGCCATATTCTATTATATAGCCGAGGGCCGCGTCGATTTTCGCGAGTTGATAAAGGTGTTCGCCGAGCGTTTCCACATCCGCATCGAGATGAAGCAGATCGGCGCGCGTCAGGAGGCGGGCCGCATAGGCGGCATCGGAGCCTGCGGGCGCGAGTTGTGCTGCGCCTCGTGGGTGTCGAGCTTTTCGAGCGTCACCACCAACGCCGCGCGCGTGCAGGAGATATCGCTGAATCCCCAGAAGCTCGCGGGACAGTGCTCGAAACTCAAGTGCTGCCTCATGTACGAATACGACGTATACGCCGACGCGCGTCAGGGCATTCCCCGTCTGCGCGAGCCGTTGCAGGCGTTGGACGGCGAATATTATCTGGTGAAGACCGACATTCTGGCTCACACCATGTCGTTCAGCAGCAGCAAGGACGCGATGGCCAACGTCGTCACCATACCCGTGTCGCGCGTGAAGGAGATTTTGGCTCTCAACCGCGCGGGCAAGAAGGTCGATTCCATTGCCGACAAGCAGAACGAGATCGTTGACGAAGAGCCGACATTCCGTACGGAGGAGGACAGCATCACCCGCTTCGACAATCTCAACAAGCGTCGCCGCAACAAGGGCGGCCGCAAGGATTCGCGCGGCGGCAAGCAGTCTGCGGCCGATAATACGGCTGCGGCCGACGAGAATTCGTCGCACGAGGGCAAGGATGGCCGCGAGCGGCGCAACAGAGATAACCGTAACGGCCGACGCGACAATGCGGGACGTCCGCCGCGTCGCGAAAACGCTCCCGAGAGTGTTTCGGCGAATAAAGCGGCGAACGGCGACGAGACGGGAACGAGAAACAACGACCGCAAAGGCGACAAGCGTCGCGACGACCGTCGTGGCGGCAATAACCGCGGACGCAACGGCGCGAACGGCCGTAACGACAACGCTCCGCGCAACGCGTCGGCGGAGGGCGGAAACGCTCCGGGCGACAGGACCGACAAGCCGCGCGGCAACAGAGGCGGTGCGGGGAACAATCGCGGCCGCAGGGCGCAGGGCGAGAATCGCGGCGACAGCAACGCCCGCACGACGGAGAGCGCATCGCCCAAAACGGAGTAGCCGATGTTGCGCGACGGCATTTTACGGCTTGCGATTCTCGTCGCGTCGGCGTTGCTCGCGCAGTGCCGCATGGCGGAATGCAACGTCGCGTTGACGGACGTGAACGCCTTGTCGTGGAGCGACGAGGCGACCGTAAAATATGTAAACGGCGACACGACCTCGCTGCGCGATCTCGACCTCGTGCTGCATGTCGACCGTTCGTTCGAGAGCGGCGAGTTGCAGTTGGACATATCGGTCGCGACGCCCGATTCGCTCCGTTACGTCGAGCGCGTGACGGTTCCCGCGGTGGCGCAGTGGCGGGGTAACATCCGAAGGACCGATATTCGCATGCCCTACCGACGCCGCGTGAGATTCGCGCTCGAAGGCGAATATTCGATAGGCATAAAACCCGTCGGCGAGGTGCGGGGCGTGGAGGCGGCAGGCATCAATTTTTCTAACAGATAAGCAGAAGGAACAGTGGGTAAGGACAAACTCAGACGATTTGCGGAGAACCTGACATTCGAGTGCTTGGTACAGCCCGAATTCGAAGACATATTTCATAAGGATCATCCCCTGAAGGGGCGTTGGCACGAGGACTTCTTCGGCAACGACAATCCCGTCATTCTCGAGCTCGGATGCGGCAAGGGCGAGTATACCATAGCGTTGGCCGAGCGCAATCCGCACAACAACTATATCGGCGTCGACATCAAGGGCGCGCGCATGTGGCGCGGAGCCAAGACTGCCACCGAGAGCGGCATGGGCAACGTCGGTTTTCTGCGTACGCGAATCGAGTTCATCAACTCGTTTTTCGGCCGCGACGAGGTGTCGGAGATATGGATCACCTTTCCCGATCCGCAGCTCAAGACGCGCCGCGCCAAGAAACGCCTGACCTCGCCTCTGTTTCTCGAATATTATGCCCGCTTCCTGCGTCCCGACGGGTGGATTAATCTCAAGACCGACTCGCAGCATCTGTTCGGATACACGGGCGAGGTGATCCGTCGTTTCGGTCTGCCTTGCGAGGTCGCGAACGGCGACATTTACGGCACGGGCTACGCCGACGAGGAGTTGTCGGTGAAGACGGCATACGAGAGCAAGTTCCTGCAACGCGGATTGCCCATAACCTATACCCGTTTCTCGCTCGACGGCAAGAGCGAATTCGCCATGTTCGACTGGGAGGAGGACGACAAACTCGAAAAGGACAACGAAGAGGCGCGGAGATAACGGGCGGCAGTCTTTTGCGAAGTTAGTTTCCGTTCAACCTGAAAACCATTAAAAGATACGATAATTGAGATAACCTATTCGATACATATTAAATAAAAGGCGTTAGCTTTTATTTCGGGAATCTGAAACTTCGACAATTTCAAATTACACCCAAGGAATAAAGTTTGACGCCCATGCTGTCCGCAGCGTGGGCTTTATTCCGTTATTGGGTGTACAGGCAAGTCGAAGGCCTCGGATTCCGATATCTGTGAAAAAGGTCCGCGCTTTTCGTATCGTACCGTTTCGACCTTACTGTTCTTAACACACGTTTTACAAAAATACTCATAGGCGAAAAGACAAAATTTTTTCGCCACGATCTATACGCGTTATAATCATCGCACAATACAAAAGTGTATCTGCCTAATAATTAAAAAAATATAATCCCGCAGCTCATCGCTGCGACGGATAGTCATTCGAATTGATTTTTGTCTGCGGCCGCGAATATTTCCGGCCGCTAATCATTTAAAAATCAATTCTATTATGACAAACAAATTTTCAGCCGAGCGCAAGGCCGCGGCTCGTCTTCTTGTCGACATGCTTTACGAGCGTC
>CAJUMU010000033.1 GCA_910587675.1 uncultured Alistipes sp. | reverse complement strand
TCAAACCACAACTGAATGACGGCGGGAAAGAGACCCGCAGCAGTTGTGTTATATTTCTATTCTACATCAAACCACAACTTCGGGCGGGTTATCGGTTGATAATGCGCCGTTTATGCTGCAAATCGGTTGCCCGAAAATGTGCCTGCGCGATCCGAAGAAGCGGAAATGATGCGATTATATCGATTCTATTTGCAAATGTATCAAAAAAATTCCAATTGTTGAGGCATGTCGGGCTTTTTCCTTTCGACCTTGCCCCAGAAATTGCGAATCTCGCCGTATTGCTTGTCCGTGATGCTCAGCATGCTGGTGTACCCCGACGGCGGCATCGATTTGCGTACCCTTTTGATATGTACCGTCATATTCTCCTTGGATGCGCAATGTCGTACATAAACCGAGTACTGCATCATGGTAAAACCGTCTTTCTCCAACGCCTTGCGAAACAGAGCCGCATGACGTCGCTCGGTCTTTGTATTGGTCGGCAGGTCGAAGAATACGAATAACCACATGACTCGGTAGGCGTTAAGACGGTTTTCGGACATACGAAATTATCAAATTTTATTCGAGCATAGGGTAAGCTATTTTCTTTCGGGTTCCAGCGAAACATCCCGCCAGCGACGAAGAGGTGAACGTGAGACCCACATCGAGAGGCCGCATCGTCTTGTCGAAACGGGTGTCGGCAAAGAGTACCCTTAACAATTCGCCCTTGACTTCTTTGGTCAGTTCACGTCGGTTTTCGGCATGGAGGCGATGCACGATTCGGTCGACGAACGGACGGTATGGTTCCATGATATCGTCGGCTAGCGGAAATGCGTTGTAACGATTGCGGTGGAATATGCCGAACGCGGGAAACAGTCCCGAGCCCATTAATGCGCGCGCGACGGCTGCGCGGAGGATCGAATAGCCGTAATTGAGCATGTCGTTTGGCGAGTCGCCGTCGCGATGGCGAACGAAATCACGGCCGAACAGCTCCGACCAATAGATCTTGGCCGCGATGCCTTCGCGATTGTCCGCGTCGCCGCTTTTGACATTCATGTAGAGCGGTTTCAGACGGCTGCCGTCGCGACCCAAAGAGTCGAGCAACGCGGCTTGATTGCGTATTTTCGCCTCGACGACCTGACGCCACAACCCTTTTTTTAGAGGTTCGCTGGCGTCTATTTGGGCGCGGTAGCTTTCGCCTTGTGTCGAATTGGAGTCGAGATTCAACAACATCGCGTTGGGCATGCGGTTCTCGCCGCACAGTATTACCGCCGCGTTGTTGTCCGACAGCGCGTTCAGCAGCGGCAGCGTGACGGTGGTCTGTTGATGCTCCAGCACCACGCAGCCGATGTCCTCGATCGGGACGCTGCGTTTCATGTCGGGCATCTCGCGCGTATTGATTATCATCTGCGAGTTTTTGAGGCTCAGACAGAATGGCGTCGAAAAGACGAGGGTTCGTTTAATCATGGCGCGTACGTTTGAATATTATGTCGCCGGCGACCGTCAGTTCGAAATCGTATCCCTCGACGAAAGCGTTGAGTTGAGTGTGAAGTATTTTTATGCGCGGCCTGTACTCTTCGTCGGTTTTCCATTCTCCGTTTTTGGCTTTCAGATCTTTCGCGGGGCGCGCCTCTCGATGATGTCTGAAAGTAATTAATCCGTAACGGTTGTTGTTTACAGTCATGGAGCTTAATTCGGTTAGTTTATATAACCTTGCACCCAGCTCTTTCGTCGAGCAATCGTAGAGTTCGGCAGGCGTGTTTTCGTAAAAGAGAACCATCGTGCCCGTCTTCAATATACATTTGAGCGGGTACCCGTTTGCGTCGGATTTCGGCACGAGGTCGGGCCGCGACGTGCGGTCGGCGCTATTCTTGAAATATTCGGCCGCTTCGAGATTGTTGACGATCTCGAACGAACGTTTCGGCTTGCCCTTTTTATCGGTGCCCTCGTATATCGCCATGCAATAGTTGCCGTCGTTGACTACGTGGTAGTGCCGTTTGTACTCTTTTGCGGAGAGGTCGCGGTGCTCTTTCAGCTCGATTGGCGATGTGACGGATGGCACGAAGATTCTGACGCGATTGATCGGTATTCGCTTCTCCTCGTTCATGTATATCGTACTCGCGACGGCCTCTTTGAATCCCAACTTGTCTATCGCATTATGTATCTTTTGCCTTACCGCCTCGTCGACGATCTTTTCGATATCTTTCGGCCCGAGATCGGCCACGCGTTTGCGGACAACGTATTTGATTACGCCGTCGCGCTCGATAGCTCCGTAAAAAGTATCCTTGTGCAACGATCCGCGCGCGCTGTCTCCCGTCGCGTATTTTATCTTGCCCGCGGTGTTGTGTTGAACTTTGCCCCGTTTGCGGAGGCGCTTTCGCGTCCGTTTGGGCATGTTGTCGGGCGTATGGTGAGCCACCAACAGTTCGTCGGTCGCGGCCTTTACATCCTCGGTGAAGGTCGGCCAAGGTTTTTCGAATACGGGTTTGCGCCCTTTACAGTAACGATAATACTCCTCCTCGGCGGCGTATTGCGCCCACAAGTCGTACTCCTTGCGACCGATGCAGGCTATCGTTATGGCGTCGATGCAATGATGGACGTGGTTCGTGCGCTCCTTCTTCGCATACTCCTCCTGCAATCCCCACATCTTGCGGAATTCGGCGGTCGTCGCGCCTTTTACGGTATATACGCGGTCGAAAACCGTCTTCAGGTAGAGGCGGGCATAGCGGCTTATGATGCCTATGTCGACTCCTTGACGGTTGGAGAAGCCGTCGGGCGCTTCGGTCATCGTGAAACGCTCGTATTTCCCGACCCGATAGTCCAACTCCATCCTGAGTTTGTGACGTCGTTGGATGGCGTTGTCCTTATCCTCTTTGGTTGCGGCGCTCTTGGAGTTGCGCGCGGCTCTCTCGATCTGCCTGCGTAAATCCTCGATCTTCTGCGCCCACCCGAGCGTTTCGATGCGAGCCATTATGGCGTCGCGGTCGGGCAATTCCGACGGCAATTTGCCTCGTTTCACGTCGCGGTTGTAGCGATTGTCGCACAGCGTCTTGTTTTGCAGCGAGTCGTCGCCTCCGCGCGAGCGCGGCACCGTGTGCTCGATATCGCACGTGGTATCGGAACCGATGAAATCGGTGATGCCTATCTGCCGACCCGTGTAGAGGCATATGTGATTCTGTTCTTCCCAAAGTCTGTATTTCAGAATATCGTTCTCGCTCGGATCTATCGGCCGACCGTACAGATTGCGGATCTCGTCGGCGAATTTGTTGTGCTCGTTCTCCCTTTCGCGTTGATATCGTTCGATGGCTTTGCGCTTGTTGGCGTCGTTGAGCCCGCGCGCGAACTCTATGTTGATCTTCGTCGACGGATCTATTCGACCGTCGTTCAAAAGCCGGTTTATCAGTGTTCGAAGGCGGAACAAGGCGCGCATGGCCATAGGATTGCGGACCGACGAGGTGCGCGGCGATCCGAGCAGGCGCATGCCTTCGGCATTGGGTTCGGCGTCGGGATAGGTCTCCGTCTTCGACGGGTGGTAGAGCCGTCGCATGTCGGCTTCGATGCCGCGTCGGCGCAAATATTCGTCGATTCGGCTCTCCTTGGTGTCGCCTTTCATGTAGGGGTTCGGCCTGAATTCGGCTACGATTGCCGCCACATCTCCGACGATCTCGCGTCGGAGCGATTCATCGTTCCGCGCGTCGGTCGGCAGAGCGGCTTTAAGATTGGCGCAGAAGACCGCTTCGTCGTAACGATATCCGTCGCGCAAGTAGGGCAGTATCTTGTCGATGGCGTTGAGGCTCAGCGACGCGTATCCCTGCTTTGTCGATATCGCGGCGAAACGGGCGGCATCGTCGTCCGAAAGTCGCAGGCGATCGGCAGCCCACTGTTTCAATTTGTCTTCGTCGTCGAACCAAAACAACGCATGCCATACGTCGTCGACTATGCGTTCGGGACTCTTGCCGTCGGCCAAAGTGTAGAGGCTGCATATCGTCGCTATGTAGTCTTCGCCGAATATCTCCTTGAGCGCGGTCGTCATCGGACATCCCGCTACCGAGTCCGACATGCGGTAGTTGAATCTGTAGGGCGCCTCGCTCGCGTCGCCGTCGTAGGCGTATGCGCTTTTGCGGCCCGCGATTCGCTTGGCTATATCTTCGAAGTCGAACATCGGTTTGCTCTTGCGCATGAACAGCGGCATGATCGCTGTGCGCTCCTCGGCGACGAGGCGGCGGGGCGCATCGTCGTGGGGAGTAGTGATGCGTATGTTGTTCAGAAACGAGAGCATGCGGAACTCCTCGTATCGCGGATGCGACAGCGGACAGCGGCTCTTGCTCCTCTCGAACGTGCATTTGCCGACCGACCCTTTCTGCGATTTCAGAGGCCGTTGATGGAAAATGGCTTTTCGCAATGCTTCGGTGAGCTCGGGCGGCAGTTCTTGACGCCGACATACGGCGTCGAACTCCGCTTTGTAGTGTTCGTTGCGCGACGTGTAGGTGCCGCGTATCTTGCCTCCGTCGCGGTAGAGACGATAGAAATATTCACCCAAATATTCGCATCCGGCCTCGCGCATCGCCTCGGTCAGCGACGCGATGCCTTGCTTGACGTCGCCTTCGCTCTTTTCGGTCTCATCCTTGCGGTTGCTCAGGAAACCACGTCTTTGTGCCATGTGGTAGAACGCGCGGCCTAATGCGTAACGGTCGGCCCTGACCAACATGTCGAGTCTCTCGGTCAGCGCGCGGTATCGGTCGCGGTACGGATTCTTGTCGCTCGTCTCGTCCGTGCGTTGCCATGCGATGAAAGCGTCGTCGAGCGGATACTTTTTGTGTGATTGCCAGCGGTCCAGTTGTTCGTCGGTGAGCGGCGGGCACAATTCGTGGCGCACCAGCACCCGCAACAGATCGATCTTGCGCTTGCGACGGCGGCGGTATGTTCTGCGAAGCGCGCGAGCCTCGGTGCGTTGCTGTACGGCGGGTTTCTCGACGCCCTGATCGCGCGCCACGCCCTCCTGAAATATGCTTACGCCTTTGTCGACGAGGCGGCGTGCATCTCCTTCCCGCTCTATAACGGCCCAACCGACAGAGTTGGTGCCGAGGTCGATTCCCAATACTTTTTCCATAGGTTTCTTCGCTTTATCCGCAAATTTATGGAAATATTTTTGCATTTCATAATATTTGTATATCTTTGTGCTGTAAGAATTTCTACATCTTACCACAATAAGGCTACATGCCGAAGGTTTATACCTATGTCTCCCGCTTCGGTGGGAGCTTTTTTTATGACCATTCATTCGGTTGCGGGCGAGCGTGAAAATTCGGTTTTATTTCCTACCTTTGCCCTTAATACAAATTATTCCTACATGAAAAATATCGACTCTTTTCGCATTTTGACCGCTCTTGCCGTCGCAACCCTTTTCGTCGGTTGCTTCGGCCGCGATGCCGTCGGCGACAGCGACGGAGCGCTGACTCAGGCGCCGTTCAACCGAGTGACGCTGGAGGATGATTTCTGGCTCCCGCGCCTGCGCACGCAGAAACGCACGCTGGTGCCTTTCGCGTTGGACAAGACGGAGCCTGCGGTGGAGAATCTGCGCCGCACGGGCGCTTTTCTGCGGGGCGAGAAGTGCGAGTTGCCGTTCGTTCACCGCTACATATCGTCCGACCTGTATAAGGTGATGGAGGGCGCGGCCTATCTGTTGGCCATAGAGCCCGACCCCGAGCTGGAGAGACGCATGGACGATATAATCGACATCATCGCCGAGGCGCAGCAGGAGGACGGATATCTTTACGAGTCGCACATAACGGGCGTGGCGAAGCACCAAGGCTGCGATCCTTTCGGCGGCGGGGGCATGGGCGACAAACCCTACTCATGGGTGCTGCACAGTCACGAGCTCTACGACATGGGCCACATGTACGAAGGCGCGGTGGCCTATTATCAGGCCACGGGCAAACGCAAGTGGCTCGACGTGGCGGAGAAAAACGCCCGACACATAGCGCGCGTCTTCTTCGAGGGCGATCCCGCCTATAACGACGGCGAACCCGTGAACCAAGCGCCCGGGCATCAGGAGCTGGAGCTCGCGCTGGTGAAGATGTTCCGCGTGACGGGCGATTCGCTCTATCTCGATATGGCCAAACGATTCATCGACATTCGCGGCGTGACGTTCTGCCCCGAGGGGCGCGGCGTGATGGCGCCCGAATATGCACAGCAGCATCTGCCCGTGCGCGAGCAGCGCGAGGCGGTGGGGCATGCCGTCCGCGCTGCATACATGTACTCGGCCATGGCCGACGTTGCGGCCGCGACGGGCGATTCGACGCTGATGCCCGCCTTGGAGTCGATATGGCACGACATAGTGGACAAAAAGATGCACATCACGGGCGGTCTCGGGGCCGTGCCCGGGATCGAGGGCTTCGGTCCCGAATACGTGCTGCCCAACAAGAACACTTACGACGAGACGTGCGCCGCCGTGGGCAGCGTAATGTTCAACTATCGCATGTTCCTGCTCACGCGCGACGCCAAATACGTCGACGTCGCCGAGGCCGCGTTGTACAACAACGTGCTGGCGGGCGTCAATATCGAGGGCAACAGGTTCTTTTATGTGAATCCGCTGGAGACCGACGGCCGCAAGGCCTTCAATCACGGCCGCAAGGGGCGTTCGCCGTGGTTCGACACGGCATGCTGCCCCTCCAATATGGCCCGATTGATCCCGCAGGTGCCGGGTATGATATGGTCCTATGACGAGGACGACGTATATTGTTCGCTCTATGCGGGCAGTTCGGTCGCTCTGCCTCTCGCGGGCGGTGAGGTTCGGTTTACGGAGCGTACCGCCTATCCGTTCGACGGCGACGTGTCGATCGAGGTCGACCCCTCGGTCGAGGGCGAGGAGTTTACTCTGTGGCTCCGCATTCCGACGTGGTGTTCGGGCAAGGGATTCGTGGCGGGCAAACTCTACAGCTACGCCGACGGCTTGCATCCCAAGGCCGAGGTGCGGGTTAACGGCAAGCGTGTGCGCGTCCGCGCCGACCGCGGATTCGTTCCCGTGCGGCGCGAATGGCATGCGGGCGACGTGGTGACGTTGTCGCTGCCCATGCCCGTGCGTTACAACGTGGCCGACAGCCGTGTCGAGGCCGACGTGGATAGGGTATGCTTCACCCGCGGTCCGCTGGTCTTTTGCGCCGAAGCGGTCGACAACGAACATAATGTCGGACGCTATTATATGAAGCATATCGGCCGCGAATGCGAAGTGCGTCCCTTCGACGACGGCGTGCTGTGCGGTGTTCCCTGCGTGACCGTCGAGGCCGACGCGGCGTTCGCCGATAGCGAGGACACGGCGTCGTTGAAGCTGGTGCCGTATTATGCGTGGGACAATCGCGGCGACGGTGCGATGAACGTATGGTTCGCCCGCAGCGCCGACACGGCCCGCGAGTCGTGCGCCATGACGACGGGCGACATAGCCGACGTGCGCGCTTCGTTCACCTATGTGGAGGATGACGAGTACGCCGTAGCGGACGGCAAGATTCCCTCCGATTCTCACGACACCTCGATTCCCCGCTGGACGAGCTGGCCCCGGCGAGGCGAGGTGCAGACGGTGGAACTCGTATTGAAAAAGAGCATGCCCGTGGAGAGCGTGTCGGTATACTGGTATAACGACGGCGGCGGAGTGAAGTTGCCCGTGTCGTGGAGCGCGGAGTATCGCTCCGACGGCGAGTGGCACGAGTTCAAGCCCTATGTGACCGATAGTTTCGGCGTGGCGGGCGACCGTTTCAACATGGTGCACCCGTCGGAGGCTATCACGGCCGACGCTCTGCGCCTGAAGATCGTTCCGCGCGACGATGCGGCGGTCGGAATACTCGAAGCGGAGATAAATTAACGTTTGAAGATATGTTGGAAAAAGGTTTGAAATACGAGAGCGTTGAGACAGTGTGCGACGCGAATACTGCCGTCGCGGCGGGTTCGGGCGATCTGCCGGTCTTCGCCACGCCCGCGATGGTCGCTTTGATGGAGAATGCGGCTATGATGGCTGTGGCAGGGAATCTGCCCGAGGGAGCCACGACGGTGGGAACGCAGATAAGCGTTTCGCACGTGAAGGCTTCGCCTGCGGGGGCGCGGATCACCGCGTCGGCCGAACTGGTCGAGGTCGACGGCCGTCGGCTGGTGTTCGCTGTGCGGGCATGGGACGAGAGCGGAACCATAGGCGAGGGGAGTCATACCCGTTTCGTCGTCGACCGAGAGCGGTTTATGAGTAAGTTATAAAGGCCGCAATTTGCGATGTAACATTACTATCCTCGGCGGCTCGCACCTTCGGTGCGCCCCCCCCCAGCCGCCGAGGATATGTTTTTATTCTTTCTCGCTATCCGCTGCCTTATTCGGCTGAGCGATTCGGGTGCGATTCCGATGAACGAGGCTATGATTTTCATAGGCACGCGATTTACTATGTCGCGGTATTCGGCCAGCAGATTCAGATATCGTTGTTCGGGCGTGAGGGCGTAGAAGGCCAGCAACCGCTCGTATGTGGTTATGAACAGCTCTTCGCTCATTCGCTGTACGATGCGTTGCGTCGCGCGGTTTTTGTCGACGAATTCGTCGAACTGCCGACGGGTGATGGTGTAGATCACGCAATTCTCCAACGCCTGAATATCCACCGTCGGCGATCGGCGTCGCAGAAACGACGGATAGTCCACGGCGAAATCCTCTTCGAAACTGAATCCGACGGTGTGTATGTCTCCGTTGGCGTCGGCGAAAATGTAGTGCACCCCTCCCGCCTCGATATATCCCAGTCGCGCGGCCCCGTCGCCTGCGCGGCAGAAGAATTCACGTCTTTTGTATTCGTGCCGTTCCCCGTGCCGCAGGCAGAATTCCCTGAACGGACCGTAATCCTCTCGTTCGATGTATGTATTGAGATGTTTCATAAAAACTTAACCTGTGTTAATGATATTTTTACGAGGGGGGGGTAATTTTGTACAAAAATAACTAATATCTATCCAAATGAAACATTTTTACGCGATTATTTTTACCGTTGTCGTGTGCGTGTCGATGTCGTCGTGCACGGCTGTGAGCATAATCAAGGATGCCACCACGGTTTATGAAGCGGCCGCCGAGCTGAACGACGGAACGATGGTCGAGGGTCGTATCCACGGTGGAAACTTCGCAAGCGGAGCCAAAAAGGTCGCCATCAAGTCCGACAAGAAGAAGTACAAGATCGCGAGCAAGGACATCGCCGTGCTCTATCTGTGGCGCAAGGATTATCCCGACCGCAAAAACGCGCTGGTATACCGTGACTACAAGTACGTCTACAAGTGGCGCGGCACGACCCGCAGCCGCGATATGAAGCCCGCTTGGATGAGTATCGAGGCAGCGGGCGAGGATCTGCTTATCTGCGGCCGCGGCAAGTGGTACGGCGTGGACAAGAAGGGCGGCGCGCTGACCATAACCTACGACCGCGATTACGGCATTCAGTACGTGGCCGCGAAGTCGGGGGCCGAGTATATGGAGTACATCGGTTCGAGCCGCACGAGCGAAAAGAACATGCGCGCGCGTCTGTTGGAGTATCTGATCGACGATCCCATACTTTGCGAGAAGTTGGAGAGCGGCGAAGTGAAAGCCACCGATTTCGACGACGTTGCCGATAAGTATCGTCCCGTAAACAAGTAGCCTATGTTGCGCAGAGCATTTGCCGCAATGGCGTTCGCGACGATGTTCGTCGCGAATGTCTCGGCGCAGGAGGACAATTCGCCGCGATACGGTTTTTATTCGGCGATAGAGACGGGTTACGAGTTTTTCTCGAAGACCTATCGTAACTCGGGGCAAAGTCTCGATTTAAATACCCGATACTATTTCGGCGAGAGGGTTTACGGCGCGTTTCTGCTCCACGGCGGATTCTATTCGGGCGGTAAGAGAGTGAGTTACGACGCGGGCGGCGCACAGCGCGAAACGACGCTTCGCAACGAACTGAACGAATGGATGGCGGGCGTCGGCGCGGGACTCGACCTTTATCGCAGCACGACGGGACGGTCGACCGTATATCTTACGGGGACGGTCGGTTACGGCATGAATACCGAGGAAAAAGAGGTGTTCGTGTCGGGTGCGGAGAGTTATTTCGACCGCAAGCACAAGGGTTTCGCGGCGGCGGTAGCGGCGGGTTACGACTTCAAGCCGGGCGGCTGTCTCTTTTTCGGCGCGGCCGTGAACGGATATTACATCGGCGATCGGGTGAACTTCGCGGCTAATATCAGGGTCGGATTGTCGTTTTGATCGGTTGCCGTCGCAGGCTCGGCCGTTCGGCGTGTGACGGCGCGAGGCGTGGATATGAGGCCAAATAGTTGACGCAAAATTTTGAGTATTGATTTTTTTGCATTACTTTTGTGCCGCTTACGAGCGAATGATTGAGCTATGGTGTAATGGCAACACAGCAGATTTTGGTTCTGTTATTCCAAGTTCGAGTCTTGGTAGCTCAACCGAGGAGAAAGAGGCTTTTGAGAGCCTCTTTTCTTTTTGTTGTGCAGATATGTTCGGGCGGCAGCCTGCAGGGAACGCGAACGAGCGTATGCGAGATTTGCGGGCCTCCGCGGGGCGAGGCTGCGGCCCGCACGACTCTTGCGAGTCGTAGTTTGTTTTCAAATTCAATATTATGGAATTTCGTAAGGCTGTGTATTCCGATGTCGACGAGATAGTCGAAATTGTAAAGGGCGGGCAGGAACGTTTGCGCGCGCAGGGTATCGACCAATGGCAGAGGGGATATCCGAATCGCGGGAGCATCGAGGCGGACGTGGCTGCCGAGGTCGGCATGGTTCTTTGCGACGGCGGCAGAGTGGCGGCGTACGGCGCGGTGATCTTCACGGGCGAACCCGCATACGAGGCCATATCGGGCGGCGGGTGGCTTACCGATGGGCCTTATGCGGTCGTGCATCGTCTGTGCGTGGCGGCGGACCGACTGCGCGGCGGTTGCGGCGTCGAGTTCATGCGTCGTGTCGAGCGGTTAGCGCGCGGACGTGTTCCGAGTGTGCGTATCGACACCCATCCCGACAACGCTGTCATGCAGCGTCTTGTAAAACGCATGGGGTTCGTACATTGCGGCGATGTGGTTATCGAGAGCCGTCGTCTGGCATACGAGAAGATTTTGCCCGCCCCGATGGCGGAATGACGCGTTATGTCGCGAAAAATAGTTAACTTCGCACGAATATTAATCTGAATACCGTTATGAAGAAAACAGTGGTTTGCGTCGCGATGCTCTTGGCCGGCATGTCGGGCGTTTCGGCGCAGAATAAGGAGGGAGGCATCAGCGAGGCCATGCTGGAGCGCATACGCAGCGGATACGCCGCCACTCCCGAGCAGAAGGCCGTGAAGAACGCTTTGGCCTCGAATTCCATCGCCGCGTTGGCCGTCAACTCCGAGAATCTGGCCATGTGCGACACTCATTTCTCGCACCGCGTGACCACGCGAGGCATCACCAACCAGAAGTCGTCGGGCCGTTGCTGGCTCTTTACGGGCCTGAACGTGCTGCGCGCTAAGATGATACGCGAGTACGACCTGCCCGAGTTCGAGTTTTCGCAGAATTATTGTTCGTTCTACGATCTGTTGGAGAAATCCAATCTCTTTCTTCAGGCCGTGATCGATACCCGCGACGCGGGGTTGGATGATCGCAAGGTCGACTGGCTCATGAAGAACCCCATCGGCGACGGCGGACAGTTCACGGGCGTGTCGAACCTCATCATGAAGTACGGCGTGGTGCCCAAGTCGGCCATGCCCGAGACCTACCAGAGCGACAACACGAGCGGAATGACCTCTATCCTGAAACAGAAGCTGCGCGAGTATGCTTTGGAGTTGCGCGCTATGCAGCCCGCGAAGATTCAGGAGCGCAAAACCGAGATGCTGACCGAGATCTACCGCATTCTGGTGGAGTGTCTGGGCGTGCCTCCGACCGAGTTCGAGTGGACGTATTACGACAAGTCGGGCAACGAGGTGACCCGACGCACCTACACTCCCAAGAGCTTCTATGACGAGTTCATAGGCGAGGATCTGGAACGCAATTATGTGATGATAATGAACGATCCTTCGCGCGAGTACGGCAAGGTGTACGAGATCGAGTACGACCGTCATGTCTACGACGGCGAAAACTGGCTCTATGTCAACCTGCCCATCGAGCGGATCAAGGAGATCGCCATAGCTTCGATAAAGGACAATACGGCCATGTATTTCTCGTGCGACGTGGGCAAGTTCATGGATCGCGCGAAAGGTACGCTCGATTTGAAGAATTTCGATTACGAATCGCTGTTTGCCACCTCGTTCCCGATGGACAAGCGCGAGCGCATACAGACCTTCGCCAGCGGATCGTCGCACGCCATGACCCTCATCGCGGTCGATCTGAACGAGGCCGAGGATCCCGTAAAGTGGATGGTAGAGAACAGTTGGGGCGCGTCGTCGGGATATCAAGGCTGTTTGATTATGACCGACGAGTGGTTCGACGAGTATATGTTCCGTCTGGTGGCGGAGCGCAAGTACGTCCCCGAGGATGTATTGAAGATGCTCGACCAGAAGCCGACGCTTCTGCCTGCATGGGACCCTATGTTCTCGCCCGAGGAGTAGGGTAGGATGCTTGTTGAAACAGAATCGCGCGAAGCCTGAACTTCGCGCGATTTCGTTTACATGGCCAGCCGTTCGCCCCAGCCCATGACGGCATATTTTCGGTCGACTTTCTCCATCTTGCGGAATGTCAGCCAAAAAGCCTCGCGATGGTCTATCGTGTGTCCCATCTCGTTTTCGTGGCCCGTTATCGTGATTTTGGGCGCGAATCCGTTCACGAGATCGTTCATGCGGTGCGTCCAGCAGTTAACGGTGAGTACGTCGACGCGGGGGATATGTTTGTTGATGTCGACGATCCATTCCATGTCCTCGGCGTTGTATTGGTCGCCCACGTGAGCGAATGTCTTGTTCTCGTCGGTGGTCACCACATATATGTTGTTCATCATCTCACCCTGATGCCCGGGCAGTATCTTTACTCGTAACTTTCCGTCGGGCAGGGTCAGCTCCTCGTCGACGATCCGTTCCGACCTGATGTGCGTTATGCGGTCGTTCTCGGGCATGAATTCGGTGGGGGCCACGACGGGTTTCCCCGCGTCGAGGAACATCTTTACGACCGCGGGATCGCCGTGGTCGCCGTGGTTGTGCGTGATGAACAGCACGTCGCATTTGTCGACGATCCGACGTATCAGCGAGTCGGGGATCAGCCTTTGGCCCTTGCACGATCCGCGCACGACGTCGAAGGCTATGGTGGCCGAGCGGGTGCGGGCCACGAAGCCGTCGTTGTAGATCTTGTATATCTCAAGACCTCTCTTTACGGGCGCCGTCATCTCCGCTATCGTTTTGCCGACCCGCGAGTCGAGGAACTTTCGGAACGCCTCCGTATTGTCGTATCGAGTCTCGTGCAGCAGGGCGTCCAAGTTGTACAGCGCGAGTTTGCGGACCAACGGCGCGCCCTCGACGGGCGGATTCTCCGTCAGGGTCCGGTCTATGAGGTCGAACATCGCCTCGGCCTGCTTGTGCAGATATATATCCTCGTTTCCCCAGAATGCGCTGCGGTCGGCAGCGTTTTTCTCCTGCGCGCGCAGCGCCGCGGGCGACAGTATCGCCGCAACCAGAGCGCATAGCAATAATCTTTTCATTTTAGTAGCGATTAAATTTTCTCGGCGGTCGGAACGTCGTCTCCCATTTCGAAAAAGGAACCCGAAGAGAGGGTTCCTTTTTTCGGAATTGAGAGGATTTTCGGCTGCGTGTCCGAGCCGAAATACCCCGTCGTATTACAAGTTCTCGATGATCTCCTTGTTGGTGTATGCGTCGGCGCCGTAACACATCTTGAGATATGCCAAGCCGCCCAAGTAATCCTCCTCGGTGAAAGAGTCGGTCGCCTCCTTGGCCACCGCCACTTCGTAACCCAAGCAATATGCGTCCGACGAGGTGTGGCGCACGCACATGTGGGTATGCAATCCCGTCATGATAACGGTCTTCACGCCCAACTCCTTCAACAGAATGTCGAGGTCGGTCTGGAAGAAACCGCTGTAACGGCGCTTGGGAACGACATAATCCTTGTCCGAAACCTTCAGTTCGGGAATGACCTTCGCCCCTTCGGTTCCTGCGATGGCGTGGTCGCCCCACAACTTGAGCTCGCGGTCGATGCCGGCGATGTGGGCGTCGTTGCAGAAGATGACCGGTACGCCTGCCGCGCGTGCGGCGTCGAGCAGTTCGGCCGTGGCGGGAACTATCGCTTTGCCGCGATCGCAAGCCAAGGCGCCTGTAACGAAGTCGTTGAGCATGTCGACAACGAGGATGGCGGGATTTTCAAATTTCTTCATCTTATTTGTAGGTTTGTTGATTGACAATACAAATATAAGGCTCTTTGATCGAAAATTCGGTGTCTGTGCTTCGTTTTTTCGAAAATTCGCACGATTTTCAGAGCTTCAGTCCGCCGAAGACGCGGCGTCCGACCATGTATCGCAATATGATCGACGAGCGGTATATGTGTCGCGCTTCGGTTTTTCGGCCGCTGCGTGTCGCGCGGCGTTTGGCGGCGAGCGCGCGGTGCATGGCGAAAAAGTCGCGGTAGGCCCGCAGCGTGGCGGCGGCGAGAGCGAAATCGCCCTTTACCGTATATATTATTGCCGACAGCATGTCGGTCAGAGGCCTTACCGCCGCTGCGAGCAGACGTTGCGTCGTCGGGGCGCATTTGAAGAGCATCGCCAGATTGTTGCGGTAATTGAGGTAGAGTTTGTCGGGCGATTCGTTGGGCAGCGTGCCGCCTCCGAGATGATATACCGTGCTGCGCGGTTCGACGACTATCCTGCCGCCCGCGAGCTGCATGCGCCAGCACAAGTCGATCTCCTCCATGTGGGCGAAGAAGTCGGCGTCGAAGCCTCCCGCCGCGCGGAACCGCTCCGCGCGACAGCAGAATGCCGCGCCGCTCACCCAAAATACCTCGCGCGGAGAGTCGTATTGTCCTCGGTCCTTTTCCACGGTCGACAATATGCGTCCGCGACAGAACGGATAGCCGAGTATGTCGATGAATCCGCCGCAGGCTCCCGCATATTCGAAACTGTCGCGTTCTGCGTACGACAGCAGCTTCGGCGCGACGGCCGCCACGGTCGGGTCTTTTTCCAAAGCGTCGAGCAGCGGATCGGTCCACCCTTCGGTGACCTCCACGTCGGAGTTGAGCAGGATGAAACACTCGGCGTCGATCTGCGCGAGCGCGCGGTTATACCCCTCGGCGAAACCGTAATTGCGGTCGAGACATATTATTTCGACGGTAGGGTAGCTGTCGGCGAGAAAGGCGACCGAGTCGTCGGTGGAGCCGTTGTCGGCCACCACGATGCGTATGTCGCGCGGCGTGCGCGTCACCACACTGCCGAGAAAGCGTTCCAGATGCCTTCGGCCGTTCCAGTTGAGTATGACTACCGCCGCGCGCATCATGCCTTCTTGGCGGTGGGTTCGGGATTTATGAGCATCTCGGGCGTCTCCGTCGCGTCGTCGTCGCGCCCGTTCGCGAAACGAGCCGAGTCGTCGTCGCCTTGTATCTTTTCGGCGTCGAGGTGCGTTGGCGGCGTGTATTTCCAACGGCGGTGCGACCACATCCACACCTCGGGCGTGGCGATGATGTCCCTTTCGAGCAGACGGATGTAGCGTTCGGTGATTACGTGGTCCTCCACCTGCTCCACGCCGTCGTATATTTTTATCAGGTCGCCCTCGTAAACGCCAGCTTTCAGTCGGCGAGGCGAGAAATAGTATACGGGCAGATCGTATTTGCGGGCCAGCAACTCGGCGCCGTTGTAAAACACGGTCCATTGATTGAGGAAGCGGTACCAGTGGAAATTGAGGCGGAACGTCGGATTTTGATCCGATATGAGTCCCATGATTACGGGGCGCGTGTCGCGGTGGTCGATGAAGTAGCGAACGATTCGTTTCATGCTTACCAGCTTGACGTTGGTGTGCTGGCGGATGCGCTTCATCAATTCGTCGAAAACGGGATTCTCGATTCGGTGGTACACGGCGACGAAAGTATGGTCGCGGCATACGAGACTCATGGTGCTGCCCGCTTCCCACGATCCGAAATGAGCCGTCATGAATATCACGTTGCGGTCGCCCACCTCGCGCAGGATGTCGTCGGCGTTGTTGAAACGTATGCGGCGGCACAGCTTTTCGTCGCTGATGCCCGCTTGGCTTATGATGTTGATTATCTGTTCCGACAGATTGCGGTAATTGAGGGCGCAGATGCGTTTGAGCTCCTTTTCGGTCTTGTCGGGGAACGAATTGCGCAAATTGGTCATTATCACGCGGCGGCGGTAGCGCAACGCGTAACGCAGGGTGAAGTAGAAAATCGGGCCGAGGACATAATGCCGCATGAAGTAGGGCAGCATGGCGAAGCCGCGACATATCGTCCATAATATCTCGACTGCGATTTTCTGTATGAATGTCAATTCGTTATCCGTTTCGTTCATTTTCATGACGTAATGTTCGTTTTTCAACAGTCGTTTTCTCGTCTCGGCATAGCCCGAACAAGTTTCGGCTCTGCGCTCGACTTATCGAAAACGTTCGTTTACAACAGTCGTTTTCTCGCCTCGACACAGCCCGAACAAGTTCGGTTCTGCGCTCGACTTATCGAAAACGTTCGTTTTTCAACAGTCGTTTTCTCGTCTCGGCATAGCCCGAACAAGTTTCGGCTCTGCGCTCGACTTATCGAAAACG
>CAJUMU010000032.1 GCA_910587675.1 uncultured Alistipes sp. | reverse complement strand
GAGAGTCTCGTTCACCTCCGTTTCTTGGTCGAGTTCGTCGCCCGCGTGGGCGACTCGGATTTCACCGACGAGGAGTTCGAAAAGGAGATCAAAAGCAAGTCTTTGATGGAGTTGATGAGGGTGATGTTTCGGTTACAGCCTTGATTTGTTTTCGGGCCGCAGCCTCGCCCCAGCGGAGGCCCGCTATTCGCATTCGCTCATTCACGCGGTCGCTCCGCAGGCTGCGACCCGAATATCAATACTACATTCGTAAAGCAGACGTTACGCCTGCGCGCAGTTCTTCGAACTGCATTTTGTCGGTGCATGTGAATTTTGCAACAAAAAAAGCTGCCGAAACGCTCGGCAGCTTTTTGTCGCTATTCCCACTCGATCGTTGCGGGCGGTTTCGACGAGATGTCGTACACTACGCGATTCACCCCGTTCACCTTGTTTATGATCTCGTTCGACACCTTGGCCAGAAACTCGTAAGGCAGATGCACCCAGTCGGCCGTCATGCCGTCGGTCGAGGTCACGGCGCGCAGAGCCACGCAGCTCTCGTACGTGCGCTCGTCGCCCATCACTCCCACGCTCTGCACGGGCAGCAGCATAACGCCCGCCTGCCATACATCGTCGTAAAGGCCCGCTTCGCGCAGCATGTCGATGAATATCTTGTCGGCTTTCTGCAACACCTCCACCTTCTCGGGCGTCACCTCGCCCAGCACGCGGATCGCCAAGCCCGGGCCCGGGAACGGATGGCGTCCGATGAGCATGTCGCTGATGCCTAACGTGCGGCCCACGCGGCGCACCTCGTCCTTGAAGAGCAGACGCAGAGGCTCCACGATCTTCAGGTGCATGTGCTCGGGCAGTCCGCCCACGTTGTGGTGCGACTTGATCTTCGCGGCGGGACCATTCACCGACGCCGACTCCACCACGTCGGGATAGATGGTGCCCTGAGCCAGCCACTTCACATCCTCGATGCGGCAAGCCTCCTCGTTGAACACCTCCACGAAGTCGCGGCCGATGATCTTGCGCTTCTGCTCGGGGTCGGTCACGCCCGCCAGATCGCCCAAGAACTTGTCGGCGGCCTTCACGCCCTTCACGTTGAGTCCCATGCCTTTGTACGATTCGAGCACGTCCTCGAACTCGTTGCGGCGCAGCAGACCCGAATCGACGAATATGCAGTAGAGATTACGACCTATGGCCTTGTGCAGCAACACGGCCGCAACCGACGAATCCACGCCGCCCGAGAGACCCAGAACGACCTTGTCGTCGCCCAATTTGGCCTTCAGCTCGGCCACGGTGCTCTCCACGAAGCTCTCCGAGGTCCACGACTGCTCGCAGCCGCAGATGCCCGTAACGAAGTTCTTCAGGAGTTGTGTGCCGTCGGTCGAATGGTACACCTCGGGGTGGAACTGTATGGCCCACGTCGGCTCGCCCGCAATGCGGTAAGCGGCCAACTCCACGTCGTCGGTGGAGGCTATCGACTCATACCCCTCGGGAATGCGCGTGATGGTGTCGCCGTGCGACATCCACACCTGCGTGCGCTCGGGCATGCCCTTCATCAACGGATCGTCGGCGCGCTTCACCGTGAGCATGGCGCGGCCGTACTCGCGGCTGGGGGCGGGGCTTACCTCGCCGCCGAAGAAGTGGGCCAAGTACTGCGCTCCGTAACATACGCCCAGCAGCGGCAGCTTGCCCTTGATCGCCCCGAGATCGATGCGCGGAGCCTGCGCGTCGCGAACCGAGAAGGGGCTGCCCGACATTATCACGCCCTTGATCGACTCGTCTATCTCGGGCAGATGGTTGAAGGGATGGATCTCGCAATAGACGTTGAGTTCGCGCACGCGCCGCGCTATGAGCTGCGTGTACTGCGAACCGAAGTCTATAATCAATATTTTTTCAGTCATAAAAACCTTTTATCTTGTTTTTGGTTAATCGCCTCGGCCTTACTCTCCGCGCGAGTAGTTGGGGGTTTCGCGGGTGATGGTTATGTCGTGGGGATGGTTCTCCACCACGCCGTTGGAGGTAATGCGCACGAAGCGGGCCTTCTGCAACGAAGCCATATCCTTTGCGCCGCAGTAACCCATGCCCGCGCGGATGCCGCCCACGAGCTGGTACACCGTCTCGCTGAGCGAGCCCTTGAACGGCACGCGGCCCACGATTCCCTCGGGCACGAGCTTCATGTCGTTCTTCTCCTCGCCTTGGAAATAGCGGTCGCGCGAACCCGCCTTCATGGCGTCGATCGAGCCCATACCGCGATATGTCTTGAATTTACGTCCGTTGTAGATGATCGTCTCGCCCGGCGACTCCTCGGTGCCCGCGAACATCGAACCTATCATCACGCAGTCGCCGCCCGCGGCCAGAGCCTTCACGCAGTCGCCCGAGTAACGCAGGCCTCCGTCGGCGATGACGGGGATGCCGCTGCCCTTGATGGCGTTCGAAGCCTCGAAGATTGCCGTAAGCTGGGGCACGCCCACTCCCGCGATGATGCGCGTGGTGCAGATCGAGCCCGGGCCGATGCCCACCTTGATGCCGTCGGCTCCCGCCTCCACCAAGTAACGGGCCGCCTCGGCGGTGGCGATGTTGCCCACCACCACGTCCAGCTCGGGGAACTGGCTCTTGATCTTCTTGAGCATCTCGACCACGTTTTTCGAGTGTCCGTGAGCCGAATCGAGCACCACGGCGTCGACGCTCTCGGCCATGAGGGCCTTCACGCGCTCGACGGCATCGGGCGTAATGCCTATTCCCGCCGCCACGCGCAGACGTCCTTTCGAATCCTTGCAGGCGTTGGGATGGTCCTGAACCTTGGTGATGTCCTTATATGTGATAAGACCGATCAGTTTGCCGTGGTCGTCCACCACGGGCAGCTTCTCGATCTTGTTGCGCAGCAGAATCTCCGACGCCTTCTCCAGCTCGGTGCTGTGGGTGGTGATGATATTCTCCTTGGTCATAACCTCGTCGATGGCGCGGTTCATGTCGCGCTGGAAACGCAGGTCGCGGTTGGTGACTATGCCGATCAGGCGGTTGTCGGCGTCGATGACGGGAATGCCGCCGATCTTGTTGTCGTGCATCAGCTTCAGCGCGTCGCCCACCGTCTGCTCCTTGGTTATGGTGATCGGATCGTAAATCATGCCGTTCTCGGCGCGCTTCACGCGACGCACGTGGGCCGCCTGCTCGGCGATCGACATGTTCTTGTGAATGACGCCTATGCCGCCTTCGCGCGCGAGGGCTATGGCGAGCGGAGCCTCGGTGACCGTATCCATCGCGGCCGACACGATAGGTATGTTCAGTTTGATATTTCGCGAAAAGTGCGTCTCGGTCGAGACTGTTCGCGGCAACACTTCCGAATAGGCGGGTACGAGCAACACGTCGTCGAAGGTCAACCCTGTCGACTGTACCCTTTCATCTATGAACGACATAATCTTGGGTTTTTGTTGCGCACAAAGATAGGCATAAAAACCCATACCGCCAAACGCCGACGCGCCATTTTAAGGCGCGACGATGGTTTTTTCGAGATATTTTTCCCGCTTTTCGGCGCGGATCTCCCCGACGGGGAGCAGCACGGCCGTTTCGTACGCGTCGCCGAAGTCGCGGTTGACGGCAGTGTCGAACACCCGCATCGCGGGACAGAGGCGCATGTAGGCGTGGATCATGGGCGGCACGTTCTCGCCCCGCTCGCGCAGCAATCGCAGCAGAAGCGCATAATTCTCGGCGTAAGAGGGCGCGGTGAAGATCCCCTCGGCGAGAGGCTGATCGGCGGGCTCGCGGGCGCTCAGCAGCGGGCTGTCGGAGCCGAAGAACCTATGCAAAAATGTCATGAGCAGCCGCCGCGCCTCGGCGTCGTAATGCGGATATACCGTCACCTTGCCGAACAGGTAGCGCACGTCGGGACGCGAGGCCACGATGCGGCCCAACCCCTGCCACAACGACTCCATCGCGAAGAGCGGATGAGCCCCGCGCTCCTTCGCTCCGCTCCCCGCGACGAACGAACGGCCCAGCTCGACGGCATGCGGCAGGAAATCGCGGCGGAAATCTTCGCTGAAACGGAAATAGTGCGACGACGAGATGTTATCCTCGTCACACTCGCCGCAGATCGCGTAACGGTAGCCGCCCGCAATGGCGCGACGGCGCGGATCCCACGCGACGAGCTGGCGGTAACCCTCGGGAGCGGTGTCGTCGGCGTCGATATCGACGGCGCGCCCCGTGCCGCCGCCCGAGTTGCGGAACGCCTCCTCGCGCAGACGCCCCGTCTCGTACATGAGCGATGGGGCCTCGGCCGCGCGGAACGAATAGAGCCGATAGCCTCCCCGCGTCGAGACGGCTACGGGGCGCAGGGCGGCCAGCTCCTCCTCGACGGCCTCGCGGGGCAGCGGAGGAGCCACGGCGACGGCCGTGCGCGACGATATCGATGAACGGCGGGTCATAGCACGCGGGTGTTTTGCGCGAGGGCGTAGACCCGCCGCCGCACCATGCGGCAGCGTTCGGCGTCGCTCGCCAGCGGCCGCAGATCGGCGGGACGGATGGGCGCGCCGACCCTCATCGCGATGTCGGTACCCCGCTGGCGGAACATCTCGTCGGCGAGCAGCAGCATTTCGAAATTGAACTTCACGCCCAACGCCTTGCGCAGCCACGCCGCCCGATAGAAGCGGTCGGAGAGGCTGCCGCCCACGTAAAGCGGGATAATGGTGCGGTCGTAACGCTCGGCCAAGCGAACGAATGAGGCGCGCCACGCGGGATCCTCCACCCCGCGGCGCGTGCGGCGCGAGCACAACCCTGCGGGAAAGGTCAGCACGGGCAGGTCGGAGGCGAAGGCGCGTTCGCGTATGGCGGCGTACTCGGGTTGCTGCGCGCCCGCCTTGTTGACGGGAATCCACAGCGGGCGCAGCGGCTCGATGTGCGTCAGCAGATCGTTGACTATGGCTCTCACGCCTCCGAAACGCCGGCAGAGGGCGTGGCAGACCGCCACGCCGTCCAGTCCGCCGAAGGGGTGGTTCGCCACGACCAGATAGCGGCCGTCGAGGGGTATCGAGTCCAAGCCCTCGACGCGGCAGGTCACGCACAGCTCGTCGAGCCATGCGCCGAGCACCTCCTGCGGTTCGGCGTCGCGATAGCGGTGCAGGAATGAGTTTATCTCGTCCTCGTGCAGCAGCTCGCGCAACCGCCGCACGACCGCTCGTGGGAGCAGCTGCGCGAATCGCGGAGCGCGGCGCCGCAAAATATCGGCTATGTCGATTCGTTCCATAAGCATTTTACCAATTTAATTATCGTCCCGCGTCGAGCGGGACTATCTTCGGCGGCTCGCACTTTTGGTGCGACCCCCGCAGCCGCCGAAGATAGAGCGAAAAATATTACGCGAGAAATAAGCAACATTTCTGCTAAAAGCAGTACCTTTATGCCCAAATACGCTTTTGAGATACAAAAATGTCTTTCGACGCTATGACATACCATGTGCCCGTGCTTCTGGAGGAGTCGGTCGCGCTGCTCGACATCGCACCCGCAGACATCTGCTGCGACCTCACCTTCGGCGGCGGCGGACACTCGCGGCACATACTTTCGAAGCTCGGACCCGAAGGGCGGCTCTATGCCTTCGATCAGGACAGCGACACGCTCGCCAACGCCCCTCGGGACGACCGTTTCCACTATGTGGAGAGCAATTTCCGCTTTCTGCGCGGCGCGCTGCGGCTGCGCGGCGTGGAGCGCGCGGACGCGATTCTGGCCGATCTGGGCGTTTCGTCGCACCACTTCGACGAGACGGAACGCGGCTTCTCGTTCCGCGGCGACGGACCTCTGGACATGCGCATGAACCGCCGCGGAGGACGCACGGCGGCCGATGTGGTGAACCGTTACGACGCCGACTCGCTGGCCCGCGTGCTGCGCGATTACGGCGAGCTGGAGACGACGTGGAAAATCGCGGCATGTATCGTGCGGAGTCGCGAGCGATCGCCCCTGCTGACCACCTCGCAATTGGTGGCGGCGGTGGCGCCCTGCACCCCTAAGCGCGACGAGTCGAAGTTCCTCACCAAGTTGTTTCAGGCCCTGCGGATCGAGGTCAACGGCGAGATGGAGGCGTTGAAGATGGCGTTGGAACAGTCGCTCAAGGTGCTGCGCCCGGGCGGGCGGCTGGCGGTGATATCCTATCACTCGCTCGAAGACCGTCTGGTGAAGAACTTCATGCGCAGCGGCAACTTCGAGGGGCGCGTGGAGCGGGATTTCTACGGCCGCGCCTCGTCGCCTTTCGAAGTCGTGACGCGCAAGGCTGTCGTGCCCTCGGCGGAAGAGGTGGCGCGCAACCCGCGCTCGCGCTCGGCAAAGCTGCGGGCGGCGGTGAAATTGTAATCGGAGGCTGTTCGCCGACAGCGGCAGGAATGCGACAGCAGTCCACCGCGCGGGGTGGCGGCGAACTGCCGACATCGACAAGCGATGTCGATAATATTATAAAGAACAAACAGATCATGCGACCCGAAAACGACGATTTCGACCCGCAGAGCGAGGAGGAGCAGAGGCGGCTGGAGGAGGACGAGGAGTTCCGCCGCCGCGTGCGCCGCGAGATTCTGCGCGTACAGAGCGGCGAGGCCGACGAGGAGATAGAGCGCGACCTCGAGGAGGAGCGTTTGGAGCGCGAGGAGGCCGAGGAGGAGCAGAGCCGCCGTCGGCACAAGCGTTCGCGGCTGCTGTGGCTCATCTTCTCGGGCAACATTCTGGTGAACCGCAGCGTGGCGGAGAACTACCGCTACTTCGCGGCCATCGCGGCGATATGCTTCGTCAGCATCGTGGTGATGTTCACGGCCCTGCACGCCGATCTGAAGTATTCGCGCATGGAACGCGAGGTGCAGCTTCTGCGCGAGCGGTCGATACGCCTTCAGGAGCAGCTGCACCGCCGCACCACCCACGCGGCGATGGTCGAGGAGCTGCGGCGTCGCGGCATCGACTTGCAAGACCCGCGCAAGCCCAAGGCCGTGGTGGAGGATTAGACGGCCGCGCCGATCGGACCTACCGAAGCGACGACGCTCCGACAAGGCGAGGCCGCGCATAAGCGATTTGGATTTAAAATGGCAAGACAGAAACGAGAAACGGACATAAAGGACGAGATGTACGCGAGGGTGAAGAAGGTTTACGGCCTCTTCATCCTCGTGGGATTGTGCGTCATGGTACGCCTCGTGTGGGTGCTGGGCTTCAGCGGCGAGATCGCATACAACGCCGACCGCCTGCAACAGCGCATCTTCGTCGCCGACTCGGTATATTCGCGGCGCGGCTCGATTCTGGCGCGCGACGGCGAACCCTTGGCCACCTCGATCCTGCGCTACCGCGTCGACTTCGACATGGCCAGCGACGGCTTCGATTCGCTGGCGTTGTTCCGCGAGCAGGCCGATTCGCTCTCGAAACTTCTGTCCCGCTTCTTCCGCGACCGCTCGGCGTCGGAGTATCGCCGCCGCTTGGTCGACGAGCATCAGAAACGCTACAAGGTGACCTTCCGCAAGGACACCACCGTGCGCCGCTCCGACGGATTCTTCGCCCGCGTGTGGGATATCCTGCGCAAGGACGAGTTCAAGACGGTGAAGCTCTACGACACCATGCGCGACCACACCCCCGTGGCGATCATGCCCCGCCCCGTCGACTACAACGAGTGGCAGGAGCTGCGCAAATACCCCATCCTGAACTGGAACATGGGCATGACCTACAATCTGGTGACGGTCGACCAGCGCGTCTATCCCTATGGCGAGTTGGGCCGCCGCACGCTGGGTCTGGTGGGCGATCGGGGCAATTACGGCATCGAGGCGGTCTACCGCGAGATACTCGAAGGGCGCAACGGCCGCATGCTGCGCCAGCGCATAGCCCCCGGGTTCTCGAGCGTGGTGCACAGCGGCGACAACATCGACGCCGAGGACGGCATGGACATAATCACCACCATCGACGTCGACATACAGCACATCGCCGACCAAGCCCTGCGCCGCCAGCTCGTGGCCGAGCGCGCGATATGGGGCACCGCGATGGTTATGGAGGTGGCCACGGGCGACATTCTGGCCTTGGTCAATCTGGGCGAGACCTCGGAGCGCAGCGGTGTCTACATCGAGAAGGAGAATTACGCCCTCAGCCGACGCATGGAACCCGGGTCGACGTTCAAGTTAGCGGCCCTGCTGGCGTTGGTCGACGACTGCGACGTGCCCATCACCAAGAGATACGACACCTTTCACGGCCGCGCCGTGCGGATCGGCGGCAACCGTGGCCCCCTCATTCAGGACTCGCACAACATAGGCGGCGAGATCGACCTGAAGGAGGCAGTGGCGCAGTCGTCGAACGTCTACTTCGCCGAGGCGATATATCAGGCCTACAAGAACGATCCCGAACGATACCTGAAATACCTCAGGCATTTAGGACTGGACCGCACCACGGGGCTCGACGACATGGGCGAGGCGTCGCCGCTGCTGCCCGAGTACGGCAAGAAATCGAAATCGTGGTCGGCGCACACGCTGCCCAACCTCGGTTACGGCTACGCCATCGAGCTGCCGCCAATCCACACCTTGGTGCTCTACAACGCCGTGGCCAACGACGGCCGCATGATGGCGCCGCGTCTGATACGCGAAGTGCGGCGCGGCGGCAAGACCGTCGATCGGTTCCCTCCGCGGGTGCTGGTCGACCGCATCTGTTCGAGCGGCGCGCTCGACGTGGTGCGCGAGTGTCTGGAGGAGACGGCGCGCACGGGTACGGCCAAGGCCTATTTCCGCGACACCCTCTCGTTCCGCGTGGCGGGCAAGACGGGTACGGCGAAGTTCGCCCAGAGCGGCATAAAGTACTCCGACGGCTACTATCTGGGTTCGATGGCGGTATATTTCCCCGCCGACAATCCCAAATACACCGTCATGACCTCGATCTTCACCCGCCGCGGACGCGGCACCACGGTTTACGGCGCGGGGTTGGCGGGTCCCGTCGAACGCGACATAGTGCACTACATATATTATCGCGACGAGGATTGGCACCAAACCCTCACCCCCTCGCGCGAGAAGCATTACCCCGCGCGGGTGAAGGGCGGCAACATAGCCGACGTGCGGCGCGTGGCCGACAAGTTCTCGCCGCGAGTGTCGTTCACCGACCGCCACGGATGGGGCGTATCGCGCACCGACAGTCTGCGCAACGTCGACATCCACACCTCGGAGGCCGACCGCGCCACCATGCCCAACGTGGTGGGCATGGGGTTGAAGGATGCCCTCTACATGCTCGAAAGCCGCGGGCTGCGCGTGACCTTCACGGGCAAAGGCTCGGTGCGTTCGCAGAGCATCCCCGCGGGGCGCAAGATACGCGCGGGACAGCATGTGACCGTAACGCTCAGGTAAGACGCCCGCATCGCGACGCGACGAACCGCGAAACAGAGAGAGAGAAAGAAAATTTGATATAGAACGATGAAACGACTCAGCGAACTGCTCGCGGCCACGGCCGCGCGCACCATAGTCACCTCTACCGACCCCGAGATCGCGGGCCTGCATTATGACTCGCGCAAAGCGGGCGCGGGCGACTGCTTCTTCGCCGTGCGGGGCACGCAGTGCGACGGCCACGACTTCATCGCCGACGCCGTGCGGGCGGGCGTGGCGGCCGTGGTGTGCGAGGAGCTGCCCGCCGAGCAGAAAGAGGGCGTTAGCTACGTGGTCGTCGACGACAGCAACGGCGCGATGGCCGACATGGCCGCCGCCTTTTACGACCACCCGTCGCGCGAGCTGCGGTTGGTGGGCGTGACGGGCACCAACGGCAAGACCACCGTGGCCACGCTGCTGTGCGATCTGTTCGGCGCGCTGGGCTATCGCGCGGGGTTGATCTCCACGGTGGTCTACCGCGTGGGGAACCGCGAAACGGAGTCGACGCACACCACGCCCGACGCCGTGCGGCTCAACGCCATGCTGCGCGAGATGGTCGACGCGGGGTGCGAATACTGCTTCATGGAGGTGTCGTCGCACTCGATAGTGCAGGAGCGCATCCGAGGGCTGAAATTCGAGGGAGCCGTATTCACCAACATAACCCACGACCATCTGGACTATCACAAGACCTTCGCGGAGTATATCAAGGCCAAGAAACGCCTCTTCGACTCGCTGCCCGAGGAGGCTTTCGCTCTGGTGAACGCCGACGACCGCAACGGCGAGGTTATGGCGCAGAACACCCGCGCCCGCACGAGCCGTTACTCGCTGCGCACGGCGGCCGACTTCAATTGCAAGATCGTCGAGATGCTCTTCGACGGCATGCTGCTACGCATGGACGGCAGCGAGGTGTGGGTGAATTTCCTCGGCCGCTTCAACGCCTGCAACCTGCTGGCCGTATACGGCACGGCGCGGCTGCTCGGGGCCGACAAGGAGGAGACGCTGCGCGCCCTGAGCGCCCTGCGCTCGGTGAGGGGCCGTTTCGAACCCGTGCGCTCGGAGTCGGGGATAACGGCCATAGTCGACTACGCCCACACGCCCGACGCGCTGGAGAACGTGATCGCCACCGTGAACGATATCCGCAAACCCTCGCAGCAGCTCATAGCGGTGTGCGGCTGCGGCGGCGACCGCGACCGCGCCAAGCGGCCCGAGATGGGAGCCATAGCCTCGCGCGACGCCTCTATAGCCATATTCACCTCGGACAATCCCCGCACGGAGGATCCCGAGGCGATCCTCGACGAGATAATGGCGGGCGTTCGCGAGGGGGCGCGCTGTCTGCGCATCGCCGACCGCGCGCAGGCCATCCGCACGGCCGTCATGCTGGCGCGTCCGAACGACATAATCCTCGTCGCGGGCAAGGGACACGAGACCTACCAGATCGTGGGGCGCGAGAAGCGTCATTTCGACGACCGCGAGGAGCTGGCGGCGGCGTTCCGCGAGATGAAAGTATAGCGCGGCGGGCCGCAGGCTGCCCTTCAAAGGACGCTATTGAATAAAACGATAAACACACGAAAAACTAACCATTTCGTTAAGCCGAGCGCAGAACCGAACTCGTTCGGACTATGCCGAGGCGAGAAATGGAAGAATGAAATTCAACATTAAAAAACAGACATGCTTTACTCACTGTTTCGTTATCTCGACCTGTATTACGACATCCCGGGTTCGGGTATGTTCCAATACATCTCGTTCCGCGCGGCCGTGGCCGTGATTCTGGCGCTGCTCATTACCATATTCTTCGGGCGGTCGATAATCCGCGCCCTGCAACGCCACCAGATAGGCGAGGAGATCCGCGATCTGGGTCTCGAAGGCCAGCTTTCGAAAAAGGGCACCCCCACGATGGGCGGCGTTATAATCCTGCTGGCGGTGCTGGTGCCAGTGCTGCTGGTGGGACGCCTCGACAACGTATACGTGCTGCTGATGCTCGTATCGGCCGTGTGGCTGGGCTTCATCGGGTTCCTCGACGACTACATCAAGACGTTCCGCCACAAGAAAGAGGGTCTGAAAGGCAAGTTCAAGGTGGTGGGACAGGTCGGTTTGGGCATCATCGTGGGATCGGTCATGTGCTTCTCGCAAGAGGTGGTGATCCGCGAAAAGGTGTCGGCGCCGTCGGAGACGATATACGTCGACGAGGCGGGCCAGACCGTGGTGACGCAGACCCAGCGCGCCGTAATGGACCCCACGCCGCAGAAGACGACCAAAACTACCATCCCGTTCATAAAGAACAACGAGTTCGATTACGGCTGGATCGTGGGCGGCAACGGGCTGCTGACGCTCCTGCTCTACATCGGTGTGGCGATCTTCGTGGTGACGGCCGTGTCGAACGGCGCGAACCTCACCGACGGGCTCGACGGCCTGCTGACCACGGTGTCGGTGCCGATAGTGATGGTGCTGGGCGTGCTGGCCTATCTGTCGGGGCACATAATCTATGCCGACTACCTTAATATAATGTACATCCCCGACTCGTCGGAGCTGGTGGTATTCGCCGCGGCCATGTGCGGCGCGCTGATGGGATTTTTGTGGTACAACTCGTTCCCCGCGCAGATATTCATGGGCGACACGGGCTCACTCTCGATAGGCGGCATCATAGCCGTCTTCGCCCTCTGCATCCGCAAGGAGCTGCTGCTGCCGCTGTTGTGCGGACTTTTTCTGGTGGAGTCGGTGTCGGTGATGATGCAGGTGAGCTGGTTCAAATTCACCAAACGCCGTTACGGCGAAGGCCGACGGATATTCCTCATGTCGCCCCTGCACCACCACTACCAGAAGGCGGGAATATTCGAGACCAAGATCGTCATGCGCTTCTTCATCGTGTCGATGCTGCTCAGCGCGCTGACGCTGGTTACGCTCAAGATACGATAGGGGATTGCGGTTCGCAGAACCGCGCGGGCCGCAGCCTCGCCCCGCGAAGGCCCGCTGTCGCGCCCTTCGCAGTCTGCGTCCCGAACGGATAGGATAACAAGAGATATGAAAATAACGAAAGCCATGAAACGAATAGTAGTTCTGGGTGGCGGAATCAGCGGTTACGGATCGGCTGTTCTGGCCAAGAGAAAGGGATTCGACGTGCTGTTGTCGGATGCGGGCGCGATAGCCGAACGCTACCGCCGCATACTCGACGACGAGGGCGTGGAGTACGAGCAGGGCGGCCACACGATGGAGCGCATCCTCGCGGCCGACGAGGTGGTGAAGTCTCCCGGCATACCCGAGAAAGCCGCCGTGGTGCGAGCCGTGCGCGAACGCGGAATCCCCGTAATCTCGGAGATGGAGTTCGCCGGCCGCTACATTGGCAAGGCCCGCACGATCTGCGTCACGGGATCGAACGGCAAGACCACCACCACTTCGCTCATTTACAAGATCATGCGCGACGCGGGCGTGAACGCGGCCTTAGGCGGCAACATAGGCGAGAGCTTCGCCTACTCCGTAGCGACGGGCAGTTACGACTGGTACGTGCTGGAGCTCAGTTCGTTCCAGCTGGACGGCATGTACGACTTCAGGGCCGACGTGGCGGTACTGACCAACATCACCCCCGACCACCTCGACCGTTACGACTACTGTTTCCAGAACTACGTGGACTCCAAGATGCGCATCGTCCGTAACCAGCATTCGCGTTGCGCGTTCGTCTACTCGGCCGACGATCCCGTCATCGCGGGCGAGATAGGCAAATACGACCTGCGCATGCGCCAATTGCCCTTCGCGGCGCGCACGGCGGTGGCGAGCGGCGCGGGCGACGCCTATCTCGACCCCGACGGCGAGTTCATCGCCCGCGTGGGCGACAAGCAGGTGCGTATCGACATCTCGCGCATGAAGATCCTCGGCCTGCACAACGCCTACAACGCCATGGCGGCGGCTTTGGCGACGCTGGCCGCGGGAGTCGATCCCGCATCGATCGAACGGTCGATATACGGGTTCTCGCCCGTCGAACACCGTTTGGAACCCGCGGGCGAACGCGACGGCGTGCAGTGGATCAACGACTCGAAGGCGACCAACGTCGATTCGGTGTGGTACGCGCTGGAGAGCATGACGCGCCCCGTGGTGTGGATCGCGGGCGGCACCGACAAAGGCAACGACTACGAACCTTTGAAGGCCTTCGCGCGCGAGAAGGTGCGCACGCTGATCTGCATGGGCGTCGACAACGCCAAACTCGTGAAGGAGTTCGCGGGGGTAGTGCCCGAAGTGGTCGACACGTCGTCGCTGGACGAGGCCATGCGCGCGGCTCGCGCCGCGGCTCGCGAGGGCGATGCGGTGCTGTTGTCGCCCGCCTGCGCCAGCTTCGATCTCTTTAAGAATTACGAACAGCGCGGCGAGTTGTTCAAGGAGTGGGTGCGCGAGAATGTATTGAAATAGGCGAGGCTGCGGCCCGCGCGGTTTACAATCAATCGAAAAAACTGTCATGACCGATAACGAAAACAACAACTACTCGGATTACGTGCGACGCGTGGCCGAAGCGGACGCCGACGCCGATGCCCGCCGTCGGGCGCGGAGAGCCGATCCCGTCGAGGACGAAGCGCCGCCGCGCGCCGACGAGGCGACCGCCGGACCCGAGTCGCGCGGCAGCGGCGCGATAGCTCTGGCGCGACGGCTGTTCGGCGGCGACCGCGTGCTGTGGGTCATCATCATCTCGTTGATGATTATCTCGGTGCTGGTGGTATACTCGTCCACCGCCAAGATGGCCTACAACGCCCGTTCGGCGATCTCGACGGCGCAGTTCCTGCGCTCGCAGCTCTTTCTGCTGGCGTTGTGCATCATCGCCCTCTTTTTCGTGCATCGAGTCAACAGCGTCACCTACCGCAAGCTCTCCACGCCGCTCTTCGCGCTGTCGCTGCTGCTCACGGCGTCGGTCTACTTCATGGGCGTGACGACCAACGGCGCGGCGCGTTGGATTCCGCTGTTCGGATTCCAGTTCCAACCCTCCGAAATGCTTAAGGTGACGCTCGTAATGTATCTGGCGCAGCAGCTCGCCGCGCGGCAGTCGACCGTGCGCACCATGCAGATCGTGCCGTCGCTGCAATTCTGGACGTGGATGCAGCCCAAGCAGCGACGCGTGTGGCGCGAAGGCGGACTCTCGATCTTCGTCCCGATAGTGCTCTCGTGCATGGTCATAATGCCCGCCCACACATCGTCGGCCGTGCTGGCGTTCGTGCTCTCGCTGGCGATGCTCTACATAGGCCGCGTGAGGTGGTCGGAGATATTCCGACTCGTGAAGTGGGCCGTGGCGGGCGCGGCGCTGGTCGCGCTGCTCGGTCTGGGCCGCAGCCAGACGGCGCACGGACGTATCTCGACGTGGCTCGAATTGTGGACCACGCCGCGCATGGAGATCCCCGTCGACGAACTTACCGACACCGAACGTTCGATGATAGCCATTTACAGCGGAGGAATACTCGGCCGCGGCGCGGGTCAGAGCGCGGTGCGCGTGGAGATGACCCACCCCGAGAGCGATTACGCCTTCGCCTTCTTCGTCGAGGAGTACGGCATCGGCATCGCGATGATACTCATAGCGTTGTATGTGTGGGTGTTTTTCCGCGCCATCGAGATATTCGAACGCTGCCCCAAGAAGTACCCCGCCATGCTGTCACTCGGCATCGCGCTGCTCATTACGGGGCAGGCTCTGCTGCACATCATGGTGACGGTGAACATCATACCCGAGACGGGACAGACCCTGCCGATGATCTCGCGCGGCGGTTCGTCGCTGCTCTTCACCGCCATAGGACTCGGAATGATCCTCAGCGTGAGCCGCCAGACCGAGGAGGGCTCGCACAGCGAGGATGTTTAAAAAGCAGGGATAATGTTCGCCGACGGCGAAGGACGCGAACGAGCGAAAAGCGAGTTGCAGTCCGCCGCGCAGAGCGGCGGCGAACTGCCGACATGACAAAGTCATGTCGATATACGAATACTTCAAACAAAACGTTATGGACGACATAAGACTCGACAAATACCTTTGGGCCGTGCGGGTGTTCAAGACCCGCAGCGACGCGGCCGAAGCCATCCGCAACAACCGCGTCGCGGTGAACGGCGGTTACTGCAAACCCTCGCGCGAGGTTCGCGAGGGCGATATCATAGAGGTGAAGCGCATGCCGGTGGTCTATAGGTATAAGGTGACGGGGCTCGTCAGCAGCCGCCAGCCGGCCAAGAACGTGCCCGACTACTGCGTCAACATCACCCCGCAGGAGGAGCTCGACAAGCTCTCGGCGCCCCGCGAGACCGTTTTCGTGTTCCGCGAGCGCGGCACGGGCCGCCCCACCAAAAAAGAGCGTCGCGAAATCGACGCCCTGATGGACGGCATGTATTACGACGAGGAGTAGACCACCCTACCGCCTCGTCGCGATCCTTACGGTCCAGCAGCGTCCCGCTATGCGGGTGAGGGCCAAGCGGTGCGCATCGCCGCTCCGCATCCCCGTGCGGCGGCGAACCTCGTCGACCGAAAAGGGAAATTCACGGCACAGCATATCCACCCCCTCGCCGCGCAGCTCGCGACGCAGTGCCTTCGGATCGTACGGCTCCACGCGTTCGATCGGGAGCACGCGCCCCAATACCCCCTCGGGCCTCTCGCGGGCGAATGCGAACGAATTATTGCCCCACGCGTCGGCTTTG
The DNA here is from genome assembly GCA_910587675.1 of uncultured Alistipes sp. Taxonomy (GTDB): domain Bacteria; phylum Bacteroidota; class Bacteroidia; order Bacteroidales; family Rikenellaceae; genus Alistipes. Next base: position 1,525 of record CAJUMU010000032.1, on the reverse strand, counting down.
CCTCGCAGGTGGCTGAGCGTGAGGCGCGCCTTCTGCAACGCCACGTCGGGCACCACTATCCAAGAGTATGCGTCGGGATCGAACGCCGCCGAGCACGGCTCGCCGAGAGCCTCCTCGCGCGACGTCTCGAAACGTCCGACCCCTATCGCCTCGGCCGCAACCGTCGGCCGCCGCCCGTCGGCATAGATCATCACCTCCTTGCACTCGCCGCGCAGCGACACGGCCTCTGCGCCGCAATCGCCGAAGATGCGGAACGCCTCGTCGATGTCGAACAGCGGCGAACACTTCACCGCCAATCGGTCGCTCAACCGCCGCAGCTCGGGCAGCATCCCCGCCACGTCGGGCGAACAATCCTCCATACGCACGGCCCTGCGCCCCTCCGCCGCGCGACGGTCGGGATCGACGTAGATCCAGTCGAACCGCTCGCGGCACGAGGCCGCGTACTCCTCGGCCGAGACGGTTACCACCTCGACGTTATCGATCCCCGTGCGCCGCATGTTCTCGCGCACGACCTCGGCCAGCGTCTCGTCGCGTTCGACAGCCGTAACCCGCTCGAAACGCCGCGACAAAGCCATCGCGTCGACGCCCAATCCGCACGTGAGGTCGAGGACCGATCCGCCCGAGATACGTTTCGCGGCGGCGCACTCCTCGCTCGACGACTGTTCGAACGCCCGCGGCGGGATGATGCACCGCGCCGCCCACAGCGACGGCAGCTTGGTCCGCGCCCGCCCGAGATACTTCACCTGCGTGGCCACCTCGCGCGCATGGGGAATGCGGCGGTCGAGAGCTATCCGCAGCGGATCCTCCCCCGCATGGCGGTCGACGGCGTCGCGCACCTCGGGCAAAAGCAATATGTCGAGTTCTTCGCGGGTCATGGGATTATTTCATGAATACGAACCACACCGCCATCACGAGACACGCGAAGGCGGCGAAATGGTTCCAGTGCAGCGACTCGCCGCGGAAAAAGAGCGTGGTGAACAGAGTGAATACGACCAGCGTGACGACCTCTTGAATCACCTTCAGCTGCATCAGCGAGAAGGGACCTCCGTTGCCAGCGAATCCGATTCGGTTGGCGGGGATTTGGCACGAATACTCCGCCAGAGCGATCATCCACGAGAAGAGTATGACGGCGTAAAGCGGCCACGACGACGATATCTTCATCTGTTGCAGTTTCAGGTGGCCGTACCATGCGAATGTCATGAACACGTTCGACACCAATAGCAGCAATACCGTATAAAAAGTCTTCATTCGATATTCAGGATAGTTTTCGACCGTCAAAGATACGATTAAGCCGATGGCAAAAGCAAATTTATTTGCGTTTTTGCCGAGGCGAAGTATCTAAGGCGAAGCCAAAGATACGATTAAGCAGAGCGCAAAAGCAAATTTTATTTGCGTTTTTGCCGAGGCGAAGTATCTAAGGCGAAGCCAAAGATACGATCAAGCCGAGGGCAAAAGCAAATTTTATTTGCGATTTTGCCGAGGCGAAGTATCTAAGGCGAAGCCAAAGATACGATTAAGCCGAGGG
>CAJUMU010000031.1 GCA_910587675.1 uncultured Alistipes sp. | reverse complement strand
TTCGACCGCCTCGGCGCTTTTGCCTTTGGCGCGACCCGACACCCACATCGAACGCGGCGCGAGCATCTTGGCACTGAACACGCACTCCGACCCTCCGACAGTCAAGCGACCCATGACGGAGCAACGACCCGCACTGTCTGATTCGTTCACGTTCGTGCACCTTTTCTCGCCTCGGCATAGTGCGAACGAGTTCGTCTCTGCCCTCGGCTTACTGAAAACGTTCTTTTTGAGGTAGAACGCGACCTTTACATCCTCGTGATTCATAACTCTATTAACCGTTTACAAAATTAACTGATATAGAGTTGTTTGAAGCTGTGAAGAACAAAGCGGAACATAGAATAAGATACTATGCCATCACCTCCGGAGCCGTCTTTTCGCGAAACTCAGAGTAAAACGACTACCTTTGTCGTGAACTCTTGCGAGAAAACCGGCGTTTCTTGAAGTGCAGAACCATTTTCCAAGAGCGGAAACAAGGTTTTGCGACCTCCTTGCCGATCCGAAAAAGGCAGCGGATAAGTAATGAAAACCTCGTTCAACTCCTCGAAATCCTGCTTTTCGGCCTTTTCGCAACTCGACGAGAATCAACGGGTAACATTTCTGCCACTCAAACACTTAACCTTATTCCTCTACATAACCTTACTTTCTCCAAAATTCTTCGTATATTTGTCGTATAAAGATTATTCCATGAAAAAGATATTGCTTTTGGCCGCGTTGGAGGATGAGTTCGGAGCGGAGGGCGCGCGTCGGCTCTCGGAGTCGTGCGACGTGAGGTTTACGGGAGTGGGCAAGCTGCGAGCTTTCGAAGCGACTCTGAAGGCTCTTTCGGGCGGCGATTACGACGCAGTGCTGAATGCGGGAACGTGCGGGTCGCTGCGTCACGCGACGGGGACGGTTCTGCGGCCGTCGGTGATAGTGCAGGGCGACATATATGTCGATTCGATATTCGCCACCCCGCCCGAGTTCGCGGCGAGGGGCGACGAGGGCGTGTCGATAGTATCGTCCGACGACTTCATAGGGCCCGATACTGCGGCCGAGCGTCGCGCGTCGGCGGGGCGTTACGACTGCTTCGATATGGAGAGTTACGCCATTGCGCGCGCCGTGCGTTTTTACGCCGACGAACTCGGAGGGAGGTTGCCCGTGTCGGCGTTCCTGAAGCTGGTGAGCGACAATGCCGACGGCGACGCCGGGGAGTGGAGCGTGCGTATCGAGAGGCTGCGTCCCGCGCTGGTCGCGGCGACCGAGGAGGCCGTAAAGGAGTTGTTATCAACGACGGCAAACCGAATATTGATTGAAACCGACGATTTGCGATGAAACGGATATTATTACTCGTTCTGCTGCTTTGCGGCTGCTCGGGAGTGGCGGCGCAGCGTGTTTCGCCCCGCGGCCACGACCTTTACGGCGCGGTGCGCGACGACAAGGGACGTCCCGTGGCGGGCGTTGTGGTAAGCGACGGCTTTACGTGTTGCGAGACGGATCGTCGAGGCGTGTATCGCCTCGACCGCAATCCCGACGCGGCGTTCGTCTTCTATTCGGTTCCAGCCGAGTATGCGGTGAATGTCCGAGCGGGATATCCGTCGTTCTACAAGCCTTTGGCGGCCGACGCGGAGCGTTACGACTTCACTCTGGAGCCTCTGCCCGAGGGCGTGGAGCGGGAGTTCCGGCTCTTTTGCATGGCCGATCCGCAGTGTCAGACCGAACGGCATATCGAGCGTTTCCGCAGCGAGACCGTCCCCGACGTGATGCGGGCTTCGCGCGAGCGCGACGTGCCGAGTTACGGCGTGACGCTGGGCGATGTGGCCTATTCGTCGGACAAGGTTAACGCCGAGTGGGTGATGGAGCGCATGCGGCGCGCGATGGACCGACGGCTGATCGGCATGCCCGTATTCCAGACTATGGGCAACCACGACAACACCTTCGTGCCCGTCGAGGCGGAGGCGGGGAGCAGTACGATAAACATGAAGTATCGTCGGGCGTTCGAGAGCGTCTTCGGCCCCGCCGATTATTCGTGGAACAGGGGCGAGGCGCACTTCGTGTCGATGAAGAATATCGACTATAAGAGCGGCGAGCGGTCGAGCGAATACGCGTTGGGCTTTTCGGACGAGCAGGTGGAGTGGCTGCGCCGCGATCTGAGCTTCGTGCCGCGCGACAAGATGGTGGTTTTGTGCGTGCATATCCCGATATGCGCGAGCAAGGACGAGAATGCCCTGAAGGTGGTGGAGATGCTCGGCGAGTTCGCCGAGGCGCATATCATGGCGGGACATACCCACTACAACCGCAACCATATTCACCCCAACGGAGTTTACGAACATGTCCACGCGGCTGTTTGCGGCGCATGGTGGATCTCGCGCCTGAACGGCGACGGCGCTCCGTACGGTTACGGCGTTTACGATATCGACGGCGCCACGATCCGCGACTGGCGTTATCGCGGTACGGGGCTCGATCCCGATTTTCAGCTGCGCGTATATCGCGGCGACGCCGTTTTCGGCGGCGAATACGAGACTTTCGCTTTGCCGTTCGGACGGGGCGTCGTGTTGGCCAACGTGTGGAACGCCGATCCCGAGTGGCGCATCGAGGTGTTCGAGGACGGTCGTCCGACGGGTTTGATGAAGCCGTTGAAGACCACCACGGGCGTGGAGAAACCGTCGGTGAAGTCGAGCAAGGATTGGTGGGCCGTGGGATATCACATAGGCGTCGTGGGCCGAGGCCATCGTTGCGGCCGCAGCGCGTTGTCGGGAGGCAGCCGCAAGAGTTCGATGACCACGTGCCGTCACATGTATGTTTACGAATTGAAGAATCCCGACGCCGAGGTCAAGGTCGTGGCGACCGACCGTTTCGGCAACCGATTCGAGCAGACGCGCGTGATCTCGGGATCGGAGTACGAGGGCGTGTCGGCGCCGTTTTAAACGATAGGGTTATGAAAGTAAAGGCTAATTGCAAAATAAACCTCGGGCTCGACGTGTTGCGTCGCCGCGACGACGGGTATCACGATCTGAGCACCGTAATGTACCCCGTGCGCGGGCTTTACGACGAGTTGGAGATAACTCCCGCGGCGAGCGACGGCGTGGAGTTCGTCGCCGCGGGCATGACGGTGGATTGTCCGCCCGAGCAGAATATCTGCGTGAAATCGCATCGGCTCATGCGCGAGAGGTACGGCGTCGGCGGTGTGCGCGTCGCGCTCGACAAACGCGTGCCTTTCGGCGCGGGACTCGGAGGCGGATCGTCGGACGGCACGGCCGTCGTAGTGGCGTTGAACGAGATATTTTCGTTGGGGCTCGGCGAAGACGAGCTTATAGCGGTGGCGGCCGAGCTCGGCAGCGACACGGCTTTCTTCGTGCGCAACACTCCGCAGTTGTGCGAGGGGCGCGGAGAGATCATGACGCCCGTCGACGTCGATCTGCGCGGGATGCGTATAGCGATAGTGAAGCCGCGGGCGAGCGTCTCCACGCGCGAGGCATATTCGGGCGTAAGGCCGTCGCTGCCCGCGCGTCCGCTTTCGGAGCGGATAGCCGAACCCGTGGAGAGATGGCAGGGGAGCGTGAAGAACGACTTCGAGGAGTCGGTGTTCGCGTTGTATCCCGAGATAGGGGAGGTGAAACGCGCGTTGCTCGATGCGGGCGCCGTGTATGCCTCGATGTCGGGCAGCGGGTCGGCCGTATTCGGTCTGTTCGACGACGAAAACGCGGCCGAGAGGCTTCGCTCGATGACGCCTTACATATTTGAAATGTAAAATCGTCGGCGGGCTTTCGGGCCGCCGACGATATGATTCGCGCTCGCGGTTCGCCGACGGCGGCGGAATTGCGCGGGCCTCGGGCGAAGCAGCAGTCCGCCGCGTGGAGCGGCGGCGAACTGCCGACATCGCACAGCGATGTCGATAATCGTTGCGGAGAGATTATCCGCGTTTTATTCGCAGGCGATCTTCTCCACGCGGCGCACGTGGCGGCCGCCCTCGAACGACGACGAGAAGAATTTGTCGACTATCGCCACGGCCTCGTCGTTGTCGATGAAACGCGCGGGCAGCACCAGCACGTTGGCGTCGTTGTGCATGCGCGTGAGTTCGGCTATTTCGGGCGCCCAGCAGAGACCTGCGCGAATGCCCTGATGCTTGTTGAGAGTCATGGCCATGCCCTCGCCCGAACCGCAGAGGCCGATTCCCTGCTCCGTTTCGCCTGTCTCGACCGACGTTGCCAGCGCGTGCGCGAAGTCGGGGTAGTCGACGCTCTCCTCCGAGTGCGTGCCGAAATCGATCACCTCGTAACCTTTGGCCGAGAGGTAACCCACCAGAAACTCTTTCATATCGTAACCCGCATGGTCGCAGGCGATACCTATCTTTTTCATGATCGTATTGTTTTAAGGTCAATCTGTTTTTCGGACGCAAAATTAGGAAATTTTCACCGTTTTAGCATCTGCGCCGCCCCTTATTTGTCGGCAATGATTAATTTTGCGGCGATGAAAACACTCCTTTCGTTTCTCGGCATAGTGTCGCTCGCTCTGGGAATAGCGGGCATATTTCTTCCGTTGCTCCCCACCACGCCTTTTCTGCTGTTGTCGGCGTGGCTCTTCGTGCGCAGTTCGCCGAGGCTGTACGCATGGTTGACGAATCATCCGCGATTGGGTCCGTATATCCGCAATTTTCGAGAAAATCGTGCCATTCCGCTGCGCGTGAAGATCGTATCGGTCACTATGGTGTGGCTCACGATAGGTTATTGCGTCGTGGCGGTCGTCGACGAGTGGTTGTGGGCGCAGGCGGCGATGGTGCTGCTCGCGGCGGGAATAACCGCGCATCTGCTGTCGTACGCCACGCTGAAAGAGGAGTAGATAAAGCCGCAGCCCGCGAAGGCCCGTATGGTACCCTTCGCGGGCTGCGCCCCGCTTCGGTCGGCGGATATCAAGTCAGATAGTGTTTCGATACCGAGATCAGAAATCCCAATATCACGGCGTTCATGAAGATCGCGGGCGCGGCTTTGCGGTCCTTGCCCACGAGGCACAACATGACAGGCACGGCTATCATCAGCACCGTGGCCGAGCCGTCGGCCCACCACGGCAGATAGGGCAGGTCGCCGTAAAACACCAGTATGGCGGCAAACAGATAGGTGCAGAAAGCCGAAACGCACGAGCGGAACGATATGCCTTTCGATATCATCGGCACCACGTCCAGCAATCCCGTCACGGCTCCCGTGACCAATGCGAGCGTAATGTAGTTCATACCTCGTAACTATTTCGCAGCGCGTTTGCGGTCCACCTCGCTGAGGAGTATCTTTCTCAGACGCATGGCCTTGGGCGTCACCTCCACGTATTCGTCGGCCTTGATGTACTCCAGCGCCTCCTCCAGCGAGAAGATCTTGGGCGGAACGATCACGGCTTTGTCGTCGGCGCCCGACGCGCGCATGTTGGTGAGCTGCTTGGCCTTGGTGACGTTGATGGTTATGTCGCCCGAACGGGTGCTCTCGCCCACTACCTGACCGCAATAAACTTCGTCCATCGGAGCGATGAAGAAGCGGCCGCGGTCCTGCAACTTATCGATCGAGTAGGCGTACGCCGTGCCCGTCTCCGAGGCGATGAGCGAACCGTTGGTGCGCATCTCGATATCGCCCATCCACGGCTCGAAATCCTTGAGTCGGTGGGTCATGATGGCCTCGCCAGCCGTGGCGGTGAGCATGTTGGAGCGCAAGCCGATGATGCCGCGCGACGGCACGAGGAACTCCAGTCGGGTGCGTTCGCCGTCCGACTCCATGTTGACGAGGGTTCCCTTGCGTTTGGTAACCATCTCGATCACGGTGCCCGAATATTCGTCGGGGCAGTCGACGGTCATCTCCTCCACGGGTTCGCACTTCACCCCGTCGATCTCCTTTATTATGACCTTGGGCTGGCCCACCTGCAATTCGTATCCCTCGCGGCGCATGGTCTCGATCAGCACCGACAGATGCAGCACGCCGCGCCCGTATACCACGAACGAATCGGCATTCTGCCCGGGCTCGACGCGCAGGGCGAGGTTCTTTTCCAACTCGCGGTCGAGACGATCCTTGAGGTGGCGCGAGGTGACGTACTTGCCGTCGCGGCCGAAGAAAGGCGAGTTGTTGATGGTGAACAACATCGACATCGTAGGCTCGTCGATGGCGATGGGAGGCAGCGGCTCGGGGTTCTCGTAATCGCAGATCGTGTCGCCGATCTCGAATCCGTCGATTCCCACGATGGCGCATATCTCGCCGCACTCCACTTTGTCGACCTTGGCCTTGCCGAGTCCGTCGAAGACCATCAGATCCTTGATTTTGCTCTTTACCAGCGTCTTGCCGTCGCGTTTGGCGAGGGTGACGTTCTGTCCCGCGCGCAACTCTCCGCGCGTGAGCTTGCCCACGGCGATACGGCCCACGTAGGGCGAGTATTCGAGCGAGGTGACGAGCATCTGCGGAGTTCCCTCCACCTGCTCGGGGGCGGGAATCTCGTCTATGATGGCGTCGAGCAGCGGGGTGATGGAGTCGGTGGGCCGGTTCCACACGTGCGACATCCATCCCTGCTTGGCCGATCCGTAAATCGTCTTGTAGTCGAGCTGCTCCTCGGTCGCGTTGAGCGAGAACATGAGGTCGAAGACCTGTTCGTTCACCACCTCGGGGCGGCAGTTGGGTTTGTCGACCTTGTTGACCACCACGATGGGTTTCTTGCCCAGCGAGAGCGCTTTTTGCAGCACGAAACGCGTTTGCGGCATGGTGCCTTCGAAGGCGTCCACCAGCAGCAGCACGCCGTCGCACATGTTGAGCACGCGTTCCACCTCGCCGCCGAAGTCGGCGTGGCCCGGGGTGTCTATGATGTTGATCTTGCAGTCTTTGTATTTGACCGAAACGTTTTTGGACAGAATGGTTATACCTCGTTCGCGCTCCAGATCGTTGTTGTCCATGATGAGGTCTCCCGTATTGGTGTCGGAACGCAGCAGGTGTCCGGCAACTATCATCTTGTCCACGAGGGTCGTCTTTCCGTGGTCGACGTGGGCAATAATTGCGATGTTGCGAAGTTTTTGCATAGTAATTGAAATTAATCGCGCAAAGTTAATAATTAATCGGGAAAATGTGTTATTTTTGCTCTACTATTCAAGGAGCTGTCATTATGAATTACGGTATAAAAATCAAGGATCGCAGCGAAGTGCTGGTCGGTTGCGTCGGCGATTTGTTGCCGCGTCTGTTGCCCGATCGACGCGTGGTCGTGGTGTCGGATACCAACATCGACCGCCATTATCACTCACTGGTGAACCGTTTCGACCATGTGCTCATAGGGCTGGGCGAGACGAGCAAGACCCTGCTTACGGCCGATGCCGTGTACCGCAAATTCATAGATTTGGGAGTGGACCGCTCCACCTTCATCCTCGCCGTCGGAGGCGGCATCGTCACCGACGTGGCGGGCTTCGTCGCTTCGACCTATATGCGAGGCCTCGATTTCGGATTCATATCGACCTCGCTGCTGGGGCAGGTCGACGCCAGCGTGGGAGGTAAGAACGGCGTTAATGTCGAGGGGTATAAGAATATGGTCGGCACGTTTTGCCAGCCGCGATTCGTCATTTGCGACGTGAACATGCTGCGCACGCTGCCCGAGCGCGAATTCCGCACGGGACTCGCCGAGATAATCAAGGCGGGAGTCATAGCCGACAGCGAGCTGTTCGCGATGCTTGAGCAGTGCGACTTCGCGAGCCTGCCCAAGGATACGGAGTTGTTGGGCAAGATAGTCTATCGTGCCGTGAAGGTCAAGGCCGATATCGTGGAGCGCGACGAGCGCGAGGCGGGGGACCGTCGCAAACTCAATCTGGGTCACACTCTGGCCCATGCCATCGAGAAGAGTTCGTCGAAGATGAACCACGGCGAGGCCGTGGCGGTGGGGTTGGCCTCGATAGCCGATGCCGCTGCGCGCAAGGGGTTGATGTCGGCGGCCGACAAGGAGCGTCTGACCGATCTGCTCGTACGCGCGGGTTTCGACCTTACGCCGCCCGTGGCCATGAGTCGGTTGCTCAAGGCTGTGGCGAAGGACAAAAAGAGCGAAGGGGATTCGATCCATGTAGTCTTTCCGACAGCTATCGGTTCGTGCGAGGTGGTGCGTATGCCTATCGACGAGTTCCGCGCGATGTTTCAATAGGGAGATTGAGTTTCGTAACAATCCGTTTTAGGGTTGCCGAATAATTGCGGCTCGTCAGAGCCGCGCGAGCCGTAGCCTCGCCCCGCGGATGCTCGCTATCGCTCAACTCCGCAGGCAGCGACTCGCAACCTGCAAGTCTGAAGCAGATTATTCCCTGAATGTGAAATATCTTCCCGCCAAATAGCTGTAAATCACGCATACGACGGTCGTCAACGCTTTCGACGGCGTGGGCCATATCCCGCATGCCTCCACGAAAAATTTTATGCACACGTAATTGAGCGCGAGCGATCCGACGACGGTCAGCGCGTAACGCATCATCTGGCGCGAGGAGGCGAGGCGCGTGGCGTGGAAAGCGACGTTGCGGTTGAGCCAGAATCCGTTGAAGAATGTTATGGGAAAGACTACGGCGAGCGAAGCCACGTGCGGCGATACGGTCGAGAATCCGATATCGACATAACGTTCAGCCACCACGACGTGGTAGATGAAGTGGTACCAGACGAGGTCGAGAGCCATGTTCATGCCGCCGCATACCGCATAGCGGAATATGTTGAGCGGCACCAAGCGGGCGAGGGGCCCCGTGTGGAAACGGTCGATCCCTCTCGTTATGATCTCGGCGAGGGTCATTATTTGACGTTATATATCCACAGGTCGGGATATATGTCGCGATACGAACGGGCGAACGAGGCGCAGTCGTCGCGTTTGTCGCTGCCGAAAATCGCCGTTATGAATTTCCCTTTGAACGGCAGTATGGCTCCGTTGAGGTCCTTGATGTGCCGTTTCACCTGCTCCAGCGCGCGGTTCGCGTTCTGCTCGGTAGAGAATACTCCCATAACCACGTAGTAGGCGTATTTGCCTTCTGATACCGATGTGGCAGGCGCAGGCGTCGGTTCGGCTTCGACGGCTGGCGGAGCGGTCTGCGGCGCGACGCTCTCGGCGTTTTCCGCGCTTTGGACATTCTGCGCGCCGGCATCCGCGCCGGCGTCGTTTATAAGAGAGTCGCCTTGCATAGGCGCGTCGGCGATGTCGTTATCGGCGGAGGGTAGGGCCGCGTCGGCGATACGCTCCGTCGGTGCGTTGCTTTTCACCACGCTCATGCCGCTCAAAAGCGACGTGCCCCACTGCATGTAGACGCCTACACCCACGGCTACCAGCACGCACACGGCGCATAGGGCATAGAGCCATGCGTTCGAACGGCGGCGGATAACCAGCGTCTTCACTCCGTCGGGGTTGATAGCCGTGTTGAAACCCGCTTCGGCCGAGAAGCTCTTGTCGTTCAGCACGCCCACGCCGCCTATCTTGAGCGTGGAGCCTTCGCGCGTCTTGTCGAGCCAGCGGCCGTATATGTCGCGCGCCTGCTCCTCGCCGCAACCTGCGATGGTCGCGATTTCGGTCACGAGCGACGGGGCTTGTTCGCGAGAAGAGAAGCTCACGGCGTTGCGGGGGCTGAGCAGGCGGTCGGCCGAGATCTTGCGTGCCCCGCGCCGCTCGATGAAAAGCGTGCCCACGTCGGGTAGGAATACTCCGCGCCCGCTTATGAGCATATTGTAGATGATTTTGTTTACCTCCTCTATCATTTTCTTCTCTTGTTTTTTACGGTTCGGGCCGAATCGGCGTCTTTCGATGGCGAGCGGCCTTCGGTCGCGGGTCTGCCGACGGGGAATCGGTTTTTCATGCCCTGCCATATCATCCATGCGGCCAATATGACGAACGGAATGCTGAGCAGCTGGCCCATATTGAGCGCCATTCCCTGCTCGAAAGCCTCTTGGTTCTCTTTGACGAACTCGATGAAGAACCGCGTGAGGAATATGCCGATCAGTCCGACGCCGAACATCACTCCCGCATGGCGACGCCCCTCGTCACGCTTGTAATAGAGCCACAGCAGCACGGCGAAGGTTATGAGGTAACACAACGCCTCGTATATCTGCGCGGGGTGTTGCACGGGCACCATGTCGACGGGCAGGCCCGGGTGGAGCCTCACGAACTTGAATCCCCAAGGCACGTCGGTGACGCCGCCCACGATCTCCGAATTGATGAGGTTGCCGATGCGCACCAACGTGCCGCCCACCGAGACGGGGATCATTATTCGGTCCAACCACCATATATAGGGCGTTCCCGTTTTGCGGGCGGTGACCCACATGCCGATCAGCATGCCGATGGCCGAGCCGTGGCTGGCCATGCCGCCGTTGCGGATCTCGGTGATGATGGCCAGAGGGTTGGCCATGTAGTGCGAAAATTCGTAAAAAAGGCAGTGTCCCAGACGCGCGCCTATGATGGCTCCGAAGGCTATCCAGATGAAACCCACCTCGACCAGATTGGAGCCGAACCCCTCTCTGCGCGCGAAGTGCGAGAAGAAGCGTTCGCCCAAAAGTATCGTCAGGGCCCATGCGAGTCCGTAATATCGCAAATCGAACGATCCGACGGAGAACATCACCGGATCGAAATCCCAGATTATGTATAGAAAATCGGTAAGCATAGTAGTTCAAATCTTGCTTTTGCAGGCACTCTTCCGCCGACGTTCGCCGTCGTCACGATGCGTGCGAATCGCTATTTCTCGGGCGTTGCGGCCTTCTTGAGCGGGAACGCGAAAGTCGTCCCGACGCCCAATTCGCTGCGTACCGTTATGCGCTCGCCGTGCGCCTCGACGATGTGTTTCACGATGGCCAAGCCGAGTCCCGTGCCGCCCTGCTCGCGCGAACGGCCCTTGTCGACACGATAGAAACGCTCGAACACGCGCGGGATATCCTCCTTGCCGATGCCGACGCCCGTGTCCTCCACCTCGATGAGGATCTTGTCCATCATGTCGCGGAACTTTATGCGCGTCGCGCCGCCCTCCTTGCCGTAATGTATCGAGTTGATGATGAGGTTCACCAGCACCTGCCCGACATAGTGTTTGTCGGCCGTGACCCAGAACGGCGACGGCAGCGAGTCGGCGCCCTTTACCGATATCTTGATCTTGCGTTTGGCGGCCTCCATCTCCAGTTGGTCGGCGATCTCCTTCGCCAGTGCGACGATGTCGAAACGGTCGGGCTTCAAACGGTTCATGTCGTTCTCCAGCTTGGATATGGTATCCAAATCGTTCACGATGTTTATCAGACGGTCGATGCTCTTTTCGGCGCGTTCCAGATATTTGCGGTTGATGAGTTCGTCTTCCAATCCGCCGTCGAGCAGGGTAGAGATGTATCCCTGAATATTGAATATGGGGGTCTTGAGCTCGTGGGCGACGTTGCCGAGGTATTGTTTGCGGAACTTCTCGGTCTGCTTCAGCCGTTCGATCTCCTTGTCGTTGTCGTCGGCCCACGCCGTCAGCTCCTCCGAGATCTTCTCGACATGCTTGTCCTTCATCTCGTCGACGATCTCGGTGGTGTGCACGTCGCGCGACAGCACCATCGAATAGATGGGCTTGAGCTTGTAGGCCACGTACGACTTTATGGTGTAGAGCGAGAAGAGGGCCAGTGCCACGAAAATTCCCACCGCGGCGCACACCGTGACCCACCACGGCGTTCCGCACAGAACCAGTACCGCGGCCACTATGGCCGTCGCGACGAACGCCAGCAACAGCGACGCATTCTCTTTGGTCTTTATAGTCATCATACTAACAATGCTTTATGTTATGTTTCCCTGCTTTCCCGCTTGCCGCGCCCGCCGCTCGGTCGTCGTCGACTAATAGAGCTGGAGGTTGGCCACCACGCGGTAGATCTCCTTCACGTCGTCGAGCTTCACCGTGATGCTGTCGAAGCCCGCGTTGGCGGGTTCGAGCACGAGCGTCAGGCTGCCGTCGGCGCTGGTGATGAGTCTTACCTTACGCAAAATTATATATTTCGGGCATATTACCACATACATTCCCCCGGGAATTATCGCCTCGACCGCTGTTTTTTTCAAAAAAAGTATCGATCCGACCGCAATTTCGTTCGACATGGCCACGTCGTAACTGCGAAAAGCGTAATCGCAATCCTCGATGGTGGGGATATTCATCCTGTAATCGGGCTTTATCTCGTCCAGACGCAACAGTCCTCGGCCCACCACGTCGCAATCGAAGAACGGGATTCGGCCGTTGGTCGAACCCTTGCTGAACATGTCGCCTTCGCCCGTGAGCAGCCAGCCGACGCTCAGTTCGGGGAACTTCTCGACGATGCGGCGCGCGAGGTTTTGCGAAATACCGTTCTTGCCCGCTTTTATCTGGTACAGATTCTCCGAACGGGCGAGACCTATATATCGTCCGAAGTAGTTCGTCGTCATGTTGGCCCACCTTATTACACTCTCCAAGCGGACCCAATTTTCATTTTTATTTGTCATATCCGAAAAAATTTACCATCTTTGCAGTCGCGGCCTCGTAGTTCAATGGATAGAATATAAGATTCCGGTTCTTACGATGAAGGTTCGAATCCTTTCGAGGTCACAATTCAAGGGCGGTAACGCCCTTTTTTCGTATCTGTCACGCTCTTGCAAAAAAGGTTTCATAAATTATAATATTCGCTACCAAAGATAGTGGTTTTATTTGAAAAAACGACAAAAAAAGTCTTTCAACATATCAAATTATCCCTAATTTGTACATTTTAAGGTTGTAACATTTGCGGTTTATACCATAAATCGATTCGAATTTCTAATAGCATTCAATTATAAATTGGATAATTCTTCGACAAAATACATCGTTTCGTATTTTATTTTATCCGTCGAATCGTGCGATTGCAACCATCTTGCCGTAAATCCGCTTGCGCGCCGCTGTTCGGGCCTAACCGACGCATCGGAATGTTTTTAAGTCCGCAACCGCACATTCCTTGTGCGCCGACCGACGAAATTTCATTTTTATCATTAACTTTGCCTTCGGATCGGACCGCGCGCGACGGGCCGATCGCGGGAGTTTTTTCCACATAACAGCTATGCGCACAGACCGAAACATGAGAAATACGGAGAGCGATCTCGAATTCGAAAACCGCATCAGGCCGCAGGAGCTTTCGGCTTTTTCGGGTCAGGACAAGATCGTCGACAACTTGAAGATATTCATCAAGGCCGCCCTTATGCGCGGCGATTCGCTCGACCACGTGCTGTTGCACGGCCCCCCGGGACTGGGCAAGACGACGCTGGCGAATATCATCGCCCACGAGATGGGGGCGCAACTGAAAGTGACCTCGGGTCCCGTGCTCGACAAGCCCGGCGATCTGGCGGGTCTGCTTACCAATCTCGACGCGGGCGACGTGCTATTTATCGACGAGATCCACCGCCTGAGCCCCATCGTCGAGGAGTACCTCTATTCCGCGATGGAGGATTACAAGATCGATATCGTGCTCGACAAGGGGCCCTCGGCCCGCTCGATACAGATCGAGTTGGCGCCGTTCACCTTGGTGGGAGCCACCACGCGAAGCGGATTGCTGACTTCGCCGCTGCGCGCCCGTTTCGGCATACAGTGTCATCTGGAGTATTACGACTCGTCGGTGCTCTCGCAGATCGTGAAACGCTCGGCCCGCATACTCGACGTCTCGATCGACGACGACGCGGCCTCGGAGGTGGCGTTGCGTTCGCGCGGCACCCCGCGTATAGCCAACGCGCTGTTGCGCCGCGTGCGCGACTTCGCGATGGTGAAGGGCGAGGGGCATATCGATATCGAAATCACCCGAATAGCTCTCTCGGCATTGAACATCGATTCGCGGGGTTTGGACCGTATGGACAACCGCATAGTTTCGACCATCATAGAGAAGTTCAAGGGCGGTCCCGTCGGACTCAACACCATCGCGACGGCGGTGGGGGAGGATGCGGGCACCATCGAGGATGTTTACGAACCTTTCCTGATAAAAGAGGGATTCATCAAGCGCACGCCCCGCGGACGCGAAGCCACCGAATTGGCGTATCGTCATCTCGGGATCGCTCCCTCGGGCGACGGAGAGGGGATGTTGTTTTGATGCGAGTCGACATGTCGCGCGGAGATTAGCGAGAAATTAAGATATATTATATTCTTGAATATGTCATCTGCTTGAGGGGCATGCTCGCATCAAATACCTAATACGATTGGCGAAATAATCACCGATATTACTTATCTTTGTCGCATGGATTTCAAACTCGTATCGGAATACGCGCCGACGGGCGACCAGCCCGAGGCTGTCGCCCAACTCCTGAACTCGATCGGGAGCGGTTCGCGACACAACACGCTCATGGGCGTTACGGGTTCGGGAAAGACATTCACCATAGCCAACGTCATCGCGCGCCTCAATCGTCCCGCGATAGTATTGAGTCACAACAAGACGCTCGCGGCGCAGTTGTACGGAGAGTTCAAGAACTTTTTCCCCGAAAACGCCGTCGAATATTTCGTGTCGTATTACGATTACTACCAGCCCGAGGCCTATCTCCCCTCGTCGGACACCTACATCGAGAAAGACTTGTCGATCAACGACAATATCGAGAAGATGCGTCTGAGCGCCACGGCGGCATTGCTCTCGGGGCGAAGGGACGTCATAGTGGTGTCGAGCGTGTCGTGTCTGTACGGTATCGGAAACCCCGCCGACTTTCACGCCACCTCGATAAATCTCAAGGTCGGCGACGTGGTGAGCTACAAACACCTGCTCTATCGTCTGGTCGAGGCTCTCTATACGCGCACCGAGAAAGAGATGACGCCCGCCACATTCCGCACGAAGGGCGACACGGTGGACATTATGACGGCGTTCGGCGACAATTGCTACCGAATTTCGCTGTTCGACAACGAAATAGAATCCATACAACTGATAGACCCCGTAAGCGGTCAGGCATATGGTTCGCACGACCACATCACCATCTTTCCCGCGAACATGTTCGTGACCACCAAGGAGCGCATAAACACCGCCGTGCAGCAAATCTACCTCGATTTGGGCAAACGGGTGGAGTTTTTCGAGAAGGAGGGCCGCACGATGGAGGCGCAGCGGATAAAGCAGCGGGTGGAATACGATCTGGAGATGATAAAGGAGTTGGGATACTGCTCGGGCATCGAGAACTACTCCCGCTACTTCGACGGCCGCGCCGAGGGCACCCGCCCGTTCTGCCTGCTCGACTATTTCCCCGAAGATTACCTGATGATAATCGACGAGAGCCACGTGACCCTGCCTCAGGTGCACGCCATGTACGGCGGCGACCGCGCCCGCAAGGAGAATCTGGTGGAATACGGATTCAGACTCCCCGCCGCCAAGGATAACCGTCCGCTGAAATTCGAGGAGTTCGAGAGCATGATGGGCACCGCCATATACGTCAGCGCGACACCCGCGGATTACGAGTTGGTAAAGAGTGAAGGCGTGGTCGTGGAGCAGCTCATTCGCCCCACGGGACTGGTCGACCCGCCGTTGGAAGTGCGCGTCACGCTCAACCAGATAGACGACCTGATCGAAGAGATTGACAAACGCGTGCGGGTGGAGGACAAGATCATCATCACCACCATCACCAAGCGCATGGCCGAGGAGCTTTCGAAATATTTCGACCGCACGGGAATCCGCAACCGCTACATCCACTCGGACGTGGACACTCTGGAGCGCGTGCAGATACTCGAAGATCTGCGCGACGGCCTTTTCGACGTGCTCATCGGCGTGAATCTGCTGCGCGAAGGTCTGGACATCCCCGAGGTGGGGCTGGTGGCGATACTCGACGCCGACAAGGAGGGTTTCCTGCGCAACGTGCGTTCGATAACGCAGATAGCAGGCCGCGCCGCGCGCCATTCGAACGGCAACGTCATACTTTACGCCGACCGCTGCACCGACTCGATGATGATAGCGATCGAGCAGAGCAACCGCCGCCGCGAAAAGCAGGTGCGCTACAACATGGAGCACGGCATCCTGCCGCGTCAGGCCAAGAAGAGCGGCACGGGCCGAAACATGCTGTTGGGCGAACAGACGCCCAAGCCCGACATGACCGTATACCCCATCGCCGAGAACCTATATACGATAGCGGCCGACGTGGAGAAGAGCTACGACGCCCGCAACATCGACGCGCTCATAGCCCAAGCCAAGGAGGATATGGAACGGGCGGCCAAGTCGCTCGACTTTCTCGCGGCGGCGCGGTTCCGCGACCGCATGTACGAATTGCAAAAAATAAAGGAGGAGTCTCGCTGATCCTCCCTATTTTTTTATAAACTCAAAACTCAAACAGCAAGATGAAAAGACAATCGAAAGGAGAAGCGATCTACTGCTTCCGACGCTGGACACGCGGGGAATACGCAGTATTCGCTTCGCTGAACCGCAAGTGGACCATAGGTGTGCTTACGGTCACCATGTCGATAGTCACCCTCGCGACGGGACGCGCTCAGGATATGGGCGCCGACACCGCTTCGATCTACCGCTCGGTGGAGATGGAGGCGATCGGAGTCTCGGGCCGCCGCGCCACCACGGCGCGCAGCCTCACGTCGCAAACGCCTGTTTTCAACCGTTCGACGGAGAGCGTCGCGCCCTTGCAGACCTTGGAGTCTGCATTGCGACTGTCGCCCGCCGTCGACATCCGAGAACGAGGCGGCAAGGGTGTACAAACCGACATCTCTATCCGAGGCGGTTCATTCGACCAGACAATGGTCACTCTCAACGGCATCAACTTCACCGATGCGAGAACCGGCCACCAATCCCACTCTTTACCCATCGACATCAATGCCGTATCGGCCATAAACGTCATCGACGGCGTTTCGGGCGTGGGCGCATACGCGGGCGCCGTGGATATACGCACCGCTCCGCTGCATCCCCGCTACATCAGCGCCGAGCTGACGGGCGGCGCGCACGGCTACATGTACGGATCGCTCGCGGGCGGCTACACCACCGACCGCATGACCCTCATGGTCACGGGATCGGCCCGCCACAGCGACGGCTATACGCACAACACCGATTTCTCGAACTACAACGCTTACGCGCGCATGACGTACGATTCGCGTTGGGGACTCTTCGACGCTCAGGCGGGATACCAGAACCGCGCTTTCGGAGCCAACGGCTTCTATTCGCGCTCCTATCCCGACCAGTACGAGCAGACCTCTACCGCCTTGGCATCGCTCCGATGGCTCAGGCAGGGTCGCAGACTCATGGTGACGGCCAATGCGAGCTACCGCCGCAACACCGACCGTTACGAATTGATAAAGGGCGACGAATCGAAGGTCCCGTTCAACTACCACATCACCGATAATGCGGGCGCCGAGATCGGATTGGCGTACGACTGGATCGGCGGCGAGACCTCGATCGGAGCGGACGTGATCTACAACCATATCTACAGCACCGTATTGGGCGACCCGTGCGAGCCGAAACGCATCGGCGGCATAGACTACAACCACAAGAAGGGCCGCACCACGCTCAACGCCACGCTCCGCCACACCAAAGAGTGGCGACGGTTCACCTTCACGGGTGCCTTGGGCGTCAGCGACTCCGATTACGGCACCGACGCTCTCTGGAGCATCGGCGCGGGCTATGCCGCGGGACGTTACTGGCGTTTCGACGTCGGAGCGGTGGAGTCGATGCGTCTGCCGACGTTCAACGACCTCTATTACACGGCCACGGGATACGAGAGCGATCGCGACCTCAAGCCCGAACACGCCGTGACGTGGCACGCGGGGGCCGATTTCGCCCGAAACGGCTGGAGCTCCAAGCTCTATGCTTATTACCGCCACGGCCGCAACATAATCGACTGGGTGAAGCTCTCCGACAGCGGCAACTGGAAATCGACGCAGATCACCGAGGTGAACACCGCAGGCTTGGAGTTCTCGGCGGCATACTCGACCGACGGTTGGATGCGCCGCGCGCAGATCGCCTACGGTTACGTCTATCAAGACTCGCATTCCGACGCCGTGATATCGCAATACAAACTCGACCACATGCGCAACAAGCTGTCGGCGCGCATCGACACTGCGCCGTTCAGGCATTTCACCCTCTCCGCGACGGGAACGCTGTACGACCGCATGGGCGGCTACACCGACCGCGGCGGCGAAACGCGACGTTACAAGCCCTACTTCCTGCTCGACGCCCGGGCGACCTACACGCTCGGCAAATGGCAGTTGTATGTCGACGCCACCAACGTCACTTCGACCGAATATTTCGATTTCGGAGGCTTGAAGATGCCCGACTGCTGGGTATCGGGCGGCGTGGTGTTCACCATCAAATAAATCGTTCGGGCCGCGGCCCGAAACAAACAATCATTCAGCGAGAAAACCGAGGGCTGTCGATCGTCGACAGCCCTTATTCATAATACGCTCCGCTTCGCTTTCCGCTCTCTGCTTCCCGCCGACGCCTCTTTTCGCAGCCGGCGAACAGCATGCCCGCCTGCGGCCTGCAGCCGCTGGCATAGCAAGGGTTTCGGACAAATTTTACGCCGTGTAATAATAATTCGAAAGTCGGGGCAGAACACACACAAGGAAAAACTTGGGCATGAAACCGTAAAATCCCGATTTTACACGGCCGGCAAATAAATCTGTTGCAACAAAAGTGATTATCACAACTTTTTCATTACCTTTGTGTTTGGATTGGGAAAACCATCCGAGACATATTAGAAAAGAAAGAAGCGTTATGCTTATCTTGTTGTTGAAAACGTAGGAAGTCTTTGATAGCGACATATCAATCTGTTAATATTCAATAATATAAATCAAAATATCACTCTAACAAGCAACAATACAGAAACAAAATCAAGTATTTAAGCGATTATTTGTTTTTTACTTTGCAGTTGGTTGCAGTCTTTTCATTTGCTGGCATGCGCAGACTGTTTTACAACGATACTGAACTCGCA
>CAJUMU010000030.1 GCA_910587675.1 uncultured Alistipes sp. | reverse complement strand
GTTTCGTGTCGATTATTCCGAATCCGATTTCGATGGCGACGAGAGTTCTATTGCCAATATAGGCCGTTTGGTGGGTCGCGACCATTCTATCGTGGTTCGTCAAGGCGATTGGGACAGCGCGTTTAGCTTTCCTATCGAGAGTCTCGTTCACCTCCGTTTCTTGGTCGAGTTCGTCGCCCGCGTGGGCGACTCGGATTTCACCGACGAGGAGTTCGAAAAGGAGATCAAAAGCAAGTCTTTAATGGAGTTGATGAGGGTGATGTTCAGGTTACAACCTTGATCTGTTCTCGGGTCGCGGCCTGCGGAGGTTACGCGTGTGAGCATCGCGAACAATAGCGGGCCTCCGCCGGGGCGAGGCTGCGGCCCGCGCAGTTCTGCGAACTGCATTAATTCACACGCACCAGCACACCGCTTTGCGGTGTTATCTTCGGCGGGTCGCACCGAAGATAAGTTTTATCGATAATTCACATGTGTCAGTAAAAAAGTTCGGGCAGCAAACTGCCGCCCGAACAATTTTTCGATTTATATCTTGCTGAGGGCTTCGAAGCCTTTGCCGTAAACACCCATTACCGAACCCATCGTGATGAACGCGTCGGGATCGACGCGCTTGGCGATCTTGAGGATCATCGAGGCGTCGCGCTTGCGGCATACCGCCATTACGATCTTGCAACTCTTGTGCGTGTACCAGCCCATGCCGTCGATGATCGTCACGCCGCGGTGCGCCTCGTTGTTGATGGCCGTGGCTATGCTCTCGTAATCGTTGCTGATGATGAATATCTGGCTCGACTGCTGGTTGCCCGACTGAATGAGGTCGACCGTGTAGCCGTAAACGGCCACCATGATGTAACCGTAAATGACCGTCGCGATTCCCGTCGCCAGATCCGAGGCGACGAAGAGCGAACATCCGATAATCACGAAGTCGCCCGCGATGACTATTCGGCCGTAGCTTATCGTGCGGTATTTGTTGATTATCATCGCCACGATGTCGGTTCCGCCCGTCGATCCGCCCTGACTGAAGCATATCGCCACGCCCGAGCCCGCTATGACGGCGCCGAGGATGACGAGAAGTATGTTATGCGAGTCGATGTGCTGGGTATATATCGCCAGAATGTTTTCGGGCAGGATATATCCCCACGAGTCCATCGCCACCGACAGCACGGTAATGCAGAAGATGGTCTTTATGCCGAAATTCCACCCGACGATGAATCCCGCCACGGCCAGAAGCAATATGTTGATTATGAATACGAACGTTCCGATCGACAACGCGGGGAACACATGGTTGAGCAGCATCGACAAACCCGTGGCGCCGCCGCCCATACCGCCCGCGGGGATGATGCAGGCCACCCAACCGAATGCGTAAAGGAACATTCCGAAGGTCATTATCAGATACTCTTTGATGGCCGAGGCCACCGACGAAGCCGTGATTTTCATAGTCGATTCTGCTTATGATTTGCAACTTTACAGTCGCTGTCAGGTTAATTTTATATAGTGTTACTTCTTTTCGGCCGCAAATATATTAAAAAAATCGTATGCGCGTACATTTCGACCGCAACCGTCGGCCGGTCGGCGCGATTTTTCGTCGTCAGCCGTGCTCCGCCGCGCACATATCGCCCTGATACGCCCCGCAACGCTCCAGCTTCGCGTCGAGCATCGCCATGAGGGTCTCGTTGCGGATCAACCCCCAGCCCTCGATATGGTGGTATCGCGGAGGGGCCTCGCCCGCGAAACGTTCGATCACGAGGTCGGGGCGCAGGCGGCGCAGGATCTCGACGAAGAGGTCGAGGTATTCGTCGACCGTGCGGAATCGGAACCGCTCGGGGCAGGCGTCGTACTGCGCGGCAAGCGCCGTGCCGCGAAAGAGTTGCAGCTGATGGAACTTGACGGTGTCGAGCGGCAGCGAGTTTATACGCTCCGCCTGCGCGATCATCATCTCGTCGCTCTCGTCGGGCAGGCCGAGGATGAAGTGCGCGCCGACGTGTATTCCGCGCTCGGCCGTGAGGCGTATGGCGCGTTCGGCGGCGGCGAAGTCGTGACCGCGGTTTATGCGGCGCAGCGTGGCGTCGTAAGTCGATTCCACGCCGTACTCGATCGCCACGTATTTGCGGCGCGCCAGTTCGGCGAAGTAATCCAACTTATTCTCGTCGACGCAGTCGGGACGCGTGCCGACCGATATGCCCGCCACCTCGGGATGGGCCAAAGCCTCGTCGTAGCATTCGCGCAGCCGCTCCAACGGGGCGTAAGTGTTCGAGAATGATTGGAAGTAGGCCAAGTATCGCCGTGCGGTGCGATAGCGGCGGCGATGGAACTCTATCCCCTCCTCGATCTGTCGCGTGATGCTCTTTTCGGGCGTGCAGTAGGATGGGGTGAAGGCGGCGTTGTCGCAGAAGGCGCAGCCGCCGCGGCCGACGGTGCCGTCGCGATTGGGACAGGTGAAGCCCGCGTTTACGGTCACCTTCTGCATGCGGTGGCCGAAGACGCGACGGAAATACGCGGCATAGCTGTTGAATCGGCGTTCGTCGCCCCACGGGTAGATCATCCTTTAGTCGTTTTTGGGCCGTAAGTCGGCGTTTGAAACTATCTCGTCTTCATCTCGCGGCGGAACTTGCGGAGCTGCAAAACCAGCAATACCGCCGCCAGCAACACCGAAACGCCGTCGGCTATCGGCATCGAGTACCACACGCCGTCGGTGCCCCAACGCTCGGGCAGCACCAGCAGCAGAGGCACTATGAAGAGCATCTGACGCGTCACCGACATAAGTATGGCTCGCTTGGCCTTGCCGATGAACTGGAAAAAGTTGCCCGCCACGATCTGGAATCCCACCACGGGGAACATCATCATTATGATCTTCAGGCCGTGCGCCGCCATGTCGATGAGCGCGACGGCATCGCCGCCGCCGTCCTCGCTGACGAACAGCCGCACGACGGCGTACGGAAAGAGTTCGCTGACGGCGAAGCCCGCCGACATAATCAGCGTGGCCCATCCGACGGTCATCCACAGCACCTTGATTACGCGGTCGTATTTGCCCGCGCCGTAATTGTAGCCCACGATGGGCTGCATGCCTTGATTGAGACCCATCACCACCATGACGAATATGAATGCCACGCGGTTGACTATTCCGTAAGCTCCTATGCTGAGGTCGCCGCCGTGGTCGCGCATGGCGTTGTTGATGAGAATCACCACCACGCACGCGCACGACTGTATGAAGAACGGCGCCATGCCTATCCCGATGATATTGCGCACGATATCCCATCTGAATCGGAATATTCCCGACTTGAAATGTATGAAATGCGACGGGTCGGAGAAGTGCGCGATCTGGATGCACAGCGACACGGTTTGCGCCAGCACCGTGGCCAAGGCCGAGCCTTTGATGCCCCAGCCGAACACGAAGATGAAGAGCCATGCCAGCACCACGTTCACGCCCACCGAGATCAACATTATCATCATCGACTTGCGCGGATAACCCGACACGCGCAGCTGGTGGTTGAGACCGAAGTAGATATGCGTCACGATGTTTCCCGCGAGGATCACCCGCATGAAGTCGCGGGCGTATCCGACGGTCGATTCGCTCGCGCCGAACAGATAGAGCAGATCGTCGAGGAAATAGAGTCCCAGAAAGGTGAACATCAGACCCATCGTGACGTTCAGCAGCAGGACGTTGCCCAAAATATGCTCGGCGGCGAGTTTGTTGCCCTGCCCGAGACGTATCGACGTCAGCGCGGCCGAACCCACTCCGACCATCGCGCCGAACGCCGCGGCCAAATTCATGAGCGGCATTGTGAGGGCCAGCCCCGATATAGCCAGCGGGCCCACGCCGTGACCGATAAAGATGCTGTCGATCATGTTGTAGAGTGACGACGACACCATCGCGATGATCGACGGCAGCGCGTAACGCATCAATAAGGTCGACAGAGAGTCGGTACCCAACGATAATGGAGAATCCTGTTGTTTCATCCCGTAAAGTTACGAAAAAAATTTCGAAATGGAATAAAACGCGGGTCGAGGCGCGTTGCGTAGGGGCGACATGTCCGACAACAAACCGCCGATGAGATCTTATTCTCATCGGCGGTTCGTTCTATCCTTTCATCGTGACGCTCACGCGGCCCACTTTGCCGCCGAGGGGCGGGGCGAGTTTCGCCACCGTGCACTCCGTCTCGACTATCTGCGGGAATCGCGCGCGAAGGGCGCGTATTATGTTTTGCGCCACGCGCTCGATGGTGCGTTGCTTGACGGCCATCTGTTCGCGCACCGTTTCGTATACGGTGAGATAGTTCACCGTCCGCTCCACATCGTCCTCGTCGGCCGCGTCGCCCAACTCGGCGGTAATCGCGAGGCGCACGTTGAATCGGTTGCCCACTTCGCGCTCCAGATCGTAACAGCCGTGGTAGGCGCGGAACTCCATGTCTTCGAGTCGGATGGTGTAAAGCATGATTACGCGACGATTACCAAGTAGTAGTTCTTCTTGCCCTTCTGCACGATGATGTACTTGCCTGCGATAAGGTCGTCGGCCGTAATCTCGCGCGCGGGATCGGCGATCTTCTCCTTGTTGAGCGACACTCCGCCCGCCTGCGCCATCTTGCGGCATTCGCCCTTCGAGGGGAATATCTTGGTACGCTCGGCGGCGAAGTCGACGAACGATACTCCCAGATCCTCCTTGCTCACGGTGAATTGCGGCACACCCTCGAACACCTGAAGCAGGGTCTGTTCGTCGAGCTTGCGCAACGCCTCCGAGGTCGAGCCTCCGAAGAGTATCGACGACGCCTCCACGGCCTTCTCGTACTCCTCTTTCGAGTGGATCATGGTGGTGATCTCCTGCGCCAGACGCTTCTGCAACACGCGCAGATGGGGCGCTGCGTCGTGCTCGGCGATGAGTGACTCGATGGTCTCGCGGTCGAGCAGAGTGAAGATCTTTATGTAACGCTTGGCGTCGTCGTCGCTCACGTTCAGCCAGAACTGGTAGAATTTGTAGGGCGACGTGTAGCGCGGGTCGAGCCATACGTTGCCGCTCTCCGTCTTGCCGAATTTGGTGCCGTCGGCCTTGGTGATGAGCGGGCAGGTTATGGCGAACGCCTCGGCCTCCGAGCCGAGTTTGCGGCGTATCAGCTCCGTTCCCGTGGTTATGTTGCCCCACTGGTCGGCGCCGCCGAGCTGCACCTTGCAGCCGAGGGTTTGGTAGAGGTGCAGGAAATCGTATCCCTGCAAGAGCTGGTAGGTGAACTCGGTGAACGACATGCCGTCGCCCTCGCCGTTGAAGCGTTTTTTCACCGAATCCTTGGCCATCATGTAGTTGACGGTTATCATCTTGCCGATCTCGCGGGCGAAGTCGAGGAATGTGATCTCCTTCATCCAGTCGTAATTATTGACCAGCAGGGCGGCGTTCTCGGCGTCGGAATCGAAGTCGAGCAACTTGGCCAATTGGGCCTTTATCGCCTCTTGGTTGTGACGCAACGTGGTCTCGTCGAGCAGGTTGCGCTCCTGCGACTTGCCGCTGGGATCGCCGATCATGCCCGTCGCGCCGCCGATGAGGGCCACGGGACGGTGGCCACACATCTGGAAGTGCTTGAGTATCATCACGCCCACCAAGTGGCCTATGTGCAGCGAGTCGGCCGTGGGGTCGATACCCAAGTATGCCGTCGTCATCTCTTTTTCGAGCTGCTCCTTGGCGCCGGGCATGATGGTGTGTATCATGCCGCGCCACTCCAGCTCCTCCACAAAATTCTTATTTGCCATTTTCTTATTTCGTTATTGTCGTTTGCGTTAAAAAAATCCGTTTTGCGGCGACTCCCGCCGCGGGGCTATTCGTACTCCATGTCGAGCGCCTTTTTGAGTTCGAGTATCAAGGCGTTCTTCTCGGTCATGAACTTTATGCGGTCCTCCAGCTTTATCGGCCGCGACGCCTTGATCTGTTCGTTGACGTCCACCGCCAGATCGAGCGAGCCGTTCACGCCCGCCGTGCGGGCTATGATGGTCAGCACCTCGGTCTTGCACCGCATGATCTCCTCGTAAAGGGTTCGCGAAGGCACCTCTACCCGAATCGTGTGGCCCTCCACGCGCATGGTCTCGAATGCCACCACGAAACGCGGACGCTCCTCGAGTATGCGGGCTATCACCTGCTCGCGACGGCTCTCTATCTTCTCCCCGCTCTGCGGATCAATCTCCGTGCGAACGACCGTTTCGGGTTCGGCCTTGCTTGTTTGCGAGGGTGTCGAAGCCGAATTCATGAGCGATGAGATGGAGAGTCCCGACACGGACGAGTGTCGGTGCGATGGCGCGGCGGCGACGGGTCGCGCGGGAGTCGCGCTCTGCGGTCGCGGCATCGTCGATTCTTCGATCGTCGGCGCGGGCACGACGGTCGGCTGCGCGGGTTGTGTCGGTCGAGTGGCCTGCGCGGACTGCGGGGCTGCTGTTCCGCCGTTCGCCGTCCGAGCGATGGCGGGCGAGACCTTCGCTCCCGCCGCGGGCGTAATGCCGTCGGGGAGCGGCGGCAGAGGATAATCTTCCGCTAACGGGTCGCCGTCATTTTTTTTTTTGCCGAGACCCGCAATCTTCATAAGTCCCAGTTCAACCAATAATCGCTGATTCGACGATTGCTTTATTTTGCCGTCGGCGTCGGTCAGCAACGAGATCGCGCCGAATAAAAAATCCGTTTCACATCGTTCCGCTTGGGAACGATATCGTTCGAGCAGGGTGCCCGTGAGCTCTATGAGCGATATGGCGGGGCCTTTGGCCAGCAGCAGGTCGCGCATGTGGCGGTTGAGGCCCGCCATGAACGTCTGCCCCGAGAATCCTTTCGACAGCACCTCGTCGAAGCGTATGAGCGCCGAGGTGTAGTCGCCCGCGAGCAACATGTCGGTCATGGTGAAGTAGGTGTCGTAATCGAGCACGTTGAGCGTTTGCGCAACCTCCTTGTATGTAAGCCGTGAATTGCAGAACGACACCGCCTTGTCGAACATCGACAGCGCGTCGCGCATGCCGCCGTCGGCCTTCTGCGCTATGAGGTTCAGCGACTCCTCGTCGTAGGTCACACCTTCGCTGTCTGCTATGTGCCTGAGGTATCCCACCGAATCCTCCACCTTGATGCGGTTGAAGTCGTATACCTGACAGCGCGACAATATGGTGGGGATGATCTTGTGCTTCTCGGTGGTGGCCAGAATGAACACGGCGTGCTTGGGCGGCTCCTCCAACGTCTTCAGAAAGGCGTTGAAAGCCTGCTGCGAGAGCATGTGCACCTCGTCGATGATGAAGAGCGAATATTTTCCCACCTGAGGCATTATGCGCACCTGCTCTATGAGGCTGCGGATATCGTCCACCGAGTTGTTCGACGCGGCGTCCAACTCGTGTATGTTGAGCGACCGCCCCTCGTTGAAGGCTCGGCACGACTCGCACTCGTTGCACGCCTCGGCGCCCGCGGGGTGCAGGCAGTTGATCGCTTTGGCGAAGATGCGTGCGCAGGTGGTCTTGCCCACTCCGCGAGGCCCGCAAAAGAGGTAGGCGTGCGCCAGCTGGCCTCGTTCGATCGCATTCTTCAGCGTCGATGTGATGCTCTGCTGGCCCACGACCGACGCGAATGTGGCGGGGCGGTATTTTCTTGCCGAAACGATGAATTCACTCATAACAGCGCAAAGGTAGTAAATTTTCGTTAAGAACGAATATTCTTTTAAGGTATATAAAAGGTGCGGATCCCGTTCGCGGCGTCTTGGCGTTTCCGCGTCGTGTCGGCGGGCGTCAGGGCTCTACCACGGTGACCTCTATGCCGCGGCGGCGCAGCGACTCGAGTATGTGTTGGGGGATGCCCGCGTCGGTTATCACCTGATCCACCTCGTCGACGTCGCATATTCGGCTGAATCCGCGGCGGCCGAACTTGGTGCTGTCGGTGAGCACGACGGTCTTCTGCGCCGAGCGTATCATGGCGCGGTTGAGGTTGGCCTCCAGCAGGTTGGTGGTCGAGAGCCCGTATTCGAGGTCGAAGCCGTCCACTCCCATGAAGAGTTTGCTGCCCGTGAAGTTCTCCAACATCCGCTCCGTGTCGCAGCCCACGGCCGAGAGCGAGCTGCCGCGCACTATGCCGCCCAGCTGTATCACCTCGATGCCCGGGTCCTTCGACAGCACCGAGGCCACGTTGAGGGCCGACGTGATGACGGTGAGGTGCCCCCCCCCTTCGCTGTGTATCTCTCTCGAAAGGAAGTGCACGGTGGTGCCCGAGGCTATTATTATCGAGTCGTTGGGCTCGATGAGCTCGGCGGCGACGCGTCCTATGGCGGTCTTCTCGATGGTGTTCTGCTTCTCCTTGACATTCACGTCGCGGTCGTTGATGTATGGGTTGATCTTGATGGCCTTGCCGTGGGCGCGATAGAGCACATTCTTCTCTTCGAGCAGCGTGAGATCCTTGCGTATCGTAACCTCCGACACGTTGAGCATCATCGAAAGTTCGGTCACGCTCACCGATCCTTTGGCGTCGAGTTCTTTGGTTATTAGTTCGTGACGTTCGTTTATGGTCATAAGTTTGCAGTTTGGGTTTGTAACCTGAATCGAACGTAAAGATATGAAAAAACGTGGTATCGCAAATGCGGAAACGGTACGAATTATGATTTTTTTATTGCGAAAATTTGTTATTCTTTTGAAGTAGTCCTACTTTTGTTTCGAAATGAAAAGTGGGGCTTTTGTCGCAAAACATTCGGGCCGCCGATATTCGGCGCTGGCGGCGCGGCGAGACGAGAGATAGGGCCGATTTCCGATCGAAGCGGAAAACTTAATATAAATACGATATACAGATGAACAGAGAGGAACAATTATCGCGTCTCGACGATTCGGGAAAGGTATGGGATGTAGTGGTGATAGGCGGCGGAGCGACGGGTTTGGGTTGCGCCGTGGATGCCGCGTCGCGCGGTTACGAAACGGTTTTGTTCGAGCGCGAGGATTTCGCCAAGTGCACGTCGAGCCGTTCGACGAAACTCGTGCACGGCGGCGTGCGCTATCTGCAAAAGTTGGAGGTCGATCTGGTGCGCGAGGCTCTGCACGAGCGCGGCATCATGAAACGCAACGCGCCGCATCTGGTCAAGGATCAGGCTTTCGTTATATCCAATTACAGCTATTGGGATAATTTTCTATATTTCTGCGGATTGCTCTTTTACGACATCCTCTCGTTCGGATTCGGTTACGGACGCTCGCGATTCATTTCGGCCAAGAAGGTGATGGAGTACATTCCCACCTCGGTCGAGAAGGGTCTGAAGGGCGGCGTAGTCTATCACGACGGACAGTTCGACGACTCGCGCATGGCGATCAATCTGGCGCAGACGGCCGTCGAGCAGGGCGCCGCAGTGGCGAACTACACCGCTGTGGAGCGCGTCCTGCACGGCGAGGACGGCAAGGCTTGCGGAGTGGTTGTCCGCGATCTGGCGAGCGGCAGGGAGTACACGGTCAAGGCTCGTTGCGTAATCAACGCCGCGGGAATCTTCGTCGACGAGGTTATGCGCATGGACGAACCCGATATGCCCAAGATGGTGGTTCCCAGTCAGGGCGTGCATCTTGTGCTGGATATGAAATTCTTGCAGAGCGACTATGCCATCATGGTTCCCAAGACCTCGGACGGCCGCGTGCTCTTCGCCGTGCCTTGGCACGACAAGGTGGTCGTGGGCACCACCGACATACAGCGTCCCGTGCCCGAGAGCGAGCCGAAACCGCTGGAGGAGGAGATCGATTTCATACTCGGCACCGCGGGCCTCTACATGAATCCCGCGCCCACGCGCAAGGATATAGTGTCGGTATTCGCGGGGCAGCGACCCTTGGCCGCGCCCAAGAAGGAGGGCAAGAACTCCAAAGAGGTGTCGCGCAGCCACAAGATCATCGTGTCGGACCACGATCTGATAACCATCACGGGCGGAAAGTGGACCTCGTACCGCCGTATGGCCGAGGATACGATCGACCGCGCCATCAAGCTGGGTAAAGTCGAGAAGCGCAAGTGCCGCACCCGCACGCTCAAGATCCACGGCTATCGGCCCAATCCCGATCTGTCGGACCACATGTATGTCTACGGCAGCGACGAGCCCGCCATAACCAAACTCATCGAACAGAATCCCGCCTTGGGCGAACGTCTGAGCGAAAAGTACGGCTACACCGCTGCCGAGGTGGTTTGGGCCGTGCGCAAGGAGATGGCGTTGACGGTCGAGGATGTGTTGGCACGCCGTGTGCGTATGCTCTTCGTGGATGCCCGCGAGGCGCGCGCCGCCGCCCGTCGCGTAGCGGAAATCATGGCCGCCGAGTGCGGTCGCGACGAGGCTTGGATCGAAGCGCAGGTCGAGGCGTTCACCGCAATTGCGAATAATTATATAGTTTCTTAGCGAAAGTAAACGATTTTTGACTATCTTTACCAGCGCGTAACGAAAAACGACTTATCGGATAATCCGAATGCTTGAATTTTTTAATCCGCCTGCGGCCCGTCCGCGTCTGGCGTCGGAAAAGATCGACGGAGAGTATCGACGTATGCGACTCAGAGTATTTCTCGGGGCGTTCTTCGGTTATGCGGCCTACTATCTGGTCCGCAAGAATCTGTCGCTCGCCGCGCCCGGGATGATGGCCGAGGGACTTTTGGACAAGGAGAGCGCGGGATTCGCGATGGCGGGAATCCCCATCGCATACGCATTCAGCAAGTTCCTGATGGGCAGTCTTTCGGACAGATCCGATGCGCGCAAGTTCTTGGTCGTGGGTCTCGTCGTATCCTCGATCGTGATGATGTGCGTGGGACTGGTGCCTTACTCGTCGTCGATAGCCGTCAATGCCGGCATCCTCTTCGCCTTCATGTTGGCGGTGGGGTGGTTGTCGGGCATGGGATGGCCTCCGTGCGGACGGATCATGGCGCACTGGTTCTCGCAGAACGAACGCAGTTTCAAGATGTCGTTGTGGAATACCTCGCATAATGTGGGAGGCGGATCGCTGGCTTTGTTAGTGACGGCGGGCATCGCCGTTTTCGCCGCTATGGGCATAACGGAGAGTTGGCGCGCCGCGTTCATATTCCCGTCGCTCGTGGCGTTGCTGTTCGCGGCGTTCTGCTGGTGGAGCATACGCGATACGCCCGAGTCGTGCGGATTGCCGCCCGTGGAGGAGTATCGCGACGACTATTCGAGCCGCAAGGCCGCCGCGGGCGAGGAGACCAAAATCCCGTTCCGCAGGCTGTTCGTCGATTACGTGTTCGGCAACGGTCTGTTGTGGATGATCGCCATTGCCAACGTGTTCGTTTATTTCGTACGTTACGGCATAAGCGACTGGTCGCCCACATATCTGCACGACATGCAGATCATGTCGCAGAACGACAGCCGCTTCGCATTCTCGCTGTTCGAGTATGCGGGCATCCCGGGCACCATCCTCTGCGGATGGATGTCGTCGCGGTTCTTCAACGGCCGCTGCGCTCCGGTGAACGTTATTTATATGTTGTTGGTGCTGGTCGGGGTGGTTCTCTACTGGCAGTCGTCGGGCGTGGCGTCGCTCGCGGGCGGCGATTTCGCGACGACGCACCGCATGGTGGTGTACTTCGCGCTGGCCCTTACGGGATTCGCCGTTTACGGCCCCATAGCGTTGATAGGCATTCAGGCGTTGAGCTTCGTGCCCAAGAACGCCGCGGGCACGGCGGCGGGATTCGTCGGCTTGTTCGGCTATCTGTTAGGCGACGCCGTGCTGTCGAAGATCGTGGTCGGTCAGGTGGCCGGTTCGGGACTCGGATGGAACGCCGCTTTCCGGATGTTCGCCGCGGCGTGCGCGATAGCGACGGCCATTTGCGCCGTTACATGGAAAAAGGAGCTTGTGCTCATGCGCGAACGCATGGTGCAGGCGTAACGATAAAGTGGGAGGTACGTATGGTGCGTGCGGGGTTTGTGGATTTTCCTCGTATGCTGAGCAAACAGACGTATCGAACACTGAATAGGTCGGTTTTTTTGTGATTCCCTTCGTTTTCGGGCGGAGGGAACTTTTTTTATCCCCGCGGATGCGGGGGGGGGATTCGGCCGAGGATCGGTCCGCGTCATCCCCGCCGCGGCCATTCGCCGATCTCCATGTCGCGAATGTCGTCGCCGTCGATGGTGAAACGCACCGCCGTGCGCACCTTGTGGAACCCGTATTGGCCCGCTGCGCCCGAATTGATGTGCAGCAGCGAGTAGACGGGATCGTACATCACCTTGAGGATATGCGAGTGGCCCGAGACGAATATGTCGGGCTTCGCGCTTTGGATCATGCCGACGGCATGCGGGGAGTAGTGGCGCGGGTATCCGCCTATGTGCGTCATGAGCACCCGTTTCTTCTCGCATTCGAAGCATGCGAACTCCTTGAATACGCGTCGCGTCATGCCTCCGTCGATGTTGCCGTATACGCCGCGCAGAGGCTTGAAGGCCGCGATCTCATCGGCGAGTTCGAGCGACCCGAAGTCGCCCGCGTGCCATATTTCGTCCACATTCTGCAAGAATCGGCGCAGCGTGTCGTCGAAGGTGCCGTGGGTGTCGGAGATTATTCCTATTCGTTTCATGGGCTATGGCGGTTGGATTCATACTTGTTCGCAAAGATAGTGGGAATATGTCGAGTCGGCAACAATGACGCTTCGGAAAAATTTCGCCCTGCCGATCTGTTGGCAGGGCGATTGGTTATCGGTTATTTCATTTGTCGACAGTCGTTATCTCGACTAAGGTCGGCAGCTCTTGAAAGATGCTCGCCGTCGTCACTTTAATACGTTTCACGTTTTCGGCTTCAACGGATTGGAAAACGCTTTTGAGTCTCTCCGAGTTGGCGTTGATAGGTTGTCCGTTTAACGATATTTTGTATCTCGGATTCAGCATTACTTTGGGATCTTCGCTCCAAAGGTCGAAAAACGGGGCATAATTCAAGAGATCGAACAACGTCTTGCCTTTCAACCGTTTGTCGGGCGTGATGTCCATCTGGTAATGATGCCTGTGCAATTTCAATTTCAGCAGATCCGAAATATCGGATTCTACGCCGTTTTCGTATGTCAGCGTCAAAGGCTGTTCGAAATTGTAATCGCGCATCATGTCGAGGTCGAACCGCATTTTTTCGTATCCCGCGCCGCCGATTTCCGCTATGTAATTGCTTCGGTTTACGCGTACCGTAAATTCGCCGTTTTTGTCGGTATGGTCGAAATAAAATTGCGGGAAAAGTATGTCTTGGCATAGGATTATCGGATGGCCGACTACCGGATTGCCGTCTTTGTTCACCACTTTTCCTCTGCATGCGGTAGCGTCATCGGACAATGGTGCGACCCTTATGCCTCCGGGCATCCCGACGATCGTGGGTTGGGTCTCTTGAGCGTTAAGTTGCAACCCCAATAAAAGAGTTCCGCATATTATCAACCGGCGAATTGTTTTCATTTCGTTTTATTTTATGATTATTATTTGCCTATTACGGATTTGGGGAATATATTTATGTTTCCGCATACCTGACAAAGGAAAAAAACATATAAGTCATCCTCATATCCGTATATGAGGTGCGACATGTCGGCTCCGCAATAAGCGCATCTCAAATTGTACTCGAATTAGCGGCTTCTTTGTTGAAATTTTTTCTCTTCCATGGCTTTAGATGTTTTATGGTTAATTAGGCTGTGTGAATATACGAAAAAATGTATAAAAAAAGAAGAAGATATGTTTTTTATACTATTCTTCTTCTTTTTTTTGCAAGCATTGTGCGCATCGGCGACGAGTCGCAGGCTGCACTGTCGAAATATAGCGGCCGTATCGTAAAGGCTACTCCGAATAATTGGCCTTGACGTAATCCATCACCTTGAATTTGGTGTTGCGCGGCGGAAATTCGTCGCTGCGCACCTCGGTCTCGATGGTCATGCGGCGGCCGTCGCGCACGAAGTCGTCGAGGAAGGTCATGATCTCGTTGCGGTTGGCGTCCATCGGAGTGACGGCCATGGCGTGGTCCTGATAGTCGAGCGTGTAGAACCAGCAGGGCCAGTCGCGCTTCTCGAACTGGTCGAATATGAATTTCGAGCCGTAGAATCCCACGCCTAACAGCGAGGCCTTTTCGAACGGCACCTGATTGTCGGCGTTGCCGTGGAAAAACATTACGGGCGCGGGGGCGTTTTCCCATTTGGGAGCTCCGTCGACCGAGAAGATCGCGCCCGCGAAGGAGATTACGCCCGCATAGTTGAACCCTTTGGGCAGCACGGCCGAGGCGACGGTGCGGTTGCAGACGGCGTTTTCGGCCTGCAATACCGTGATCGCGCCTGCGCTCGATCCGCACGTGACGATCATGTCGGTGTCGATCATCCACTCCTCGGCATTGTCGAGCACGAAGAGGGTCGCGCTGAACAGATCCTCGACGGCGATCGAGACGGCGTTGTTGAACAAGCCGACCATCTCGCGCGTGGAGATTTTGCGGTCGACGCCGCGCAACGGCTTAAGCCCCAGCCGATAGTCTATCGACACAACGTCGTATCCCTTGCGGGTCAGAAAATCGAAGTAGGGCAGATACTCGGCGTTGTCGCGCGTGCCGCCCACGAAGCCTCCGCCGAAGACGAATATCATGCACGGCCGACGCCCCTCGGCCACTGGCGACACGTAATGGTCGAGATAGAGCGAATCGGCATCCTTCACCGCATAAAGGTAGGTCCGTTTTTCGGGCGCGGCGTCCGCCGTATCGGCCGCTCCCGCAGCCTCGGCGAGAACGAGCATCGATAAGAGCATTATGAACGATTTGTACATATGTCGTATATTTGTTTCATTGTGTTCGGCGGTTTCAAATTGCATACCGCACGCGAGTCTATTCGTATTTTCCGCCCCACAATAGGCGCATGCGTTCGGCTATCTTCGCCTCGGCGGCGTTCTGCGTGTTCGGCACGTAAAACTTCTTGCCCGAAATGGACTCGGGCAGGAACTCCTGCTCGACGAAGCCGCCGTCGAAGTCGTGGGCGTATTTGTATCCCTTGCCGTAACCCGCCTCGTCCATCAGCCGCGTGGGCGCGTTGCGCAGATGCAGCGGCACGGGGCGGTTGGTCGTGTCGTGCGACACGAAGCCGAGGGCGTTGTTTATCGCCATGTAGGCCGAGTTGCTCTTGGGGCTGGTAGCCAGATATATGGTCGTCTCGGCCAGCGTTATGCGCGCCTCGGGCATGCCGATCTTGTGCACCGTGTCGAAACACGCGTTGGCCAGCAGCAGGGCGTTGGGATTGGCGAGTCCGATATCCTCCGAGGCGAGAATGACGAGGCGGCGGGCGATGAAGCGGGGCTCCTCGCCGCCCGCGAGCATGCGCGCCAGATAGTAGATCGCGGCGTTGGGATCGCTGCCGCGCACCGATTTTATGAATGCCGAGATGACGTCGTAATGCTGTTCGCCGTTCTTGTCGTAAAGCGCGATGTTCTGTTGCAGGCATCGCGTCACGAAGTCGTCGGTGATCTCTATCTCGCCGTCGGTCGCGCCTGCTATGATGTCGAGTATGTTGAGCAGTTTGCGCGCGTCGCCGCCCGAGAACTTGAACAGCGCGGCGGTTTGCGCCACTTTCACGTTGCGCTGCCGCAGCTCCTCGTCGGCCGTCAGCGCGCGGTCGAGAAGCGTGGCCAGCTCCTCGTCGTTCATCGATTTGAGAATGTAGACCTGACAGCGGCTCAGCAGCGGCGAGATAACCTCGAACGAGGGATTTTCGGTGGTGGCTCCTATGAGGGTCACCACGCCCTGCTCCACCGCTCCGAGCAACGAATCCTGCTGGCTCTTGTTGAAACGGTGTATCTCGTCGATGAACAGGAATGCCGTCGACTGGTTGAAGAGGCTCTGCTTGCGGGCCGACTCTATCACCTCGCGCACCTCTTTCACTCCCGACGTCACGGCCGAGAGGGTGTAGAACGGACGTTTGAGGCTGCCCGCCACCAACTTGGCGAGGGTGGTCTTGCCCACGCCCGGGGGACCCCACAGTATGAACGACGGCACGTTCCCCGTTTCGAGGAACTTGCGGAACACGCCGTCGGGACCCACCAGATGCGTCTGGCCTATGTATTCGTCGAGCGTCTGCGGCCGCAACCGCTCTGCCAAAGGTTTGCTCATGTCGATCGGGAGTTATTTCGCAAAGTTATACATTATTTCCCGTGTCGCAAAAAATGATCGCATGCTGTTCGCCGACGGCGGGGGACAAAACGAGCCTTGCGAGTTGCAGTCCGCCGCAGTGGGGCGGCGGCGAACTGCGCGACTCGAAGAGTCGCAATATTTACGCGCGGCAACATCTCTGCGGCCGAGCGGCGCAACATTCCGCCGCTCGGCCGCGTTATTATATCGTCCGCAACGTTTGGATGGAAAGAAATAAATTTTTATATTTGCTTTATTGCACGATAATCATACGAGATCATGAAACGAATTTTGATTGTTTTCCTGCTGCTGGCTGCGGCGTCGAGCGTCGCGGCGCAGGAGAAGTTTCCCATGATAACCATCCCCGAGGAGATTACCGACCATGTCGCGCGGGCTAAGTATCTGGGCGAGCACTATTGGGACAATGTGGATTTCAACGCCGCGTCGGACGAGGTTCTGGAGCAGGGCTTCGTCGACATGGTGTCGATCTTCGCGCTGCTCGACGACGAGGCGTTGGACCTCTCGTGGGCCGCGGCCGTGAAGCGCGCCGAGGCGAGCAAGACGGGCGTGGCGCGACTGCTGGCCTTGGGCGACAAGTATCTTTACGGAGTGTCGTCGCCCATGTACAACGAGTCGGCTTACCGCTCGTTGTTGCGGGCGGGGCTGGTGTCGAAAAAGATCGCCAAGGCCGATAAGGCTCCCTACCAGAAGCATCTGGTACTGCTGGAGATGAACAATGCGGGCAGCGCGGCGGTCGACTTCGAGTTCGAACAGGCCGACGGCACTCGGTCGAAGCTCTCGGAGGTGGTGTCGCCCGTTACGATACTCTTCTTTTACGACCCCGATTGCGTGGATTGCAAGATCGAGCGTTTCCGTCTCACGCAGGCGCGTCTGACGAACTATTTGCAGCGCGCGGGCGGCGTCACGGTGCTGGCGGTGTTCCCGTCGGCCGACGCGGAGGCGTGGGAGAAGCACAAGAGCGATATCCCTGCCGAGTGGATCAACGCGCGCGATGTCTCGGGCCGTCTGAAGTCTGAGAATCTGTATGATCTGCGCGCCATGCCGCGCCTCTACCTGCTCGACGACAAGAAGCAGGTGCTTCTGAAGAATACGACTGCCGCGCAGATCGAGTCCTATCTGACGGAGGTGATGCGCAGCGCTGCGGAGTCGCAGGCGGCCGAAGGGGCTGCCGAGGCGGCGGAGTAGCGGGCGCCCAAAGGTAAAATCCGCGTCGCTTTTATCGGGCGGCGCGGATTTTTCGTGCTGTTCGGCGCGGGCGGGGTTACCGTTTCAGTCCCAGACGCTCGATCCATTCGCGAACGTCGGGCATGGTCTCGCGGGCTTTGCTGCCGCGCACGGTGAAGCCTTCGAGCAGTACGGCGTCGGGACACATTTTGCGTATGTCGTCCAGCGTACGGGCGAAGCGGCTGCCCTCGTGGGTCATGAAGGGCGCGATCGCCTTTCCCTTGAAGTCGTGCGACGAGAGGAATGTAGTCACGGCGGGCGCCATCGTGTACCACCAGCAGGGCGAGCCGACGAAGATCACGTCGTAATCGTCGATATCGATCGGCAGATCCTCGATCTCGGGACGGTATCCCGCCTCGACCTCCTTTTTGGCTCGGTCTACCACCTCGCGGTATTCGGTGGGGTAGGGCTTGCGCGTCTCGATGCGGAGGATGTCGCCGCCAACCGTCTCGTTTATCATTTCGGCCACGGCTTTGGTGTTGCCGCCGTGCGAGAAGTATACGGTGAGGATTTTTTTCGCGTCCTCTTGCGCATCGGCTCCCGTCGCGCCCGTCATGGCGGCGAAAGTGAGCATGAACAGTCTTTTTTTCATAATGTCTTTGTTTTTGCGGGAGGAGGTTCGTTTCGGGCGGCAGCCTGCGGAGACCGCGAATGAGCTGTGCGAACAGCGGGCCTCCGCGGGGCGAGGCTGCGGCCCGCACGACTCTGCGAGTCGTAAAAGCAACCATCTTTCCCTCGTTGTTTCACGATGCAAAATTACCGTCTCGCCGCGTCGCGCGATGATACCGATTACGGTAGTTGCAACCCGTTTTACCGAAAGCGAGCCGCAGCCGCACGGGTAAGAGCCGAAAAACCTTATATTTGCCTGACGAATATCGGACCGTCGGGCGAATGCGTGTTCGCCGACGCGTCGCAAACCGACTGTAAGTATGAGCGAGATTCTGACTTTGGACCATGTGTACGAATACAACGCCTTGACGGGCGTGGAGACGCTGCACCCGTTGGTGAGCGTGATCGATTTCTCGAAGTGCGGCCCCATGCGCCACGCGCTTCACAATTTCGGATTCTATACGGTGTTTCTCAAGCAGGTGCATTGCGGCGACATGCGTTACGGCCGTCAGTATTACGACTATCAGGAGGGTACGCTGGTGTGCGTGGCTCCGCATCAGGTGTACGGCGTCGAGGACGACGGCACCGAGTTTCGGCCCAAGGGGTGGGCTCTCTGCTTCCATCCCGATCTGTTTCGCGGAACGCCGCTCGCGGCTCGCATGAAGGAGTATACCTTCTTCTCTTACGAGGTCAACGAGGCTCTGCATCTTTCGGAGCAGGAGCGTTCGATGGTCGTCGACTGCCTGAACAAGATCGACGCCGAACTGCATCATCCCGTCGACGGCCACACCAAACGCCTGCTTTGCGCGAGCATAGAGTTGCTGCTCGATTACTGCGTGCGGTTCTATGAACGCCAGTTCATTACGCGGTCGAACGTCAACAGCGACGTGCTGCGTCGTTTCGAACGTCTGTTGGACGAATATTTCCGTTCGGAGGCGCCCCGACGCGAGGGCGTTCCTACCGTGCGCCGTTTCGCCGAGAGGATATGCTTGTCGCCTAACTATTTCGGCGATTTGGTGAAGAGGGAGACGGGACGCACGGCGCAGGAGCATATCCAAGCCCGTCTTATCGATATGGCGAAGGAGCGGATACTCGATCGCGACAAGTCGGTAGCGGAGATCGCTTACGAATTGGGCTTCAAGTATCCGCAACACTTCAGCCGACTGTTCAAGAAGATTACGGGTTGCACCCCGAACGCCTATCGGGCTTTGAATTGACCCCGCGTCGCGCGTCGAAAGCCAGAGCGGTCATGTATTCGACCAGTTCGCCCCGCGTGGCCCTGCGGCAGTAGCGATACCCTTCGGGCAGCGGTTGCCGAATCTCGAACCGACGCAGGTCGCACGACATCGACTCCAGACGCACGTCGCCGTCGCCGTATTCGTAAAACATGCCCCACAACGAATCGTCGGGAGGACAACTCGGGTCGGCGGGATGGAAAAGATAGATCTCACCCGCCAGAAAATTACATTCATTAATTGTCATATTGGGTTGATTTTATGTTTAATTCGACAAATATCGATAACGCCGTCGGGCTGCGCAACCGAATATCGAATCATTCGAGGTGTTTTTTTCGAAACAGGCGGCAAATCGATTGCTTTTGATTATATTTGCGATACGATTGCCGATATCAAAGCGAAATTTATGATAGACGAATTAGTAGAGTATAACCGCGCCTTCGTTGCGAAAAAGGGTTATGAGTCCTACCTTACGAACAAGTATCCCGACAAGAAGATCGCCATCGTGACCTGCATGGATACCCGCTTGGTCGAGTTGATTCCCGCCGCCTTGGGCATCCGCAACGGCGACGTGAAGATGATAAAGAACGCGGGCGGCACCATTACCCACCCCTTCGGCAGCGTGATGCGCAGTTTGCTGGTGGGCATATACGAACTCGGCGTCGAGGAGATCATGATTATAGGCCACACCGATTGCGGCGCGCAGCACATGGACAGCAAGATAATGTTGCAGCACATCCGCGCCCACGGCGTCACGTCCGAGCAGCTGGATATGATGGAGTATTGCAACATCGATCTGCACGCGTGGCTCAGCGGCTTCGACGACGTGGAGAAGTCGGTGCGCGGCAGCGTGCATCTGGTCAAGCACCATCCACTGGTGCCGAAAGATATCGTCGTCCGCGGATTCATAATCGACTCCGTGACGGGCGAACTCAAGGAGTTCGAGAATATAAAATAACTCGTCTTCGGCGGCTGCGGGGCCGCGCGAAGCGCGAGACGACATTAAATTTAAAAGGAATGACAACGATCCGACGCATCGTCTTGGCAGCGGCCGTCGCGGCCGTGTTCTCCGCCTCGGCGCAAACCGCCCCGACCGCGGTCGACGCCTCGCGACTGCCCCGAACCATACTTTCGGGGCCCTACAAGGCGGGCCATATTCAGGGCATCGCCGTCGACACCGAGCGGCGGTATATCTACTACTCCTACACCACCATGCTGGTCAAGGCCGATTTGCAAGGCAACGTGATCGGCTCGGTCAAGGGGCTTCTGGGGCACCTCGGATGCCTCGACTTCAACGACGAGGACGGCCGCGTGTACGGCTCCTTGGAGTATAAGAACGACGCCATCGGCAAGGGGATCCTGCGCATGGAGCGGAGCGATCGGCGGCTCGACGACGCTTTCTATATCGCGGTGTTCGACGTCGACCGCATTACGCGCATGGACATGGATGCCGAGAA
Organism: uncultured Alistipes sp.; assembly: GCA_910587675.1. Lineage (GTDB taxonomy): Bacteria > Bacteroidota > Bacteroidia > Bacteroidales > Rikenellaceae > Alistipes. The sequence continues at coordinate 2,135 of CAJUMU010000030.1, read as the reverse complement.
GGACGGCATAATGACCACCGTCTGTCTCCCGACCGTGCTGGAGGATTATCTGGCCGAGGTCGAAACGGCCGAGGGGCGCAAGCCGCACCGCTTCGGGTGCAGCGGCATCGACGGCGTGAGCTTCGGCCCGCGCTTCGGCAAGAGTGGCGGCCGATACTATCTTACCGTCGCCTACGGCGTTTACGGCGAGACCGACCGTTCCGACAACGATTATCAGGTGCTGTTGCAATACGACACCCGCAAGTGGCGGCGTTACGAAACGCCCCTTTCGCAGAGCAGCATGCACACCCGCGGTCCCGCCCGTCCCGACGACATTTGCTTCGCGTTTACGGGCAACACCTCTTACGGCGTGCAGAATCTGGAGTACGACGCCGATACCGACATCTGGTTCATGGCCGTGTATCGGGGCCGTAAGCCGCAATATCCCAACTACACCCTCTTTGCCGTTGACGGTTCGGCCCGTCCCGAGCGCGAAGCCTTGCGGGGCGTGCCCTATGTGCGCCGCGGCAAGGTGGTGCCGCTTAAGGTCGGCGCGGGCGGATGGAATTTCGAGTACGGCGCCACGGGACTCTGTTCGCTGGGCGGCGGATATTTCTATATCTCCGAGAATTACAAGAACGACAAGGGGCAGGGCAGCGTTATCCGCCTCTATCGCTTCACGGGCGCGGCCGACAGGCCGTTCGAGGCGGTGGAGTGATACGTTATGCGAATTATGATTTTCAGACGATGGATCGCGACAAGGCAATTGCCGAGATAGATTGGTATGCGGCTCTGGTCGATCGCAAGATACGACGCTGGGGACGCGATCTCATGCCCGAGTATCGCGAGCGGCTGCGCGGCAATATCGCCGATGTGGCCGAGCGGCGCGATCTGCTGCGGTTCGTGCGGTTCGACGACGGATATTACATAGGCGAAGTCGACGAGGATGGGCTTCGGCAGGGGTATGGCATCCATACACGCACCACAGCCGACCGCAACCGATGGGTCATGCAGGCGGGATTCTGGCAGGAGGACCGTCCGATGGGCTCGCATACGCTTTACGACTCCGACGCCCCCGCGGGCAAACACTGCTTGGCGTCGGTCTATTATAGCGGCGAGTGGCGGCGGGAGCGCGGCAGGGTCGAATATTCGCTTTCGGCCGACGGGTTCAGCATCGCGCGCCGCAAATACCGGCGTTACGAGGGCTTCTCGCTCTCGACCATGCTTGTCGGGTTGGCTTTGATCTATGTCGTACTGTTGCTTCTGACCCGCAATTCCCGTATAGGTCTTGTCTGCACCGCCGTCGTGGCGTTATTCTATCTGGTCGGCTCGCTGCGCGAGAAACGATAACGGGAGGGTGTGAATACTGCGACTCGCAGAGTCGTGCGGGCCGCAGCCTCCGCCCCGCGGAGGCCCGCTATTCGCATAGCTCATTCACGCGGTCTCCGTAGGCTGCTGCCCGAAATTTGCGCCGAAAATCTCAAAAAATCCCCCGAAAACACGGAAAATAACAAAAAAAGCATGCAAATTGTTGTACGATTCAATTATTCGTACTACTTTTGGGGCAGCGATCCGTCAAAAGACGTGAATCGCATTGCTGTTTTGGTAAACGTGAGAAATTTACTGTTAGACAGCATAAGAGGATGTCCCGTCGGGTCGTTAACCACGCCCCGATTGGTTAGTACATCGAACACACTACGCCATGACGGGCGTGGGCCTCTTGTATTATGAAGTCTAACGGGTATCTCACGACCTACCAAAACATAGTAATGCAAGTGCGTATTACGCAGACTTAACCTCTTAAGTCAGGTTCACGTTTCGTCTTTTGTCGTTTTAATACGGGTCGCATAACTAAAAGAATAAAAGTTATGTTACCTTTGCAGAGAAGGACGGTTCAACCACCGTAACCGAAAACATATTCTAAAGGTTAGGACAAACCTTTATACCACTCACAAACTCGCGACAATTGTGGAAACATAATTGGTTTTGTCTGGTGTAAATTTTGTCTGAAACCCTCGCTATGCCTGCGGCCGCAAGCCGTGGGCGGGCTTGGGCGTAAGGGCAGTTACCAGACTAAGGCTCGCGAGGCCGGTGAGTGGGGCTGCACCTGCGCCCTTTTTTTGTGCGAAATCATTTGGGTTGATTTAATTTATATT
>CAJUMU010000029.1 GCA_910587675.1 uncultured Alistipes sp. | reverse complement strand
TACTCTGCCGGGTAATTTGCAGAATCTATATTTGGCTTAGCAGTAGAGGTCGGTGTTTTAGACCGGCCTATATTTTTTACGAAATTCACTATCCCCATCTGTCTCAACAACTGTTTACCCTACAAAGATAATCATTATAACGGTGTGCTAAAGCGTTTAGATTATTTCGTATTGGAAAGTGCAAGAAAAAATGCAATATGTTGTTGTGCAAAAAATACCCCACCCGATTAAGGTGGGGTAAAGAACGTAAATTATCCCTTGGGAGGATAAGGATCATTACCATAGCTATTGCGTTCTCGAATCCGACCATTTTCGCCATGAATGAAAAGTTCGGACTTTTGGTTGATAGCTATTTCTCTTGCCTTAGCTATTGCCTCTTTCTGAGTATCGAATTTTTGAGTAATCCGAGTGTTATGCTCGCCTCGCACACCCCACCCATTCGGAGCTTTTACGACATGTTGATTCTTGCCCATCTTTACTTTGTGTGGCATTGAGGACAGCAGTAGAAACAGCCATCTACGTTAGCGTAAAATTTACGCGCCTCTTTAACGGCTTCGGCACAATTATTAAAATAACCTAAATATTGCCGATTTTCAAGTGTTGGCAAGTAGATGCAATCCGAAGAATGAACTTCGTGTTCTCCTCTGATTTGAGGATTTTTATTTACGTAATAAAGTTTCATATTTAATTATTCTTTTGGGGATGGCCGGCATAAATATTGTTTTGCGTTATTGCAAAATCATAGGTGAATCGTTATATTTGCAGCCGTTTTAATGAGAGAATATGGTTCTTCATTACCCATAGCCATCATTGTTCAGGGTTAGCAATTCGCCTTGCGGATTTGTAGTCTGTTTATGTCATAAGCACCTCCTATCTGATTGAGATTAAAAGCCAAATTGTTTATATCAATAGGTATGCCAACTATAAAATAGCTTATTTTTGGCAGAAGCAACTGACGGAATATCACGATATCACTGACAATATGGCAGAGAAGGGTTAAGATTGGTGTCTTAACCCTTCTTTTGTGATAATGGGGCATCTAATTTTTTTGCAAAGGAATTTAATAGGAAGACTTCGCGGACATAGGAAAATAGCATCTGTTGAGATGGCTCTTTTTGCCATTTGTTTTGTTGCTATTTTGTTACCCGACACAAGGAAACAATTATTCTAATTACTAATATTCAGACAAATATCAACGTGAACAAATAATATCTGGCAGAACTTCGTGAACAGCTATCAAATTTACAGGAAAGACAAGGAAACGATGTCGGATGATCCTGCGAAAAGATCTGCGGTCGTCGATACCCGAAAATTAAATCGAAAATGATATGACACCTAAAGAGGTTTTGAGAGAATGGATAGATTGCTTTAACGTGGCCGACGCGGCTCGTATCGTGGAGTTGTATGCCGACGACGCCGTGAACCATCAGGTCGCCAACGAGCCGATAGCGGGAAAGGCGGCGTTGTACGAGATGTTCGCCAACGAGTTTGCGGCGGCCGAGATAGTCTGCATCGTGGAAAATATCTTCGAAGGGCCATATTGGAATGGAACGATCCTCTCGGACTTCGCGGATGCGGTTTTTTCCATGTGAAGAACGATAAGATCATATTCCAAAGAGGATATTGGGACAAGCTCTCGTTCCTGAAACAACATAATCTCCCCATCGAATAAACAAAACGGGATGCGAAACTTCGCATCCCGTTCTTACGACAGCCTTACTCCTCGATTATGACTCTGAACCCGACATTGTTGGCGGGCTGCCATGCCAGATAGGAGTTGCGGATGTAAGCCGCGGCGTTCTTCGGACGGCTGTTCCATGCGCCGCCGCGCACCACCTTGTTATCGCCCTCGGCGGGTTCGCCCTTGTAGGGGTAGGGGGCGTATGTCGTGCGGGTGAACTCGGCCACGTTGCCGTGCATGTCGTACAATCCCCAAGTGTTGGGGGCGTATTGCGCCACGTCAGCTATGGTCATCGTGCCGTCGTCGACCGAATCCTCGCGCGGCATGAAGGTGTAATAACGATACACCCAACTGTTTTCGGGCACGGGCTGCGGGTCGATTCCCGACACAGCCATCTTGCGCAGCGAACGGTCGGCCAAGTTCTCGGCGTTGGCGAAATTGCTGTTCAGATCGCCGAACCAGAAATCGGTGTCGCTGCCCGCGCGGCATGCCCACTCCCATTGCGCCTCGGTGGGCAGCGCGGCCTTCACTCCGCAGCGTTCGCCTATCGCGCGGCAGAACTCCGCCGCCTGATTCCAGCTTATGCGGGTCACGGGCTGGTCGGGACGGTTGGCGGCGTACCCGGGACCGACGTGATCTTTCCAGAACTGGGCCGTGTAACGGCTGTCGTGAGTCGGGTCGACGGTGTTGTACTGTCGGTTGGTCACCTCGGTCTCCGACATCCAGAACGGACGGTCGATCTTCACCACGCTCTCGGGGGCGTTGCCCGCGCCGCGACGGTTGTTACCCATTACGAACGTGCCAGCTGGTATGCGCACGAATGTCATCTTCACCTCGGGCGACAGCTCTATCGTGCGGCGCGTTTGGCCGTAACGCTCCGCCATCTCCTTGGCCTGCTCGGCCGTGAAGGGGAAACGTTTGGTTCGGGCATCCTTGTATTCGGGGCGTTTGCTCTCGTCGCGCTCGGCCGCGGGTTGCGGATGCGAACGCAGATACTCGGCATAGTCGTCTATCTCGCGCTGCCACTCCACGCCTGCGCCGTCGGCGTATTTGTTCGCCAACTCTATGCGGCGGCTGTATTGGTCGGTGGGGCAGTAGGCCACCTTGTTGTATACGAAACGGCTGTGGCATGGAGCGTTGAAATCGATCCAGTTGTATATCGCGCGCCACTCCTTGTCGGTGAGGCGTACGCCGTGATGTCCGCCCTTGAGAATCCGCACCAATTCGCTCGTCGAGGCGTGGTATTCGTACGGCTTCATCACATAAATGTCGGCTTCGGGACCCTGACGGTTGACATACGGGTGCAGATTGAGATAACTTTGCGACAGGTCGAGTCTGCCCGACGCGGCCGAGCGGCTCGGGGCGTCGGCCACCTTTTTGCCTCCGCCGAAGTCGGGCTTGACGCCGTCGGCATTGTGGCACGCTACGCAATTGCGGTCGAGGATGGGTTGTATCTCCAGATCGAACGTGAAGGGACGCACGCCGCCCTCGGGCGTCTGCAACGCCGACGGCGATTTGGTCGATGCCGCCACTCGTTTGGGCACGGGGATCGAGTTCTGGTCCTCGTGGCAGCCCACGCACGACACCACCTCGCCCGGCATGGCCGTAACCCAGCTTCGCATCCATTGTATGGCGCGTCCCTCGTCGTCCAGCGGCTGGAACGATACGGGGGTGTTGGCGGGTATCTTGAATATTGCCGATCCGTCGGGTTCCACATCCACTTCGCCCAAGTTGCGCTTTATGTCCCATCCGCTCTGGATGCCCTGCGCGATGTGATCCGATGCCGAATCGACGTAAGTGTACTCGTAGGCGAATACGCGCAACTTCTTGACCGTGCCGACGGGAACCTGCGGCAGACCCTCGCCTTGATATATGTCCTGAATGAATACCGTCGCCTCCTTGTCGCCGCGCTTTATTCGGTCGGGAATAACGGGCGGCGTGGGACGCTTGCCGACGATTATGGGGTTGATGAGTCCCTCGCCCTCGTATTCTGCCAAAAGCGTCATGTTGTCGTATACGTCGACCAGATATATTCCCCACAGCGATTCGGGAGTCAGTTTGGCCGACACGAGGAAATACTTGTCGCTCACGGGGTAGGGCTTTATGAACTGCGGCCATACGTCGTTCACCAGCTCGTCCTTGATGATCGGCACGATGGGCCGTTTGCTGAAAGGCATCTCCTGAATCATGCCTTGTGTCTCCTTGCGTCCGCGCGAGGGGTCGAAGAGTATGAGACGCCCCGAGCGCGCTATGCCGTGGTGGCCCGATATGATGCCGACGAAAGTGTTGTTGCCGTCGGGCAGAGGCTGTATGTCGAAAATACTGTTGGGAAACCATCCTCCGCTGCCGTACAACGCTTTGGTCTCGGTGCCGTCGGGGTTGGCGTGCATGACGAAACGCGAGTAGTAGTGCGTAAGGTCGGTGTACTCCCAGCGCACGTACATCAAGCGTCCGTTGTTCATCACGCGCGGATGCCAGTTGGCGTCTTGGTCGAACGTCATGCGGCGCATCTCGCCCGTTTCTGGCTCGTACGCAATCATGTTGCCCACTTGGTCCGAGCCGTTCACGCACGGCACGCCCTGATAACCGATGTTGCTCATAGCGATGATGCGGCCGCTCGGCATGTAGGCGGCGTCGAAAAACTCCAGATCGGGCTCGTCGACCGTGATGGCCTTGTGCAGACCCGTGCCGTCGCGCCGCACCTCGTATACGCTCCATCTGCCCGTTTCGTCCGCCGCGGTGAAGAGGATGCGTTCGCCGTCCCAGTGCAGCAGCAGATCGGTCACCGACGATCCGTTCGAGGGTTTGTATATCGTTCGGCTCTTCACCTCGCCTCGCAGGTCGCTCAATTCGGCTATCTCGGCGTCGAAACCGCTGCGCGACGCCGACGACTGATTCGACCAGTTGTTGTCCTGCGTGCCGAGCGCGGGCGCCCATACCCGACGCGCCCGATCGTCGCCGAGACGATAGCGGCCCACGATGATCTTGGCGTCGTCCAAAAGGGGATTCGACAGCAGAATCTCGCGTTTGAGCTCTATTATGCGCTCCTTGTCGGCATCCGCGTCGAATGCGCAAAGGCTCTCCAACTCGCGAAGTTTCTCCGCGTAACGTTCGGCGTCGTAGTCGGGGGTGCGGCGAAAATCGTCGTATGCGCTGCGCACCGAGCGGATGTCGAAGTACTCCGTTTCAGCCTCCGTGCGCATGCGTTGCGCCTGCTCGGGCGTGATTTGCGCTCGGGCCGTCGCGGCCCAGATAATCGCCGATAAGATGAAGATTTCGGTTTTCATGTCGTCGATGTTTTATTTCGGTCTTTGTGTTTTATGATCTTGAAATTTCGACATCGCTCGTCGATGTCGGCAGTTCGCCGCCACCCCGCGCGGCGGACTGCTGTCGCACTCCTCCGCTGTCGGCGAACAGCCTATTTTTTCGGGCGCGCAATTCCCTCTATCTCCACCAACAGCTCCTCGCGGCATATATCGGCCGAGAGATAGAGCGTCGGGGTGCGGGGGTAGTTCTCTTTCATCCAACGCTCCGCCTCCTCCGCGTCGCCTTCGCGTTTGATGTATACACGCAACAGAGCGTAATCGGGCTTGTCGGATGCCGCAACCCCGTGACGGGCGAGATTCTCCCCGCCGACGAGCGTTTCGATGTTGTCCATCGTCAGGGCGGTCTGTTCCGCGATGTCGCTGAGGCAACTCTCCTCGCCGCGTATCGCGGCGGTGCCCGAAATGTAGATCGCGGCCTCGCCTCGGTCGGCTATGTAGCGGGCGCGCTCGAATTTCGGCGTGGTTTTGCCGCGGTTTTCGGGCCTGTCGATCAACATCTTCTGCGAGTAGGCGTGCGCCGCCACCTGCAACGGATTGTCTATCGGAATGTCGGTCTCCGCTTCGCGCACGGCGTCGAACATCACCGAGGCTCCGCCCGTTCGCGCGCCTATTCCCGTGGCGGCGGGGTAGCCGTCGGGCCATTCGCAACGGTCGTAGAATCGGCTGCGCGCATCGTTGAACATCTGGTAATGCTGCCCTTCGGGGGCCATGCGCGTTATCCGCTCTATGTAGTTCCACTGCCGCGCGATGTCGGTCGCCGCGAATCCCTCGGCCGCGAGAATCTCGGCCATGCGGCGAAATACGGCGTCGGCCTGCCTGCCTATGTCGAGCGTGAGATCGGCTTGCAGCTCGCCCGATACGATCTCGCGGCCGTCTATCACGGTGTAGTCTTCGTGCCGAACGATCTTCGACGGCTCCGCGAGCACGGTCGCCTCGGCCGCGAGGCTGCTGCGCAGCGGCTTTTGGGCTATGAACCCGACGAGAGGACCCTCCGCGCCGAATCGCTCGGCGCATATTCGGCGAGCCGTGTCGCGCCGAGCGATATGATCGTCGTTATCGGTCGCATATCCGAAAAATACGATTCTCAATATCGTCCCTCCGTCCGCTGCGGCGCGGTCAGCCAACTCGGCCGCGGCGCGATCTAAATCCGCCTCGCAGGTGCGATATATACGGTAGTATTTGCGTGTCATTCTTACAACGAATTTACATATTCGGCCAACGCTTCGGCATCCTTTTGCGATATCTTGCCCTCGATTCCGTGCTTATGTACGAGGAAGACATCCTCCATCGTCGCGGCGCGGCCGTCGAACAGATAGGGCGCCGTGCGCCACGTCTCGCAAAGGGTGGGGGTGTCCCAACCCTCCTCGAACTCTATGTCGTCGCCTATGCGGTGCATCTTCATGTCGGTGTAGTAGGGGCCCGAGTGGCACTCGGCGCAACCGTGCTTCTCGAATACTTTGCGTCCCGCGCGAGCTTTGTCCGACAGTCGTCCGTCGACCAAGTAGGGGCTGGGCAGCGGTTCGAGCGTGCGCAGATATTCGTCGACGCATTGCGCCGTCTGCTCGGGAATGTCGAAAAACTGTATGAACTTGTATCCCGCGCGCACAGCCAAAGCTGCCGAATCGCGTATCCCCGATATCATGCACTTCGGCGTTTGGAAACAGTACAGCATGCTCTTGCAGTTCTTCGGGTTGCCTATCCCGTCGTTCATCAAATCCCAGTTCATGCCGTCGGTGCGCCCGTCGCTCGGGTGGCATCCGTTGCACGATTGCCAGTTCTGGTAGCAGTGCGCCGCGTCGTTGAATGCCCTCTCGCCCGTATCCGCGGCCGACTCCTCGCGCATGGGGTTGCAGGCTATGATCTCGGCCTCGCGAGTCGCGAGGTCGATTATGTTGAGCGTGTCGGAAAAGTATGTCGGCAGATATATTTTTCCGTCCTTGAGAGCCATTTTCCTCGGGCCGTTGCCCGCCACGTCCATGCGGCGGCGTATGTCGCGCATGAAATAGAGGTCGTAATCGAGTTTCTCGGGCGCGGGGTAGGCGGCGAGCCTCTCGATCATGGCCCGATAGTCGACGATGCTTATTTCGTGGGTTCCCGAGTGCGACGCGACGAGATATTCGCCGTTGCACGCCACGTCCCAAATGCCTCCCGCGCCGCGGTCGGATTCATCCATGAGCATCGAACCTACCAACTCCTGCTTCTCGGCGTCTATCGCACTGACTGCGTTGGTGTTCATCCATCCCTGCTGAAGTTGCGATGTAGGTATCTGAAAACGGCCGAGGTTGTGCGATACGAATACGTAACGGCCGTCGGGAGAACATGCTATTCCATGTAAAGCGTTGCTTCCGTTGCTCAGCTTTATATCCTTTATCTTCTTGAAATTGTCGCAGTCTATTATCGACACTGCCGCCGCCACGTAATCCTCGTCGGCGCGTCCCGCGGGCAGGAAATTGTTCACGTACAGATATCGTCCGTCGGACGACAGCGCGGCGGCGCACGGCTCGCGCAGGACCCTCTCGGTTCGCAGAACGTCACCCGTGCGGGCATCCACCTCGCTCACGGTCGCCTTGTAACGGTTGCAAACGTATATTATGCTGCCGTCGGCGTTCGCCACGGGGGCGCACGCTCCCATTCCCGTCGGGCGGGTGTAGACGATCGACCGTTCGCCGAGATCTATTTTGCTTATGTATCCCTCTTCGTAACTCGACGTCACATATGCGTCTCCGCCCTTTACGATTACGCCCGTCGGCTTCCGCTCGAAACTCCACGCAGCCTGCTTCGCGCCGTCGCGGTCGATCATCGACAGTTCCGAACTCCCTTTGTCGGCCGTCAATACGTATCCGTCGTCGGTGACGGCTATGTCGACCGTGTAGAGCGGTTTCGCGCCGCGCGGCTGCATTGCGGCGCATAGCAGCAATGCGGGAACGGTGACGGTCGGCAACAATTTCAATAATCGTTTCATATCTCTACATCTTCATGTATCCGAGTTTCTGCGATATCTCGTCGGCGCAATCGATGATCGCTCCGCCGTGCGATGGGATCGTCTCGTCGGGTATGCGTCCCTCGGGCCCCGTGATCCACACCGCCGCCACGGCCTTGCCGTAACGGTTGAATATCGGCGCCCCGATGCAGCGCACTCCCGCCAGCTCCTCGCCCAAGTCGAGCGCGTAACCCGTCTGCCGCACGAGGTCGAGCTGGGCGAGAAAATCGCTCTCGCAAGCTATCGTGTTGTCGTTGTAGCGGGTGTATGCTATCTTTTTGAGCATAAGGCTGCGTTCGTGTTCGTCCATGAAAGCCGTTATGGCTTTCCCGGGCGCCGAGGCGTGGAGGCACACGCTCATCCCGGGCTTTACGGTAAAACAGAAGTGGTGCGAGCCGATGATTTGGTCGAGAATGACGATCCGATCCTCGGTGAGCGTTCCGACCACCACCGTCTCCGACAATCGGTCGCGCAATCTTCGCATGGGGTCGTATGCGTATTCGAGCAGCGACGGCCCGCCTATCGACGACATGGCCATGCCGAATATCTTGTGCGTGAGCGAGAATCGCGCCGTTACCTCATCTTTTACGAGATATCCCTGCTCGGCGAATGAGCAGAGGATGCGGTATAGCGAAGTCTTGGGAGTATCGGTCTTGGCTATGAGCTCCGCGAGGGTCAGTCCCTGCGGATATTGCGACACGATCTCCAACAACTCCATGCCTTTGGCCAGTATGGGTATGTTGTATTTTGTCTTTTCGGTTTGCATGGGTCGGTGTAGTTTCTCATTTAGAATGAAGTTTCAAATGCGGAACTGTAGCGCAAATATAGCACAAATTTTTCATTCGGTCAAGCGAAACGGCCGAATTGTGAATTATCCGTAAAAAAAGATCGTTTTATTTGGAACAGAGTTTCCAAAGCACTAATTTTACCCTAAATTAATTTTGTAGACCTATGAATATCGCAAAAATAGTGACCGTCTGCGCCGCTTGGGGCGTGTTGGCGCTCGTTTCGTGCGGAAAGTTGGTAGCCACCGACGGCAATATCGACGTTATTCCTCTGCCCGAGAAGGTCGTGGCGGGCGAGGGAGCATTCGTGCTTAAGCCCACGACTTCTGTCGTGCTCTACTTCGCGCCCGAGAATATCGACAAAGCCGTCGACTTGTGGCGCGACGTGATGGAGGAGACGCTGGGCGTCACGATGCTCAAGGTCGCCGACGGCAGCAACCTCGGCGGCGCCAAACGCAATGTCGTGAATGTTCGGGAGGACGAGAACATGGGCGACGAGCAGTATCGTTTGGAGGTGCGTCCCCATCATATAGATATATATGCGTCGAAAGCCAACGGCGTGTTCTATGCGTTCCAGACCCTCCGTCAGATGATCCCCTCCGAGGCGTTCGAGTTCGAGGGCGAGCGTCGCGTGGAGATTCCCGTGTGCACGATCGATGACAAGCCCTATTTCGCATATCGCGGATTCATGTTCGACATGGGACGCCACATCTTCAGCGTGCAGGATCTCAAGGAGACGCTCGACATATTGGCGATGCACAAGATCAACAAGTTCCACTGGCATCTGACCGAGGATCAGGGCTGGCGCATCGAGATAAAGAAATATCCCAAACTCACCGAAATAGGCAGCGTTCGCAAATCGTCGCCCGTTGGCCGCAACGAGGGTCAGGACGGCAAGCCGTACGGCGGATATTTCACTCAGGCCGAGGTGCGCGATGTGGTCAAGTACGCCTCCGACCGATTCATTACCGTGATCCCCGAGATCGAGATCCCGGGCCACTCGGTAGCCGCGCTGGCCGCCTATCCCGAGCTGGGGTGTACGGGCGAGCAGTACGAGGTGCTGACGTGGTGGGGTATCGACGAGCGCGTGATCTGCCCGGGCAAGGAGCGGTCGTTCGAATTTTTGGAGGATGTGCTCACCGAGGTCATGGATCTCTTCCCGTCGGAGTATATCCATATCGGCGGCGACGAGTGCCCCAAGACGGTGTGGCGTAAGTGTCCCGATTGCCAAAAGCGCATCAAGACCGAAGGACTTAAGAACGAGGCCGAGTTGCAGTCGTACGTGACGGCCCGCGTGGAGAAGTTCCTCAACGACCACGGCCGCAAGATCATCGGTTGGGACGAGATTCTCGAAGGCGGCGTTACTCCGAGCGCCACGGTTATGGCATGGCGCGGTCCGCAGTACGGCATCAAGGCCGCAAAGCAGGGCAACCACGTCATTATGTCGCCCAACACCAACTGCTACCTCGACTACTACCAGAGCCGCGACACCGCTAACGAGCCTCTTTCGATCGGCGGCTACCTCCCCGTGGAGAAGACATACTCGCTCGATCCTTACGACAAACTGAGCGACGAGGAGCGCAAATATATCCTCGGCGTGCAGGGCAACCTTTGGACCGAGTATATCTCGGAGTATGACCACGCGCAATACATGGCTTTGCCGCGCTTGAGCGCCATCGCAGAGGTGGGTTGGAGCTACCCCAACAAGAATTACGAGTCGTTCGTGAAGCGTCTGCATCATTTGGCCGAGTTGTTCGACCATTACGGTTACAATTACGGCAAGCATGCCCTTGCCGACGACGAGGCCGCTCCCGAAAATAACTGACTACCTAATATATTTTAAATGCGTATGAAGATAAATCGTTTATTCGTTCTGTGCGCGGCTTTGCTTGCGGGCTTCGCGGCGCAGAGTTGCTGCGGCTCGTGCGGTTCGACCGTATCGGGCGACAATTACAAGATCAAGGACGGCATGATCGTATTCGACGAGCCTGCGCGCGCCGCGGGGCAGGAGTCGATGCTCGGTTTCGCCGCCGATCCCATTCCCGTGGTCCGCGTGGGCTTCATCGGACTCGGTATGCGCGGACCCGGCGCGGTGAACCGTTTCACTCATATCGATGGCGTTGAGATCAAAGGTCTCTGCGATCTTGAGGAGGTTAACGTGGCCAAGTGCCAGAACATGCTGACGGACGCGGGCCGTCCGAAGGCCGACGAGTATGTGGGGCCCGAGGCCTATAAGGAGTTGTGCGAGCGCGACGACGTAGACCTTATATATATAGCTACCGACTGGGTGAATCACGTGCCTTTGGCCGTTTACGCCATGGAGCACGGCAAGCACGTGGCCGTGGAGGTTCCCGCCGCGATCAACGTGGCCGAGTGCTGGCAGTTGGTCGACACCTCGGAGCGTACGCGCCGCCATTGCATGATGCTCGAGAACTGCGTTTACGACTTCTTCGAGCTTACCTGCCTCAATATGGCTCAACAGGGCCTTTTCGGCGAGATCGTGCATGCCGAGGGCGCATATATCCACAATCTGTCGGATTACTGGGACGACTATCACAACAACTGGCGTCTGGACTTCAACCAGAAGCATGGCGGCGACGTATATGCCACCCACGGCTTCGGTCCCTGCTGTCAGGCTCTCAACATCCACCGCGGCAACCGTCTGACCCATCTGGTTTCGATGGACACCAAGTCGGTGTGCGGTTTGGCCAAGGCCAAGGAGAAGATGGGGGCGATCGAGTTCGCCAACGGCGACCACATCGTCACCCTCGTGAAGACCGAGAAGGGACAGACCATCGAGATCCAGCACAACGTCTACACTCCGCGTCCCTACAACCGTCTCTACCAGTTGACGGGTTCGCTCGGATTCGCCAACAAGTATCCTATCAGCGGCTTCACTTTCATGCCGGGCCAGATTCCCGCCGAAGTGCTGCCCGAGGGCGCGAGTCTCGATCCCCACGGTTTCGTGACGCCCGATGTTCAGGCTGCGATTCTGGAGGCTTACAAGCATCCCATCCACCGCGAGATCGAGGAGAAGGCCAAGCAGGTGGGCGGTCACGGCGGTATGGACTTCGTGATGGACTACCGTTTGATCTATTGCTTGCAGAATGGTCTGCCACTCGATCAGGATGTTTACGACGCTGCCGAGTGGTCTTGCATCGGCGAGTTGTCTGCGACTTCGGCCAAGCATAACAGCATGCCCGTTGCGGTTCCCGACTTCACGCGCGGCGAGTGGAACAAGCTCGACGGCTTGAAGTTTGCGACCAAATAGCGATTCTACATCGCATGACGACGACGTGGTTCGCCGCTCATATCGCGCGAACCGATGTTTGTTGTAAAAAAATGTGCGGTTGACCGAAAAAAATGTGCGAAAACGACGTAGATTGAAAAATTATCGTTATATTTGCAACAAAGAACAGAAAAAATGACTCGCAATATACATAACATGTGGTGGCGTTCATTGTCGATAAGGAACAATGACGTTGCGATTGCATGTTGATATGCGTGAAAGGGATATTCGAAGGCCATTGTTCGTACGAGCGATGGCCTTTTTTTGTATACTTGTATTAAAGTAAAAAGGTGATGGAAACAAAGAAATTCGTATTGCCCGAGAGCGAGATGCCGAAGGCATGGTACAACATCGTGGCCGACATGCCCAACAAGCCTCTGCCCGCCCTCGATCCGCGCACCAAGAAACCCGTTACGGCCGAGGCCATGAACCGCATCTTCGGCGAGGAGCTGGTAAAGCAGGAGATGTCGACGGAGCGTTACATCGAGATTCCCGACGAGGTTCAGGATCTGTATAAGATCTGGCGACCTACCCCCGTGGTCCGCGCGCGCAATCTCGAAAAGCTGCTCGATACCCCCGCCAAGATCTATTTCAAGAACGAGGGCGTATCGCCCGCAGGTTCTCACAAGCCCAATACGGCGATCCCTCAAGCCTACTATAACGCCAAGCAGGGTATAAAATACCTCTCGACCGAGACGGGAGGCGGACAGTGGGGCAGCGCGATGGCTCTGGCTTGCCAGTATTTCAATATCGATCTGCGCGTCTATATGGTCAAGGTGAGCTACCGCCAGAAGCCCTACCGCAAACTCTTGATGAACGCATGGGGCGCCGACGTGATTCCCTCGCCGAGCACCACCACGCAGGCGGGCCGCGATATCCTCGCCGCCGATCCCGACTGCTCGGGCAATCTCGGCATAGCCATCTCGGAGGCTGTGGAGATCGCGCTGGCTCACGGCGAGACTACGCGCTACTGCTTGGGCAGCGTGATGAACCACGTGCTTCTGCACCAGACCGTCATAGGCGAGGAGGCTTTGCGTCAGATGGAGATGGCGGGCGACGATCCCGATATCGTGATCGGATGCTTCGGCGGCGGTTCGAACTTCGCGGGCATCGGATTCCCGTTCCTGCGCCGCAACCTGTGCGAGGGCAAGAAGACGCGCGTAATCGCGGTGGAGCCGGCCTCGTGCCCGAAGCTCACTCGCGGCGAGTTCCAATACGACTTCGGCGATACGGCGGGCATGACCCCTTTGATGCCCATGTATACGTTGGGGCACAATTTCCAGCCGTCGGACATTCATGCGGGCGGTCTGCGCTACCATGGTGCGGGTCCCATCGTGAGTCAGCTTTATAAGGACGGATTTATCGAGGCGCAGTCGATGCCGCAGTTGGAGACCTTCGCGGCGGGTATGATGTTCGCCAAGAGCGAGGGCATAATCCCCGCGCCCGAGTCGACGCACGCCATAGCGGTAGCCGTTCGCGAGGCGAAACGCGCCAAGGAGGAGGGCAGGGAGAAGACCATTCTGTTCAACCTCTCGGGCCACGGCATGATCGACCTTTACGCTTACGAGCAGTACTTCGAAAACAATCTGGTCGATTACGAAGTCCCCGAATCGGAGATCCGCAAAACATTGGATTCGCTGGACAAGATTATCTGACGGTCGAGTGCCCGAATCGAAAACGGAGAGTTACCATAGTGTAACTCTCCGTTTCTGTTTTCGGGTGGCAGCCTGTGGAGCACGCGAATGAACGTATGTGATATTTGCGGGCCTCCGCGGGGCGAGGCTGCGGCCCGCACGGTTCTGCGAACCGTTTATTTCGCCTCCGCGGGCAGATAAAGATTCTTCGTCCGCTTGCCTTTCAGCGTTTTGCCTATCGCTTCGCATACCATCGGCTCCATTACCGCGCGGTAGCACTCCAAGTTGGGATGGCACGTGTCGTTGCTCCATTTGGCGGGCAGACCGCCCTTTTCGTCGGTCAGGGCGGGGTAGTAGTCGAGATAGAGTATCTTGTTCTGCTCGGCGTAAGCCTTTATGAGCTTGTTCAGATCGCGAATCTTCTGCGCGGGTTCTATCTCGCGTCTCCATCCGAATACCGACGTGGGCGTCACCGAGCAGAGGATTACCTTTATGCCGTTCGCCTTGGCCAATTCGCACATCGATATGATGTTGCCCAGCGTGTTTTCGGGCGATATGTAGCCGTTGTTCTGCGCCACGTCGTTGGTTCCCGAGAGTATCACCACAGCCTTGGGGTGCAGGTCTATGACGTCGCGGCGGAATCTCACGAGCATCTCCGACGATGTTTGTCCGCTGATTCCGCGGCCCGCGAAGTTGTTCTTCGTGAAGAAATCGGGGTCCATGCGCGCCCAGTTGTCGGTGATGGAGTTGCCCATGAACACCACGTCGGGCGCCGAGGCGAGTTTGGCGTTGGCCTCGGCGTAACGTCCGAATTGGGCCCAGTCCTTTTGCTGAGCCGAAACGCTCAGCGCGGCGACGCACATGGCGGCGCAAAGTAATATTCGTTTCATGTCGAACGGTTTTATAAGTTTCTTCAGATTATCATACTTAAGTACAAATGTACAAAATTATACTTACAACAATATTGGTTTGCCGTAAAATTGCTAAATTTGCAATTCGGAAAATTAATAACGTCATATACTACTCGAATGGAGAATATTGAAGCTACCGCCTATTCGCTCATGTGCGTGGCCACGGGCGATGAGTTTGCGGACACGGGATGGACTCTCGAATATCGCGAATGCGACGAACCGTCGCTTGTCAGAGCCGTTTACAAATGCAAGAAACTCGGCGTTAAGGAGGACGATTACGGCCTTTACAAATTCTGCGACTGGCTGCCCGTGAACCGTATGCTGAAAGGCTCGGCCGCTCCCGTCACCTATCGCAGCAAGGGACTGGGTGAGCGTCTGGGGCTTCGCAATCTCTATATAACGCTCAACGGCTACTGCCCCGAGCATGGCGCGGGCATGACCACATGTTCGTTCAAGGAGACCGAGGCTTACAGTGTGTGCGGTCGCGCCAAGAGCGACGAGGAGCGTATCCTCGTGGTCGCTTCGGCGGGAAATACGGCCCGCGCGTTCGCCAAGGTGTGCTCCGAGAACAATATCCGCCTGCTGCTGTCGGTGCCTGCCGACAATCTGTCGGCCATGTGGTTCGAGAAGCCGCTCAACCCGTGCGTGAAGCTCATCGCCTGCGAGAAGGGCGGCGATTACTTCGACGCCATCCGTCTGGGCGACATGCTGCTCAAATCGCTTAAGTTCTATGCCGAGGGCGGCGCCAAGAACGTGGCGCGTCGCGACGGCATGGCTACCACCGTGCTGTCGGCCGTGACCACCATCGGCCGCATCCCCGACTACTATTTTCAGGCCGTGGGCAGCGGCACGGGCGCCATTGCGGCTTGGGAGGCCAACATGCGCCTTATCGAGGACGGCTCTTACGGCGACAACACCATGCGTTTGATGGTGTCGCAGAACGCTCCGTTCGTTCCGATGTACGACGCTTGGCGCGCCGATTCTCGCGCTTTGCTGCCGTACGACGCCGACAAAGCCCGCCGCGACGCCTCGATAATCGACGCCAAGGTGCTGTCTAACCGCAAGCCCCCTTACGGCATAAAGGGCGGTCTGTTCGACGCTTTGAAAGCCACGAACGGAAATATTCTGGTGGTTACGAACGCGCAGGCGCGCAAGGCGGCGCGAATCTTCGAGGAGACGGAGGGCGTCGACATCCATCCCGCCGCCGCCGTGGCTACCGCGTCGCTCATCAAGGAGGTCGAGGCGGGACGCATCGATCCCGACGCCACCGTGATGTTGAACATTACGGGTGCGGGCGAGAAGCGTTTCAAGGCCGACCGCGAGGTGTTCGAACTGAAACCCGATATAGTTTTCCCGCTCGACGCTTCGGCCGACGATGTTTTGGCCCGCGTGGAGGCATTGTTCGATTAACTGTTGATTCAAGATATTTTAAGATAGTTATGCTATATCCCGTAAAATTCGTCCCTCGCCTTAAGGAGAGGCTGTGGGGCGGCAAAGAGTTGCTTGCGACGGCCAAGGCCGGCAAAGCCGCTAATATCGATCCTCAAAAGGCTTACGGCGAGAGTTGGGAGCTGTCGGCCGTGGCGGGCGACGTCTCGGTGGTGGCGAACGGCTTTCTGAAGCGCAATAATCTGGAGGAGATAATCGAGGTCTATATGGGCAATCTGGTCGGCGACAAGGTTTACGACCGCTACGGACTCACGTTCCCGCTGCTGGTCAAGAGCCTCGATTGCCACGACGTTCTCTCGGTGCAGGTGCACCCCGACGACGAACTGGCCGCCGAGCGTCACGACTCTTACGGCAAGACCGAGATGTGGTATGTGGTGGATTGCGAGAAGGGGGCTGCACTCTATGTCGGTTTCAAGGACACCACCATTACCCGCGAACAATATATCGCCGCCGTGAACGAGGATCGTCTGCCCGAGATCCTGAATCGCGTGGAGGTGAAGGCGGGCGACGTCTTCTTTATCCCCGCAGGCACGGTACATGCGCTCGGAAAGGGTATCGAGGTGCTGGAGATCCAGCAGACTTCGGATATTACCTACCGCATTTACGACTGGAACCGCACCGATGCCGAGGGGCGTTCGCGCGAGTTGCATACCGCTTTGGCCGTCGATGCCATCGACTTCTCGCGCGACGGCGAGGCGTGCCACATCAAGTATTCACCTAAGACTAACGAGTCGGTCGGCATGGTCGACTGTCCCTATTTCACCACTAATATCATCTCGTTGGACGGTACGTGCGAGAAGGATTATATGTCGCTCGATTCGTTCGTGCTCTACATCTGCGCGCGCGGCGAAGCGACGGTCAAGATGGGCGACGCGTCGGAGCATATAGGTCCTTTGGATCTGGTGATGATCCCTGCCGAGGCCGACTCGGTTGAGCTGAGCGGCAAAGCCGATCTGTTGGAGGTGTATATAAAATAGAAAGTATAACCGCGGCTCTTCGGAGCCGCGCGAGCCGTAGCCTCGCCCTGCGGAGGCTTGCTGTCGCACCCTCCGCAGGCTACGACTCGCAATCTTAAAACAATAAGCGCTGTCCGAAGTTCTCGAACAGCGCTTTGTCGTTCTATTTCGCGAACACCGCCCCGATCATTATCCCCGGGTACTTTTCGGTCATGGTTTTCAGCATCTGAAAATAGGTGTTCTCTTTAAGCGAGGCAGAATGTCTCTCGGCTTCGGCCACGAGCTGCGCCGCATCGAACATTATTCGCAGGTTGCCGTCGACGAGTTCCGCTCGGGCCGTCAACGATACTCTCTTTCCGCCATGTTCCATCCCGACGTGCATTCGGCCGTCCCGAGGCTGATAGCTGTACGAGACCGAGCCCGAACGTTCGCCGCTTACGAGCCGTGCCGTGCCGTCGTTGCCTATCTCTATGTAGTCGCGTCCCGCGACGAGCCCCGATTTCTCGACCACCGCGGGCAGCTGCGTCTTGGCCGACGCCACCGCCACGGAGGCTATCGCGCTGTCGCCCGTGTATATCATATCCGCGGCATTGTATACCCACCGTCCCTGCAACTGCTCTGTCGAGGGAATCTCCGTTTTCGGCTCCGCTTTCTGTTCGGTTTTCGAATCTCCGAACATCTTAAGCAGGCTTTGCAGCGATTGCGCTCGCACATTGCCCGCGAAAAGGGTCGCCAAGCAATACAATAGGGTAGTAATCGATAATTTATTAGGTTTCATCGCGTATAAGTTTTTTCTCCGCCGACGGCGGCATTACTCCAATTTTTCGCATTCGGCGAGCCACAGCGCCGACGAGGCGTCCGACGGCATGCGCCAGTCGCCACGCGGCGAGAGCGACACGCTGCCCACCTTGGGGCCGTCGGGCAGGGCCGAACGTTTGAACTGCTGGGCGAAGAAGCGGCGGAAAAAGGTTCGCAGCCATTTAATCATCGTCGCTCGGTCATACCTCCCTTCAAACGCTTTTTCGGCGAGGAAAAGTATCTTGGCGGGCGAAAATCCCTGCCGCACGAAGTTGTAGAGGTAGAAATCGTGCAATTCGTACGGGCCTACCAGATCCTCGGTCTTCTGCGCTATCTCACCGTTCTCGTCGGCGGGCAGCAGTTCGGGACTCACGGGCGTTTCGGCGACGTCGGTCAGCGCGGCGCGCACGGCCTCGTTCTGCTCGGTCGACGCCACCCACTCCACCATATGGCGCACGAGAGTCTTGGGCACCGAGCAATTCACGCCGTACATCGACATGTGGTCGCCGTTGTAGGTGGCCCAGCCGAGCGCGAGTTCGCTCAAGTCGCCCGTGCCGACCACCATTCCGCCCTCCATGTTGGCCACGTCCATCAATATCTGCGTGCGCTCGCGCGCCTGCGAATTCTCGTATGTCACCGAGCGGTCGCCCTCGGGCAATCCTATGTCGGCGAAGTGCTGTCGGCAGGCCGCCGCGATGGGTATCTCGCGCAGAGTTATCCCCAGCTCGCGAATCAGGGTCACGGCGTTGTTGTAGGTGCGGTCCGTGGTGCCGAACCCGGGCATCGTTATGCCGATTATGCCTTTGCGGTCGAGTTTCAGCTTGTCGAACGTGCGCACGGCGACGAGCAGCGCGAGGGTTGAATCGAGACCTCCCGATATGCCTATTACGGCGCAGCGGCACCCCGTGTGCGCGAGACGCTTGGCCAATCCATGGGTCTGTATCGCGAATATCTCCTCGCAACGGCGGCGGCGGTCGGCCTTGTCGCGCGGCACGAACGGCATGGGATCGACGCGACGGTTTATGTCGTCGGCCGCGGGCGCGTCTTGGCGGATCTCCGCCACCCGATATTCGGGCAGGCATCCGTCGGCGGCGTAAGTGTTGCGACGGCGACGTTGCGTACGCAGATATTCGATGTCGATGTCGGCCTCGATGTATTGTTCGCCCATGTCGAACCGCTCGGCGCAGGCTATCGTCGCGCCGTTTTCGGCGACGATTCCGTTGCCTGCGAAGACCAGATCGGTCGACGACTCGCCGAATCCCGCCGAGACGTATATGTAGGCCGACGAGGTGCGGGCCGATTGCTGACGGACCAGATCGACCAGATAGTCGTGCTTGCCTATCACCTCGGGCGACGCCGAGAGGTTGAAAAGCAGCTCCGCGCCTCCCAAGGCCTTGTGCAGCGACGGCGGCACGGGCGCCCACAGATCCTCGCATATCTCTATGCCGAATCCCACGCCGTTCAGCTTGAAGAGTCGGTCGACGCCGAACGGGGCCTTTTGTCCCGCTATCGTCACCTCGTCGCACGGCGCTTTCATCCCCGATTCGAACCAACGCGCCTCGTAAAACTCCGAATAGTTCGGGATGAAACTCTTAGGCACCACTCCGACTATCTCGCCCTGCGACACTACCGCGGCGCAGTTGTATATGGCGTTTCCCGCCGCGACGGGCAGTCCTACGATCGCCGTCACGGGTGCTTCGGCCGAATACTCGACTATGCGCCGCAACTCCCTGTCGGCTGTGCGCAGCAACTCGGGTTGCAGAAACAGATCGCCGCAGGTGTAGGCCGTCACGCACAACTCGGGGAATACGACTATGCGCGCCTTGCGTTCGGCCGCCTTGCGCATGAGTTCTATTATGGCGTCGACGTTGAATTTGCAGTCCGCCACCCGTACCGACGGTATAGCGGCGGCGACTCTTATGTATCCGTGTTCGTTCATCTTCTACTCCTTAACATACGCCCGCACGATTTGCAGCACGTAAACCTTGTGGAAATCCTTTTCGGGGTACCAGCGGTCGACTATCGTGCGGTCGACGAACCGATCCGCCTTCAGATCGTCGCTGTACAGCTTGCGGCACTCCAGCACCAAACGCGCCTGAGCTATGGCGGGCGTATCGCCGTCGGTGAACTCCACCGAGAGTCCCGCGTTGCGTATCTTATCCTCGTCGCGGCCCGAGTGCGAGCCGCAGTAGGCGAGGGCCTCGCGACGCTCCTTGCCGAGGAATGACAGGGTGAGCGTGTCGCACCGCTCTGTGAATCGGAACGTGTAACGCTGCGGACGTATTACGACCGTGGCGACGGGATGCCCCCACATCACGCCCACGCCGCCCCACGAAGCGGTCATGGTGTTGTGACTCACGTGGTCGCCTGCCGTTATGAGCATCCATTCGCCGCCGATGGCCTCGATGAAGTTCTCGCCCAGATCGCGAGGATCTATCTCTTTGAATCCGTTCATGACAACGACTCTTTTATTCGGCCCAGAGTCGGGCCAAGTTGATTATTACGTTCGTCGCCTTGCGCATCGTGTCGAGCGAGCAGTATTCGAACTTGCCGTGGAAATTCATGCCGCCCGTGAAGATGTTGGGGCAGGGCAGCCCCATGAACGAGAGCCGCGCGCCGTCGGTGCCGCCGCGGATGGGGCGCACGACGGGCGTCACGTCGGCCATCTCCATAGCCCGTTCGGCCTTCTCTATGACGTGCGGATGCGGTTCCACCATCTTGCGCATGTTGTAATACTGGTCTTTCAGCGTGAGCGTCAGCACATCCTTGCCGTAGCGTTTCTGCAACAAATCGACGCAGCTCCATATATAGACCTTCTTCTGCTCGAACTTTTCGCTGTCGTGGTCGCGTATGATGTAGCTTATGCGGGCACTCTCCACCGTGCCGTTCAGCCCCACGCAGTGGTAGAATCCCTCGTAACCCTCGGTATGCTCGGGCCGTTGGTCGGCGGGCAGCAGCGAATTGAACTCGCATGCCACCTGCAACGCGTTTATCATCTTGTCTTTGGCGTATCCCGGGTGCACGTTGCGTCCCTGAATGTCGATTGTGGCCGATGCCGCGTTGAAGTTCTCGTACTCCAGTTCGCCCTCGTAACCGCCGTCCATCGTGTAGGCGAAGTCGGCGCCGAAGGCCTTCACGTCGAAGTAGTCCACGCCGCGGCCGATCTCCTCGTCGGGAGTGAATCCCAAACGGATCTTGCCGTGCTTTATCTCGGGATGCGACATGAGATATTCGGCGGCGGTCATTATCTCGGCGCAACCCGCCTTGTCGTCGGCTCCGAGCAGGGTGGTGCCGTCGGTGTGGATGATTGTGTGGCCCTTGAAGAGCGGGAGCTCGGGAAAATCGGCCGCGCGCATGGTGAGCGAGGCGTTGAGCACGATGTCGCTTCCGTCGTAATTCTCTATGACATGCGGTTTTACGTCTTTGCCGCTCATGTCGGGCGAGGTGTCTACGTGCGAGATGAATCCTATGACGGGGGCGTTTTCGCAACCCTCCGTGGCGGGGATCGTACCCATGGCGTAGCCGTATTTGTCGACGGTGACATCCTGCAAACCGAGGCTTCGCATCTCGTCGGCCAAATGGTTGAGCAGTACGAGCTGTTTATCGGTAGAGGGGAATGTAGTGCTGTTTTCGTCCGACTGCGTGTCGAACGATACGTATTTCAGAAATCTATCTTTTAAATCCATGTTCAATAATATTTAATCGAAGTTAAACAATATTAAGTTTTGGGTTAACAATGTTAAAGCAGGGCTTGATTTTATTTAGTCCTCCTTTCTCGCCCGCAGGGTGTGCCATGCGAAGTAGACGATGAGCGCGGTGTACATTGCGAGGCTGAGCCACTCCGCGCCGTTCGATTCTGCCCATCCCGTCAGTTTCCAGTCGAAATCGAGGTAGTTCAGCACCGCGCTCACCACGCCCATCAAGGCGCCGCCCGCGATGAATCCCGAAGCAATGAGCGTACCGCGATCGAAGCGCGCCTTGTTCAACGCTCCTTCCTTGCTGCGGTTCGAGACGAACCATGCGATGAGTCCGCCGATGACCAACGGGGCGTTGAGATACATGGGGATGAACATTCCCAGCGAGAATGCCAGCGCGGGAACGCCGATGGCCGTGAGCACCAGCGCAAGCGCGGCTCCCATGAAGTAGAGTATCCACGGTGTTTCGCCGCCCGTCATGAGGGGTTGTATCACGGCGGCCATCGCGTTGGCCTGCGGGGCGACGAGAGCGTTCTCGCCCACGAAGCCGTAAGAGTCGTTCAATACGATCATTACGCCCGCCACGGTGGCTGCCGACACTACTGTGCCGAGGAATTTCCACGCCTCCTGCTTGCGCGGCGTGGTGCCGAGCCAGTAGCCGATCTTGAGGTCGGTGATGAAGCCTCCCGCCATCGATAGGGCGGTGCATACCACGCCGCCTATGATGAGCGCGGCGGTCATGCCCTCGGCGCCGCTGAGTCCGATGCTCGCCAGCACGAGCGAGCTGATGATGAGAGTCATGAGCGTCATACCCGACACGGGGTTGGTGCCCACGATGGCTATGGCGTTGGCTGCAACGGTGGTGAAGAGGAATGCTATGACGAATACGATGAGAAGCGCGACGACGCTCTGGAATCCGTTGCCGAGCAGGCCGAAACGGAAGAATACGAACGAGGTGAGCAGTGCGGCGATGAGAACCGACAGGATGAGCTTCATCGGCAGGTCGCGCTGCGTGCGTTCGGTCGTTTCCACGGCTGCCGATTTTTTGGGCGAGAGTTCGCCGACGGCCAGCGCGGCGGCCTGACGGATGATCTTCGACTGGCGGATGATGCCTATCAGCCCCGCCATCGCGATGCCGCCGATGCCTATCGGGCGTCCGAACGAGGCGAATATCTCCTCGGGCGAGAGCGCAGCCGCTTGGGGGGGGGCGACGTAACCTATCAGCGGAACGATCAGGAACCACACGAGGCACGATCCCGCCGTGATGATGACGGCGTACTTAAGACCTATGATGTAGCCCAAGCCCAGCAAGGCAGCGCCCGTATTGAGCGAGAAGACCACCTTGAACTTGTCGGCGCACATGGCTCCGAACGCGCAGATGCGGGTCGATACCACCTCGGTCCACGCGCCGAACGTGGCCACGGCGAAGTCGTAAAGTCCTCCGACAAGACCCGCCACCGCCAGCAGCTTGG
>CAJUMU010000028.1 GCA_910587675.1 uncultured Alistipes sp. | reverse complement strand
GTTCAGAACGTCGTGAGACAGTTCGGTCTCTATCTGTTGCGGGCGTAGGAAGATTGAGGGGTCCTGACTTTAGTACGAGAGGACCGAGTTGGACGAACCTCCGGTGTATCGGTTATGCTGCCAAGTGTACCGCCGAGTAGCCGCGTTCGGTTTGGATAAGCGCTGAAAGCATCTAAGCGCGAAGCCATCCCCAAGATAAGTTTTCCCTTGAGGGGCGTAGGAGACTACTACGTTGATAGGCTGCAGATGTAAAGACAGTAATGTCAAAGTCGAGCAGTACTAATTACCCGAACGGCTTTTTTACGAAAAGTTTATCTCATCTTCTTATAGTGTCAAGCTCTACCGAGTGCGACGGATTTGTTGCGAATTATCGCAGCATCGCACGGTTTCGCTATACGAAACGCAAGTTCTTTTAGGTGGTTATAGCAGTGAGGTTCCACCTCTTCCCATTCCGAACAGAGAAGTTAAGCTCACTCACGCCGATGGTACTGCCCTTGTGGTGGGAGAGTAGGTAGCCGCCTCTTCAAGCCGAATCCGATAAGGGTTCGGCTTTTTTGTTTGTGGAGCGCATGCGGGTGGCTCGGACGGTTATGCTGTTTGGGGATCGGATAATGTAGGAGTGTATTTAGGTTCTGTCGAGTTGCGCGGCCCGCAGGCTCCATGCAATGCACGCTTCAACGCACCGCTTTGCGGTGTTATCTTCGGCGGCTCGCGCTTTATGCGCGGCCCCCGCAGCCGCCGAAGATAGGTTTTGTCGATAATTTACATGCGTCAGCCAATCCCGCGGCAGAAACTATTTCGGATTTAGCGCAGTCGCGAGACTGACCCCGAAATCGTTTCACCGCAGCGGCTTTTAACTGCGCTGCGCTTGTTTTCCTCCATCGCGCCTCGGCAATTCATGCAAGCATGATTGCTCTCGGCTTGGCGTCGGTTGGTGTTACCTTTTGGTCGCGCAAAAGGTAACGTATATTTTTCAGGAATTCGGGCGGCAGCCTGCGTAGAACGCGAACGAGTGTGGAACGAGTTGCGGGCCTCCGCGGGGCGAAGGCCGCGGCCCGCGCGGTTCTGCGAACTGCATTTTGCTGATGAATGTGTATTTTTGTAACTTGCACAGTTGCGCAGCTTGGGAGCATTCGATATTAAAGGAATAATTTGAAAAACGATATGAACGGAAAGTACAGTGCGGAAGTGACTCGGGCTATCGATATGATATGGAAAAGTTTCGATCCTGAGGAGATGAAACGAGGCTATGCGCTTCTGGAGCGGGCTGCGGAGAGAGGCGACGCCGATGCTCTCTGTTATCTGGCCCGCTGCCATATGGGCGAGGAGTATGTGTGGAGCGGAGGCGGTTTCGAGACGGACGAGGACAAGTCATCCGCTCTGCTTAAAGAGAGTATCCTTAAAGGTAGTGCTTCGGGTGTGCTATGCGCCCTGCGCAACGAGAACCTGACGCCCTCGGTGGAGTGCGACATGCCGTTCGGGTCGCTCAAGGAGGCGTATGAAGAGATACTCCGACAAGCTCGCGACGGCGATGCTTTCTGTCTCTATATGGCGGCCAATGTCTTGTTCTGGGGCGATTATTTGGTGATTGAAGGAG
This sequence comes from uncultured Alistipes sp., assembly GCA_910587675.1. Taxonomy (GTDB): domain Bacteria; phylum Bacteroidota; class Bacteroidia; order Bacteroidales; family Rikenellaceae; genus Alistipes. The sequence goes on along the minus strand of CAJUMU010000028.1, from coordinate 23,624 downwards.
AGGCCGAGGCCGATAAATATGCGGATGTAGACGAGTATTACGCATTCGCATATCCGCTCGCTGCCGAGCTGTACGAAAAATCGTTCGAGGCGGGTCTCTCCGCGGGGTTCGGCAACTATCGCACTATTTATGAATCGGAGTTGGGCGATATCGACTCCGACCGCTTCGAATCCTATTTCGAACTCCTTGCCGACGGTAAGGACCCTATGATCTGCAACGATTACGGCAAGTATCTCGAAGACGAGTACGAGGATTGCGCGGAGGAGGCTTTCGGATATTACAAGCGGGCGTTCGAGATGGGCGACGCGCAGTCGGCCTACAACGTCGCCGTGTGTTACGCGCGCGGTTACGGCGTAGAAGAAGACCTCGACGAAGCCTTTCGATACTATAAGATAGCCGCCGAAGCGGGTCATCCGCGGGCGCAGTTCGCGGTGGGCAACTTCCATTTCTCGGGGCGCGGTAACGTGACTCGCGACTATGCAGAGGCGTTCCGTTGGCTCTGCCGTGCGTATGACAACCTCGACGAGGAGGATCGTTGGGAACCCGCCGCCGAGTTGGTCGTCTTGTATCAGGACGGGTTGGGAACGGCGCAGGACGACGAGATGGCATTCCGCCTTTTGTCGGAGATAGAGGATAGGGTAGATGACGTTTGGGAACCTCTCGACGCGATGGTGCTCAACGCGCTCGGTGTCGCTTATGCTTTCGGTCGCGGCACGGAGGAGGATATCGAGAAAGGTATCGCCTACTTCGATCGCGCTATCGAATACGGATCGGAGGCTGCGGCGCGAAACAAAGCGCGTTTCAAACGGAGCGTTTTCGGACTCGGCGGTTGGAAAAGGATAAATTAGCTGGCGCTACCGTTCGCGTCTGCTGTTATCGAAGCTCCATATCGTTGCGAGAGAGTCGTTGCGGGCGATGTCGGAGGGTAGGATCACGGGCTCCTTTGCCAGCGGCGGCTTGTGCCGTCGGCCTTGCGACAGCGATATTCCGACCGCGGCGAACGCCCGTTCGGTGAGCTCGGTGCAGTACATTCGCGTCGAGTCGGCCAGCGAATAATCATGATCGAACGTTGTCGGCGAATCGGATAAACGTCTCGCGTAATCCTCTATCGCGGCTCTTTGTCGGTCGTCGAGTCCGCCCAATCGCATTACTGCGCCCGTCGCGGCGCGGTCGGAGCGAAAGAAATCTTTCGCCGAGTCGCATCGTACCCGCTCGTCGGTGAAGGGCGAGGGTTCGATGTGGACGACGACGGCTCCCGTGTCGCTGCGTATGATTATGCCGATGTGGGAGTAGCGCATCCCGCCGTCGCGCGAGGCTATGAGTTCGCTTTCGAGGCTACGGCCGAGCCTGAGCGCAAGATCGGCCGTGCATAGCGATTCGACGGGTATGTCGGGCGCGGTTACCGCTTCGTTTCGTGCCGCGCGGCCGCACCCCGCAGTCAGAAATACCGCCGCGGCGATAGTCGTCGCAATGCTATTTCGAATCGAAGTCGGCATTCACCTTCCATTTGCCGTCGACCGACACCATGTCGCAATACTCCTCCTGCCACGAGCCGTCGGAGTAATCGATTCGTACGAATACCACGGTGCGCTGCGGATCCTCCTCTGCGGACTCCTGCGCCGAGGGCAACTCCGAAACCTCGATCTTGCTGATTCCGCCCTTCTCCTCGACCGACGAATGTGCCTTTTCCATTATGACGCAATAGAGTTCGGCATCCTCCTCGTCGATGTCGGTGCACTCCAACGCGCGCGAGCTATCGCCCTCGGCGATGGCTTTGTAGAATCGTTTCGCGGTGGCGCGCGGCGACGAGGCGGCTCCGCACGAGGCGAGGCAAAATGCTGCCGATACGAGCAGCGTCGGGAGTAAAAATCGTTTCATGAAACAAAGATAAGCCCTTCGGCGCGTACGGCCAAGAAAATCGGCGACGCTTAGGCGGTAATTTCGTCGTTATTGGATAAATTTGCGCGGAAATGACAACCTATAATAGATTCGGCATGGCGAAAAACAAAATCGAAAAGACCAATGCGGCCCGTCTGCTCGACCGCGCGGGCATCGCATACGAGTTGATCCCCTACACGGTGGACGAGACGAATCTCGCCGCCGTGCACGTGGCCGAGGAGTTGGGCGAGGATATCGCGACGGTATTCAAAACGCTGGTGCTGTGCGGCGACAAGACGGGATATCTGGTGTGCGTCGTCCCGGGCGACCACGAGGTCGACCTGAAGGCCGCGGCCAAGGTCTCGGGCAACAAACGCGTGGAGATGCTCCACATGAAGGAGCTGCTGCCCGTGACGGGCTACATCCGCGGCGGATGCTCGCCCATAGGTATGAAGAGACGGTTTCCGACCTACATCCACGATAGCTGTTTGCGGTACGACGCCATATACGTCAGCGCGGGAGTGCGCGGGTTGCAGATCCGCGTCGCTCCGCGCGATCTGGTAGCATTCACGGACGCCGCGGTCGCCGACATAAGCCGTCCGATGGGGGAGTAGCCGCGCGAGTAGAGCCGCAGGCGCAAAGCCCTTTCGGCCGTCAGAAAGAGTAGCGGATCATGGTGCAGATACGCCAGTTGTCGACCGTGCGCAGAGCCTTCGCGCGGCCGTCGATGGCCTCGTCGCCATATCCGACTGCCGTGTAGTCCATCTCCAAGGCGAGGGCCAGATTGCCCGCGGTGTAGGTGAACGACGGACTCACGCGCCATATATAGTCGGTGTTCTTCGCGCCGCGCACCCAGTAGTCGTCGGTGGATATGAAATCCTTGCGCGCGCCGAGATTCTGCGAGAACCCTCCCATTACGCCCGCCTTGCAGCGGTTGCCGTAAGTGAAGTTGATCCACGAGGTCGCCGAGCGCAGCGGAGCGTATTCGTACGATCCTGTGGCAGGGTCGTACGAGGTGGCGCCGAATCCGCTTATCATGGTGAGGTGGGCCGTGTTCTGCCCGTAAATCACTTTTCCCTTAACATTGAAAAGCCCGCTTTTGTAGTCGGCGAATATCTCGGGCGATATGCCCGTCACGCGGTCGCGCACGCACACCGTGAGTTCGGCCTGCGTCTCCACGCCGTCGACTATGGCGGTGCGTCGCGCCGTGCTCGTCTTGCGGGGCATTATGCTGAGTATGTCGACGCCCGCGCCGACGGTAAGACGCTCGCCGACATGTTTGACCGAGGCGTACAGCTCGGGCCAAAGGCTCCATCGCGAATAGTCGAACGACGTGCCGTCGGGTCCTACCGAGGTGTTGGGGAACTGGTACAGCGCCGCCGCCGTGAAGTTCCAACCCCGCGGGGCGCCGACGCTGACGTTTATCTGCGGCGAGCGGTTGAACGGCGAGAAAGGCGCGCCCGAGGCGAGACCCGATATCGAAGGCATGACCTGTATGACCATCGGGTGCCACGTCTGCCCGCACGTCACCGACACGCGGTCCCACGCCAATCGCACGTAGGCCTGACGTATGCGGAACATGGTGTTATTCGAGCCGAATCCGCAGAAGTCGGCCTCGACTTTGGCCGACGCGGCCGCTTTCCATATCGAGGGGCCGTTCACGTCGACGCCCAGACGCGTGGTGAACGATACGAACGTCATCTCGTGCACGGCGTTCAGATCCTCGCTCCCGTCCTCGTTGGGCAACACGTCCTTGGGCATGATGTTGAACATTTCGCCCATAGTGGTTATGCACTGGCGGGTGTCGTAACAGATGTAGTTGCGCACGAATCCGTACGGCTCGAACAGTTTGGGCCGCCGTTTCTTCTCGGCGTCGCGTTCGGCGCGCAGTTCTTCGATTATTTCGCGTTTGATTCGCTTTTCGACCGCCGCGACGGAGTCGTTCTGGGTGAGCGCGAGGGTCGGAGCGAGCAGGATTATCATCGTCAGTGCGAGGCGTTTCATTCGTCGTGTCGAGTTTGGACGGACAAAAGTATAAAATATGCGGATTATTTACAACCCGATTCCTTTCGCGCCCGCCGCATGCTTTGCCGTTACGGGATTAAATCGCTATTTTTGCATGCGGTAAAAATGAACTCGGATGAAACGATATAAATTATTGCTCGGCGTCGCCATCGTCGCTTTCTGTTCGTTCCTCGCGCTGCGCTCGTGCGGCGACGGCGGGCTCGCGCTGCCCGAAAGCGAAATAGGATATCGCCTGAACGATTCCCTCCGCAACTCGGTGTCGGACCTGCCGTCCACCGCGCAGATGGAACGCCACATACGCAACTGGATGGCGCGCAACAATATCCGCGGGGCGTCGCTTGCCGTCATGAAAGACGAGCGTCTGATCTATTGCAAGGGCTTCGGCTGGGCCGACAAGGAGCGCGAACGCGAAGCGGAGGTGGGCGACATCTATCGCATAGCCTCGGCGTCGAAACTCATCACGGCCATCGGAATCATGAAGTTGTGCGACGAAGGGCGCCTCACGCTCGACGCCAAGGTATTCGGCGAGGCGGGCATCCTGAACGATCCGCATCTGCTCGACATAAAGGACAAGCGCGCCGCCGACATAACCGTGCGTCAACTGTTGAACCACACGTCGGGTTTCAGCCGCCGTCTGGGCGACCCGATGTTCCGCATAACCGACATCATGCGGTGGGAGAAAATGGATGCTTCGCCCACTGCCGACCAGCTCATAGCCTTTCAGCTCCGCCAGCGTCTGCGCGACAAGCCCGGGGGATCGGCCCAGTACTCCAACATAGGCTATCTGGTGCTCTCGCGCGTGATAGAGAAGGTGTCGGGCATGGGATACGAAGAGTATCTCCAGAAGCATGTGCTGTGGCCGGCGGGTTGTTACGACATGCACATCGCCCGCAACTATTACGAGCAGCGGCATCCTCACGAGGTGAAATATTACGGTCACTACCCGGGCGAGACCATCGAGTCGTACGACGGTTCGGGTCGGATGCTGCCGCGCGAGTACGGCGGCAACGACATCGAGGGGCTGCAAGGCGCGGGGGCGTGGGTCTGCTCGGCCGTGGAGCTGCTGCGTCTGGTGGCTTCGGTCGACGGACTGGACGGCGTGCCCGATATCCTCACCCCGCAGAGCGTCGCCGAGATGAAACGAATCGCCCGCAAAGGCGATTACGCGCTGGGCTGGGCGCGTTACGACAGCCGCAGCCGTTCGCTGGTGCGCACGGGCACCATGTCGGGCACGTGCGCCTATATCGAGAACAGGGCGGGCGGCCTTTCGTACGTGTTCATCACCAATACGAGCAGTTATCGCGGCGCGTCGTTCACCAACGGCATAGGCCGCATGGTGCGCGACGCCATGTCGAAAGTGAAGAAGTGGCCCTCGGACCGCGATCTGTTCGTCGCCGTGCCCCGCGAAACCTCCGCTTCGGAGGATTTGTCGTAATCTTCGCCGGATCGGTATGTAAAACACAGCCGCCCGAAAATTCGGACGGCTGTATCGATATGCGGACAGTTCGAGCGAGCGCGTACGTCGGCAAACATCGTCGGCGACGGCGGCTCTCGGGTCTTATTTGCGTTTCTCTTTGGCCTCGATGCACTCCGTGGCGTGAGGGACACGCAACAGACGCTCCTTGGGGATGAGTTTTCCCGTGGTTTTGCAGATGCCGTAAGTTTTGTTCTCCACGCGCACCAAAGCCATCTCCAGATTGCGGATGAACTTCATCTGGTGGGCGGCGAGGCGACCCGTCTCCTCTTTCGAGAGAGTAGTGGCGCCCTCCTCCAGCACCTTGAACGTGGGCGAAGTATCCTCGGTGTCGTTATCGCTCGAATGCGTTATGTTCGACCGCAACAGCTCGTAATCGGCCTTGGCCTGCTCGAGTTTCTTGAGAATTATCTGTTTGAACTCCGCCAAATCGGCGTCGCCGTATCGTACTCTCTCCTCTTCCATAGTCTTAAAATATTTAATGTTGCTGTAATAAAGATAAGGCATTTTTTACGAACTGCCAAATCTTTAATCCGAAAATATCGGCAACCCCGCCTACACGCGCGTCACGGCTATGCGCAACGGCTCGTCGTCAACATCCGAATCGGCCACGACGGCGCCCTGCGGTTCGGCCGCGGCAAGCACCTCCACCGCGAGAGTCTGCGATGCTATGTAGTCGGCGAAATGTTCGACGGCGCCCGCGACGGCGGGCTTCGACTCGATCTCGACGCGGATCTTGTCCGTCACTTCGAATCCCGAGTCCTTGCGGATATTCTGTATGCGGTTTATCAACTCGCGTGCCACGCCTTCGCGACGCAGCTCGTCGGTGACGGTTATGTCGAGCGCGACGGTGAGTTTACCCTCCGAAGCGACCAGCCACCCGGGCATATCCTCCGACGTGATCTCGAAGTCGGCGGGAGTCACGACGATCTTGTCGCCTCCGAGGTCGAGCGTCGTTTCGGCCGAAGCCTCGATCTCGGCTATGCGCTCCTGCGAGAAGGTGGCCGTGAGGGCCGCGATCTGCTTCATGTATTTGCCGTACTTGGGGCCGAGAGTCTTGAAGTTGGGCTTTATGCGCTTGGTTATGATGCCGGTGGTGTCGTTCAGCAACTCGATCTGCTTCACGTTCACCTCGCTCATCACCAAACCCTTGACCGCCTCGATATGACGAGCCATAGCCTGATCGAGCACGGGCACGAGGATCTTGGTGAGCGGCTGGCGGACCTTGATGTTCACCTTGCGGCGCAGTGCCAGCACCATAGACGACACGCGTTGCGCGATATCCATCGTCTCCTCCAGCTCGCGGTCTATCGACGACTCGTCGGTCGTCGGGAACGCTGCGAGGTGAACCGAACCGTCGGCATGACGGTCGCTCACGGCATTCAGGTCGGTGAAGATGCGGTCGGCCATGAAGGGCGCGAAGGGCGCGGCGAGAGCCGCCACGGTCTCCAAGCAGGTATAAAGAGTCTGGTAAGCGGCGAGTTTGTCATCGCTCATGCCGCCGCCCCAGAAACGTTTGCGGTTCAGGCGAACGTACCAGTTCGAGAGGTTCTCGCCCACGAAATCCTGTATGGCTCGCGCCGCGGGGGTGGGATCGTAATCGTTCAGATACTCGGTCACATCCTTCACCAGTGTGTTGAGCAGCGAGATAATCCAGCGGTCGATCTCGGGACGCTGCGCGACGGGGATCTCCGCCTCCTTGCCCGTGAAGCCGTCGACATTGGCATAGAGGGCGAAGAACGAATAGGTGTTGTAGAGCGTGCCGAAGAATTTGCGGCGCACCTCGTCCACACCCTCCTTGTCGAACTTCAGGTTGTCCCAAGGCTGCGAATTGGATATCATGTACCAGCGCGTTGCGTCGGCGCCGTAGGCGTCGAGCACCTCGAACGGATCGACGGCGTTGCCCAGACGTTTCGACATCTTGTTGCCGTTCTTGTCGAGCACCAGACCGTTCGATATGATGTTCTTGAACGCCACCGAGTCGAAAAGCATCGAAGCGATTGCGTGCAGCGTGAAGAACCATCCGCGCGTCTGGTCGACACCCTCGGCGATGAAGTCGGCGGGGAACACCTCGCCGAACTCGTCGGCGTTCTCGAACGGATAGTGTATCTGGGCGTAAGGCATCGCGCCCGAATCGAACCACACGTCGATCAGGTCGCTCTCGCGCTTCATCGGCTCGCCCTTCGACGAGGTGAGCACTATGCCGTCGACATAGGGACGGTGCAGGTCGATGTTGGCGGTCGAGTAGTTCTCCTTCGACATGTCGCCCACACGGAAGCTCTTATACGGGTTCTCGGTCATGTTGCCGGCGGCGATACTCTTCTCGATCTCGGCGATGAGCTCCTCCACCGAACCGATGCACTTGATCTCCGAGTAATCCTCGGTGGCCCACACGGGCAGCGGAGTGCCCCAGAAACGCGAACGCGACAGATTCCAGTCCACCAGACCCTCCAGCCACTTGCCGAAGCGGCCCGAACCCGTCGATTCGGGCTTCCACTTGATCGTCTTGTTGAGTTCGATCATGCGCTCGCGCAGAGCCGTGGTGCGGATGAACCACGAGTCGAGCGGATAGTAGAGTACGGGCTTGTCCGTGCGCCAGCAGTGGGGATAGGAGTGGGTATGCTTTTCGATCTTGAACGCCAAGCCCTGCGACTTCAGCATCACGGCTATGTCGATATCCAGCGTGGCGTCGTCGGGACCCAACGTATCGTCATAGGCGTTTTTCACGTAACGACCCGCGTATTCGCCGTACGCGGCGACATCGACGTTGTTCTTCACGAACTCCGCGTCGAGATCCTCCAAGAGGAAGAAACGCCCCTTGCGGTCGACCATAGGCTGGTTCTTTCCCGCCTTGTCGACCATGAACAGAGGCGCGATGCCCGCGATCTTGGCCACGCGGTCGTCGTCGGCGCCGAACGTCGGCGCGATATGCACGATGCCCGTACCGTCCGAAGTGGTCACATAGTCGCCCGTAATTACGCGGAACGCGTCGCCCTGCGGCTTCACCCACGGGATGAGCTGCTCGTAACGCACGCCCTCCAGCTCGGTCCCGAGCCAAATCTTGTCCTCGACCTCGAAGGTCCCCTCCATCTTCTTGGTGAAGTAGGCGTCGGCGAGCGATTTGGCCAGAATGACGGTCTGCGGCTCGTCGGTGTAGGGGTTGCGGCACTTCACGCGCACGTACTCTATCGCGGGGCCGACGGCCAGCGCGGTATTCGACGGCAGGGTCCACGGCGTGGTGGTCCATGCGAGGAAATAGAGCTTGCCCTGCACGCCCTCGAACAGCTTATCGCTGCGTTCGTCGCGCACGATTTCGAACTGCGCGGTGCAGGTGGTGTCTTTCACGTCGCGATAGCATCCGGGCTGGTTCAGCTCGTGAGTCGAGAGGCCCGTGCCTGCCGCGGGCGAGTAAGGCTGGATGGTGTAGCCCTTATAGAGCAGCCCTTTTTCATACAATTTCTTGAGCAGGTACCACAGCGTCTCGATATATTTGTTGTCGTAAGTGATGTAGGGATCGTCCATGTTGACCCAGTAACCCATCTTGTGGGTGAGGTTTTCCCACACGTCGGTGAACTCCATCACCGCTTCGCGGCAGGTGCGGTTGTACTCCTCGATCGAGATCTTGCGGCCGATATCCTCCTTGGTGATGCCGAGCTTCTTCTCCACGCCCAGCTCCACGGGCAGGCCGTGGGTGTCCCATCCCGCTTTGCGGTGCACCAAATACCCCTGCTGAGTCTTGTAGCGGCAGATCACGTCCTTGATGGTGCGGGCCATGACATGGTGAATGCCGGGCATTCCGTTGGCCGAGGGGGGACCCTCGTAAAAAACGAATGCGGGATGGCCCTCGCGTGTAGAGATACTCTTGTGGAACGTATCGTCGGCGTCCCACTTCTTCAAAACCTCCTCCGCCACCTTCGGCAGATCGAGACCTTTGTACTCGTTGAACTTCATAGTAGGGGTTATGTTAATTTTCGTTATAAATCGTCGTTCCGAGCGGACGGGCCCGTCGGCCTGTCGGCCCTCGCGGCATTCGGCGCTGCGCGACACGCCGCCGCTGCCTTTCGGGCGGCATCTAAAACGTGCAAATATAGAAAAATAAATGCAAGTTTCAAACTCGCACTCCCGCACAACAAAAAAGGCCCTTCATGAAAGGACCTTTCGAGCGGTAAGCGGGACTCGAACCCGTGACCCTTGGCTTGGGAAGCCAATGCTCTACCAACTGAGCTACTACCGCAATTCCGTAATGCAAATATAACGAACTTTTTCGATTCGCCAACCATTCGCACACCGAAAAACGCGTTAAATCCGCGCCGACGGGCCGCGAAACGCCCCGCAACAATCCGCACAACTGCCCGCAAGCCCTCCTGCGAGTCGGCGCGCGCTGTGGCCGTCCGTCGTCAATCCATCTTCAGCACGGCGAGGAACGCCGACTGCGGCACCTGCACCTGCCCCACCTGACGCATGCGCTTCTTGCCCGCCTTCTGCTTCTCCAGCAGTTTGCGTTTACGCGATATGTCGCCGCCGTAACACTTGGCCGTCACATCCTTGCGCACCGCCTTCACCGTTTCGCGTGCGATGATCTTGGCTCCGATAGCCGCCTGAATGGCTATGTCGAACTGCTGGCGCGGAATCAACTCCTTGAGCTTCTCGCACATCTTGCGGCCGAAATCATAGGCGTGGTCGGCATAGATGAGCGACGAGAGAGCGTCGACGGGCTCTCCGTTGAGCAATATGTCGAGTTTGGCGAGCTTACTCGGCTCGTATCCCGTGCGATGGTAGTCGAACGAGGCGTAACCCTTAGAAATGCTCTTCAGCTTGTCGTAAAAATCGAACACGATCTCCGACAGCGGCATGTCGAAATTGATCTCCACGCGATCCTGCGTAATGAAATTCTGATTCTTCATCACGCCGCGCTTGTCGATGCAGAGCTTTATCACGGCGCCGAGGAAATCCGACTTGGTGATTATCTGGGCGAGGATATAGGGCTCCTCGATCTTCGCCACCTTGGTTATCTCGGGCAATCCCGACGGGTTGTGCACCTCCGTCACCTCGCCCGAGGTGGTCGTAATGCGATACGACACGTTGGGAACGGTGGTTATGACGTCCATGTCGAACTCGCGGTACAGACGCTCCTGAATTATCTCCATGTGCAGCAGACCGAGGAACCCGCAGCGGAATCCGAATCCCAGCGCGAGCGAACTCTCGGGCTCGAACGTGAGCGAGGCGTCGTTCAGCTGCAACTTTTCGAGCGATGCGCGCAGATCCTCGTACTGGTCGGCCTCCACGGGATAGACGCCCGCGAAGACCATGGGCTTCACATCCTCGAAGCCCGCGATCGCCTCCTTGCACGGCATGACGGCCGAGGTTATCGTGTCGCCCACCTTCACGTCGGTCGAGGTCTTTATGCCCGAGCATATGTAACCCACGTCTCCCGCGCGCACCTCCGTGCGCGGCTGCATCTTCAGTTTCAGCACGCCCACCTCGTCGGCGTCGTAATCGCTCCCCGCGTTGAAGAACTTCACGTGGTCGCCCTTGCGCAACGTGCCGTTGAAGACGCGGTAATAGGCTATCACGCCGCGGAACGGGTTGAACACCGAATCGAATATGAGGGCCTGCAACGGAGCGTTCTCATCGCCTTTCGGCGCGGGAATGCGCGCCACGATGGCCTCCAGAACATCCTCCACGCCCTGCCCCGTCTTGCCCGAGGCGAGCAGTATATCTTCGTCCTTGCATCCGATGAGATCTATCACCTGATCCTTCACCTCGTCGATCATCGCCGACTCCACGTCGATCTTGTTCAGCACGGGGATGATCTCCAGATCGTGGCCGATGGCCAGATAGAGGTTCGAGATCGTCTGGGCCTGAATGCCTTGCGTGGCATCCACTACCAGCAGGGCGCCTTCACACGAAGCTATGGCGCGCGACACCTCGTATGAGAAGTCGACGTGACCCGGGGTGTCGATCAGATTGAGCACGTAGGTCTGTCCGTCGCGGGCCTTGTACTCCATCTGTATGGCGTGGCTCTTGATCGTGATGCCCTTTTCGCGTTCGAGATCCATATCGTCCAGCACCTGAGCCTGCATTTCGCGATGATTCAGTGTATTGGTATACTCCAACAAGCGGTCGGCCAAAGTCGATTTGCCGTGGTCGATATGAGCTATTATGCAAAAGTTACGTATATTCTTCATTCTGCGCTTCGTGTAATGTGCGCAAATATACAAAAATTTCGACAAAAACTGCGGCCGTTCTCACGTGGAGAGCGGCCGCGGTCGTATTTGTGAACGGAATGCCGTTTACGCTTCGTCCATAGGCTCGAAGTCCTTGAATGCTTCGCGGATCTTGTCGGTGACGTGCGATTTTATGCTCTGTTCCAACGAGAGGATCATATTCTTGATGGCTTCGGGCGTCGACTTGCCGTGGCCGATCATTACGGGCGCATTCACGCCCAATACGGGAGTACCGCCCACGTTCTCGTAATTCATCGCGTTCCAGAAGGGGTTCATGGTGCCCATCTTGGCGTTGATGACATAGAGTCCTTCGGCCATCTTCAACGCGATGTTGCCCACGAAACCGTCGCAGACAACCACGTCGGCGACTTTGCCCGTGAAGATGTACGACGATTCGACGTTGCCGACGAAGTTGTAGAGTCCCTTTTCGCCGTCGGCCTTCATGAGTCGATACGCCGCCTGCGTCTGGGCATTGCCCTTGGTCTCCTCCTCGCCGATGTTGAGCAGGGCCACGCGGGGATTCTTTATGCCGAGCACCGACTCCGCATAGATCGATCCGATGAGGCCGTACTGCGCCAGCACCTCGGGTTTGCAGTCGACATTCAGGCCCACGTCCATCATCACGGCGGGTGCGCCGCTCAACGTGGGGATCAGGGTCGATATGGTGGGGCGGATAACGCCCTTGACGGGTTTGGCCACATACATCGATCCCACCATCATGGCGCCGGTCGAACCTGCGCTGGCGAATCCGTCGATGCCGCCTTTGGCAAGATAACCGAAACCTACGGCTATGCTCGAATCGGGTTTGGCCTTGAAGGCTTTGGCGGGGTGGTCGCCCATCTCTATCACCTCGGTAGTGTTGACTATCGTGAAACGCTCGGGGGCGCAACCTTCGGCTGCGATCTGAGCCGCGATCTTCGCCTCGTCGCCGAAAAGAACGATGCGGCTCTGCTCGCCGATCGCGTCGAGAGCCATTACGGCGCCTTTTACGACCGCTTCGGGAGCGAAGTCTCCGCCCATGGCGTCGATACCAATCTTTAACATAGGATTTTAATTTAAGGTGTCGGTTAATAAAGGATCATATGCCGTCTTTTCGGAGGTCGTCGCGTAAAGGCGACGGCATATAACGACAAGAGAGAGCGCACGTAACGAGGCTCTCTCCGTAACTTTGGTCCGCACTATTCGGCCTTCTTTTCGATAGCCAGCTTGCCGCGATAGAAACCGCATTCGGGGCATACGCGGTGGTAGAGCACCGAAGCGCCGCAGTTCGAGCAGGTTACGACCGTGGGAACGACGGCCTTGTAGTGGGTTCTTCTCTTATCGCGTCGGGTCGACGAGATTTTGTGTTTAGGATGTGCCATTTTACAATATCAATTTTTAAGTTACTTGTTGTCTATCTTACAGTTCCGTTTCGCCGTCCTCGCCCTGCATGCGAGCCTTCAATGCTGCCAACTTATTGAAGTCACCCTCGCTTATGCCGTGCGGATCGCTCTCCTCGTCGGCCGAGGTCTCGTCGACCTCTGCGCCGTCGGCTATGCTGAAGCGCGCCAGCATGTCGGGGTTGCATTCACCTTCGGGATGAACTCTCCGGTAAGGCAACGAAAGGACTATGCTTTCATAAATATATTGCGTGAGGTCGATCTCCTCCTCCGAGGGCGCGACCCACATCACATCGCCGTCGTACTCGCCCGTCTCGTCCGATATGCGTACCGTCAGACGGCCTTCGTAGTCGATCGGCACCTTGCAATCCTCCAGACAGCGGTCGCATTCGCAAACGGCGTAGCCTTCGATAGCGACGTCGAACACCAGTCGCGTGTCGCTCTCCTTGCGCATCGTGACGCCGACTTCGCACCGTCCGTCCTTGATCTCCTTGCTCTCGTATGCGGCGAACAAGTCGCCGTCGACTTCGAATCGGAAGTCGTAAGCGCTGTTTTTCAGGCCTTTATATGCGACGGAATATCTTTTGCCAAGCTCCATTTCGGTACAAATAGCGGACAAATTTACAAATATTTCTAAATATGTGCAAATAATTGCTATTTTTGTGGTGGTCAATGACGCGCGGCGTCATGCAATGATACGGATATGGCACGAAAGTTTACGATAGACATTCACAGCGGTTTCGCCGAGTTGTGGCGTTACAACCTCTCGGCGATGTGCGGCGGGTTCGATTCGTCGGGCGAACGGTGCGATTTCGTGTCGGCGACGAGCGACGTGGCTCCCGTCGGGGCCAATCTCAAGGAGCCTCCCGCCGAGGCCGCGGGGCCGCGCGATCTGCGGATCGTCACGGCCGAGTGCGACTCGATAGTGGCTTACATATACGTTATTCCGCACACCCTGCCAGTCTCGCGCGATGTGGACGATTATCGCCCGTTCACCCTCAACGTGAAGGTCACGGCAGATGACGGCACTGTTCTGTACGACGTCACCCACAAGGTGAACCAGTGGTCGGGCGCCTCTATCGAGATCAAATTGCCGCAGGCGAAAACGGTTCGGGAGGTTTAAGACTATCTGCCGCGCGTAAATAATGCAGTCCGCAGGACTGTGCGGGCCGCAGCCTCCCGCAGCGGAGGCCCGCTATTCGCATTCGCTCATTCACGCGGTCTCTCCGCAGGCTGCTGCCCGAATATATTATAAGGATATTTGCGGTTCTTCGAACCGCGCAGTTCGCCGACGCCCCCACGCGGCGGACTGTAACTCGCTTTACGCTCGTTTGCGTCCTCCGCCGTCGGCGAACAGCCCTCTCCCGAAGCCCATAATCCTCAAAAAAAACACAAATAACAACAAAAAAAGTACGCATTTTGTTGGATGTTCCAATTGGTTGTACTACTTTTGGACCAAGCGATCCGTCGGAATACGATGTGAATCGCATTGCTGTCGCCGTAAACGTGGAAAATTTACATTCAGACGGCAATAAGAGGATGTCCTACTTCGGGTCGTTAACCACGCTCCGATTGGTAGTGGTACATCATTAATTACTGCGCCATGACGGGCGTGGGCCTCTTGTGTTATGAAGTTCTGAAAGGTATTCCACGACCTACGGTGACATAGTAATGCAAGTGCGTTTCGGCGCAGGCTTATCCTCTTAAGTCAGGTTCACGTTTCGTCTTTTTGTTTTAGCGGGTCGCATGACTTAAAACGAAAAGTTATGTTACCTTTGCAAAAGAGGACGGTTCCGTAACCGTGCAACATATTATCTAAAGGTTAGGACAAACCTTTATACCACCCTAAAACTTGCGACTATCATTTCATGATAGGTTTTCTCGGTATAAATTTTGTCTGAAACCCTTGTTTTGCCCCTACAAAATTGTAGGGGCTGACTTGGGCGTAAGGGCAGTTTACCGGGTAAGGCTCGCAAGGCCGAGGGTGGGACTGTACCTGCGCCCTTTTTATATTCTATGGGCGCATCATATCCACCTCCAATCGCCCGCAACAATGACTGTAAACCCCAACAATCGCGAACTTTACAACGATACCTTCGCGAAAATCATAGAATATCTTAAGAAGCACCAATCTTTAGACATAGTAGAGGCCGATTTGTTCGTCGGCATATCGAGCCGCAAGGACGACCGTGCTGTCGATGTGTTGGTCAACAGCGTGACATATCTCGACGACGAATCGTTCCGCATCGACTACTCCGAACCCGTGCGCAGCCGCCGCGAACAGTTTGCCCGTGACGGTATTGCGGAGGTCGAAGCGGATCCCGATCGCGTGCCCGACCGCACGGGGTCGGTCGTCATACGCCCCTATTCGGATACTACGAACTGGTTCGCGACGCCGCGCGATTTGATCGAGCTTCTGAATGTGCTGAAGTTTACGGTCGGGGCTTGCAAGGACGAACCCGTCCCCTTCTCCGAACAGTCGGCCCGACCTATGTGGTTGATGCCTTATCGGGATATGATCGAAACGGAGCGTCGCGCGATGTGGTTCGAGAAATACCATGTCGTTTACATTCAAAGAATTGTGGAGCTTCTCAAGACGCGCGGGACGTTCGATTTGTCGGGTCTCGATCTGGTCGTTTACATGTCCGACCGCAACATGTGCGCAATCATGAGCGATCATAAGCTGAATATCGAGGAGGAGTTTTATCTCGTTCGCGTGGATAGGATAAGCTACCGCGACGAACGCTCTTTCCTGCTCGAGGGCGGCCCGTATTCTGCGGTCGTCGACAGCGGCGACCGTATGTGCGTGCGGCTTATGCTGTTGGATATCATGCGTCTCAGCTGGATGTTGGAATATATTGCGCGCGCGGATAAAAACGAGTCGGAACGTTCGCTCGACGCCGAGGCGTTCGAAATCGATTGTCTTTTGAAGCACGAGAGTTTGCGGCGCGAAGCGTTGAACGATATAATCGATATCGGGATGCGGGTCGATAGGCGGCACGCGGCCCTCGGACGGCAGTCTGCGGAGAATGCGAACGAGCGTTGAACGAGTTGCGGGCCTCCGCGAGAGCGAGGCTGCGGCCCGCACGACTCGCATTTATTGACGCAACTCGCCCCGAATTCGGGCGGAATTCGGGGCGGGCGGCTGTCGCTAACGAACCGCGAGCGGTTCTTCGGAACATCTATTCGAGGTCGTCGGCCTTTACGTGCATGACTTTGCCGTCGCGCATGATGACCAGTTCGCCGTCCTCTTTCTTGGCTTTCTCCTTCAAACGTTGCTGGGCCAGCAATATGCCTGCATCTATTTTCTCCTGCATTTGCTCGATTTCGATCTCACTCATATTGTCCGTATTTAACATTAACCGTTACATTTTGCTTATCTTTCTATACGATAACGTGTCGACGACCTCCCTTATTTCGTCGTGGGTGCCGTAAGCCACCTTTTTCACGCCTTCGGCCGAACTGTTGTCGTATATGACCCAATAGTCGCAGATGGGGGTATAGAGATCGGTCAGATATCGCAACCCGCGATAGTAACGTCTCCTGACCACTTCGGGAGGCACGTTGTGTCCCCCTTCGGCCACGCGCCTCGCCACTCGCTCCACGGCCTGCTCGGGGGTAGGCAGCCAGAAATAGAGCAACGAGACGAAATAACCCTTCGCCTGCGCCATGCGGATGAATCGCGCGTAATACCTTGTAGCCAAAGTGGTTTCGATGGCGAAGTCGGCGCCGTCGGACATGAGCACATCCATGCGCTGCCGCATCAGGCGGCCCGCTTCGATCGACACTTTCGACGGATTGAACGGTGAGAGCCCTTTCGCGATTTCGTCGGCATTGACGAATTCGCGGCACTCCAGCATCTCGGGCAAAACGGCATACGAAGCCGTCGTTTTACCCGCACCGTTGCATCCCGCTATGACATAGAGTTTAGGCATACGCGATTATCCTAAATGCAAAGTTAACAATAACTTTTTATTTTCCAAAACCGAGCCACAACCGCACGCGCCGCGCGAAGTCGCCCGCGAAGCGTCGCGCATGCTCTTTCGGGTTGTGTCACAACGAAAAAGGTACTATATTTGCGATATGCGGGGTATCGTTCAACAATCATTTTGTAAAACATTCGATTTATGGAAACAGCAACGGTAACCAAGCGATTCACGCTCGCACCTCTGCCTTACGACAAGAAGGCTCTCGAACCGCACATTTCGGAGGAGACGCTCACTTACCACCATGACAAGCACATGGCGGCTTACGTGAACAAGCTCAACGAACTTATCGCCGACACGCATTACGACGGCATGACTATCGAAGACATAATCCGCGAGGCCGACGGTCCGCTGTTCAACAACGCCGCGCAGGCGTGGAACCACGAATTCTATTTCGCCCAGTTCTCGCCCGAACCGCAGCGGATGCCCTCGGGCGAACTGCTCGACGCCATCAATACCGCTTTCGGCAGCGTCGACAAGCTGAAAGAGCGCATGAACGCCGAGTCTGCGGCTCTCTTCGGCTCGGGCTGGGTGTGGCTCGCCTCGAATTACGACGGCGAAGTGATGATCGTTCCCAAGCCCAACGCGGGCAATCCACTCACCGACGAGCTGCGTCCGCTGCTGGCCATCGACGTGTGGGAGCACGCCTATTATATCGATTTCCGCAACGCCCGCGCCGACGGCGTGAAGGCTTTGTGGAACGTTCTCGACTGGCGCAAGGTCGAGGAGCGTTACACGGCGAAATAATCGCGCTTCCCCGCAAAAACAATCGGCTGCCCGAACGTTTCGAGCAGCCGATTATCGTTTGCCGAGAAAATCTCTCGCCGTATTTCGCCTAAATGTTTATATCCAGAATCTCGAATTTGATGACTCCCGCGGGCACGTTCACCTCCACCGTGTCGCCTTTTTTCTTGCCCAGCAGGGCCTTGGCGATGGGGGTGCCGATGGCGAGCTTGCCCTCGCGCAGGTTGGCCTCGTTCTCCGAGACGATGGTGTAGGTCACCTGCTTGTTGTTATTATGGTTCAGCAGCGTCACCTTGCTCAGGATCTGCACCTTGCTCTTGTCGATCTTCGACTCGTCGATAACGCGCGCGTTGGTGAGCGTCTGCTCCAATTTGGCGATGCGCATCTCCAGAAGCCCCTGAGCCTCGCGCGCGGCGTCGTACTCGGCGTTCTCCGACAGATCGCCCTTGTCGCGCGCCTCGGCGATAGCTGCCGAAATGGCGGGACGTTCCACCGAACGCATATGGTTGAGCTCGTCCTTGAGCTTCTGCAATCCCTCCGCCGTCAGATAGATAATCTCTTTTGCCATAGCTATAAAAGTAAAACAACCGGAATCCTGAGCCGCGGCATGCGCCATGAGATCAGAATTCCGAATTAATAATTAAGTTTCAATCTTCTTCTACAAAGATATGCACAAATTTCCGATTTACCAATTTTTTTTCGGGATAATCGTGTTTATCCGAGGCCCAAAATCCGTGCGGTCTACAATATCGGGGCGAGGAGGCGCGCAATTCCCTCGGTCAGACGCGTGGCGAAAGGACGCGAGTCGAATCGGCGCGCGGCGACGAGTTCCGATACCGAGGCGTCGGCGTGGAATTTCGATATGTAGTCGGCGGCCACCGCGCGGTCGTATATGAACGCCATCGCTTCGAGATTGTATTCGAGGCTGCG
This sequence comes from uncultured Alistipes sp., assembly GCA_910587675.1. Classification (GTDB taxonomy): domain Bacteria; phylum Bacteroidota; class Bacteroidia; order Bacteroidales; family Rikenellaceae; genus Alistipes. The sequence goes on along the minus strand of CAJUMU010000028.1, from coordinate 4,981 downwards.
GTAATCCATGTTCGCCGAACCCACGGCGACGATGCTGTTGTCGATGACGATCGTTTTGGAGTGCAGGAACCCGTTGCGATAGCGGTAAACGGTGATTCCCGCCTCGACGCACTCGCGGACATAGGAGTCGGTGGCGCGCCCCGCGACGAGAACGTCGCTCTTCGTCGGAACGATCAACTCCACCTTCACGCCGCTGCGCGCGGCCGAGCGGAGGGTGTCGAAGAGGGTCTGCGGCGGCAGGAAGTAGGGCGTCGATATGCGTATGTTGCTTCGCGCCGCGGCTATCGCCTCGATGAAGGCCTGCGTGAGAGTCATGCGCGCGGGGCCTTGCTGCGCCCATGCGATCTGTATCGGCAGCGTGTCGCCTATGTCGTGCGGTCGGGGCGGCATGAAGTCGGCCGCGCGCCGCGACGTTTTCAGCCAGTCGGCCGCGAAGATGCTTTGCGCCTGCGCCACCGCGTCGCCCTCGATGCGTATGTGCTCGTCGCGCCAGAATCCCATCTTGCCGCCGTCGACATAGCGGCTCGCGATGTTTATCCCGCCCAGATAGGCAGTGCGGCCGTCGATCACGATCAGTTTGCGGTGGTTGCGGCGATGTACCGACGGCGTGAGGTAGGGGAAACGCAGGCGGCCGTAAGGCGCCGTCTCGATCCCCTCGCGGTGCATATCGCGGAGTATGCGCCGCCCGAGCCGCCAAGAACCCAGAGCGTCGTATATTATACGTACGCGCACTCCCGCACGGGCGCGCCGCATGAGTATTCGGGCGATGGCGCGGCCTATGCGGTCGTCGTTTATGATATAGAACTCGATATTTATTTCGTGGCGGGCGCGTTGCAGATCGCGTATTATGGCGGCGAAGGTGCGGTCGGCGTTGTGGAGGGTGTCGACGCGGTTGTGCATCGCCATACGCGCTCCGCAGTTGGCGCGTATGCAGTTCTGGAGCCGCGTGCGGCAGGGCGCGCCGTCGACGGGCGGGGGCGGCGCCATGCGGTCGGCCGTAAGGAGCCGCAACAGCGTCGCGGCGGGCGGCGAGACGAGCATGAATGCGATCCACCCCCATGTCGAGGCGGGATTGCCGCCGCGCACGACGATCCATATCGTTCCGATTATGCTCCACGAAATATGTATTGCGCTCCACAAAGTCATGCGAGCGCAATCGGACACACTTTGTGCCAAAAGATGGGAGTTCCGAAGATTGGCCTCAATACGTTATCGGCCGTTAGTCAGCCGATACGTCGATAAAACAAGCCCGCGACTTTCTGCCGCGGGCTTCGTCGCCTATCTTTCGCTTCTATCGACGCTCCGTCGCCTCGTTCTGCAACGTGTCGGTTTCGGGGAAGTCGATCAGGTAGATCATGTGTTGCAGTTCGCGCAGCATGTTACGCTTGTCGACCTTGGGCGAGTAGACGTAGCAGTCGACCGTAATCACCTCGCCGAGCTCTTTGTTCACCGTGGTGTAGCTCACATAGGGGCCGCCCATGAAGTAGTGCTCGACATCCCACAGGCCGTACATCTCGACCCACGGACGGTCGCCGATGCGCATGGTGCGGTATTCGGGGACGTAGGGGACATAGTTCTCGCCGCTGCCGTCGGCGATCTTGTCCACCGTGACCATGTACGATCCTTCGACGGGGCCCGGGATGCGCGCCGCGAAGGCGTTGCGCGCATTCACCAGCGCGTCGGCCTTCAAGGCGTCGGGACCCGAATAGGGATACTTATATATGAAAAATCCCTGACTGGCCGTGGGGAACTCCTGCGAGATCCATATCATGTCGTCGCTCTTGGTGCGCAGCTTGAAGTTGTCGGGGATGTACATCTCCACGCCGAAAGTCGTGCGTATCAACTCTTCGAGCTGCGGCGAATAGTAGCGGCGGGCGTACGCAACCGAGCGGTCGCGCTCGGCCTTTTCGAGCACATAGAGCAGATTGTCCTGATTGCGGGCCACGTAATCGGCCGTCGAGCGGTTGTCGGGTCCCTTTATCGTGACGAACACCTGCGGCTTGGCCGTAACGTCGTATCGCACCGAGATCGACGGCTCCTTAATGTCGTCGCGCACGACCACGCTGACGATGTTGCGGTGACGCTCCACCAGACTCTTGAAGTTGTTGGGCAAGATGCGCATCACGTTGAACATCGGTTCGAACTTGGGCAGCTCGGCCACGGGCTGCCGCAGCACGGCTTGCAACGTGTCGCCCAATTCGCTCTGCCACTGCGGCTGCGCGCACACGACTATCACCTCGTAAGGGTTGCCCGTCGCCGTATGCTCCGAGCCGACGGTGCGGAAAGCCTTGCAGCCCGCCGCCATGAGCGCGACGGCGACCGCCAAAGCCGTATTGAAAAGAATCTTTTTCATCATTATGGTTTGTTTTCTGTATGCAATCGCGAATACCTCGCCAAAACCCGCTTCGCGGAGATATAATCGCAGTAAATATAATACAAAATCGCGATAGGGCAAAATATATGTCCGTCGTTACGTAAAAAAATACTATTTTTGTCCGCTGCCGCCCCGACGGGAAACGGAAAAACGACCGACACATGAAAATCAAACCCTATAAATTCATCAAGCGTCTGTTCCCCGACATGATCTGGGAGATCGACGATCGTAACGGCGTATTCCTCACTTTCGACGACGGTCCCACCCCGGGCATCACCGAATGGATCCTCGCCACGCTGAAACGTTACGACGCCAAGGCTACCTTCTTCGTGCTGGGAAAGAACGCCGAACTGTATCCCGATCTCTATCGGCGCATCCTCGACGAAGGCCACAAGATCGGCAACCACACCTATTCGCACCAGAAGGGGTGGGGCATGCCGCTCGAAAAGTATATCGAGGATGTGGATTTCGCCGACGACATACTTCACACCGATCTTTTCCGCCCTCCCTACGCCCGCGTGACGCCGTCGCAGATGCGCGCCGTGGGGCAGCGTTACAAGATCATCATGTGGAACATCCTTTCGCGCGACTATGCTCCTACCGTCACTCCCGCCGAGTGCTATCGCGGCGTGGCGAAGCATATCGCCCCGGGGTGCATAATCGCCTTTCACGACAGCGTAAAGTCGTTCCGCAACATGAGTTACGCTCTGCCGCGGGTGCTGGAGCGCACCAAGGAGCTGGGGTTGAAGTGCAAGATAATAGAGTTGTAAACCGAGGCAGTTCGCCGATAGCGGAGGACGGCGCGAGCCTTCGGCCCTCCCCCGGCCGCCGAGGATAATTCAATTGGATATAAAGATAAGACCATGAAAATCATTGCAGCCGTAACGGGCGCGAGCGGAGCGATATACGCCCGCCGATGTCTGGAGATACTTTGCCAAGCGCCGCAGGTCGAGCGCATCGCGCTCATCGTGAGCGACCGCGCCGCCGAGGTTCTGGAGTACGAGGGCGAGCGGCTGCCCGCCTCGCCCAAGATCGTGCGTTACGATAACGCCGACATGTTCTCGCCCGCGGCGAGCGGCTCGGCCCGATTCGACGCCATGATAATAGTACCCGCCTCGATGGGCAGCGTGGGACGCATCGCCTCGGGCGTGTCGCTGTCGCTCATCGAGCGCGCCGCCGACGTGATGCTCAAGGAGCGGCGTCCTTTGGTGTGCGTGGTGCGCGAAACGCCCTATTCGCTCGTCCATCTGCGCAACATGACCGCCTTGGCCGAAGCGGGGGCGATTATTCTGCCCGCCTCGCCGTCATTCTACTCGCACCCTCGTACCGTCGACGATCTGACGGCCACGGTGGTCGACCGCGCCGTGGAGCACCTCGGCGTGGAGAGGCAACATTATGAATTTGAGGGGCGAGCCGACAAATAAAAACGGCGCGGTGCATCCGTTTGCGGATTTTTTGCTATATTTGCGCCACTTACGAATTTTAACGAAAAAACATATCTCATTATGACAATCACTGCTGCTGATATCAAAATCGGCATGTGCATCGAGATGGATGGCAAGACTTTCCTTGTAGTCGATTTCCAGCACTGCAAACCGGGCAAAGGCCCCGCATTCGTGCGTTCGAAGCTCAAGAATCTCGAAAACGGCCGCGTGCTCGAGAACACTTTCTCGTCGGTAGGCCAGAAGATCGAGCAGGTGCGTGTGGAGCGTCGCCCCTACCAGTTCACCTACGAGGACGATCTGGGCGCGCACTTCATGCACACCGAGACTTTCGAGGAGATCAACATCGAGAAAGAGCTTATCAACAATTACGATCTTATGGCCGACGGTCAGATCGTTGAGGTCATGTTCCACACCGACAAGGAGATCGTCCTCTCGGCCGAGCTCCCTCCCATCGTCGATATGGAGGTTACCTACACCGAGCCGGGCATCAAGGGCGATACAGCCTCTACCAATTCGCTCAAGCCTGCCACGGTGAATACGGGCGCTACCATCAAGGTCCCCTTGTTCATCAACACGGGCGACAAGATTCGCGTCGATACCCGCACGCGCGAGTATTACGAGCGCATCCGCTAATCAGATTACAGTTCGCATAAATAAATAAACCGACGGGGCGTCTTTCGAAATGGCGCCCCGTTTTTTGTATTATTATCCGACCCGAATCATGGGTTGTCCGCCGCGGCAGAGCGACAACCCATTATCGTTCGCTCCGCTCGCATGTATTCTCCGCAGGCTGCGGTCCGCGGGCCTTATGCCGTCTTTCGACCCGCATACCGATACCGACAAGTTCATTCAACGCCTCGCGACGGAACCCGTCGCGTTCAAGAAGACAGTCTGTCTCGTACGCCTCCTCGTCGATCGTACGCGGAGGCTCGCCTTTCGTCAGGCGTACGATATACTCGACCGCCCAACGGAGACGCATGATATCCAACAGCATGAGCCGCACGCCCTGACGGTCGTCGATATCCACGACCGCAGAATGCGAACCGCCCTCGAACAGAAAAGTGCTGTCGTCGCGATAGCTTATCCTATTCGCGCGGACGAGATAACTCTCCGTTTCGATATTGCAGAAACGCGCATCGGAGATGAATTCGCACATATTGCG
>CAJUMU010000027.1 GCA_910587675.1 uncultured Alistipes sp. | reverse complement strand
TCTTCGAACCGCATAATTCACATGCGTCAGCCTATCCCGCGGCAGGAACGATTTCGGATTAAGGGCGGTCGCGGCGACGGAGCGTAAAAAATCGGAGACTTTTTGATCCTCAAAAATGCAAAGCATCCGATTTAGCGAAGGCGCAAGACCGACCCCGAAATCGTTTCACCGCGGCGGCTTTTCGGTTACCTTTTGGCCGCGCAAAAGGTAACGTATATCTTTAATTATGGTAGAAATGATTTTGTCATTAGAGATTCCAATCATTTTTCCGCTTCGCAGAAAAATGTGGAATGACGGGTAGGTTGTTCGGGCGTCCGCATGTTTGCGGTTCGCCGACGGCGGGGGACAAAACGAGCCTCGCGAGTTGCAGTCCGCCGCGGTGGGGCGGCGGCGAACTGCGCGCAGGCGTAACGCCTGTTTTACGAAAAGGCATCGATATTCGGGTCGCGGCCTGCGGAGAACGCGAACGAGTGTAAAACGAGTTGCGGGTCTCCGCGCGCCGAGGCTGCGGCCCGCGCGGTTCGCCGAACCGCGATACTTCAAAAAACTACTTTCCGCTGTCCCGCCGTCGGAAATAATGATAAGATGTTTCGAAATTATTATTGTTATTCGGATAACAATACGCGATAAGCATTATATTTGCATCGGAAAACAAACATAAAAAACACGAAGTTATGGCTTATCTGACAAACGAAAAACTGACCATCGTCGGCGCAGCCGGCATGATCGGTTCCAACATGGCGCAAACCGCCCTCATGATGCGTCTCACTCCCAATATCTGCCTTTACGATCCGTTCGGGCCCGCGTTGGAGGGTGTGGCCGAGGAGCTGTTCCACTGCGGATTCGAGGGTGCGAACATAACCTTCACCACCGACATCGCCGAGGCGTTCGCCGATGCCAAGTACATAGTTTCGTCGGGCGGCGCGGCTCGCAAGGCGGGCATGACGCGCGAAGATCTGCTCAAGGGCAACGCCCTGATAGCCGAGCAGCTGGGCAAGGACATCCGCGCCTACTGCCCCGACGTGAAGCATGTGGTGGTGATCTTCAACCCCGCCGACATAACGGGACTCATCACGCTCATCTATTCGGGTCTGAAGCCCTCGCAGGTAACCACGCTGGCCGCGCTGGACAGCACGCGCCTGCGCAGCGAGCTGGCGAAGTATTTCCGCATCTCGCCCGACGAGGTTCGCAACAGCCGCACCTACGGAGGCCACGGCGAGCAGATGGCCGTATTCGCCTCGACGACCACGGTCGAGGGTAAGCCACTCACCGAACTCATAGGCAACGAGATCCCGCAGGAGGATTGGGACGCCATGCGTCAGCGCGTTATTCAGGGCGGCAAGAACATCATCGACCTGCGCGGCCGTTCGTCGTTCCAGAGCCCCGCATACATATCGATCGAGATGATCGCCGCGGCGATGGGCGGTCCCGCGTTCCGCTGGCCTGCGGGCGTATATGTGTCGACGCCCGAGTTCAACCACATCATGATGGCCATGGAGACCTCGATCACCCGCGACGGCGTGTCGTACGAGGTGGTGGAGGGTCTGCCCGAGGAGCATGCGGCTCTGAAAAAGAGTTACGAGCACCTTTGCGCCATGCGCGACGAGGTGATCTCGCTCGGCGTGCTGCCTCCCGTGGAGAAGTGGGGCGAGATCAACCCGAATCTGAAGTAAATTCCGATCGCCTTTCCCGCAATCGAAAACGGGCTGCCCGCAAGTCGCAGGCAGCCCGTTTTGGCCATATGGCGTGAATCTACTTCGCGAAGCCCTTGCCGATGGCGAGGAAATCCTCCGCTTTCAGAGCCGCGCCGCCGATCAAACCGCCGTCGACATCCTCTTTGGCGAAGATCTCCGCAGCGTTCGAGGGCTTGCAGCTTCCGCCGTACAGGATGGGGCACTCGGCAGCCGCCGCGCCGAACTTCTCGGCCAACACCTTGCGGATGTAGGCGTGAATCTCCTGCGCCTGCTCGGCCGTAGCGGTCTTGCCCGTACCGATGGCCCACACGGGCTCGTAAGCTATCACGAGCGAGGCGAACTGCTCGGGAGTGAGGTTGTAAACCACCTCCTCGATCTGGGCCTTAACCACGTCGAAGTGCTTCTCGGCCTCGCGCTCCTCCAGATTCTCGCCCACGCAGTAGATGGGCTTCAGACCGTTGGCGTATGCCTGCTCCATCTTCTTGTTGAGCGTCTCCGAGGTCTCGCCGTAGTACTGGCGACGCTCCGAGTGGCCCAGAATGACGTACTCGCAGCCGAGCGCGGCGATCATCGAAGCCGCGACCTCGCCCGTGTAGGCGCCCTTGGCCTCGGCGGCGCAGTTCTGCGCGCCCACGGCGATATCCGAACCCTTGACGGCCTCCACGACCTGCGAGAGGTGGGTGAAGGGAGGGCATACGATGAAGTTCACGCACGAGCACACCTCGCCGCGACCTGCGACCACGTTCTTGGCCAACTCCACGCCCTCGGCGGGCAGAGTGTTCATTTTCCAGTTTCCTGCAACAATTTTCTTTCTCATAATTTTTTATTTGAGTTGTATTACGTTAACGATTTATTCTTCGCACCAGCTCTTGACATCCTCCATCGAGGGGGCCTTCAGGCCCAGCTTGTTCTTCTTGTTGAAGCCGCACAGGTCGTTGAAGAACTTGCCCGCCGAGAGCTTCTTCAGCGAGTCGACCGTGATGTATCCCATCTTTTGGATCACGGGCACCCACTCGGCGGGAACGCCGATGGCGGTGTACTTCTCCTCGTCGTCGGCCACCACCTTTTTCTCGGGGCGCATGGTGGGGAAGAACAACACGTCCTGGATCGAGGGTTGGTCGGTCATGAACATCGTCAGACGGTCGATGCCGATACCCATGCCCGAGCACGACGGCATGCCGTACTCCAGCGCGCGCACGAAGTCCATGTCGATGAACATCGCCTCGTCGTCGCCCTTCTCCGACAGACGCAGCTGCTCTTGGAAACGCTCCAGCTGATCGATGGGGTCGTTCAGCTCCGAATAGGCGTTGCACAGCTCCTTGCCGTTCACGAAGAGCTCGAAACGCTCGGTCAGATCGGCGTTGTCGCGGTGACGCTTGCACAGAGGCGACATCTCGCGCGGATAGTCGCACACGAAGGTGGGCTGTATAAGCTCGTCTTCGCAGTACTGTCCGAAGATGGCGTCTATGAGTTTGCCTTTGCCCATCGTCGGGTCGGTCTCGACGCCCAGACGCGCGCAGGCCTCGCGGATCTGCTCCTCGCTCCGGCCCGTAATGTCGTAACCCGTCTTCTCGCGGATGGTGTCGGTCATCGTGACGCGGCGGAAAGGCGCCTTGAACGATATCTTGCGGTCGCCGATGGTCAGCTCCGTGGTGCCGTTGGCGGCCATCGCCACGTGCTCCAGCATCTGCTCGGTGAACTCCATCATCCACTTGTAGTCCTTGTAGGCCACGTATATCTCCATGCAGGTGAACTCGGGGTTGTGGGTGCGGTCCATGCCCTCGTTGCGGAAGTTCTTGCCGAACTCGTACACGCCGTCGAAGCCGCCCACGATCAAACGCTTGAGATAGAGCTCGCTGGCGATTCGCATGTAGAAATCTATGTCGAGCGCGTTGTGGTGCGTGATGAACGGACGCGCCGACGCGCCGCCCGGGATGGGTTGCAGGATGGGAGTCTCCACCTCCACGTAACCGCGCGCGTTGAAGAACTCGCGCATGGCAGTCATGATCTTGGCGCGCTTCACGAAGACCTCGCGCACCTGAGGATTCACGGCCAGATCGACGTAACGCTGGCGGTAGCGCACTTCGGGGTCGGTCAGGGCGTCGAACTGCTTGCCGTCCTTCTCCTTCACGATGGGCAGGGGTCGGATCGACTTCGATATGACGGTCAGGTTGCGGCAGTGAACCGACTTCTCGCCCGTGTTGGTGATGAACGCGAAGCCCTCCACGCCCACGAAGTCGCCTATGTCGAGCAGCTTCTTGAATACCGTGTTGTAGAGCGTCGGATCGCCCTCGGGACAGATGTCGTCGCGGCGTATGTAGACCTGAATGCGGCCCGTGTGGTCCTGCAATTCGAAGAACGACGCGCTGCCCATTATTCGGCGGCTCATGATTCGGCCCGCGATGCGCACCTCGGCGAATTCGTCGGCCGTTTGGGGCGTGAGGCCCTCGGCTATCGCGGCCGCCGTGGCCGTAACATCGTATCGGGCTGCGGGATAAGGATCTATTCCCAATTCGCGCAGGGCGCCGAGCGATCGGCGGCGCAACTGTTCTTGTTCGCTGAGTTCTAAGCTCATGGTATTTAGTATTTTTATTTCTTTTGCTTTTGCTCGCAAAGTTAATAATTTATACGCTTATCCGCAAAACAACGGACTTCGGTCGAGCGGCCTGCAATATATTACGTCATGGCGGCTCACCCGATCGCGTTACAGTTTCACCAGCTTGGCGAACTTCGCCAACAGGGTCTTTTCGCCGTACTGTCCGAAGTCGACCACCAGTTTGTGGTCGGTCGCCATGCTCTCGATGCGGACTATGACGCCCGCGCCGAATTTGGGATGCTCGACCCGATCGCCCGTCGAATAGGCGCACGGCACGGCGGGCGCGGCGTCGTTGCGCTGCACGGTCGGAATGCGGCGCATGCCCTCGGTGTTGCGGGGCTGCGGCGGCTGCGCCACCAGTCGCGGATCGGGAGCCTTGCGCTCGCCGCCGCTCGCCGCCTGCTCGCGTTTCTGTTGGAACCGCACGTCGAAACGGCGGCGCAGCTCCTCGATGGCGGTGCGTCCGTCGCGCCGCTCCGCGCTTCGGTCGGAGCCGTATGCGCTTCGCTGACCGCCATAGCCGCTTCGGGAACCTCCGTAGCCGCTTCGCGCGGCATATCCTCCGCGCGCGGGGTCGCCGAAGATGCGGCCGCCCGTTCGGCCGTCGGCCGATCCGAATCCGTCGGAGTCGCCCGAAGGTCGTACGCCCGAGGCGCGAGGCGACAGATCCTCGTCGGTCTCGACATATTGCGGGTCGATCTCGCGCAGGAAACGGCTCGGCTGCGAGAACTCCATGTTGCCCCACTTGAAACGCATCTCGCAATAGGACAACATCGCCTCCTGCTTGGCGCGGGTGAGGGCCACGTAGAACAGACGCCGCTCCTCCTCCAGCCCGTCGGCGGTCTCCATCGCGCGCTGCGAGGGGAAGAGGTTCTCCTCCATGCCTACTATATAGACGTATTTGTATTCCAGCCCCTTGGCCGAGTGGACGGTCATGAGGGTCACCTTGTCGTCGCTCTCCTCGTTGTTGTCCATGTCGGTGAGCAGCATCACGCTCTGCAACCACTCCTCGACGGTGGGCTGCTCCTCCTCGGCGCGTTCGCCGTTGCGGATCTCGGCCTCGCGCTGCTCGCGGAACAGCTGCATGGAGTTCAGCAGCTCCTCGATGTTGTCTATCGCGCTCGTGGCCTCGGGGGTGTTCTCGGCGCGATAGGCCGCCAGTATGCCCGAACGCGACGCCACCTCCAGACCGAAGTCGTAAAGCGCCCTTTCGGCGCGGACCTCCGCGAGCGAGCGTATCAACCCCACGAACTCCGCCGCCTTGCGCGCTATGGTGCGCTGCATGGGATCCGACAACGCCGCAGCCTCGGCCACGAGAGCGTCCACGGCCTCCCACATCGAGCAGTCGCGCGCTTGCGCCAGCTCTCCGATGCGGCCCACGGTGGTGTCGCCGATGCCTCGCATGGGGTAGTTCACCACACGTTTGAAAGCCTCGTCGTCGCGGGGGTTGATTACGAGGCGGATGTAGGCCAGCATGTCCTTTATCTCCTTGTGGTCGTAGAACGAGCTGCCCTTGTAGATGCGATAGGGGATGCCGCGACGCCGCAACGCGGTCTCCATCGTGGCCGACTGGTTGTTGGTGCGGTAGAGCACCACCACCTCGTTCCAGCCGTCGCCCGTCTCGCGTATGCGGTCGCGCATGGCGTTGGCCACGGCGTCGGCCTCCTCGCGGTCGGTGTAGCTCTTCACGATGCGGATCTTGTCGCCAGCGTCGCCGTCGGAGAAGCACTTCTTGTCCATGCGGCGCGAGTTGCGCTCGATCACCGAGTTGGCGGCGTTGACTATGGTGCGGGTCGAACGGTAGTTCTGCTCCAGCTTGAACACCTGCGCCGTGGGATAGTCGTTGCGGAACGAGAGGATGTTTTCGATCTTCGCGCCGCGGAACGAATAGATGCTCTGCGCGTCGTCGCCCACCACGCACACCCGCGAATGAAGTTGCGAGAGGCGGCGGATGATGATGTACTGCGCATAGTTGGTGTCTTGATACTCGTCGACCAAGATGTATTGGAACAACTCCTGATAGCGGGCCAGCACGTCGGGACAGTCGCGCAGCAGGAAATTGGTCTGCAACAGCAGGTCGTCGAAATCCATCGCGCCGTTCTGCTTGGCGCGGCGGCAGTAGGTGTCGTATATCTCGCCGAAACGGGGCATCTGCATCTGACGGTCCTCGGCCGCATAGGACGCGTTGGCGGCGTACGCCGCGGGGGTGACGAGGCAGTTTTTGGCGAACGAGATGCGCGAAAGCACCTTGTTGGGCTTATACTTGTCGTCGGCGAGGTTCATCTCCTTGCAGATGGTCTTTATGAGGTTCTTGCAGTCCGAGGGCTCGTAGATGGTGAAGCTCTGCGGATAGCCTATGCGGTCGGCGTTCTCGCGCAGGATGCGCGAAAAGACCGAGTGGAACGTGCCCATGCGTATGCGGCGGCTCGACGCGCCCCCCACCATCTGCTCGATGCGGGTGCGCATCTGCTCGGCGGCCTTGTTGGTAAAGGTCAGGGCCAGAATGTTGTGCGGCTGCACCCCCTGCTCCAGCATGTAGGCTATGCGCGAGGTGAGCACGCGGGTCTTGCCCGAGCCCGCTCCCGCTATGATGAGCGACGGCGTATCGTAATTGACCACGGCGTCGTATTGCGCCTTGTTGAGTCCCTTCAGTATTTCGGATTCCATAAGTCTCTGTCAGGTAAGTTTCGGACGCGGCGGCGACGATCCGCCGCGCATGCAAGCGCAAAATTAGGGAATAATCGCGAAAGTGAGCGCATAGGCCGAAGAATAACGTTAGGATAATGAAATTTTTCAGTATCTTTGGCTGCGCCTTAAGTACTCCGCCTCGGCAAAACCGCAAATAAATTTGCTTTTGCCCTCGGCTTAATCGTACTTTTGGCTGCGCCTTAGATACTTTCGCTCGGCAAAATACAAGTAAACTTGTTTTTGCCCTCGCTTATACGTATCTTTGCCCGTACGGAACGCGCCTTGCGGCGCACAATGCAAACGGATAGTTACATATTAATATATACATAAAATCTTAGAGCTATGTTCGCAATCGACAATTATGATTTCACGGGCAAACGTGCGATCATCCGCGTTGACTTCAACGTGCCTCTCAACGCAGAGGGTCAGGTAACCGACGACACGCGCATCCGCGCCGCCATCCCCACCATCAAGAAGGTGCTCGAAAAGGGAGGAGCCGTAATCCTCATGTCGCATCTGGGCCGTCCCAAGAAGAATCCCGATCCCAAGTTCTCGTTAGAGCAGATCATCCCCGCCATCGAGGCTCGTCTGGGCCGCAAGGTGATGTTCGCCGGCGACTGCATGGGCGAGAAGGCCGCCGAAATGGCCAAGAACCTCAAGGCGGGCGAGGTGATGCTGCTCGAAAACCTGCGTTTCTACGCCGAGGAGGAGGGCAAGCCCCGCGGTTTGGCCGAGGACGCCACCGACGAGGAGAAGAAAGCGGCCAAGAAGGCCCTGAAAGAGGGTCCGCAGAAGGAGTTCGTGAAGAAGCTGGCTTCGTACGCCGACTGCTACATCAACGACGCGTTCGGCACCGCGCACCGCGCGCACTCGTCGACCGCGCTGATCGCCGACTACTTCCCCCACGACAAGATGTTCGGCTACGTGATGGAGAACGAGTTGAAGGCCATCGACGGCGTGATGCAGAACCCGCAGCGTCCCTTCGTCGCCATCGTGGGCGGTTCGAAGGTGTCGACCAAGATCACCATCATCGAGAAGCTGATGGAGAAGTGCGACAAGATCATCATCGGCGGCGGCATGACCTACACCTTCGCAGGCGCGCAGGGCGGCAAGGTCGGCAAGTCGATCTGCGAGCCCGACATGTTCCCCGTGGCTCTGGAGATTCTCAAGAAAGCCGAGGAGAAGGGCATCAAGATCGTCACCTCGCCCGACGCGCTCATAGCCGACGACTTCTCGGCCGACGCCAACACCGCCGAGGCTGCCGCCAACAACATCCCCGACGAGTGGGAGGGCGTCGACATCGGCGAGCAGGGCAAGAAGCTCTTCCGCGAGGAGATTCTCGACTGCAAGACCATCCTCTGGAACGGCCCCGTGGGCGTGTTCGAGATCGACAAGTTCGCGACGGGCTCGAAAGCCGTGGCCGAGGCCATCGCCGACGCTACCGCCAACGGTGCGTTCTCGCTCATCGGCGGCGGCGATTCGGTCGCCTGCATCAACAAGTTCGGCTTGGCCGACAAGGTGTCGTACGTGTCGACGGGCGGCGGCGCGCTGCTCGAGTACATGGAGGGCAAGGAGTTGCCGGGCGTGGCCGCTATCCGCAAGTAGCACGCAGATCCCTTTTCGGGCGGCAGCCTGCGAAGACCGCAAACGAGTATAGAACGAGTTGCGGGCCTTCGCGGGGCGAGGCTGCGGCCCGCATGAAAAGTCGCCCGAAAAGAGCATGAAATACAGAAAACTCCCGCTTCGGCGGCGAAATCAAGGGCCGAAAAGAGACTCGGCCCTTTTTTTGCCCCGAAACCGCGAAACCCGACGAGACAATTAAAACAGAAAATATCCGTTCGTAAAAGGGTGCGCCGGGTCGGCTGTTCGCCGACAGCGGAGGGCGGCACGAGCCTTCGGGCGAGTTGCAGTCCGCCGCGCGGGGTGGCGGCGAACTGCCGACATTGCCCCGCAATGTCGGGGCAGCGGTCCGAAACCTGTTTTTACGAATGGATTCAGAAACCGAAAAAGATATGAAACGATTGATTTTATTTTTATCCACTATTGCGATTATGACCGGTTGCGATCAGAAGAAGACGGCATCCGTTCCCGCCATCGACCGTTCGAATTTCGACGAGACGACGGCGCCGAACGAGGACTTTTATCAATACGCCACGGGCGGATGGCAGAAAAAGAATCCGCTCAAGCCCGAGTTTGCCCGTTACGGCACATTCGACGCTCTGCGCGAGAACAACGAGGTGCGTATCAACGATCTCTTCGCCGAGATGACCAAGACCGAGGCCGAGAAAGGCAGCGTCGAGCAGAAAATCGCCGACCTCTACACCATGGGACTCGATTCGACGCGTCTCAACGCCGAGGCTCTGACTCCCGTCGAGGCCGATCTGGCCGCCATCATGGCCGCCGAGGGCAAGGAGAGTCTTTCGACCCTGCTGGCCGACATACATACCCATGCGGGCAATCCTCTGTTCGGCACGGGCGTGGGCGCCGATCTGATGAACAGCGACATGAACGCCCTCTATGTCGAGCAGTCGGGACTGGGCATGGGCAACCGCGACTACTATCTCGACGCCGAGAACGCCGACAAGCGCGAGGGTTACGTGAAGTGGCTCACCGAGGCCTTCACCCTCTGCGGCATGGAGAACCCCGCCGAGGCGGCCGCTTCGGTGCTGGCGTTCGAGACCAAGATGGCCGAGGCGTTCCGCTCGAACGTCGAGCTGCGCGACATAGCGTCGAATTACAACCCCATGAGCCGCGCCGACTTCGTGAAGCGTTACGACGCCATCGACTGGGACGTCTATTTCAAGGGCATGGGCATCGGCGATTTCGAGACCCTCATCGTGGGCCAGCCCGCGACGCTCGACGCGGTTAACGCCCTCGTGAAGAGCGAATCGCCCGCGACGATCGGCACCTATCTGGTCGCCAACTATCTCTCGAGCGCCGCGCCCTATCTGAGCGACGACATATATGCCGCCTACTTCGACTTCTTCGGCCGCAAGATGTCGGGCCAGCAGGAGATGCGTCCGCGATGGAAACGCGCCATGAACGTCCCGAACGGATTGCTGGGCGAGGCCGTGGGCGAGATCTATGTGGGCAAGTATTTCCCCGAGAGCGACAAGCAGCGCATGACCGAATTGGTCAGGAATCTGCAAACGGCCCTCGGCGAGCATATCGACGCGCTCGACTGGATGTCGGACGCCACCAAGGCCAAGGCGCGCGAGAAGCTGGCGGCCTTCACCGTGAAGATCGGCTACCCCGACAAGTGGAAGGATTACTCGTCGCTTGAGATCGACCCCTCGGTGTCGTACTGGGAGAACCTGAAGCGCGCCAACGAGTGGTATAACCGCGACAACATGTCGAAGCTCGGCAAGGAGGTCGACCGTGACGAGTGGTTCATGACCCCGCAGACGGTGAACGCCTACTATAACCCCACCACCAACGAGATCTGTTTCCCCGCGGCGATCCTCCAGCCGCCGTTCTATAACTCGGATGCCGACGACGCGGTGAATTACGGTGCTATCGGAGTGGTCATAGGCCACGAGATGACGCACGGATTCGACGATCAGGGCCGTCAGTTCGACAAGGACGGCAATATGAACAACTGGTGGACCGACGAGGATGCCGCCGCGTTCAAGGCCAAGACCGAGAAGCTGGTGGAGCAGTTCGACGCCGTGGAGGTGCTGCCCGCCGAGGGCGAGCGCGCGGCTCTGTACGCCGACGGCAAGCTGTCGCTGGGCGAGAACATCGCCGATCAGGGCGGTCTGCGCGTGGCCTATACGGCTCTGCGCAACTCGCTGGCGGGCAACGAGCCCGAGCCCGTCGACGGGCTGAGCGCCGACAAGCGTTTCTATCTGGCCTACGCCACGCTGTGGGGCCAGAACATCCGCGACGAGGAGATCGCGCGTCTCACCAAGATCGACGTGCACTCTTTAGGCAAGAACCGCGTGAACGTCACGCTGCGCAACATCGACAGCTTCCTCGAGGCATTCGATATCGAGCAGGGCGCCATGTTCCGCCCCGAGGCCGAGCGAATAATAATATGGTAATGCGTTTGCCGACGGAAACCGTGCCGTCCCGCTTTGCGGGGCGGCTTTTTTTGTCCGCGCTGCCGTATGCGGCGCGGGGCCGAAATGTCGTTTTTTGTCGCGTCGTGGGGCGCGACCCGAAAAAAACATTAACTTTGCGCAACGGCCCCAATGCGCCGAACACGATGATTATGGCAACGATCCGACTTACAAAAGAGTTTTCGTTCGAAGCGGCACACTCGCTCGAAGGTTACGACGGCGCATGCCGCGAGATACACGGCCACTCCTACCGACTGTTCGTCACGATCAAGGGCGAACCCTCGGCCGATCCGTACGACCCCAAGCAGGGGATGGTGATGGATTTCGGATCGCTGAAAAGGATCGTCAACGAACAGATCGTCTCGCGATTCGACCACGCTTTCGTGGTGCGACGCTCGGAGCAGGGCGTGCAGCTGCGCGACATGCTGGCCGACCGCTACTCCAACATCGTCTTGGTCGACTACCAGCCCACGTGCGAAAACATGCTGGCCGACTTCGCCGAGCGGCTTCTGGAGTCGCTGCCCGACGAAGTGGAGCTCTACTCGCTGCGTCTGCACGAAACGGCGTCGTCGTTCGCCGAGTGGTTCGCCGAAGATAATTTTTGACGGAACGCCGTCCGTTTCGCCCTCGCATCCCCTTCGCGCACTTATCCTCGGCGGCTGCGGGGGTCGCGCGAAGCGCGAGCCGCCGAGGATAGTAATGCCTGACGGCATTACGAATCTGCAAACACCTTAAGAAAACAAACCCCGCACCCGATATGAAACGACTCTTTCTGATCGACGCCTATGCGCTCGTATTCAAGTACTACTATGCCTTCATGGGGCGTCCGATGCGCAACCGCTTCGGCATGAACACCTCGATCCTCTTCGGCTTCACCAAGTTCCTGCGCGACATCATGAAGCGCGAGTCGCCCGACATGCTCGGCGTCGCGCTCGATCCCAAAGGCGGGTCGTTCCGCAGCGAACGTTTCGCCGACTACAAGGCCAATCGTCCCGCCACGCCCGAGGATATCATAGCCTCGGTGCCCTACCTATGCCGTCTGCTCGAAGCCATGCGCATTCCCGTGTTCGAGGTAGAGGGTTACGAGGCCGACGACGTGATCGGCACGCTCGCCTACCGCGCCTCGGAGGCGGGTTACGACGTATATATGGTCACCCCGGACAAGGATTACGGCCAGCTGGTGGGGCCGCGCCGCCACATCTACAAACAGAAGGGCGACGGCATCGAGATCGTCGACGCCGCGGCCGTATGCGCCAAGTACGGCATCGACGATCCCGTTCTGGTGCGCGACATTCTGGCGTTGTGGGGCGACGCGTCGGACAACATCCCGGGCGTCCCGGGCATAGGCGAGAAGGGGGCGTGCAAGCTGGTGGCCGAGTGGGGCGCGGTGGAGAACATCCTCGCCAACGTCGGCAAGATAAAGGGCAAGCAGGGCGAGAAGATCGCCGCGTGGGGCGACCGCCTGCTACTGGCCAAGGATCTGACCACCATCCGCACCGACGTGCCCGTGGAGTTCTCGCCCGACGATCTGGAGATCTGCCCGCCCAACATCGACGAGCTGAAGGCGCTCTATGCCGAACTCGATTTCACCTCGTTCCTGCGCGACGTCTACAATATGGCTCCCGCCGAGGAGTCGGACGCGCCCCGACAGGATCCGCAGCGGCAGTTGGCCGAGATGGCCCGCGCCAAGTCGGAGGCGGCCAAGCGGAACGCGCTGGCGGGTCAGGGCGATCTCTTCGCCGCGCCCGCGGAGACTCCGCAGAGCGTCGAGGCGCTCGCGGCCGAGAGCCTTCGGACACCCCTCGAAACGGCTGATGATTCGCCGCTTCTCGCCACGGCGGCCACCACGCCCCACGACTATCGTCTGGTGACCGAGGCCGAGGAGCTGGCGCGGCTGGTCGGGGAGCTGTCGGCCGAAAAGGAGATATGCTTCGACACCGAGACCACGGGATTCGACATCTTCAACGACCGCATCGTGGGCCTCTCGCTCGCCGTGCGGCCGCACGAGGCGTGGTACGTGTCGTTCACGCCCGAGAACCGCGATACGTTCGCCGCGCTGCTGCGTCCGCTCTTCGAGAACGACAGGATAACCAAGGTGGCGCAGAACATGAAGTTCGACATCATGGTGTTGTCGCGTCTGGGCATCGAGGTGCGCGGCCGCAAGATCGACACCATGATCGTGCACTATCTGCTCGACCCCGAGGCGCGGCACAACATGAACTATCTGGCCGAACGCTACCTCGACTACTCGCCCATCCGCATCGAGACCCTGATCGGACGCGGCGCGCGGCAGCTCACGATGGACCAAGTCAACCTCCACAGCGTGAAGGAGTACGCCGCCGAGGATGCCGACATAACGCTGCGGCTCAAACACGTGCTGTGGCACGAGTTGGAGGAGGCGGGGCTCGCGGATCTGTACTCGCGCGTCGAGGAGCCCATGATCGACGTTCTGGCGCGCATGGAGACGGCGGGCGTGAAAGTCGACTGCTCGCTGTTAGACGAGTACGCCGTGGAGCTGAACTCCCGTCTCGCCGGGCTGGAGCGCGAGGTGCGGGCCGAGGCGGGCGAGCCGACGCTCAACATCAACTCGGCGCGTCAGTTGGGCGAGGTGCTCTTCGCCAAGATGCGCATCGCCGAGAAGCCCAAGATGACCAAGACGCGCCAGTTCAGCACCGACGAGGAGTATTTGCAGGGCTTCGCGGGCAAACACCGCATCGTCGACCTCATATTGCAGTACCGAGGCGTGAAGAAGCTGCTGTCGACCTATGTCGAGGCTCTGCCGCAACTGGTCAACCGCGCGACGGGGCGCATCCACACCTCGTTCAATCAGGCCGTCACGGCCACGGGACGCCTCTCGTCGACCAACCCCAATCTGCAAAACATACCCGTGCGCGACGACATGGGCCGCCGCATACGCGAAGCGTTCGTCCCCTCCGACGACGACCATCTGCTGCTCTCGGCCGATTACAGTCAGGTCGAGCTGCGCCTGATGGCCCACCTGAGCGGCGACGAGTCGTTGATCGCGGCGTTCCTCCACGACGAGGACGTGCATGCCGCCACGGCCGCCAAGCTCTTTCACAAACGTATCGACGAGGTGACGCCCGACGAGCGTCGCAAGGCCAAGACGGCCAATTTCGGCATCATTTACGGCATATCCGCTTTCGGACTGAGCCAGCGGCTCGATATCCCGCGTAAGGAGGCCAAGGAGCTTATCGACGGCTATTTCGCGTCGTATCCCAAGGTGAAGGAGTATATGGACGGGGCGATAGCGGCTGCCCGCGAGACGGGCTGCGTGACCACAGTATTCGGCCGCCGTCGCATCCTGCGCGACATCGACTCGCGCAACGCCGTGGCGCGCGGCGTGGCCGAACGCAACGCCATCAACGCGCCCATTCAGGGCAGCGCGGCCGACATAATGAAGCTGGCGATGATAGAGATCGACCGTCGGTTCCGCGAGGAGGGGATCCGCTCGCGCATGATCCTGCAAGTGCACGACGAAGTGATAGTCGACATGCTCCGCTCGGAGAGCGACCGCGTGACGGCCATCGTCCGCGAGGCGATGGAGGGGGCTGCTTCGCTGCGCGTGCCCCTCATCTCCGACGCGGGCGAGGGCGAAAACTGGTTGCAGGCGCATTAGGTTCCGCGCGGTTCTCCGAGTCGCAAAATACACACGCGTCAGCGCACCGCTTTGCGGTGTTATCTTCGGAGACTGCGGCGAACCGTATTACCTGAACGCTGCGAAATCGCACTGCTCGGTCATGCAGTGGGGACAATAGCGGGTGCCGTCGTCCGATTCGGTGACGTTGCCGCATTTGGGGCATACGCTGTAAAGCACGGGGCGCGGAGCTTCGCCGTCGGCCTTGCGCCTTCCGAGACGCTCTATTTCGCGTCGGAGAATGTTTATCTGGCGCACGTCGCTCGCGTCGCACCATGTGAGCATGCGCGCTATGTAACGGTTGCCGTCGGCAACGGCGCATTCGATGCAGCGTCCCATGCGCTTGAGGTGATAATCGTCCTTGTCGCGCAGGGCGCGGCCGAGATGCTCGCTGACGGAGACTGTCGGCAGCGGAACGAGCACGGGGGCGTGGAACTTGCCGCCCAGCGACTCGATGGCGCGGCGGCAGTTGGCGCACTGCACGGCGTCGGCGCGCGACATGGCCATGAACAGGGCGGCTATGTCGGGATTGCGCTGCGCGAGGGCGTGGCGGGCATACTCCTCGTATCGGCGGCTTTGGCGGTACTTCAGACGGCACAGCTCGTTGAGCTCCTGCAAAGAGTCGTACCATACGTAATTTACGGGCGAGGCGGGGCGCGACTCGCCGTCGGCGTATGCCGTGAGCAGAACGAGCGCGCTGATCGCCAACGCGATTATGAATGGGGTGTTGAATCGTTTCATAGCTCGGCCTCATTCGCATAAACTGTGCCTTGTCGAACGGGCGCGGATATGAAATTTTTCGTCAGATGATCTTCATCGCTATGCAGGCGCAGGCTTCGGCGTCGGCCAGAGCGTGGTGGTGGCGCATGAGATTGTAGCCGCACCGTTCGGCGACGGTGTGGAGCTGGTGATTGGGCAGCTCGCGGCCGAACGCGCGACGCGACGCGCGGCAGGTACAGTGGAACGTGTAGGCGGGATAGGGCAACCCCCACCTCTCGAACGCGGCGCGCAGGCAGCCTTCGTCGAAGGGGCTGTTATGAGCCACCAAAGGCAGCCCCTCGATGAGCGGCGCGATCTCGGCCCACACCTCGGGAAAATCGGCCGCGGAGTCGGTGTCGCTGCGCGTGAGGCCGTGTATTTCGGTCGTCCACCGCGAGTAGTAGTTGGGCGCGGGACGTATCAGACGATAGATCTTGTCCGTTATGCGTCCGCCGCGCACGATGACCACGCCCACGCTGCAAACGCTCGACCGTTGCGAATTGGCCGTCTCGAAATCTATGGCTGCGAAATCTTTCATAAGTCAGTTAAGTTTTTGCGGTTCTGCGAACCGCGCAGTTCGCCGCCGCCCCATCGCGGCGGACTGCAACTCGCGCAAGGCTCGTTTCGTCCTGCCGCCGTCGGCGAACAGCCGTCCTGCCGACCATAAAACATATACGTCATTCCACATTTTACAACTCCTTCGAGTTGTAAAATGATTGGAATCCCTATCGGTCGGATTCCCGGTTTGAGATGCCAATCCTCACTGCGTTCGGCGGCATGACGGTAAAGTGCCGCTCCGCGGCTGCGGCGGGACGGAGTATCCGAGACGAAGTCAAAGGTACGATTAAGCCGAGTGCAAAAGCAAATTTATTTGCGATTTTGCCGAGGCGAAGTATCTAAGGCGAAGCCAAAGATAGTCAAAAAAACGCGTTTTAGGTCGTTTCGGTCGCCCGTTTTGCATATCTTTGCGGCATTATAACCATCTGCAATGACCAAACCCAACCCTTCGCCCGCCCCGTCGGCGGCCATGTCGCTCGTACCGCTCGCGACGCTCGTCATACTCCTCGCTTCGGTAATCAGCCTTTTCGGCGGCGACGCCATAGCGGGCGGCAGCCAGTTTTCGCTGCTCGCCGCGAGCGCCGCGTGCGCGGCAATAGCCATGTGGCGGTACCGCTGCTCGTGGCAGAGGCTCGAAGACGCCGTTATGGTCAACATGCACAGCGCCACGCCCGCCATCGTCATCCTGCTGCTCATAGGAGCCATAGCGGGCACGTGGATGGCGAGCGGAGTGATCCCCACGCTCATCTGTTACGGCCTGCGGATCCTGCATCCCTCGATCTTTCTGCCCGCTTCGTGCGTGATCTGCGCCGTGGTGTCGCTGCTCACGGGATCGTCGTGGACCACCATCGCCACCGTGGGCGTGGCGTTGATGGGCATCGGCCGCGCGCTGGGGTTCGACGACGGCTGGATCGCGGGAGCCATCATCTCGGGAGCCTATTTCGGCGACAAGATATCGATCATGAGCGACACCACGGTGCTGGCCTCGTCGACGGCCGAAGTGCCCCTCTTTTCGCACATACGCTACATGCTCTTCACCACCGTGCCCTCGATGCTCATAGCCCTCGCGGTCTTCTGCGCGGCGGGATTCGCCGCCTCGCCCGCCGACGAGGCCGAGACGTTGCAGATCGAGGCGGCCTTGCGGGAGTCGTTCAACATAACCCCTTGGCTGCTGGCGGTACCCGCGGCGACGGGAGCGCTCATATCGCGCAAGCTGCCCGCCATCATCACCCTCTTCGCCTCGGTGCTGCTGGCCGCGGCGGCCATGGTAGTGTTCCAGCCCGAGATAATATGCCGCATAGCCGATGCCGACGCTCCGTCGCTCGCCGCCTCGTTCGAGGCCGTGGTGCTGGCGTCGACCACCGACACCGCCGTCGAGACGGGCAACCCGCTGCTCAACGATCTGGTGGCCACGGGAGGCATGGGCGGAATGATGAACACCGTGTGGCTAATAATCTGCGCCATGTGTTTCGGCGGCATGATGTACGGCAGCGGGATGCTCTCGGCCATATCGAAAGTCTTTCTGCGCGTGGCGCGGCGCACGTCGAGCGTGGTGGGCGCCACGGTGGGATCGGGCGTATTCTTTAATCTGGTCACGGGCGACCAATACATATCGATCATCCTGACGGGCAATCTGTTCCGCCGCCTGTACGACGACCGCGGACTCGAACGCCGCCTGCTGAGCCGCAGCGTCGAGGATTCGGCCACCGTCACCTCGGTGCTCATACCGTGGAACTCGTGCGGCATGACACAGTCGACGGTGCTCGGGGTGGCGACCATGACATATATGCCCTACTGCATATTCAACATCGTGAGTCCGTTGATGTCGGTCACGATCGCCGCCATAGGTTACAAGATTTCGAAGGCGCGCAAATAGGCCGCGCGTCGGAATTTTATGCGTATATTTGCGCTCGGAACAAACAATCCGAAATATGGTACGTTACTATAACGACTCGTGCTCGTATCGTCTGCCCGAGAAGCGGCGGACGACCGAGTGGTTGCGCCGCGTGGCCGAGGAGGAGGGGTATGCGCTGGGCGATGTGAACTACATATTCTGCTCGGCCGAGCGGTTGCTGGAGATGAACCGCCAATTCCTCGGGCACGACTACTTCACCGACGTGATAACCTTCGACTACAGCGACCGCAAGGAGGCTCGCACGGTGAGCGGCGACATATTCATCGACGTGGAGACGGTGGCCGACAACGCCCGAATATACGGCGCCACCAAGACCGCCGAGATGCGCCGCGTGGTGGTGCACGGCGTGCTGCATCTGTGCGGACAGAAGGACAAGACGCCCCGCGCCGAGCGGCAGATGCACCGTAAGGAGGACAAGTATTTAGCGATGTTCTGATGGCAGAGACGACTTTCGATCGTTCGTGGAACGATTACGACATAATAGTGGTGGGCGCGGGCCACGCGGGTTGCGAGGCGGCTTCGGCCGCGGCCCGTATGGGCGCGCGCACGCTGCTGCTGACCATGGACATGACCAAGATGGCGGCCATGTCGTGCAACCCCGCCGTGGGCGGCGTGGCGAAAGGGCAGATAGTGCGCGAAATCGACGCTTTGGGAGGCCGTACGGCGCGTATCACCGACCGTTCGACCATCCAGTTCCGCATGCTCAACCGATCGAAAGGAGCGGCCATGTGGAGCCCCCGCGCGCAGTGCGACAAGGAGCTTTTCTCGCGCCTCTGGCGTCGGGAACTGGAGAACACGGCCAACCTCTACATCTGGCAGGACGCCGCGGCCGAACTGCTCTTTTCGGAGGCGGCTTCGGCCGGCGGCGCGCGTCCGCGCGTTACGGGGCTTCGCACCCGCATGGGGGTGGAGTTCGCGGCCCGCGCCGTGGTGCTTACCAACGGAACCTTCCTCGGCGGACTCATGCACTGCGGCGAATGCCGCGCCGAGGGCGGCAGGGCGGGAGACGCCGCGTCGACGGGCATCACCGAATCGCTCGTGGCGATGGGCTTTGAGGCGGGCCGCATGAAGACGGGCACGCCCGCGCGCATCGACGGACGGACGATAGATTTTTCGGTGCTGGAGCCGCAGGCGGGCGACGAGCATCCGTCCAAATTTTCGTTTTCTCCTGACACAGAGGTTGTTAAGAATCAACTGCCGTGCTATTTGGTCTACACCTCGCCCGAGGTGCACGACACTCTGCGGCGCGGTTTCGACCGTTCGCCGCTGTTCAACGGCACGATACACGGTATCGGTCCCCGTTATTGTCCCAGCATCGAGGACAAGTTGCGCACCTTCGCCGGCAAGGAGCAGCACCAACTCTTTCTCGAACCCGAGGGGCGCGACACTAACGAGTTCTATATCAACGGGTTCTCGTCGTCGCTGCCGTATGAGATACAGATCGAGGCGTTGCATAAGATCCGCGGACTGGAGCATGCGCACGTCTATCGTCCCGGGTATGCCATCGAGTACGATTACTTTCCGCCGACGCAACTCATGCACTCTCTGGAGACCAAAGCGGTCGAGAATCTCTACTTCGCGGGTCAGATAAACGGCACCACGGGCTACGAGGAGGCTGCGGCGCAGGGCCTAATGGCGGGGATGAACGCCTGCCGCAAGTTGAATGGCGCGTCGCCCGTCGTGTTGAAGCGCGACGAAGCCTACATAGGTGTCTTGATCGACGATCTGGTGACCAAGGGCGTCGACGAACCGTATCGCATGTTCACGTCGCGCGCCGAATACAGAATCTTGCTGCGGCAAGACAATGCCGATTTGCGTCTGACTCCGATAGGGTATGAAAACGGTCTGATCGACGAGCGGCAGTGGCAAATTTTCCTCAGAAAAAAATCGCTCATAGAATCGCTTATTTCCTACGCCCGCGAGCAGAGCATCAAAATATCGGAAATTGAGGGCTATTTGAAACGGCGCGATTTGGAGCCGATGACGCAGGGTAAGAAGCTCTATTCGCTCATTTCGCGCAACGAATTTTCGCTCGCCTCGCTCGTCGAGGAGTTGCCTCGCCTGCGGCGTTTCGTCGAGGAGAACGGCATAACCGGCGATGTGATCGAGCAGGTGGAGATCCAGATAAAATATAAAGGCTATATCGAACGCGAAAAACTCTTGGCCGAGAAACTCCATCGGCTGGAAAACATCTCGATTCCCCAAGATTTCGATTTCAACTCGATCAATGCCTTGACGATCGAAGCGCGGCAAAAGCTGACCAAGATCCGTCCGCAAACGATAGGGCAGGCGTCGCGAATCTCGGGCGTATCGCCCGCGGATATAAACGTTCTGCTTATCAAATTCGGACGGTAAGGGCGAGTGCTCCACGTGGAACATCCGGATGATTTATTCGTTATTGCGTGCTGTTCGCCGACGGCGGAGGACGCAAGCGAGCGCAAAGCGAGTTGCAGTCCGCCGCAGTGGGGCGGCGGCGAACTGCCGACATCGCAACGCGATGTCGATATATAAAAAAGGCTGCTTCGGGTTTATTTCAAAAGCAGCCTTATTATATAATTGCGATTGTCTACTCTTCAACTACCACGCACCAACCGTATTTATCCTCACGGCGGCCGTACTGGATATCCTGTAATTGGGTGTAGAGTTCGAGCGAGTATTTGCCGACCTCCTTGCCGTACGTCACCATTTTGCCCGTGTCGAGGTCGTAAATCGACTCGATGGGGGAGATGACCGCTGCGGTGCCGCACGCACCCGCCTCGTCGAAACGGTCCAACTCCTCGACGGGAATGTGACGCTCCTCGACCTTAAGCCCCATATCTTCAGCCAATTGACGCAAGCTCTTGTTGGTTATCGACGGCAGAATCGACGGCGACTTGGGCGTTACGTACAATCCGTCGCGGATACCGAAGAAGTTGGCCGCGCCGCACTCCTCGATATATTTATGCTCTGCAGCGTCGAGATACATAACGTTCGAATAACCCAAATCGTGAGCTTTTTCGCCCGAAAGAATGCTCGACGCATAGTTACCTCCCGCCTTGATATCGCCTGTTCCACGTGGAGCAGCGCGGTCCTGCTCACGATCGATAACCACCTTTATGGGCTTCATTCCACCCTTGAAATAGGGGCCCACGGGCGAGCAAAAGATGATAAGCATGGCTTCGTGCGAAGCTTTCACGCCCAAACCGACCTTGGTGCCGAATATGACGGGACGCAGATAGAGCGACGCGCCCGATTCGTAAGGGGGAACGAAGTGAATATTGCGCTTTACGACCTCGTAACAAGCCGAGGTGAACATCTCGACAGTGGGTTCGGGCAGGCAGAGTTTGCGCGCCGAAGATTGCATGCGCTTGGCATTTTCGTCCATGCGGAATATGCGCACCTTGCCGTCCATGCCGCGAAATGCCTTCAAACCCTCGAAAGCCTCCAGACCGTAATGCAGACATGTGGTCGACATGTGCATCTTGATGTACTCGTCGGAGGTGATCTCCATTTCGCTCCACTTACCGTCCTTGTAATAGTAGCGGGCGTTGAAATCCGTCTTCACATAGTCGAAGCCGAGATTGTTCCAATCGATATTTTCCATAATATTATGCTTTTTAGGGGCGGTCGAACCTTTGTTTACGACTCGTCAGAGTCGTGCGGGCCGCAGCCTCGCCCCGCGGAGGCCCGCTGCTCACTCACGTTCGCAAGCGTTCTCCGCAGGTTGCGATCCCGAGACATTTCGTCCGACCGCTCCGTAAATTATCCTACTATCGCGCCGTCGTTGACCTTGTTTTCGGGGCCTAACAGCACCAATTTTCCCGTGGCGTCCTCGGCCATGAGGATCATGCCGTTGGACGTTATGCCTTTCAGTTCGCGCGGCGCGAGGTTCACCAGAACCAACACCTGACGGCCCACCAACTCCTCGGGAGCGAAGTGCTCGGCGATTCCCGACACGATGGTGCGTTTGTCGATGCCCGTGTCGACCGTGAGCTTGAGCAGCTTTTTGGTCTTGGCGACCTTCTCGGCCGCGAGGATGGTCGAAACGCGAATATCCATCTTGCCGAAGTCGTCGAATGCGATCTCCTCCTTCTGCGCCATGACGTGCGCGGCTGCCTCGGCTGCGGCATTGGCGGCCTTGATGTCGGCCAGCTTCTTGAGTTGCGCCTCGATAACGTCGTCCTCGATCTTCTCGAACAGCAGCGCGGGCTCGTCGATGACGTGACCTGAGGCGACTAACGACATAGACCCCAGACCGTCCCACGACATACGCTCCAAGTTCAACATTTTCAATATCTTATCCGCCGAGAAAGGCATAAACGGCTCTATCGCCACCGTTATGTTGGCCGTGATCTGCAACGCGATGTTCAGGATGGTCTTCACACGCTCGGGGTCGTTCTTGACGACTTTCCACGGCTCGGTGTCGGCCAGATACTTATTGCCTATGCGGGCGAAGTTCATCGCGTCCTTCAACGCCTCGCGGAAACGGTAGTTCTCGATGTCGGCCTCCAACGACGCCTTTATGCCGCCGATTTCGGCGATCGTGGCGCGGTCGTAATCCGTCAGCTCGCCACACGCGGGCACAACACCGTCGTAATACTTCTTGGTGAGAACCAAGGCGCGGTTGACGAAGTTGCCCAGTATGGCCACCAACTCGTTGTTGTTGCGCGCCTGAAAATCGCGCCACGTGAAGTCGTTGTCCTTGGTCTCGGGGGCATTGGCGCACAAAACGTAACGCAACACGTCCTCCTTGCCCGGGAACTCGTCCAGATACTCGTGCAACCATACGGCCCAGTTGCGCGAGGTCGATATCTTGTCGCCCTCCAAATTTAGGAACTCGTTCGCGGGAACGTTCTCGGGCAGGATGTAGCCGCCGTGGGCCTCGAGCATCGAAGGGAACACGATGCAGTGGAACACGATGTTGTCCTTGCCGATGAAGTGCACCATCTTGGTGCCGCCGTCTTTCCAATACTTCTCCCAGTCGGGTGTAAGGTCCTTGGTAGCAGATATATAGCCTATCGGAGCGTCGAACCACACGTAGAGCACCTTACCCTCGGCGCCCTCCACGGGCACGGGAATGCCCCAATCGAGGTCGCGGCTCACGGCGCGGGGCTGGAGGCCCAGATCGAGCCAGCTCTTGCACTGTCCGTAAACGTTGCTTTTCCACTCCTTATGGCCCTCCAGAATCCATCGGCGGAGGAACCCCTCGTATTTGTCCAAAGGCAGATACCAGTGCTTCGTTTCGCGTTTTACGGGCACCGCGCCCGACACTGCGCTGCGGGGCTCTATGAGCTCGTCGGGCGAAAGGGTCGATCCGCACTTCTCGCACTGGTCGCCGTACGCGCGGTCGTTGCCGCAGCGGGGGCACGTGCCGACAATGTAGCGATCGGCGAGGAACGTTCCCGCCTCCTCGTCGTAATACTGCATTGAGGTGCGCTCGATGAACTTGCCCTCGTCGTAGAGCTTGCGGAAAAAGTCCGAAGCCGTCACGCGGTGCGTGGGCGACGAGGTGCGCGAATATATGTCGAACGAGATGCCCAGACGGCTGAACGAATCCTTGATTATCTCGTGGTAACGGTCGACCACCGCCTGCGGCGACACGCCCTCCTTGCGGGCCTTGATGGTGATGGGCACGCCGTGCTCGTCGCTGCCGCACACCGACACCACGTCGCGGCCGCGCATGCGCAGGTAACGCGTGTAGATGTCCGACGGAACGTAAACGCCCGCCAAATGGCCTATATGCACGGGACCGTTGGCATAGGGCAGAGCCGAAGTAATGAGGTATCGTTTGAACTCTTTTGCCATAAACAGATATGAGTTATATGTATACACTATGCGTACGCGCCCTGCGGCCGTACGCCTTAAAAATCTTTATTTTGTCTCAAAAGTACAACAATTTATCGCGAAACGAAAAATTTTTCGAAAATAAAAGCGTCGCGACGTGATGCGCGACGCCGTTCGAAAACCGCCGTCTACAAACCTTTCAGCCAGTCGAGCAGCGACGCCTGCCAAGCATCGCGATAGGGAAAGGCTTCGCTGATGCCCCAGCCGTGCCACCCCTCGGGATAGATGTGCATCGAGGCTTTTATGCCGTGTTTCTTCAACGCATTGTAGTAACGCGTACCGCTGATGGTCGGCACCACGGTGTCGCGGTCCGACAGAAACAGCAGAGCGGGCGGCGTGGAGCGCGTCACGCGCGTTTCGAGCGAGTATTCGGCCCGCAGCGCGGCCGAGGCGTCGGCGCCCAACAGATTGTCGAACGAGCCCTTGTGGCAAAGGCCGTCCTCGCCCGTGATGACGGGATAGAATAGTATCGAAAATGCGGGTTTCTCGCCCTCGGGAGCGAAATTCGAGGCGTAAGCCGCCAGATGTCCGCCCGCCGAGAAGCCCATGATGCCGACTTTCGCGGGGTCGATATCGAGTTCGGCGGCGTTGCGGCGCATGATGCGCAGGGCCTCGACGGCGTCTTCCAACGGCACCTCTTTGCGTCCGTTGGGCATGCGGTATTTCAACACGCCGCAGGTAATGCCCTGCGAAGCCAGCCACTTGGCCATATCCACACCCTCGTAACCGATGCACACCACGGCGTAACCGCCGCCCGGGCATATCACGATCGACTGACCCGTCGCCTTGGCGGGGTCGGCCTCGAAGATGTATAGCTTCGCTTCGGTGACGGACCCTATGATGTTGGGTTCGGTCTCCGTCTCGGGCGTCGCAAGCCCGTTCGAATGGGGCGCCGTCGAGTTGTTCCAGATCTCGATCGTGCGGTTCTGGCCGTATTCCTGCGCCGCGAGGGGCAGAGCGGCGACCGCCAGCAGAATGGTGATGATTCGTCTCATGGTATGTGTTATTCTTTGGTTCCCAACGTGAAGTTGCGGCTGTTCACGAGCCAGCTTCCCACGGCGTTGCCCGCAATGGCCAGCAGCGTTATGCGCAGCGCGTCCCAATCCCAAGCGTCGGCCAGCGAGAGGTAGAACATGTTGGCTATCGAGTGTTCGAATCCGCTGAGTATGAAGATCACGATGGGCAGGATCACGAACAGCCACGATTGCGAACGTCGATAGGAGTCCACAGCCAAAAACATCATCGCGCCGCAGCCTACCGCCAGCACGAATACGCTCATTGACGAGTCGGCGAGTTTTGGGGCCACCACCGACGCCACGTCGCACGTGTGCCGCGTCAGCGAGAACGCCCGCGCGGCCAAGTAGGTGCCGACGAAGTTACCCGCCAGCGTGGCGGCCATCTCGGCCCATCCGTAACTGCGGAAATAACCCACGCGGCCCGTGTAGAGCGCGAAGCCCTGACAGATGATGGTCAGCAGACCGAACGAGAACAGGAACGCCCCCGCAAGGCGGTTGGCGCACATTAGAAAGACTATGCCGCCGAAGCCGATCATGATGCCGGCCAGCACGGCCAGCGCGAAGGTGTTGATGAGTTGTCTTTTCATTTCCTACAGAGGGTCAGTGTATATTCACGGGCAAAGATACGATTAAGCCGAGTGCAAAAGCAAATTTATTTGCGATTTTGCCGAGGCGGAGTATCTAAGGCGCAGCCAAAGTACGATTAAGCCGAGTGCAAAAGCAAATTTATTTGCGATTTTGCCGAGGCGGAGTATCTAAGGCGAAGCCAAAGTACGATTAAGCCGATGGCAAAAGCAAATTTTATTTGCGATTTTGCCGAGGCGGAGTATTTAAGGCGAAGCCAAAGTACGATTAAGCCGAGTGCAAAAGCAAATTTATTTGCGATTTTGCCGAGGCGGAGTATCTAAGGCGTTATATTCTCGGGCCGCGGCCCGCGGAGCGACCGCGTGAATGAGCGAATGCGAATAGCGGGCCTCCGCAGGAGCGAGGCTGCGGCCCGCACGACTCTGCGAGTCGCATTTAATTCACACGCGCCAGCAAAGAACCGCGGCAGAAAGGATTTCGGAAAAAGGGCGGTCGCGGCGACGGAGCGTTAAAAATCGGAGAACGTTTTCGATAAGCCGAGTGCAGAGCCGAACTTGTTCGAGCTATGCCGAGGCGAGAAAACGTCTGCGAAGCGAACTTTT
>CAJUMU010000026.1 GCA_910587675.1 uncultured Alistipes sp. | reverse complement strand
CGTCGCGGATGTAGTTGGTCGCCGTAGATAAGTCGCTTTGATTGATGTATTTATCGCGTGATGTATCTTTCGTGAGGAAGAGTTTGTGATTGGCGATGACGGACTGCCAGTTGGGGGTTATCAATCCGCGGCTGCTCAATCCCGAAAAAAAGAACGCGACGAGACGGTTGTTGTTCGACCGCACGATCGCTTCGGGTTTGCAGGCAAAAATGGCTTTCAGCTCGTCCGCCGACAGCGATACGTTGAACATCTTGACGTCGTTGACGGCCGCAGCGAGGTAGGCGATCTGCTCGTCTGTCAGTATCGAATCGAACGGATTCTCCGTTTCCGCAATGGGCGGTGCGGCAATAGAAGCCGACTTCTGCGAAGATTCCGATATGGATATTTTCCTTTGCCGCAAGTAAGCGGCATAACGTTCTCGGACGACGATGTTTACGACAGCCGAAAAATAAGGCAGTTCGGTATCATAGGCCGTGTTATCCTGCTCGTATCGGGAGTAGTCGAACGAGGGTGCGGAGAATGCAAGGTACTTTTTCTTTTCATCGGCATGCAGCGCTTCGAAGAATCCGCCCTCCCAAAGAAATGCAGGTTCGGAGTAGCAGAACCGCAGGTCGGACAATACGGAGTGGTGCAAATACAGCTCGGCCAGCTCGTCGGCAATCCGGTTATACTCCAGCCTTTCCTGCTCTTGCTGCTGCTCAGGGGCGAGCCGGGCGGTTTTCGTCGCAATACGCTCTTCCAATACCCGGCAAGCGTGTTTGATGCAACGATCGAATATCTTTTGCAGTTCGTCGAACTGAGGTTTCAACTCCATGCCTTCCATAAATCCGTCTTGTTTTAGACGAAGATACGCATAAGCGAGAGCAAAAGCAAACAAAGTTTGTATTTTGCCGAGCGGGAGTATCTAAGACGAAGTCAAAGATACAAAAAACGGTTGAAAAAGAAAAACGTGCGAATCATCGTCCGCACGTTTAGACTCTGTTTCAGTCGGTCAGATTCGGAATCAACCCGATGGCTTCCTCTTTCTTCTTGTCCACGATTTTGGCGTAAATCTGCGTCGTGGCGATATTCTTGTGGCCGAGCAGTTTGCTGACGGTATATAAATCGGCGCCCAAAGTCAGCATCATCGTAGCATGGGTATGGCGGGCGCAGTGAAACGAGATGTGTTTGGTTATTCCGGCGACTTTCGCCCAGTGTTGCAGTGTGTCGTTCACCGTCCCCTCGTGCGTCAGCGGAAAGATAAAATCGCTGTCGTTCGTTTCGCCGCGCTCCGGCAGCCATTTCAAAGCCTCGTCCGAAATCGGCAGGTAAAGCGGTTCTTTGGTCTTCTGCATCGTGATTTCGATGCGGACACGTCCGCCGCTCCGTTGCAGGTCGCACCACCTCAATTTGCGAATGTCGCTGACGCGCAGCCCGCACAGACAGCTGAACAGAAAAGCCCGCTTGACGATCTCGTGCCGACATTCGGTATTTATCAGCGTCTTCAACTCGTCGATTGTCAGATACTCGCGTCGGCTCGGTTCCTGCCGCACTTTACTTGCGAAATCGAACTCTTTGGTCGGATTGATAGTGATGATCCCCTCTTTGTAAGCGCGGTTGATGGCCGTCCTCAAAGTACCGTAATAGGAGACGACCGAATTGTTGCTCAACCGGCCTCCGGCTCTCAATACGCCGTATTTGCTGGCTTTCGGCATCTGCCGCAGGTAATCGGTAAACTCCGAGAGAAACTCCTTATCGACGTCCCGAAAAGCGATATAGTCGCCGCGAAACAGCTTCAACGCCCGGACGGTATTGAGCACCGTTCGGGCATAGTTCCGGCTTCCCTGCTCAGCGGACTGCTTCCCGATATTTTCCAGATAGTCGAGCAGGTTCACTCGGGACTTGTTCGTATTCTGGAATCCGTGCGCGTCGTTCTGCACCTCGACGATCCGCCTGCTCTGAATCGCTTTGGCAAGGGCGAGCGTCGCTTCGTTCTTCGCCTTGTCCTCCCGCGTCCGTTCGGGAATAAGGTAGAGTTTCAGAAACTCGTATTTCCGTTTGCCACCGACATAGTTCTCCTTGCGGATCACGTCGCCCGTATAGTACTCCAAATAGATGGATTGATTCCCGTTGGAGAGTTGCTTGAACCGGATTCGCACCGGCTCTTTCAATTTGACCGTCTGTTTCTGCTTCGCCATACCCTTCCCGTTTATTGCTTCAACGGCAAATATAGCGAATTTGTTTTGTTACCGCGGTATTTTCGAGTAACAAAATAGTAACAAATATCGGGCAATTATGGGCTTTGTCGGGAAAATCGCAAAAGCAACAGAAAATCCCGCAATCAAATATAAATAGTTATACTTTAATGATTTATATCTGATTTTTCGCCGCTTCTCTATCCTTTTTGTAGATTTGGTAGCTGTTCACGAAGTTCTGCCAGACGATGTATGCCGTGGGGGCGACGGAGGAGATGGGGTCGAGGAACGATTGCGACATCCAGACCGCAAGCACGGTGTTTTTCTGACCGAGAGACTGGCCGCCCGCGACGGTATCGCCGTAACGACGTCCTATGCGGCGGCCTATGCCGAATTGCAGCAGGCATATAACCAGCGACGCACCCGCCAAAGCCAACTCCACCGTGCGGTCGGCCTCGTCGTGATCGAGCAGAAAGCAGGTCGTGCGGCCGATGATGACGGTAAGCGACATGAGCCATACGTAAAACGATATTTGGCTGTGATCGGACACCCAACCGCTCACACGCGGCAAGAAAGTTCGGCACATCTGTCCCGCCACGAACGGCGCGACGAGCAACGGAGCGACCTTTTGCAGGATCTGCCACACGGTGCACGCGCCGTTGCCGAAGGCGTGCAGCACGAACGGCGCGCCGAAAGCCACCGCCACATTGCACAACAGACTGTAAGCGGCCATAGTCTCGATATTCGCGCCCAACATTCCGCCTATGACGACGGCAGCCATCGCCACGGGAGCGAGAATGCAGATCATGGACCCCTGCGCCACCACTCCGTCGAACGGTGCCAGCGCGTAATATACGGCGAGGCACCCTACTGCCTGAAACAGCAGCAGCCACACGTGCATCCGTGACAAGCGGATACGCCGCGCGTCGACGCGGCAGAAAGTGAAAAAGAGCATCGTAAAGATGAATGCGGGGGTCAACATATGGCGCGCCACGCCGTCCAGCCACTCTATTTCACGACACAATAACGCGCCGACAACCATCCCCATAGGCATGGAGACGGTTTTAAAGACATGTTGCGGGATCATTTACGCCAACAATTCGCGCACCTTGGCCGAGATATCCTTGCCGTCGGCCTTGCCTGCGAGCCGCTTCGAAGCCTCGCCCATAACTCGGCCCATATCCTTCATCGACGTGGCGCCGAGATCGGCGATAATCGTTTTCACCGCTTCGGCAAGTTCCTCGGCAGTCAATGGGCGGGGCAGGAACTCCTGCATCACTCTCACTTGCGCCATCTCTTCCTCGGCAAGATCGGCACGATTCTGCTGCGTGTATATGGCGGCCGAATCCGCGCCCTGCTTGGCCAGTTTGGATATGATCTTCACCACATCGGCATCCGCCAATTCGTCGATTCCCGCGCTCGCGGTCTTAGCCTCGATTACGTACTTCTTGATGTTGCGCAATGCGGCGAGACGCACCGCGTCCTTGGCCTTCATGGCGGCCATGATCTCCTTGGAGATAGTCTGTTCCAATGACATGATAGTAAAGTATTTATTGTTTATCGATTCGATATTCACCTTTTCCGCTCGCTCAGAAAATCCAATATGCCGCGCATCAGCGCGTCGCGCTCGCCGCCGTCGAGAATGGTCTCGAACGGAAAGGCCATCACCAGACTGCGATAGTCGGAGCCGTTGTAACATACGGCGGCCGACTGGCCGTTCGTCGCGTAACGCATCGCGATGTGGGCGTCGCGCCCGAACGGCGATATGCACCCGGGAGATTCGACGGCATAGCACTCGCGACACGGTTCGCGATTGAACCTCACGTCGGCGCGAGCCATACGCATGGGCGAAGCCGTCACGCGCGCCACGCCGCGACGTGTCGCCATGCTGCCGTTATAGGAGAAATGCAACACCCGACGGGCAAACTCCTTGTCTTGAGAATCGGCATCGGGAGCTTTCCACAGATCGCACCCCACATGGCATCCCGAGACGAATATGGCTCCTCCGCCACGCGTATACTCCGTTATGCACTCCTGCAACGCCGCGGGGAAAGCCTCGAATTCGTACCCCGTCACACCGCGTCCCACAGGGCAAGAACGCTGCTTGCCGAGAATGAGATCGACCACGGCATAATCGCCCAACTTAACCGCTCCGCGCTCGACGGCCTTCGCGCTCGACGAACAGAAGGAGAATCCCGCGGCCGCGATCGAACGTCCGTGCACCACGGGGTAGTCGAACGTATTGCCCGCGATGACCTCGGTTTCGTAATCGCTGTAACACGATCCGAGAGCGTCGTTGTCGTTCTCCGAGCGCGACAACCGACGATCGAAATTGCGCTGCTCGCCGATGAACGATATGTCTTTGACGTACGCGACGCCCGAATCGTAATAGTTGTAGAATCCCGCGATGGAGTCGCCCTGAATATTGAGCGGCGCGCTCACTCGGTCGAATCCGTTCACCACCAACACGCAGCCCCGTTCGTTCGAGGCCTTGTGGGACGAAAGAGTCTCGCTCGGGAAGCTCTCGCCGCCCTTGTTGACAGCCGTCACCCGATAGCTGTAGGTGCGGCCCGCCTCCTGCGTCATGCGCACCGAAGTGCCCTCCACGCGAAGGCCGTTGTCGAATCCGCCGTCGTCAATACGGGTATAAACGATATAGTAGTCGGGATCGGCAGAGAGTTCCAGCGGATCCTCCACCGCCTGCCAGCGCAACAGCACATCGGCCGAACCCGCCTCGGCGAACTCGGCGCTGAAGCCGTCGACGGGGAGAGGCTGCACGGTATAAGGACGGTTGTACTGGCTCGACAGATATCGCAAAATACCCTTATACACGGCTCGGCTCACCAAGAACTTGAACCGAGGATCGTTGCCGTAACGCATGTCGGCGAAATTCTGGTGCGACAGCGATTCCAGCAGCATGGTGGGCACGCACGGCACGCGCGCCTCGTAATAGGAGCGGTTCCACATGCCGCGGCGGCTCCAATTGGGTTCGCAAGCCGAGCGAATATCCTCCACCATCTGCGTCATGACTATGTCGGTCAGCTCGCGCGAAAGGTAGCGATCCGCGCCACCCTCGAAACTGCCGCCCCTATCCTTGGTATAGAATATTCCGAGGGTTCCGATTATGTCGTCGTTCAACCGCACGCCCGCATCGGAGTGGAACGCCAAAGCCATATCGACGGGGATCCGCTTGCCCGCCTCCTTCGGCAGACGCTCCGAACCGCCCGCGAGCGCATTAACCCAATGGGCGCGCGACATGTAGTCGTCCTTGTAATCGTCCGTGTTCTCCTTGGGGGTGTAGACATCCTCTGCGAATCCCGACCACTGGAGCCAGTAGCGCGCGCCCTCGCAAAAGCGCGGATATTCGCTCGTCACGGCTTCGTAATCGATTTCGTCGCTGCGCAGCGCGGGCGACACCTCGCGGGCGATATTGCCGTAACCGCCGCCGATCTTCACTGCATCGGCCGACACGATGCGACCAGCCTCGCCGCACGCGTTGGTGAGCGTCACCAGCGTGCGCTCCTCCCCTGCCGCGAATTCGAAACTGCCCAGATAGACCCACATGCCGCCGCCCATCGTCTGGTTCACGGCGAAACGGGTCTCGCCGCCGCGATGGCGCACGGTATAGATCGCTTCGTCGGAACTGTCGGGGCCGAAGCTCGCATACGACACGTAAACGGCATACTCGCCCTCCTCGGGAATCGCAGCGCGCCACTCGGCGCGGCTCTCGCGCCCGCCCGTCACGCTCTTGACCGAGCGCGCGGTGCCGTCGCGGAACGGGTTCTCGCCCGTCGAATATACATTTTTCTTGTGGGCGAATCCCGCACCCGCATCGCCCCACTTCTCGGAGCCGTCGGTCTCGGAATACGAGGTGGCATCGACGCCATCGTCGTTGTCGATTATTATCTCGTTGAGCTGGGTATCTCTCTCGCGGGGCAACAGCACGTTGGCGCCCGCATTCTCCAACATGGGCACCAGATAGGGCAGCACGAAACTCTGCGTGAAGAGATCCTCTACCGTCTCCCAGAGACGCGACCGCTGCCAACGCCATATATTCTGCTTTTGGTCGAAGTAACGTCCGTGACTCTGCCACATGGCTATGTGACGGCCCGCAAGACCCTCCGAAGGCGCATTCTGCGACGAGACGCGGCGCACCAAAGGATGTTTCGACCGGTTGGTGAAACGCACGCCGCCCTGCGACGAGGTGCGGTAGTAGTGCGGAACAAGATCCTCGATGCGGCGGTTGTCGGTGATGAGCGACAGCTTGTATTTCGCATACTCCGCAGGCAAAGCCGAGCGCACCGAGTCGTACATCGCCCGCACGTTATCCTCGCGGAAAGGATAGTACGACAGACCGACCGAGGCATATATTTCGAGTTTGTCGCCCGCGGCATTCATGCGGTCGATCTTCACCGCGCCGCCGAGAATCTCGCGACCGACGATGCGCGTAAGCACCTCGGCCACCTCGCGCCGCTCGGCCGAGGTGAGATTGCGCGCCCGAATCGACGCGGGAGAGGACAGCGCCGCAAACACGAACGCGGCGAGCAATATATCACGAAACTTTCTCATCATGGCGATACGATATTAAAAACAACCCCAATATAGTGAATAATGCGTTATATCCCAAAAGCTCGAACCCTATATGATAACCGTACCGCTCGGCCGTCCACCACTGAAGCGCCCAACTCAACGCGGGCGACAGCACGGCTATCGCGGGCACGTAACGCTCGCGGATACGACGACGGCACGCCATGCCGAAGACGAACAGGCCGAGGATCGGGCCGTAAGTATATCCCGCCACGCGGAAGACGAGATTTATCACGCTGTCGTTGCCGAAGCGGTCGAAAGCGACGATCACGACGGTCATGACCAACGCCATCGCCAAATGGATGCGTTTGCGCAGCCGCGCCAGCCGCGCCTCGTCGTAACCCGCCGCGCCGTCGAGTATGTCGAGCGTGAATGAAGTGGTAAGCGACGTGAGGGCCGAACCCGCCGCGGAGTAGGTGCAAGACACGAGTCCCACCACGAACACGATGCCCGCAATAGCCGGCAAGCCGCCGTTGACGGCCACCGCGGCGAACGTTTGGTCGCCCTTGGCGGGCACGGGCAGCCCCTCGAGGTCGATGTAGATGTAGAGCAGCGCGCCGAGAACCAAGAAGAAGAGGATAACCACGATCTGGCACAACGCCGTGAGCACGATGTTGATCTGCGAATCGCGCACCGTGCGGCAACTCATGTTGCGTTGCATCATATCTTGATCCAATCCCGTCATCGCGACCAGACACAACGCGCCGCCCGCGACCATTTTCCAAAAATAACGCGCCGATGACGGGTCGTCGAAGAACCACATCCGCGAATAGTCGGACGCGACCACGGCGTCGTAACACTCGGCGGCGGAGAATCCCGACGCGCGACAGATGGACCAAATGCAGACGGCGATACTCGCCACGAGGCACAACGATTGCAGCGTGTCGGTCAGGATGAGCGACCGCACCCCGCCCCACTTGGTGTAAAGCCACACCAGAAGCATGGTGAATAGTATGTTGGCCATGAACGGCAGGTGGAAATGATCGAACACAAGCACCTGCATGACAGCGCATACCACATAAATCTTGAGCGACGCTCCGAAGATCTTCGACACGAGAAAACACCATGCCCCCGTCTTATGCGAGGTTATGCCGAAACGCCCGTCGAGATACTCATAGAGCGACACCACGCCGCGACGGTAGAATACGGGCACCAGCACGAAAGCCACTATCAGCTGCCCTATGGTGAAGCCGACGACCATCTGCATGTAGGAGAACGAATCGACCGCCACCGACCCGGGCACCGAAATGAAAGTGACGCCCGACATCGCGGCGCCGATCATGGCCAAGGCCGCCATATACCACGTGGTGCGGCGGTTGCCGATGAAGAAGCCCGCATTGTCGGCTCCGCGCCCCGAAACATAGGCGACAGAAAAGAGCAAAGCCAAGTAAACCAGCAAGGTCAACAATACCGAAAACGGCGACATAAAAAGAATTTTTTACCCCGCAAATATAACAATTCGCCACAAAATAATTGCAGTGTCGAATAAGTTTAATACCTTTGCACCCATTATGGTTAGTCTTTCTTTTTGGAAAAGAGAATTGTCACATTAATACTTACACTATGGCTAAATCACTCAAAATCAGAGATTTAACATTGCGCGACGGCCAGCAGTCTTCATTCGCTACCCGTATGACGCAAGAGCAGATCAACCGTTGTCTGCCATATTATAAGGATGCGGGATTCTACGCGATGGAAGTATGGGGCGGAGCAGTGCCCGACTCGGTAATGCGTTATCTCGGCGAGAATCCGTGGACCCGTCTGGAGACCATCCACGAAACCATAGGCGACATTTCGAAACTCACCGCTCTGTCGCGCGGCCGCAACCTCTTCGGTTATGCGCCCTACACCGACGAGCTCATCGACGGCTTCTGCCGCAACGCCATCGAGAGCGGATTGGGCATAATGCGTATATTCGACGCGTTGAACGACGTGGATAACGTGAAGTCGACCGTGAAATACGTGAAGCAGTACGGCGGTATAGCCGATTGCGCGGTTTGCTACACCGTGGATCCCAAATATCCCCAGCCCTCGTTCTTCCAGAAGCTGATGGGCAAGAAGGTGCCGAAGCCCGTGTTCACCGACGAATATTTCCTCGACAAGGCGAAGCAGATGGCAGCTTTGGGCGCCGACATGATTACCATCAAGGATATGTCGGGTCTGATCCCTCCCAAGCGTATCAGCGCGCTGGTGAAGCTCTTCAAGCAGCACGTCAACGTGCCCGTCGATTTCCATACCCACTGCACCCCGGGCTACGGTCTGGCGTCGGTGTTCTCGGCTATCGCCGCAGGCGTGGACGTGGTAGACACCAACTGCTGGTGGTTCAGCGAGGGTACGGGCGCGCCCGCATTGGAGCTGGTGTATGTCTTCTGCAAGAAGATGGGCATCGATTTGGGCGTCAACATGGAGGCCGTGGCGAAGATCAACGAGCAGCTCGTGAGCATCCGCAAGGAGCTCGAGATGTCGGTATTCGGAGCCGAGAAGCCCGCTCCCAAGCCGTTCAACCCGCTCACCGACAAGCTGCCCGCCGAGGTGGAGGCTCTGTTCGACAAGGCGGTTAAAGCCGCGCAGACCGACGACTTCGACACCCTGCTCGACGCGAGCCAGAAGATCGAGGCGCACTTCGGGTTCCCCGCTCCCAACGAGTTGGTTCAGAAGGCCGAGATCCCGGGCGGTATGTACTCTAACATGGTGGCTCAGCTCAAGCAGCTCAAGTCGGAGGATATCCTCCCCCGCGCGATGGAACTGATCCCCTCGGTGCGTCTGTCGGCAGGTTTGCCGCCCCTTGTGACCCCCACTTCGCAGATCGTGGGCGCACAGGCCGTGAACTGCGCCATGGACGAAAAGGCGGGACGCCCCATGTACACCAACAAGAGCTCGCAGTTCGTAGGTCTGGTAAAGGGCGAATACGGCCACACTCCCGTTAAGATCGATCCCGAGTTCCGATTCAAGATTTGCGGCGTGCGCGAGGAGACTCCTTACGACACCTCGAAATACAAGATGCAGCCCAACCCCGAACTGCCCGAGGCAGGCGGCGTGAAGCTGGCGGCGAACGAGAAAGAGGTGCTGCTGCTGGAGTTGTTCCCCTTGGTGGCAAAGAACTACCTCACCAACACCAAGAAAAAGGCTTATGAAGCGGAGCAGGCCGAGAAAGCGGCTCAGGCTGCGCAGCAGAAAGCCGAGGAGAAGCCCGCAGCTCCGACCTACACGGCCCCGACGGCTCCCATCACGGGCAACACGGTCAACGCTCCCCTGCCGGGTCGCGTGATCGGCATCAACGTGAAGGTGGGCGACACGGTGAAGATCGGCCAGTCGGTAATCACCCTCGAGGCCATGAAGATGGAGAACTCGATCACCACCGATTACGCAGGTACGGTAAAGCAGATCCTCGTCGCCGAGGGTCAGGCGGTACCCGCCGACGCTCCTATGGTAGTCGTGGAATAGGCTCCAACAATAATATCGAAACTCCCCGCCGTCGGATCGATGGCGGGGTGTTTTTTTTATTCGGGCCGCAGCCTGCGGTGTCGCAGACGGCTACTTCATCCTGTAAAACGCTATATGCGACGGGTGGTCGGCATCGTGATAGATCTTCACGTCGCACGGCACGAAATCGGCGGCCGAACACTTGTATATGTCGACGAATCGCTGCGGATTGCGGTCGAACAGCGGGAACCACGAGCTCTGTATCTGCACCTTTATGCGGTGCCCCGCCATGAAAGTATGCGCCACGTCGGGCATGGTGAAGGCCACGCGCTCAATACGGTCGGGCGTAAAGGCTTCGGGCGTCGAGAACCCGTTGCGGTAACGGCCTCGCATGATATCGCCGCGCACCAGCATCTCGTACTCGCCGTCGGGACCTACGTCGATAACCTTAACGACGAAATCGGCGTCGGTGGTCGATATGGCGGCATACACCACAGCCTCGATAGCTCCCGCCATAGTCACATCCTCCTCCAGAACGGGCGACACGAACGACAGTACGTCGTCGCGCGAATCGACGAACTCCTGCCCCGCCACCATATACTCCTTTTTACGGCGGCTCGCGGTATCGGGATAATACGGCACGGGGTCCGACGGATCGGAGGTGTAAGCGCTGTAAGACGACTTCGCATCGGACGCCTCAGCGCGCAACACGCCCGTTTCGTCGATATAGAGCCTGCTCGGCTCGCACTCCGTCTCGGGACTCCAACCCTCCGACTCGCGCCAGCAGTTCTCGCCCGAGAAAAAGACCAAAGCGCCCGACGACGATGCGCCGCCGTCGCCCTCGCCGCGAAGCAGATAATCGAAGAACGGAAACTCTATCTCGTCGCGAAAAAATTCCGACATCGAGTCCTCGGAAAAGACCACGCCGCCCAGTTCGTTCGCACCACCGTTGCCGCGCCAAGCCCCATGCGCCCACGGTCCGACCACAATACGACAATCGAGCGACGGATTGTTCACGCGAAGAGCGCGGTAGATATTCCACACGCCGTAAGCATCCTCGGCATCGAACGCTCCGCCCACCATCAATATCGGCGACGTTATGTTTTCGGTCGCGCGCATCGCGCTGCGCTGTCGCCACCACTCGTCGTAATCGGGATGCGCCGTCATATCGTCCCAAAAAGGCACCCGACCACCCAACGCGGCCGTAATGTCGGCGACGGTATGAGTCATGAAATAGTCGTAACTGCCGCCTTGCGCGGGCGACTCGAACGGGACGGGCTTGTCGGTGGGTTTGACGCGTCCCGTCGTTCCGAAATGAGGCAGGAACGACACGGCGTCGCATACGGCGAATGCGCCGTTATGATGGAAATCGTCACCCATGAACCAATCGCCCACGGGAGCCTGCGGCGACACGGCGCAAACGGCGGGATGGCCGCTCGCGGCCGCCATGAGGGCATAGAAGCCGCAATAGGAGTTGCCGTAAACGCCCACCTTGCCGTTATTCTTGCGGACCTTGCGCAGAAGCCACTCCACCGAATCGTAAGCGTCGCTCGCCTCGTCGGTATCCCTGCCCTGCTTGTTCGCGATGAAAGGGCGCACGTTCACGAACTCGCCCTCGCTCATCCAGCGGCCGCGAACATCCTGAAAAACGAAGATGTACTCCGCCTCGAGATAGTTGCGATAGATGCTCTGCTTCCAGAAATCGGCGTTCTTCTTTCCGTAAGGGGCGCAACCGTAAGGGGTGCGCATGTAGAGTATCGGATGATCGCCACCGCGTTTGTTCTTGGGGGTGAAGACCGCAGTATAGAGTCGCACGCCGTCGCGCATGGGGATCATGTATTCGGCCTTCGCGTAATGCTCCTTGAACCATTTGGCGTCGATATCGCCGTCGGCGCGGGCAGCGATAGCGACCAGCGACAGAAGCAGCAGAGATAAGATCTTTTTCATAGGATTACCGATAACAAAACGGGACTATACGATTATAATCCCGTTTGCAAAAATAGTATAAAGACGTCTAAAAACCAATCACTCCTTCTTTTTATCGGCGCTCTTGGCCGTATAAATATCGGTGACGTAGATG
Source organism: uncultured Alistipes sp. (assembly GCA_910587675.1). GTDB lineage: Bacteria > Bacteroidota > Bacteroidia > Bacteroidales > Rikenellaceae > Alistipes. The sequence continues at coordinate 14,803 of CAJUMU010000026.1, read as the reverse complement.
GTGAAGATCGGGAAAAACATCATTCCCAGCCCGGGCAGCAGCACGGCGAGCACCTTGCCGACGGCCGTGACGGGAAATATCGCCGCGCCGACCGTGGTGACGTTCATCCACGCCCACCACAGCGCATTGCCGAACCCGTGCAGCTTGTCGTTCACCAGCACCTCGTAATCATAGAACATCAGCGCGGCGAGATAGGTGAAGCACACCACCGTGAAGATGTAGGCGCCGAAGATACGGCTGACGCGGCTTTCGATCATCCACTTCACGACCACCACCATCGCCACGAACGCGCGTATGAGGGTCAGGGCCATCACCGCGCCCGCGAGGTCGTGCCCCATCGCGACGCCGCTCCAGTGCAGGATGTTGAGATAAGGTATCGATATCAGCAGAAACAGAACGTTTATGAAGTAGTGCCGTTTCGATTTGCGGCGCGAGGATATCTCGCCCAAAAAGTCGATGATGAAGACGACGCACACGATAAATTGCAGCCACAAGTACCACTCCGAGTAGGTTCGGTGGTCGCCCGTCAGCACTTCGATCGATATTCCGACCATCAAAGCGATGCCCGCAATCAAACTTACCAATTTCATCCAATTGCTCTCAGTAATCATAGTATCAAGATTTTAGGCGCATTATCGCAAATGTTATGCCGAAGAAAAATCAAATTCGGACGTAATTTTTTCGCAAAACATTTTGCATAATCGGAAAAACCGCTTATCTTTGCACTCGCAATTAGGAAATGGCGAGATAGCTCAGCTGGTCAGAGCGCATGATTCATAATCATGAGGTCGAGAGTTCAAGTCTCTCTCTCGCTACGACGAAGGATCTGTCCCACGTTCGGGATCCTTGGTTGTAAACTCGGGATGTAGCTCAGCCCGGTTAGAGTACACGTCTGGGGGGCGTGTTGTCGCTGGTTCGAATCCAGTCATCCCGACTAACCGAAAACCTCGATAATCGAAAGATTGTCGAGGTTTTTTATTTGTGGATTACCCGCTTCGCATGGGTTGTGAGCGTAGCCTGCGGAAGAGCGACAGCGAGCCTCCGCGGGGCGAGGTGAAGAGCCGCAATACAAAAGAGGTCTTATGAAATTAAAATTTCATAAGACCTCTTTTCGTGTGTAGAACAGCGAGCTATTTCTTGATATTAGGCTCTTCGAGTTTGTATCCGTACTTCTTGTCGGCGGCCTTGAGCAGGAAAGCCACCACCAACGAGAGCAAAGCTATGAAGCTGAAGGTAATTTCGGGCAACGTATAGTCGTAAACGTTACCCCCCCCCGCATTGCCTGCGACGCAATAGGTATCGAGAATCCAACCGATGAGGTTGGGCACGCCCCACAAGCCTATGTTCTGAATGAAGAATATGAGCGCGTAAGCCGTTCCGAGCTGGTGCTGCGGGAATATCTTGGCTACTGCGGGCCACATGGCCGAGGGCACGAGCGAGAAGGCTATGCCGAGGATTATCATAAGGCCTATGGCTACCGCGGCGCTGTCGACGAAAGGCAGGGCGTACACGGCGTGCACGAAGATGAGCATCGCGGCGCCGAGAGCCATGATCGAGGCGCTCTTGCCTCGCTTGTCGATGAATCCGCCGAACACGGGCGTCAGGATCAACGCCCCGAGCGCGGGCAATCCCGCTATGGTGCCCGCCAGATTCTCGGCGATGGCGTATTTGTTCATCAAAAACTCCGATGCGAACTTCTGGAACGGGAACACGCACGAATAGAAGAGCACGCACAGCAGAGCTATGAGCCAGAATCCCGTGTTGCCGAGGATGCTGCCGACATCCTTGAACGAGAACTTCTCGTAGTCGCCGTCCTGCGCAGCCTCGATCTGGCTGTCGAGCTTCTTGTCCATGACCGAGAAGACGAAGAACGCCGCGAGACCGCCCGCGAGCAGAATAAGGCCCACCATTACGGGTGTGGTCAGACTGAAGTTGCGGGCCAGCGGAATGGCGACCGAATATGCCGCCTGCGATCCGATGCGCGCCAATGCTACCTGCACGCCCATCGCAGTGGCCATCTCCTTGCCTCGGAACCACTTGGCGATGATCTTGGTGACGGTGATACCCGCCACCTCGGCGCCGACGCCGAATATGGCGTATCCCGCCGAAGCGACCATAACGCCCGATTTATAGCCCAGGACGGTGCCCGTGGCGTCGGCCATAGCCGTCATGGCGTAATACTCCATAGCCGTACCCGCCACCATGAGTATGGCGGCAAGCTTGCCCGTGAAGCGCACGCCGAAGCGGTCGAGGATGAATCCGCCCCAAATGAGCATCAGCAGGAATACGTTCAGGAAACTGTAAGCGCCCGTGAAAAAGCCGAATTCGCGGCTGCTCCATCCGAGGTCGCTTTCGAGGATCGATTTCAACGGAGCCACCACGTCGTTGACGAAGTAGGCGGCCATCATGGTGAAAGCGACCACGCCCAACGCCGACCAGCGTATGGCGGCCGAATCGTTGAGTCTCTTGTAAGTTTGCGTCATAATTTATTTAAGGTTTGTACTGTCCGGACTAATCGTGTTCGATTACGGTGTAGTGTTTCAACGCCTCGTAAGCGTTTTCGATTCCCAACTCGCCCGCTTTCGACAGATCGAGACACCCTTTGCGGGTATCCTTCATGAAGATCTGCACCAGCCCTCGATTGTAATAGGCTTCGCCGAACTCGGGATTCAGCTCGATAGCCTTGGTGTAGTCGTCGTACGCTTCGGGCAGCTCGTTCGAGATGGCGTGCAGATTGGCGCGGTTGTAATAGCTGTATGCGAAGTTGGGATAGAGTTTTATGGCTTTGTTGATATCCTCTATGGCGTCGTCGTAATTGTACGTGCGCGAACTTGCGTTGCGCAGGCGGTTCGCGGGGTCGGAGTCGATGGTTATGCGCTGGTAGGAGTTGTCGATCGACGATATGAAGTCGATCATCTCGGCGCGCGTGGTCGAACGGTTGATATAGAGGAACGGATTCGACGGATTGCCCTCGATGGCCATCGACAAGGTGTTGACGGCATTGGTATATTGCTTTATGAGCGACTGGGTTATGCCGTGCTGGAACAGGACGATCCATGAATCGCCGCCCGACTCGCGCATGCGTCGCTGCAAATCGTTGCCCATCACCACCAGCGAGTCGGGCGCGATGTTGGTGTCGTCGCGCGACAGCACGAGCAGCGGATTGCCCACCTTTCGCTTGAAATCCTCCACGCGCTGCGCATGGTAGAGCGCATTGCGGGCCACCGTGGCCGAATCGGGATACATGAGGGTGAACTTGAACAGCGGGATCAACTTCATGTTCATCTCGCCCGCGGCATTGCTGTCCGCCACGCGGTCGAGCGAACCGCCCTCCGACACCTTGGCGTCGAAAGCCAGCAGCTTGTCGAACTTCTGCGTCGTGTCGGCATATATCGAATAGGTGGAGTCGCTCAGACGCGAACGATAGTCGGCGATCTTGCGTTCGGCGGTTTGTCGGTCTTCGCGCGCGCCCGACGGATCGTTCATCATCATGCGCAGATAGCTGCGGTTGAGATATGCGTTCGCGAAGTCGGGATAGAGCGATATGGCCCGCGTATAGTCGTCGATGGCGTTGCGTATCTGCCCCGTTCGGGTATAGAGCATCGCGCGGTTGTAATATACCAGCACGTTGTTGGGAGAGTATTCGGCCACGCGGTCGTAATCCTCCAGCGCGCGATTGTAGTCGCCGATCTGCGAGCGGACTATGGCGCGGTTGAAATAGGTGAGCGCATTGGTCGAATCGAGCTCTATGACGCGGTCGAAGTCGCGCAGCGCGAGCAACGGACGCTCGGTGTTGGAGTATACCATCGCGCGGTTGAAATACGATAGCAGATAGGTCGAATCGCATCTCACCGCGGTATCGAAATCGCTCTCCGCCTCGGCATATAGTTTCTGCTGCATGCGGAGCGCGCCGCGACGGTTGTAGCCGTTGGGATCCTCGCGGTTGGTGCTTATCGCGTTGTCGAAATCCTCGTAGGCGCGCACCGTATCTTTCAGATAGAGGTAGCATACGCCGCGGTTGACGTACGCGTCGGCCACCTTCTTCTCCTGACGGATGAACATGTCGAAATCGGATATCGCCTCCTCGAACTGCTGGTTCAGAAGGCGGGTGACGCCTCGGCTGTAATAGGGCCCGGGCAGATCGGGACGAAGTTCTATCGCCTCGTGGAAATCCTTCAGCGCGTCGTCGTAATTACCCAGTCGCGAGCGTGTTATGGCGCGATAGGTGTAGGCTATGGTGAATACGGGATTCTTTTCGATAGCTGACGAGAAGTCGGCGTCGGCGCCCAGCAGGTCGTCGAGGTTGTATTTGGCGATGCCGCGCAGGAAATAACCCTCGTAAGCATCCTCGTCGAAACGCAGCAACACGTTGAGCGTGCGGATGGCCTCCTGATAGTCGTCGTTCATCATGAAGCGGCGGCCCATGTGGAAAAAGTACTCCTTGTTGTACTGCGTGCTTGCCGTCCACGCGCCCGTGAGCACGACGACGGTGAGTATTGTACGTATGATGCCTTTTCGCATTCGCTATCCTGTTCTTTAATATTTCGCAGGGCTGCCCCCCGCCTTCACAAACGTCGGAGATGCGTTTTTTATTTCGACAGCGGTCACTGCGGATCGTAACCGAAACGGCGCAGCTGCCGCTCGTTGTCGCGCCAGTCGTCCTGCACCTTGACGAAGAGTTGCAGGAACACCTTCTTGCCGAGGAAACGCTCCATATCCTCGCGCGCGGCACGTCCGACACGCTTCAGCTTCTCGCCCTTGTGACCGATGACGATGCCTTTCTGCGAGTTGCGCGCGACGTATATCGTGGCCGAGATGCGGTCGATGGTCGGCTCCTCCTTGTAAGTGTCGATCTCGATCTCGCAGCAGTAAGGGATCTCCTTTTCGTAATTGAGCAGGATCTTTTCGCGGATGATCTCCGAAGCGAAGAAACGCAGCGTCTTGTCGGTCAGCGTGTCCTTCGGATAAAAAGCCTCGCCCTCGGGCAAACGCTCCAGAATGGCGTCGAGCACGCCTTTCATGTTGAACTGCTCGCGGGCCGAGACGGGCACGATCATCGCGTCGGGCATCTTGGCGTGCCACGCGTCGACCAGCTCGTCGAGCTTCTGCGGATCGGCGAGATCTATCTTGTTGATTACCGTAATGACGGGTATGCCGCTGCGGTTGATCCTCTCGATCAACTCGTCCGAACGGTCGCTCCGCTCCACCGTGTCGGTGACATAGAGTATGACGTCGGCGTCGTCCACCGCGCCGCGGACGAAGTTCATCATCGACTCCTGCAATTTGTACGAGGGTTTCAGAATACCCGGGGTGTCGGAATATACGATCTGGAAATCCTCGCCGTTCACGATACCCATGATACGGTGGCGCGTGGTCTGGGCCTTGGATGTTATGATCGAGAGACGCTCGCCCACCAAAGCGTTCATAAGCGTCGACTTGCCGACGTTGGGGTTGCCTATTATGTTTACGAATCCTGCTCGGTGCATATATATATTTGTATGACCGACAAATGTAATGATAAAAAAGGACTCGTGCAAACGCTTCGACGCTTTACCGCGTCATCTCCAGCACCTCGGTCAGCCTATCGCACATCGCGCCCCACGAGAAACGTTTCCGCTCCTCGGCGAAATTGTCGCGCAGACGCCGCAGCGTGCCGACCTCGCGGACGCGCCGCAACGCATCGGCGATACCTTCCGCGGTAGGAGCGCATACGAGTCCCGTACGCCCGTCGGGCACGATCTCGGGCAGGCCGCCCACGTCGGTCACGATCATCGGCAGCGAAAAGTTGTAGGCTATCTGCGTCACGCCGCTCTGCGTAGCCGAACGGTACGGCAGAACGAGGCAGTCGGCCGCCGAGAAGTAGTATCTCACCTCCTCGTCGGGAATGAAGCGGTCGTGCAACGCCACCTCGTCTCGCAATCCCGATTCGTCGATGAGCGACACATACTTCTCGCGCGAAGCATAGAACTCCCCCGCCACTATCAGCCTATACCCCTCGGGACGCGCCGAGGCCCAAGCGCGCAGCAGCAGATCGAGCCCCTTGTAATCGCGTATGAGTCCGAAAAAGAGCATGTAACGGATGTCGGGATCGAGCCCCAGACGTCGGCACGCCTCGGCCCTGTCCACAGCCTCGCCGAAGTTCTCGAACATGGGATGGGGCGAAAAGAGCATCGGCGCCGAGGTGTAGGCCTTCAGTTCGCCGTGCACCTGCTCCGACATATAGACGAAGCCGTCCACCGCTCCCAAGAAGTAGCGGTTGAACGGGCGGTCGACTATATGATGTTCGTGAGGCTCGACATTGTCGATCTGGCAAATGACCCGCGTCACGCCGTTGCCCCGAGCAATACGCGCTATGGCGCCGAAGCAGGGAGCCATGAAAGGCGTCCAATACTTCATCAACACCATGTCGGGACGTTCGCGGCGCAGACGACGTCCGACGGCGATCCAATTCAAGGGGTTCACCGTATTCACCACCCGTTCGATATGCAGATCGTCGGGCGCGGGGGCGTCGACGTACTGGCTCTTCCCGGGAAAAAGCAACGAGGGGTACTGCACGCGGAACGTATATATGGCGACCTCGTGGCCGCGACGCATATATTCGCGTGCCATCGTCTCCATTATCGAGGCCAGTCCGCCCCGATAGGGATGCGCGGGGCCGAGAACGACTATCTTCATCTTAAAGAGGCATTTACCGTATACAAACAAAAGGCGCCCGTACACGTCTCCGTACGAGCGCTTTTACAAATATAGCGATTATCGGCCGTATGCGCAACACGCCGCCGACGAAATGCGCCTATTTCTTCGCGATCTCCTTGCTTCGGGCCACCGACTGCATGGAGAGGTAGAGTTCGCCGTAATCCTTCAGATTCTGCAACTCGGTGCGGAAATTGTCGAGGTGCTCCTCCTCGTCGGCCGCCAGATTCTGAAACATGCGATGCGTGACCGAATCGCCCGCCTCGGCCGCGATACGCGAATATTCGCTGTACGAATCGATCGTCGAACGCTCGATCTTAATGGCGAAGTTCAGCATGTCGCCCACCTCGGTGATTTGCCGCGTCGGTTCGTGGGGATTCATGTCCACGTCGCCCTCCAAGAACATGATACGCTCGGCCAGCATCTCGATGTGCCGCATCTCGGCAATGGACACTTTGTGCAGATAACGCGACAGATACTCGTAACCCGCATCCTCCAGATGAACGTGGAAATACATATACTGCAACGACGAGGCTATCTCCTTGCGCACGGCGTCATTGAGCATGTCGATGCTCTTCTGATACTTGTTTTCGGTGTTTTCCATAATGAAAAGATTTGGAATGCGTCCCGCAAAACACATTCCAAATCCCCCTCGGCGCCCGCACTCGACGCGATCGCGCCCTAACGAAGCTCCAGCGAGATGCGGCACAACGCCTCGCCCTCGCCGCTGCGGTACTCGAAAGCGCAGGCGTCGTCGCGCCGATCGACGCACAACGACAGCACGTCGCCGTAACGCGATTCACGCATGAAATTCATATCCACACGCACGGCATTCAGCCGCTCCAGCTCGTCGATGGGCAGCAAGTCGCACACCATGTCGATATAACGCATCGTGTTCATGTGGCGGTTGAAATCGATGTCGCTGTACACCACGCGATGCTTCGCCGTCGGCTCGCTTCCGACCGCCGCGATGCGTCGGGGACGCTCACAGGGCGACGGCGCGTCGACCATGACTCCCTCGTGCATACGAGCCAATAGATTCACGTCGGCGGGCATGCGGGTCGAGAAGTCGAGCATGCACCACTGCGACACGGCCCGTCCGAACATTCGCCCCTCGTCGTCGGTAAGGGTGAAATTACGCGTGGAGGCCAATCGGTTGTAATCGCTGATCCATGTGCGGATCGTAAACTCGCTGTATTCGGCGGGCATGTAGTCCAGCTCGACGCACATGCGCGAAAGCACCCAACCCAAATTACGCTCGGCCAGCACGTCGATGCCGAACCCGCGTTTGTAGGCGTCCTCGCCCGCGGCCTCCAGAATGATGTCGCACATGGACGATATCGACGCCCGCTCGGTAAAATCCACGCGGCGGGGATCAACCTTATATCGGAAAATACTCTTTTCTGTCATATCTTTCGGTTTTACAATATTATCGGGAATCCGAAACGGCCCTCGCACACGGAATAGGTCACCGTGCCGTTTTCGCGAACCTTGCTATAGAGCGACAAGGAGACGGGGACCTTCTTCTCCGCACCATCCTCCGATCTCAAGCGCAGGTAATAGACTTTGTAGCTGCCCGAGCGGACACTGCGCCGCCCCACTCTGCGGTATCTGTTGCGCGTAGCGGCGATCCTCTCAGTCACGGTGAACTTCTTCTCGTACGCGGCGGACTCGTCGATCGCGATACGGTTGCCCCCGAGAAACGCGAACACCGCCACGGCGCCCACGAAAAAGAGATGGCAGGCATAATTGAGCAAGCGGCTGTCGGATCCCGTGAATTTCGCCCATCGGCCGACGGCCCAAGGCGCGGTCAGCGCCGCCGCGACAGCCGCGACCGTAACGGGCAGCCACCACTCGATCAACGTACGCTCGTACAAGGCATAGCTGAACACGTACAGGACGAAGCAGGCCGTGGCCGCGCCGTAACGCAATACGTTATTTACTCCGTTTTTCATAATAGATTACATTTCCGACCACAAAAATAGGCAAATAATATCTTAGGACAAAAAATCGCCCCGACGGTTATACGCAATCGCAATTTTTAGTAATTTTGGAATAATCTCCTTATTTCCTTAGAATAAGGGATTTGGGTAGATAACTCGATTTTGAGGTAACGATTTGCCAACTGTTCTTGTTGCTGTATTCTGCTCAGCTATGCTTTCTTAGCAACTCGTTGTGTATGCAAAAATACAAATAAATTTGAGATTAGGAGTGCTTCAATAAAAAAATCTGTTGGCGATTCTATTCCAACAGATTTTTATTCATGAATTTCTTAATCACTGATATTGTGATACAAAATCAATCTGAATCCTACGTTGAAAAGCTGGCGCATATTGTGCTTTTAGCAACCAATACGAAGCGAATATCGGTCGTACATTAAACTCTTCTGCCAACAAGTTTGCAGTCATAGGCAACCCAGCACGTTTTCGGTCAAATACGGCTTTTCGCAAATTATCTCCATTGAACAAGTATTCATTGGCAAACTTATTGGCTTCCTTTTCCCGTTTGTTTTGCTTGGCTTTCGATTCGTTTATCTCGCCTTCGTAAATTTCAACATTCTTATGTTTGATAGCATGCCCTAATTCATGAAAGAGAGTAAACCAACAAGATATAAGGTCGTGTCCACGATCCGAAATTTGAATGAGAGGTTTGTTTTCAATCCAACGAATTGCTCCGTAAACAGTTTTAGGCAGAGAGGGAACAAAAACCAAACCTACACCAAAGCGTGAAAATATTGAAGGTAAAGATTTGAAATACTCAACATCTTCAATATGAGCCATCCATTCTCTTGATTCAATCCAATTCATTAATTCTGCTCCATTGTAATCAGGGAGATTGAGGGCATTAAAATCAAGTTCACCACGACGCAACCAAGCATGAAGATTTATTGAGTCAACCTCAATTTTATTTTGGGAACGGAATAATGCAGCTTGTTTTTCGGAAGTTTCAAAAATTTCCGTGTCGGAATTCACACCAAAGAAATCTAAAATATCATCAAGAATATCATACCCTTCCATGAATTCACCACGCAGCAAAGGCAATACTTTTTTTAGCTTGGTATATGTCTTTTTTGCCTGATTGTAATTAGCCACATACCGTGGCTTTTCTTCCAAATACTCCTTCTGAAAATCAGCCAAATATTCACACACATTAGAATCGTCCAATATTTCAGCAGCTTTTCGTAATGCTTTATTTGATAGTTGTTCCTTACTCCTTAAATCTTTAATGCCAATAAGTTCTTCGAAATTCTTAATGCCGCGAGCCTCGAATATATCAGCAAGTTCCCCTCCGACTGTATTGCGCAGCGTCAAAGGGTTTAATACAGGTATTTTTTCAAGTGCAGCCATTTTATATATTGTTATAATCGTGATTATTTACAGCAATAACATATATTGTCATTATTGAGTTGAAATCTCCTTGCCAATCTTGTGCCAATAATAAATTATTTTCTTCATCAATGATATGATTAAAAAATTTTCTTGGTCCTCGTCCAACACGAACTTTCAAAATCAAGGGGGCTTTTTTAGCACATCCTTGTTTTATTTCTATTCGATTATCTGTTTGACCAAACATGGCATTATAGGCTCCAGCTGAAACATATTTCCTCAATCGGTCATGCAACTTTTTTGCTGGTTCCATTAGGTTAGCACCAAAAGTCTTTGAAAATGCTCTTGAGGCATTACGATTATCGGGATTTAATACAAAATCTCGATAACATTTAACTTCTTTGGAACTACCATATTCAATGTTCATTTCTACTCTAACTGTTGTTTCGACTGCAAAGATACAACTTTTCTTTCAGAACTCATCGCCTACCAAATAAAATTGTGTACCTTTGCATTCGTAAAGGCAAAATGTCGGCTATGAATAAGATAAAAGAGGTTTTGGAAACAAAAGGGTTAAGTCAGACGGAATTAGCCGGCTTACTTGGAAAAAGTTTCAATATGGTAAATCTATACGCAACTAATAAAATACAACCTCCTATTCCTGTCTTGTATCAAATTGCCGATATTTTGAATGTTGATGTACGGGATTTACTTGTCCCAAATCTAATTAAAGAACGTTCTCCGTATGGCGAAAAAAGAGGTTAAGACAGACCTTTGGGTTTATGAATTATTGCAGGAAGCCAATATTCATCTAACTCCACAAGGGTGTGATATAAAGGAAATAGATGAAGCGTTAAGAACTGCATCTAAATCAAAAACAGGTAATGCAGGCTATCCCGAATATTGTGGGATAGTCAAGGATTTTATCCTTGTAATAGAAGACAAAGCATCACTTGCCAAGCACATTTACAAAGATGAAAATGACTTGTTGTCGCAAGAAGTTAAAGTTGTAAAGGATTATGCCGTCAACGGAGCTTTATACTATGCTTTGCATTTAGCTGTAAACACCTCGTATAATAAAATCATAGCTCTTGGTGTATCGGGAAATGAAAAACATCATAGGATTACACCGATATTTGTCAATGAACGTGGCGATTATAAAGAATTGCCTGATGTTGAAACATTCATCTCTTTCAATGAAGCCAATATTGATGAGTATTATCTGAAAGAAATACTATGTGAAGAAACGGATGTAGAAAAGACAACGGCAGAAATTCTGAAAGATGCCGAGAAACTGCATAATGACCTGCGCAACTATGGAAATTTGACAACAGAACAAAAACCGTTGGTTGTGTCGGGAATAATGCTTGCTTTACGTGAAATTGAATATAAGACATTCTCTATTGAATCCCTTATAGGTGACTCTATAAAAACTGATGGGCAAAAGATTTACGAAGCAATCAAGAGTAATTTGGCAAGAGCCAATGTTACTCCCGATACAAAACGAGATAAATTACTCAGTCAATTCTCAGTCATAAAAGACACTACAAAAATTAACGAGAAAGACGACACATTGGGCAAAACACCATTAAAGCATTATACCGAATTTCTCTATAACAGTATATATAAGAATATCAGATACCACAATTCTGCCGAAGATTATTTAGGGCGGTTTTATGGTGAGTTCATGTCTTATTCAGGAGGAGATGGACAGACATTGGGTATCGTGCTCACACCGAAACATATAACTGAATTATTTTGTGAGTTGGCACAACTTAAAACAACGGATAAAGTCTTTGACCCATGTTGCGGCACGGCAGGCTTTCTAATTGCTGCGATGCACAAAATGGTAAAAATGACAGATGATGAAAGTCTGAGGAGGAGTATCAAGCGTGACCAATTATTCGGTATCGAGTTGCAATCCTATATGTTCACCATCGCCACTACTAATATGATTTTGCGTGGCGATGGCAAAAGCAACTTGCATAATATGGACTTTTTACGGCAAAACCCAAAACAGATACAGCTGAAAGGCTGTACCGTAGGAATGATGAACCCTCCATACTCGCAAGGCTCTAAAGCTAATCCTGATTTGTATGAGATTAGCTTTACTGAGCATTTACTTGATTCATTGACAGAGGGCGCAAGAGCCATCGTTATTATACCTCAATCCTCGGTTACAGGTAAGAGTAAAGAAGAACAGAATATAAAGAATAATATTCTGAAAAACCATACATTAGAGGGGGTTATAACCCTCAACAAAAACACATTCTATGGAGTGGGTACAAATCCGTGTATTGCCGTATTTACGGCAGGAATACCGCATGATAAAAACCATTTATGTAAATTCATTAATTTTGAAGATGATGGATTTGTGGTGAGCAAGCACATTGGTTTGGAAGAGACAACAAGTGCCAAAGACAAACGACAACATCTGCTTGATGTATGGTTTGGAAGAATTGAAGCTGAGACCAAGTTCTGTGTAGAAACAACTATTGAGGCAGAAGATGAGTGGTTACACGCCTTCTACTACTTTAATGACGAGATACCATCAGAAAAGGATTTTGAGAATACAATGGCTGATTATCTAACATTTGAGTTTAATATGATAACTCACGGAAGAGGGTATCTTTTTGATGAAAAAGGAGGTTGCGATGCTTAAACTAAGGGATAGACAGTGGGAAGTTTTTGATTTCAATGAAATATTTGAGATAAAAAAAGGATTCTACAATAAAAAGCCTCCATGTTTTGATAATGGAACAATACCATTCATTGGGGCATCTGATTCAAATAATGGTTTTACTGGGTTTACAACATATTCATCTATAAAAGCAAATTCCAAAGTTGGATATGGTAAAAATGAACCTATTGAACAAAAAATATACAGTGGAAATGCTATTTGTGTAACAAATAATGGTTCTGTAGGATATGCCTATTATCAACAGCATAAATTCACCTGTACTCATGATGTAAATCCTTTATATCTAAAGAGCAAGAAGCTTAACAGATATATTGCCATGTTTCTGATTGGTTGCATTGAAAAACAGCGAGTTTGTTTTACTTATGCAAGAAAATGGCGTCCTAAAAGAATGGTTAAATCCAAATTAATACTTCCTGTAACTGCTGAGAAAATACCTGATTGGCAGTTCATGGAGGACTACATGAAGCAAAAAGAACAACAGATTTTAAAACCAACAATAGAAAGATTATGCAAAAGACTAATAATCAACGACATACTGGGGGGGGGTAAGTCACTGTGTTCCAATTGGAAAGCATTTTACTTTACTGAAGTTTTTACCGAAATTCAGCGTGGTAAACGACTTAAAAAAGCCGACCATGAGGAAGGTAATACTCCCTATGTATCATCAACATCCCTCAATAACGGTATTGACGGATTTATTGGTAATGATGGCAGCGTAAGAAGATTTGACGATTGTTTAACATTGGCGAACAGCGGTAGTGTTGGCTGTGCTTTTTATCATCAATATACTTTTGTCGCAAGTGACCATGTTACGAAATTAAAACGTGATGGGCTTGATAAATATGCTTATTTATTTATGATTCCGATTATCAATAGGTTGTCGGAAAAATACAGCTTTAACCGAGAAATAAATGATGAGCGTATAAAACGAGAAAAGCTATTGTTACCTGCCACTGATAAGGGAGAAATTGACTTCGCCTTTATGTCTGCTTTCATGAAAGATGTCGAACATAACATACTCAATACCACACTTAAAGTCTTCAAGGAACGAGTAAGTGTTAATAAATTAAAAATGGGGGGGGGTAAATTGGAAGAACTTCCTATTACGTGATTTATTCCCAACACTTGTTGCTGGTAAATCAAAAGGACTTAATCATATTGAAAAATCAGATAGTGGTATTAGCTATCTTGGTGCGACCAATCAAAATAATGGGGTGCTATGTTTTGTAAGTAGAGAAGATAAAAGCACAATTCAAAAAGGGAATTGCATTGCCTTTATTCGTAATGGCGAGGGGTCAATGGGGTATTCTGTGTACAAAGCCGAAGATTTCATAGCCACCTCCGATATGACATTCGGCTATAACAACCATCTCAATAGATATACAGGTACATTCATTACAACTATAGCAGACCGGGTCAGAGGGAAGTATAATTTTGGATATAAACGAAGTGCAAATCGTTTATCCAAAGAAATTATCACGCTTCCTGTTGATAATGACGGTTCTCCCGATTGGGAATATATGGAGGACTATATGCGTAATATTGAAAGCGCACATATTTTAACCTATCTCAAAATGGTACAGAATGACTTCGCTTATTAAAGACTTTAAGTGAAGTCATTTCAAATTTCATAAGAGACCCCTGCTTTTCCTTTGCGGTCGAATCGGATGAAATACGGATAATTTTAGCTTCTTAAAATGTTCTTTAAACCAAACCCCAATCGGTTGCAAGTCAATCGTAAGAACGAACTTTCCTTTGTCAGTGAACACTTTGGCTTTAACATCCTTTGCCATGAATTTCCGTTTGTGTTCTTCCGAATATAGTTCACCGCTATATTCAAGCGGCTTGCCCATCATCAGTACTGCCGTCTGTTCTTTGTTGAAACCTACGGCAAGACAGAACCTTTCGAGATTGAGCATACCCTTTATTTGCGGAAACCATTTCAATGTCTTGTTCAACAAGGTGGTAAGCCTTGATACCTCTTTCTTGTGTTCGGTATCTCTTACCTGCAATTCCTTGATGTGCTTCTGCTGCATATCCAACATTTGGCGGCTGTGTTCGGTCTGCATGGTCTGTATCTTGG
>CAJUMU010000025.1 GCA_910587675.1 uncultured Alistipes sp. | reverse complement strand
CGCTGTCCCAAAAGTAGTACAAATAATTGTATCGTACAACAATTTGCATGCTTTTTTTGCTATTTTTCGTGTTTTCGGGGGATTTTTTGAGATTTTTGGCGCAAATTTCGGGCTGTGGGCTTGCTGTTCGCCGACGGCGGAGGGCTGCGCGAGCTTTCGGGCGAGTTGCAGTCCGCCGCGGTGGGGCGGCGGCGAACTGCACGACTCTGCGAGTCGCATTCTCTTTTTTATGCAACCTTTTGACGTCAAAAGGTTGCGCCAAAAGCCGCCGCGGTGAAACGATTTCGGAGTCGGTCTCGCGACTTCGCTAAATCGGATGCCTGCGGCACTTTTGAAGCAATCAAAAGGTCTCCGATTTTTAACGCTTCGTCGCCGCGACCGTCCTTAATCCGAAATCGTTCCTGCCGCGGGATTGGCTGACGCATGTGTATTATTGCGACTCGCAGAACAGTGCGGGCCTCCGCGGGGCGAAGGCTGCGGCCCGCACGGTTCTTCGAACCACAATACCCCAGCGGGGCAGCGTGAAAATATAAAAAAAATCCGCCGAAACCATCGTCTCGGCGGAGGTCCGTAAGGACTGTCTAAACTTAATACTTGGTGTTGCTTGTCTTAAAGGCGCGGATTACTTGAGTCCGAGTTTCTTCAGGAGCTCTTTCGACACCACGTTCTTGTTGACCATGATATCCATGGTCTTGTACTCCACGAACGGACGCGAGAAGTAGTAGAATCCCTCGTACGGACCGCGGTCGCCCCACGAATTCTGCACCTTGTAGAAAGGCGAACCGTTCTGGTCGACGGCCGTGCCCACGATAACCATGCCGTGGTCGTCGGTGGTCTCGTAATTGTCGTATGCCGTCTGGCGCATCTCCTGCGTGATGGTCTTCTCCTTGACGGGCTGGTCAAGGCTGTAGATCTGCGCCTCCTTCTCGGCCGACGACAGCTTGCCCCAACGCTCGGCGTCCGAGCCTACCATGTTCTTCTCGGCCTCCTCGGGGATTATGCCGATGGCCTTCGCGCCGCGGAATCCCTTCTCGCTCACGTCGGTGCCCCATGCCACGGGATGTCCCTCGGCGATGGCGTCGTCGATGACCTGCATCATCTCGTTCAGAGGCACGTTGTAAACCTCGCCCCAGAGCCAGTTGTCGGGCACCTCGATGATGAACGACGAGTAGAACGGATGATGGGTGTAAGACGAGAACTCGATGTAGTCGCTCATCTTCACGGGCAGCGACTCGGCGAACGTGTGGGGAGTGTACTCCTTGCCCTCGTAGGTGAACGTCTCGGGACGCTCGCCGAAATAGGCGTCGAGAATGGCGTTTAGGCCGTCCTGCCATGCGGGAGTCAGCTTGCCGTTCTTGTTCTTGATAACGGCGTCGACATAGGCTTTCAGCACCTCGTCGATCTCGCCGAACTCGGGCATCTCGGTGCCGTAGTTGAGGCCTTTGTAAACCTCGCGGGGCACGATGCCGTACTTCTCGATGGCGTGCGTCACGTCGTGCGCCGCGCCGCCCACGGCGAAGTTGAGCGATCCGTGCAGACGGACGTACTTGACGGCCTTCTCGAAGTAGATGTTGCGCACAATCCACATCTCCGAGAGCTTGATCTCGGGACCGCCGGCGCGCAGGATCTCCTCCTCGATGAACGAGACGGTAGAGAAGCACCAGCAGGTTCCGCTCTTGTACTGATTGGTGACGGGTACGGTCTTCACCGTCTTGGTGTCGGTGAACTTGTAACCTTCGGGCTTATTCGCCTCCTGCGCCGCGGCGGTGAGAACCGCGCCCAGAAGAGCTGCCGCTAATAGAATCGATCTCTTCATATTGTAAAATTTTAAGGGTAATTCAGCTTTGTCGCTTTTTGCCGCGGGGGCTGCTCTTCTTGGGAGCGCTGACCACCTTCAGGCACTCGTCGTAGGTCATCTCCTCGGGTTTGCTGCCCGCGGGCAGACGGTAGTTCTTGCCCTTGAAGGCTATGTAGGCGCCGTAACGACCGTTCTTTATCACCATATCCTTGTCCTCGTCGAAGGTTTTGAGCGGCGCCGAAGCCGCCGCCGACTGCGTTTTATGCTGCTCGATGAGCTGCACGGCGCGGTCGTAACCTATCGTGTAGGGATCGTCGGTCTTGGCCAGCGAGGCGAACGAGTTGCCGTAACGTACGTATGCTCCGTAACGGCCTATTCCGACCATAAGGTCCTCGCCCTCGTATTTGCCGAGGTTGCGCGGCAGGGCGAACAGCTCCAACGCCTCTTCGAGGGTTATGGACTCGATGAGCTGACCCTTCTTGAGCGACGCGAAACGGCTCTTGCCGCCGTCGGCCGACTCGATCTCCGCCATCGGACCGTAACGGCCGATGCGCGCCTTGACGGTCTGTCCCGACACGGGGTCTATGCCCAGCACGCGGCCTTGATTGCTGCGGTCGGTCTGGGTCTCGATGGCCTTGTCGACCAAGTCGTGGAACGGACCGTAAAAACGGTCGATCATCTCGCCCCAAGTGATGTCGCCGTCGGCTATGCGGTCGAACTCCTTCTCGACGCTGGCGGTGAAGTTATAGTCCATGATCTGCGAGAACTGCGACTCCAGATAGTCGTTCACCACCATGCCTATGTCAGTGGGCGCCAAACGGTTTTTCTCCTTGCCGTAATTCTCGGTCAGGTTCTTCTCCGTGATCTTGCCCGCGGCCGAGAGGGTGAGAGCCGTATAGCCGCGCTTCTGTCCGTCGCGATTCTGCTTGACCACGTATCCGCGGTTGATGATGGTCGTGATGGTGGGCGCGTATGTCGACGGACGGCCGATGCCCAACTCCTCCAGACGCTTCACGAGCGACGCCTCGTTGTAGCGCGGGGGCGCCGAGGTGAAACGCTCGGTGGCAGTTATCTGCGAGGCGTCGACTCTCTCGCCGACCTCCATCTTGGGCAATACGCCCTCGGCGCTCTCGGCGGGTTCGTCGTCGGTCGACTCCGAGTAGAGGCGCAGGAATCCGTCGAAACGGATCACCTCGCCCGTGGCGACGAACTGGCGGTCGCTGCCCTCAATGTCTATCGCCACCGTGGTGCGGTCGAGCTCGGCGGCCACCATCTGCGACGCCACGGTGCGTTTCCAGATCAGGTCGTAGAGGCGTTTCTCGGCGGCGGTGCCGTCGATCTCCGTGCGGTCGATATACGAGGGGCGGATGGCCTCGTGAGCCTCCTGCGCGCCTTTGGTCTTGGTCTTATAGTTGTGTGCGGCCGAGTATTTCTCGCCGAACATGCGCGTGATCTCCTGCTTGCACTGGCCTATGGCCTGCGACGAGAGGTTCACCGAGTCGGTACGCATGTAGGTTATGAGTCCCTGCTCGTAAAGGTGCTGCGCCACCGACATGGTTTGCGCCACCGACATGCCCAGCTTGCGGCCCGCCTCCTGCTGAAGCGTCGAGGTGGTGAAAGGAGCGGCGGGATAGCGTTTGGCGGGCTTCTCCTCGGCCTTGGCGACGGTGAAGACCGCCCCGACGCAACTGCGCAGGAACGCCTCGGCCTCGTCGCGCGTGTCGAAGCGGTTCGACAGCTCGGCCTTAAAGATGGTCTTGTTCTCGTCGTTCGCGGGGTAGAACTGCGCCACCACGCGGAAATAGGGCGCGGAGCGGAATGCTATGATCTCGCGCTCGCGCTCGACGATCAGACGCACGGCCACGCTCTGCACGCGACCCGCCGAGAGCGACGGTTTCACCTTTTTCCACAGCACGGGCGAGAGCTCGAAGCCGACGATGCGGTCCAGCACGCGGCGCGCCTGCTGGGCGTTCACCAGATTCATGTCGATGGTGCGCGGGGTCTCTATCGCGCGGAGTATGGCGGGTTTGGTGATCTCGTGGAACACGATTCGCTTGGTCTTGTCGACGGGCAGATCGAGCACCTCGGCGAGGTGCCACGCTATGGCCTCTCCCTCGCGGTCCTCATCGGACGCCAACCACACGGTGCCGACGCTCTTGGATAGTTTCGACAGTTCGTCCACCACTTTGCGCTTGTCGGAGAGCACCTCGTAATCGGGCGCGAATCCCGAATCGATATCTATTCCGAGTCCCTTTTTCGAGAGGTCGCGGATGTGTCCGAAGCTCGACTTGACGACGAAGTCCTTGCCGAGAAATTTCTCAATCGTTTTGGCCTTGGCCGGAGACTCCACTATGACTAAATTTTCCTGCATGGCGTAATGGGGTATGTTGTTTCATCTAATACGACAAAAACCTAAGCCGCTAAACTTAGGTTCGTCGCACTCTTCAGGGTTGCCTATTTCACTAACGTATAAGTCAGTTCCACCTGTATGGCGGCGGGGTTCACCTCGAACTCTCCGCCCTGCACCACCGTACGCGTGAATGTGAACCGGTCGTATGCGCTCGGGCCGAGATAAATCGTGCGCGGCAGTGTGAGTTTCTCGAAATCGACGCTGCCGTCGGGTGCGGCCTCCAGCTTCAGCAGCTCGTTCACGAGCGACTGCACATAGGAGGATATGTTCATTTCGTAACAAGCCAAGCTGCGGTTGGCGTAACCGTTGTACGTAAGGGGCGTGCCGTTGCTCTCCTGCGTGTACATGTAGTCGGCCACGGGGGTGAGCTTCTTGTAGTTGGTGTACATGCCCAGTCGCGGCATCGACGTGTTGAGCGTCTCGGCCATCGCTATGGGGTCGATCTTGTTGTAGTCGTAATCCGACTTCTCCAGATAGATTCTCACCGCCGCTTGGTTTATCGCCGCCGATACGTAGTCTTCGTCGCCGCCGTTGATGTTGCGCAGCGAGTAGAGGAACTCGTCGGTGAAGGTGAGCTCCGTAATGACGCCTCCGCAGCCGTCGACGTAACCCAGTTTCACCTCGGGGCGCACGGTCTGCGACTCGTCGAAGGGGTGCTCGGCGAACTCGGTGTTCGAATAGTCGTGACGGGCGCTCTGCACCCACACGTTTCCGTATTTGGTGGCATACGAATCTTTGAAATAGTAGAGCATATCGATGGTGTCGGCCATGATCTGCGTGTCGGCGCCGTTGCTGCGGTTACGTCCGAACACCTCGAATCCCGTCGACGCGGGGCTGAACGAGAATACCGAACCCTCGCCCTCGGGCATGTCGTCCGCTGCCTCGACGTAGAGTCCCTTGAAGTTGTGGATGAAGGCCGAATCCGACGAATAGGCCTCTATGTTCTTCACCGCCATACCGTTCCACACGATATTCTCGGGGTCGGTGCAGAAGAGGCGCTCGATGAACTTCTTCGTGGCGGACGTTTCGCGCATCCTCACCGAAGTCGAGGTGGTGTAGACGCCCTTGTCGGGAGCGGGGAACTCGAACGTGAAGATCGGCTGCGCGTCGGGCGCGACGCGGCCCGCCTTGCGCGGGTCGAACGAGAGGTAGAACAGCGTGTCCTCCGACTCCTCGTTCACCAGATCCTCCGTCAGCTCGTACACGTGGTACTTCACGGGCTTCGTGGTGTCGCCCGCGAAAGTGTCTACCGCGAAGCGGAACACGGCCGAGTCGTACACGGGGCGGAATCCGAATCCCGTGGTATCGTTCACGGCCTCCATGAAGAGGTACTGGCTCGTGAAGCCGAGTTTGCGCACGCCGAAACGCGAATCCTTCTGCAAGCCCAGATAGAGGTTGCCCAGTTTGGCGGCCGCCACCGAGTCGGTCTTGTAGAGACGCGATTCGAAGACCTTGCACGGGGTATCCTCGCGATCGGTCTCCTTGAGCATGCCGCCCGAATAGAGGCGGTGGCGGACAACCATCTGCTGATTGCCCGGGGCGAGCTCCTCGCCCATCGTATAATCGGCTGTGGTCGTACATCCCGCGAACGTGGCCAGCGCTGCCGCGAAAGCCATCGCGCAGGCGGCGACCGAACGGTGTATTCTATTGCAATTCTTCATAGAAACGGTTATAATTATCGAAAAAGTCCTCGTCGTCGGGTCGTCGGTATTCGAGCATCGGTTTCCCGCTGCCGCGCGCATACTCCACCAATGCGGGATCGGCATCGGCGGATGCGACGACTATGCCGTCGGCATAATCAATAACGAAACGATAGAGGTTTTCGTATGAAGACGTCGCCAGATCGGCGAGTTTTTCATCTTTTACGCCTTCGTTGGCTATTTTCTGGGCGAATCCTTCGCTCAACGGTTTTTCGAATCGGTCGGCGCAGAGCGACACCACCACCTTCACGTCGCGGAACAGGGGATCGTCGTTGAAGACCTTCTTGAGGTAGATGGGCGTGACGGCCGACATCCATCCCATGCAGTGGACGATGGTGGGCGACCAGTTGAGTTTGCGCACCGTCTCCAGCACGCCGCGCGCGAAGAATATCGCTCGTTCGTCGTTGTCGGCGAACTCCTCGCCCTCGGCGTCGGTCAGCACCGCCTTGCGGGTGAAGTAGTCGTCGTTGTCGATGAAGTAGATCTGGATGCGGGCCGACGGGATCGAGGCCACCTTGATGATGAGCTGGTGGTCGTTGTCGTCGATAATGAGGTTCATGCCCGAGAGGCGGATCACTTCGTGCAGTTGGTTGCGACGTTCGTTGATGCACCCGTAACGGGGCATGAACGTGCGGATCTCGTTGCCGCGCTCCTGCATTGCCTGCGCGAGACGTCGGCTCAGACCCGAAAGTTCGCTCTCCGGCAAGTAAGGCATAATCTCCTGACAAACATAGAGTATCTTGCGTGAAGCCATAACTTTTGGGGGTTTTGTGCGGTTTCGGACGATGCGGTTTCGGCGGTACGGAGCCTCGCTCCGTGCGGCGTCTCCCGTCTTTCGTTCGGCCGTGCGGTTGTATCACGGCAAATATACGAAAAATTTTCTAAAGAATCAGCATCGCGTCGCCGTAAGTGCCGAATCGGTACCCCTCCTCCTTGGCGATACGGTATGCGTTCATCACGCACTCGTAACCGCCGAACGCCGCCACCATCATGAGCTGCGTCGAGTAGGGCAGGTGGAAATTCGACACCATCGCGTCGGCGACGGTGAAATCATAGGGGTGGAAGATGAACTTGTTGGTCCAGCCCTCCATCGGTTTTATCATGCCGCCCGTCGATACGGCCGTCTCCATCGTGCGCATCACCGTGGTGCCTATGGCCACCACCTTGCGCCCGTCGCGCTTGGCCGAATTGACGCGCTCGGCGCTCTGCTCCGTCACGAAGAACTGCTCCGAATCCATCTTATGCTTCGACAGATCCTCCACGTCGACGGTGCGGAAATTGCCCAGACCCGCGTGCAGGGTGATGAAAGCCGAGTCGATGCCCTTGATCTCCATGCGTTTGAGCAGGTGCTTCGAGAAGTGCATACCCGCCGTGGGGGCGGCCACCGCGCCCTCGCGCGCGGCGAATATGGTCTGGTAACGCTCGGCGTCCTCGGGCTCCACCTTTTCGCGCACCCAGCGCGGCAGGGGCGTTTCGCCGAGTTTGTAAAGCGCCTCCTTGAACTCCTCGTACGAGCCGTCGAAGAGGAACCGCAGCGTGCGGCCGCGCGAGGTGGTGTTGTCGATCACCTCGGCTCCCATCATGTCGTCGTCGCCGAAGTAGAGCTTGTTGCCGATACGGATCTTGCGGGCGGGGTCGACAAGCACGTCCCACAGACGCAACTCGCGGTTCAGCTCGCGCAGCAGGAAGATCTCGATCTCGGCGCCCGTCTTCTCCTTGTTGCCGTACAGACGCGCGGGAAAGACCTTGGTGTCGTTGAAGACGAAGAGGTCCTTTTCGTCGAAATACTCGATTATATCCTTGAAAATACGGTGCTCGATTGTGCCGTCGGCACGTTTGACGACCATCAGGCGCGATTCGTCGCGATTCTCGGCAGGGTACTTGGCCAGCATGTCGGCGGCGAACTCATACCCGTATTGAGATAACTTCATAATTTATTAATTTCAACTGCGATTAACTCTTTCGGCGACAGACGTTGCGCGAAACGGTATGGGCACGCCTATCAATTGGTAATACGAAATATCTATCGATTTGTTTCAAGCTCGGCCAACTTTTCGAGAAAATTTTCCAATTTCCAAGCGTTTTCGGCCGTGAAGCCGCCGCTTCGGGTGCGGCGCAGCGAGGTGAGGTAGGCTCCGCTGCGCAGCTCCTCGCCGATCTCCTGCGCCAGCGAGCGTATGTAGGTGCCCTTGCTGCATCGCACGCGGATTCGCATGCGCGGCAAGTCGTACTCTTCCAACTCTATTTCGTGAACGGTTATCAACGCTTTGCGCAACTCCACCTCCTCGCCCGCGCGGGCGAATTCATATGCGCGTACCCCCTCCACCTTCTTGGCCGAGTAGATCGGCGGAGCCTGCAAACGCTCGCCCGTGAGGCGGTCGAGAGCCTCGCCGACCATCTCGCGCGTGATGTGGTCGGTGGGATAGCGGCGGTCGACGGGGTGTTCCATATCGAAGCTGGGGGTGGTGGCCCCCAACTCCAGCTCGGCCGCGTACTCCTTCTCCTCGGCCTGAAGCGCGTTCACCATCTTGGTGGCCTTGCCGATGCAGACTATCAGCACGCCCGTGGCCAGCGGATCGAGCGTACCGGCGTGTCCCACCTTTATCTTGCGGTAGCCCGATCGGTTGAGGGCGAATTTTATCTTGCGCACCACATCGGTCGAGGTCCATTCCAGAGGTTTGTCGATAACGGCTATATAGCCCTCGGCGAAGTCGACGCCGGCGAGCGATTGCATGTCGGTCATTGTCAGAATATGTTGCAGATTATCGAAACGACGCCCGCCACGGCGCAATATGCGGCGAACCAGATCAACTTGCCGCGCTTCACGATGCCGATCATGAACTTGCATGCCGCGCAGCCCACGACGAAGGCCGTGAGGAACCCGCACGCCATAGGCGCGACGCCGATCGAGTCGAACGCCACCTCGCCCTTGGCCACCGTCAGCAGCATCTCGCCGAGGATGGGGGCCAGCACCATGAGAAACGAGAATTGGGCCACCGCGCCCTTGTTGTTGCCCAGCAGCAGTCCCGTGGCGATGGTCGAGCCCGAGCGCGAGAGTCCGGGCATGGCGGCCACGGCCTGCGCGATGCCGATGATGAATGCGTCGCGGCAGGAGATGGTCTCCTTCAGGCGCGGACGGGCGTAATAGGCGAACGCGAGCAACACTGAGGTCAGGAGCAGCATCGCCCCCACGACCGTAAGGATGCGGGGCGAGTCGAGCAAGGCGTCGATATGATCCTTCAGCGCGAAGCCGACGATGCCGATGGGGATCATCGACACCACGATCTTCAGCACGTAGGCCTGCTCGTCGTTGAAACGGCGCGAGAAAAGGCCGAAAAGGAGGCGTTTCACCTCGGGCCAAAGCACGACGAGGGTGCTGAGCACCGTGGCGGCGTGCAACGTGACGTCGAACGCGAGATTCTCTTCTATCCGCACGCCTAACAGAGCTTTGGCTATTTGCAGATGGCCGCTGCTCGACACGGGCAGAAATTCGGTAAGCCCTTGTACGGCTCCGAGGATGATGGCTTCAATCGCTGTCATGGGTATTGGTAGGGTGTGTGTTTATCTGTTAGGTATGGTGCGGGCCGCGGACTGCGAAGGGCGCGACAGCGGGCCTTCGCGGGGCGAGGCTGCGGCCCGCGCGGTTCTGCGAACCGCAATTTGTCCGAATCTAAAATCTCTTCATCAACGCGAATATCTCGAATGCGAATCCGCCCACGACGAGTATGGGGGCGAGGGTTATGCGCCGCCACGAGAACATGGCGTAATTGAACTCCTCGGGATCGTCGCTGCCGCCTCCGCACATGAGCGCCATGCCCAGCACGATCACGGCGAATCCCGCCAGCAGCAGTATGTAGTTTTTCATCGTGAGCGGCATCGCCGCGTCGTTTTTGTCGGCGGCGTTGTCGAAACGCGCGCGCATACTGTCGAATATTTTTTTCATAACGTATCGTTTCGCCCTCCTCGGGCGGAGATTGTCAATAGAGGAATATCTTGTTCGACTTCATGTTGACGAACTTGTTTACGGCGAACGCGGTGAACAGCAGCGATATTATCAGTCCGCAGAGGATCATCGCCCCCGCCGTCGCGCCTATCTTCACCAGCTCCGCCGTTGACACTATCTCGGGCATGGCGCCGCTCAACGCCGCCGCCGAGGCTCCGAAAAGCAGTCCCGCCACCACTCCGGCCCAGATGCCCTGCTTGGCTGCAGTGGCGAGGAACGGGCGCATGATGTAGCCCTTGGTGGCCCCGACGAGTTTGAGGGTATTGATAAGGTATCGGCGCGAGAAGATCGCCAGACGTATGGTGTTGTTGAGCAGGATGAGCGAAATCACGAGCAACGCGCCGCCGAACGCCGCCAGCACGATGGTGATCTTCGATATGGTGGCGTGCAGCCGCTCGATCATCGCGGCGGGATAGGCGACGTAAACCACGCCCCGCATCGCCGAGAACCGGTCGACCAGCGCGTCGGTCGCCGTGCGGTCGGCGGCCTCCACCGCGACCTCGAAGCTGCTGCGCAGCGGGTTGTCGTCGAGTATCTCGTCGATCTCGGCGGCGAACATGCGGCGGAAATCGGCGTCGTCGATCTTCTCCTGCCTGTCGATGTACTCTATGCGAGTCACGCCCTCGATGGCGGCCAACTCGTCGGCCAGTTCGGCGCGGCGCGCCTCGTCGACCGAGTTGTCGAGCTCTATCGAGAGGGTAACGCCGTCGCGCAGCGCGCGCGTCGCGTTCATGGCTGCGGCGAGCATGTAACCCACCGAACCCAAGAGGAAAAGCACCAGCGATATGCTCACGGTCGACACGATGTACGACCGTCGTACCTTACGCTTCAATCTTTTGTCGTCTCTCATTGCGTATGCTGTAAATCAAGGTTATGACGAATGCCGCGAGCGTGGCGAGCGAGAAGAGCAGCGTGATCCCCTCGGCCAAGGCCCAGTGCGGGGCGCGATAACGCCACTCCACGGTATGGCGTCCCGCGGGCAGCTCCAGCGCGCGCAGTATGTAGTCGGCGCGCAGCGGGCGGGCGGGACGGCCGTCTATCTCGGCGGTCCATCCGTCGGCGTCGTATATCTCCGAGAATACCGCGAGGGCGTCCCCGTCGGCTTCGTATTCGTAACGCAGGTAATTGGGGCGGTACTCCTTCAAGGCTATCTCGGCCTCGGCGAAGTTGTAGTTCTCGGGCAGGAACTCGTCGCTCATCACCGCCTCGCGCTTGTTGTCGATGCGTCCCGCGAGCTCTATCTCCTCCTCGGGCGACGAGGCGCGCACCACGCTACCCACCGTCCACGCCGCGCCGTTGGCCGACTCGCGCACCTCCACGTCCTCCGCCGCGGCCGAGGGGCCTATGACGTAACGCACGTTGAGCATGTCGAGAATCCTCTCGTCGCCGCGCGACAGGTAGCGGTCGATCATATCCTGATAACGGGCCGTCTTGGCTCCGTGGTAGCCGCCCACCGAGCGGTGAAAATAGGAGGTCGTGGCGTCGTTGAAGGGCGACACCGAGAGATTGAGCACGCGGTAGGCGGGATCCTCGTCCCGCATTATGATCTTGTCGGCCTCGGTGGGAAGTATCCGCGCCGAGCGCTCGGGCACGAAGTCGTCCCAACTCAGATACCGCACGTCGGCCGCGATGAGGTCGGCCGCCGCCACGACGCTCAGCGTTATGCACAACGCCGCCGCGCGGGTCAGGAGTTTCTTGTTGAACCAGAGCCATACGGCCGCCGCGGCCGCGAGCACGAAGACGAGCGACCGCAAGGCGTCGTCGCGCATCGCCGCGGCGCGTTCGTCGGCCATCGCCGATGCCGCCGCCCAACCGATCTGCTCGTGCAGGCCCTGCTTTACGTATTGTTCTCCGCCTTGTTGCAGAAGCATCCGGCGGAACTGTTCGGTGAGCTGCGCGCCGCTCTGCTGCATGCCGAAGTCGCCGAGCGAGCGTCCGCCGACGAACATCACGGCGAGCACGCCGACGCATATCCCCGTCGAGACGATCAACGCCCGCCGTATGCGCGCCTTATCGACCTCGCCGCGCGTCATGCGGGCCAGACCCGCCGCGGCCAGCAGCGGCACCGCCCATTGCACCACCACGAGCGACATCGAGACCGTTCGGAATTTGTCGTACCCGGGCAGCCACTTGAAAAGCAGCTCGGTGAACCACATCATGTGGTTGCCCCAAGCCATGAACAGCGTGAACAGCATCGCGCCCGCGATCCACCATCTCTCCCTCGCGGGGAGCAGCATCAAGGCCATAAGCGCGAGGAATATCGCTGCCGCGCCCAGATAGGTCGGTCCCGCCGTGTAGGGCTGGTCGCCGCGGTAACGCGGCAGATATTGCGCGAACCGCTCCATGCCGTAAGGTTTCAGGGCCTTGGCGACGGCTCCGTCCTCGGCGAACGTGTCGGCCGACGAGCCGCCCATGAAGTCGGGCACCAGCATGTTGAGGCTCTCGCCCTTGCCGTAGCTCCAAGCCGTGGCGTACTCCGGATCGAGCCCCTTCGCGCCGTCGTCGGCATCCGCGCGGGCGAGTTCCGAACCTCCCCGCGTGGTGGAGGCCGTATGTTTATACGTATACCACAACGGCGAGAAGTTCGACCCCACGGCCAGCAGCGCGGCGGCGGCTAACAGCCCCGTGCGTTTGGCGAAGTCGCGCCCGCGACGCTCGCGCAGGGCATAGACGCACTCGCTGATCCACAGCGCGGCGGCGGCGATGCAGAAATAGTAGGTTATCTGCGGATGGTTGGCGCCTATCTCGAGCGACGCGAACAGCGCTGTGCAGCCCGCTCCGAGCAGCATATCGCGTCGCAGCGTGCAGTATATTCCCGCCATCATGGGCGGCGCGTAGACCAAAGCCCACATCTTGGTGATGTGGCCCGCGCCGATTATGAGTATGAAATAGGTGGAAAAGCCGTACGCCAGCGCGCCGACCAGCGCGGCCCACGGCCCGAAGCCGAAGAGCAGCAGCGCGGCCCACATGGCCGTCATTGCGAAAAAGAGGAACGAAGCGGGGGTGTCGACCGCCTTCACGATCTT
Organism: uncultured Alistipes sp.; assembly: GCA_910587675.1. GTDB lineage: Bacteria > Bacteroidota > Bacteroidia > Bacteroidales > Rikenellaceae > Alistipes. The sequence continues at coordinate 14,546 of CAJUMU010000025.1, read as the reverse complement.
GCCCACGGTGCCTTTCACGGCCTGCGCGGGGTACTTCACATCTATGAGGTATGCGGGCATGCCGCCGAACATGCGGCCCGTCCATTGCGGGTCGTCGCCCGTGGCTTCGCGGGCGTCGACTATATCCTTGCTCATGCCCTTGTATTGCGTCACGTCGTGCTGCGGAAGCGTTTCGCCCGCGAACTGCGGCGCGAAGTAGAGCGCGGCGAGGAGGAAAAAGAGCGCGACGGCCCCTGCGGCGAACAAGGCGCGGCGGTATGAAAGGCTGCGATGATTCATATTTATTAATATATGGCGGGTCAAAGATACGTATAAGCGAGGGCAAAAGCAAGCTTGCTTGTATTTTGCCGAGCGAAAGTATCTAAGGCGCAGCCAAAGGTACGAATAAGCCGAGGGCAAAAAAACAAATTTATTTGCGGGTTTGCCGAGGCGGAGTACCTAAGGCGCAGCCAAAGGTACGAATAAGCCGAGGGCAAAAAACAAATTTATTTGCGGGTTTGCCGAGGCGGAGTACCTAAGGCGCAGCCAAAGTTACGAAAAACATTCCTTTTTCGGTGTGTAATTGCAAAAAATTACTATATTTGCAAAGTTAACGGTATTTGCAGCTAAGATGAATATGGTCAGTCTCGATGCGATACGCACCCCGATAGCGTCGGATATAGAGGCTTTCGAGGAGTTCGTAAGGAACCGCTTCGACTCGGACGGCAAGTTGATGTCCGAGATGTTGTCCCACGCTCTCTCCTCGCGCGGAAAGGGCGTGCGTCCCATCATCGTAATGCTTACTTCGGCTCTCACCTCGGCCGCCAACAAGCGTCAGTGGGTGGCGGGCGAGCGCAACTGCACCATGCGCACCTATCTGGCCGCCATGATGGTGGAGATGCTGCATACCGCGTCGCTCATCCACGACGACGTGATCGACGGCGCCGACATGCGCCGCGGCCGCCCCTCGGTGAACGCCCTGTGGCAGTCGCGCAACGCCGTGGTGCTCGGCGACTACATTCTGGCGCGCACGATGAGCACGGGCATGGCCAGCGCGCAGTACGATCTGGTGTCGCACATCATCGGCTCGGTGGCCACGCTCTGCGAGGGCGAGGTGCTGCAAAGCCAGCACGCGCGCGACAAGGACACCACGCGCCGCGACTATCTGGAGATCATATATAAGAAGACGGCCAGCCTGATAAGCATAAGCGCGTCGGCGGGAGCCGTGTCGGTCATCGCGCCGCACGAGGACATCGAGCGCATGCGCCGCTTCGGCGAGGCTCTGGGCATGGCGTTCCAGATCAAGGACGACATATTGGATTACAGCCGTTCGAACCGCACGGGCAAGCCCGCCAACAACGATCTGCGCGAGGGTAAGATAACCCTGCCGCTGATCGAGGTGCTGGAGCGTTGCGAGCCCGCCGAGAAGCTGCGGTTGATGGACAGCCTTTCGCGGTGCGGCGAGGATCCCGCCGCGGTGGACTACATCCATTCGGCGGTGGAGGATGCGGGAGGCATCGAGATGGCCGAGCGCGCCATGCGCACCTATATCGACCGCGCGGTGGAGATACTCTCGCATTACGACGAATCGCCCTACCGCACGGCGCTGGTCAACATGTGCGCCTATGTGGCCGAGCGCGACCGATGACAAGCGGGCAATGAACGAAAAGAAATACTTAATCAACTAATCTAAAATCTCTGATGGAAACAAAAAAACAAAACAGTAACGTATTGGCGATCATCGTGATGATTCTGTTGTTCGGAATGATCTCGTTCGTGACCAACTTGGCGTCTCCGATGGGCGACGTGTTGAAGAACCAGTTCGGCGTGGCCAACTGGATGGGTACGCTCGGCGTGTTCGCCAACTTCATCGCCTATGCCGTGATGGGTATCCCCGCGGGCAACATGCTCCAGAACATGGGCTACAAGAAGACGGCGTTGATCGCCGTCGCCGTCGGTTTCATCGGCGTTGCGATCCAGACCGTTTCGGGATTCGTCGGTTCGTTCGGCGTCTACCTTTTGGGCGCGTTCATCGCAGGCTTCTCGATGTGTATGTTGAACATCGTCGTGAACCCCATGCTCAACAAACTCGCGGGCGGCGGCAACAAGGGTAACCAGCTCATTCAGGTCGGCGGTTCGTTCAATTCGTTGATGGGTACCTTCGTCATCATCCTCACGGGTCTGTTGATCCCCGAGATCGCAAAGGCTCAGATCAGTCAGGTATTCCCGTTGATGTACACTGCGTTGGCCATCTTCGCCGTGGCATTCCTCGTGGTTCTCTTCACCGATATCCCCGAGAACGCCCCCAAGGCTGTCGCCAAGAACGAGAAGTCGCAGTACGGCCCTCTGTCGTTCCGCCACTTCATGCTGGGCGCCATCGCGATCTTCGTTTACGTGGGCGTCGAGGTAGGTATTCCCAACGTTTTGCAGAAGTGGTTGAACGTGGCTCTCGAGGCCGATAACGCTACCGCTATCGCCGCTACCGTGGCGGGTACGTACTGGTTCCTGATGCTCGTAGGCCGTCTGACGGGCGCGGCTCTGGGCGCCAAGGTTTCGGCCAAGACCATGCTCGCAGTCGTTTCGACCGTAGGTCTGTGTCTCACTTTGGGTGCGATATTCCTCGATCCTTCGATCATGGTCAACCTCCCCGTATTCGACGGCGCCAAGGGCTTCGCGATGGCCGCTGTTCCCGTGAATGCCGCGCTGCTCGTATTGTGCGGTCTCTGCACGGCCGTGATGTGGGGCAGCATCTTCAACCTCGCCGTCGAGGGCTTGGGCAAGTACACCGAGAAGGCTTCGGGTATCTTCATGGCGCTCGTTTGCGGCGGCGGTATCCTCCCGCTGTTGCAGAACGGTATCGTCGACTGGACGGGCGACTATCTGACAAGCTACTGGGTGATCGTGGCAGGTTTGATCTACATGCTCTCGTTCGCTTTGGTAGGTTCGAAGAACGTTAACAAGAATATTCCCGTAGAGTAATCTCCGGCGAGATATTGTTTCGATTCAGCGGCCTTCGGTTTTCCCGAGGGCCGCTTTTTCATTCGCGCGTGATACATAATATTATACGTACATGCGTCAGCACATCACTTTGCGGTGTTGCAGTTCGCAGAACTGCATTAATTCACATGCCACAGCCTGCTCGGCCGAAGATATTTTTTGCTCTTTTTGTCGTTCGAAAATGCCCGAACGGAGCATCGTGGCATGCGATTTGCAACATTTTCGGCCGAATGCGAGTCGGTGGACCGAATCAAAAAAGAGTCGAAAAATTTTGACTTTCAGAAAAAAGTCCCTACCTTGCGTTCATAAAATTAAATTTTAACCTAAAAAAACGGATTGCCTATACGAAAAATTCTACTCTTTGAAAATGTAATTTAATAAGGAGAAGAGTATGAACACACAAGTTTTAAGTGACCGAGTATTGCTTAATAACTATCTTTCAGGTGATCGAGGTGCCATATCCAAACTTATCGACAGACACACCAACCGTGTTCGCGACTACATACGAATGATGGTCAAGGACAACGACGTGGCTGACGACATCCTTCAAGAGACCTTTATCAAAGCTGTTCGCGTTATCGACGATGGTCGTTACGCCGACAACGGCAAGTTCTTGTCTTGGATCCTCCGCATTGCGCACAATCAGGTCATCGACCATTTCCGCGCACGCAAGAGCGACAAGACCGTGAGCGAGTCGGACGCAGGATACAACATGCTCGGTACGCTTCGTTTCGCCGAGCGCACGGTGGAAGACCGCATGATCTCGGAGCAGATCGAAGCCGACGTTCGTCGGCTCGTCGACCGCCTCCCCGCCGAGCAACGCGAAGTGGTGATGATGCGATACTATTCGGGGCTGAGCTTTCAGGAGATAGCCGACCAAACCGAGGTGAGCATCAATACAGCGCTGGGCAGAATGCGTTACGCTCTGATAAACCTCCGAAGGATGATTAAGGAAAACAACTTGATCTTAAGTTGATTTTTTCTCGAAAAAAAAGTTTCGGGGCACAATAAATTGCCCGAGGGCTCCGTTGTTTATTAAACGGTTCAGCCTATGGAAGATTTAGACGGTAAAGTACTGACGGAATTAGTCTCTGACGACGATAGGCTCCTGATGAGCGAAGTTATTTGCGAAGAGGCAGATCTGTTCTACATCGACTGTTATCTTCGGGAGCTGTTTCGTTGCAAGGAATAGACTAAGGGTTAATTTTAAGGATGGGGATCGCGCTATGCGCGATCCCTTGTCGTATGTACGCAGGCATTCGGGCCGCAGCCTGCGGGGGCTCGCGTGTGAGCATTCGCGAACAATAGCGGGCCTCCGCGCGCCGAGGCTGCGGCCCGCGTGACTCTGCGAGTCGCAATAATACACACGCGTCAGCCTATCCCGCGGCAGGAACATTTTCGATAAGCCGAGTGCAGAGCCGAACTTGTTCGGGCTATGCCGAGGCGAGAAAATGACTACGTAAGCGAACGATTTTGGACAAAGGGCGGCCGCGGCGACGAAGCGTTAAAAATCGGAGACTTTTTGATCCTCAAAAATGCGAAGCATCCGATTTAGCGAAGTCGCAAGACCGACCCCGAAATCGTTTCACCGCGGCGGTTTTTAACTGCGCTGCGCTTGTTTTCCTCCTTCGCGCCTCGGCAATTCATGCAAGCATGATTGCCCTCGGCTTGGCGTCGGTTGGCGCAACCTTTTGACCGCGCAAAAGGTTGCATAAAATAATCTCTCAAAACTTATCTTCGGCGGCTGCGGGGGCGCACCGAAGGTGCAAGCCGCCGAAGATAACACCGCGGAGCGGTGCGCTGACGCGTGTGAATTAATGCAGGCCGCAACCTCCCTCCGGCGGAGGCCCGAATGCCTAATTCTGCGACAATCTAAAACGAACGAAAAAAGGACCGCCCCTTTTTCGGGGGCGGTCCTCACTAAAAAAAACTATGCGAACAACTGCTTATTTCACCAAATTGAACGTCATGTGTCGGGGGTTGTGCTGCGCCGCGTCGGCATAGAACTTCAGCTTGTGCGAGCCTTCGGGCAGTTCGATCGTGACCTTGTAGTCGGCGAAGTTGCCCCAGCCGCCCGTGTTGGGCACCATGAAGTTGTCGCACGCGCGGACTCCGTCGACCTCGAAGTGATACCATCCGTCGCCGCTGCCGCCGCCCAGATTGACTGTCACTTCGTAAGTGCCCGCCTGCTCGACGTCAATAGAGTAGATATACCACTCGCCGTTGTCGAGATAGCCGAGGTTGCCGCCGCCTTCGATGGTGACCATGCTGCTCGTAAAGTCGCCCATGTCGGCGCGATAGGTGTTGCCGCTGCCGCCGCCCGTGTCATAGAACGCGATGTTCTTGCCGCCGCGGTCGAAATCGCGGAACCACAGCTCCGAGGGGCCGTCGGCCTTGACAACGAACGGCTGTCCCTTTATGAGCGGGAACGAAGTGTCGACCACCACCGTGATCTCCTTGAAGATATCGCCGCGACGATAGTGGATCGTCGTTTCGCCGATGCCGATGCCCTTGATTACGCCCGCATCGCTCACGCGAGCCACCGCCTCGTCGTCCGACCACCAGTCGAAGTCGTCCAGAGGCACGTCGTTGGCCTCGGCGGGGAATACCTCGACGGCAATGGTCTGGGTGGCGTCCACGGCCAGCTCCAGAATGGCGTCGCAACGGAGTTTGACATCCTCCAGCTCCACCTTCTCGTTCACTATGATCTCCACCTCGAACGACATATCGTCGCGCGAGCAGATTACCGACGTCACGCCGTGGCCGACGGCCGTAACCAGCCCCGAGCCGTCGACGGTGGCGATGGTCTCGTCCAGACTTTTCCACGCATACGCGCCGCCGTCGGACGGACTCGCCGAGAGCTGTTTGGTCTCGCCCTCGAACAGAGTCACGGAATTGTGGTTGACCGTAATGGTGTACTCCACCTCCGTTCTCTCGAAGTTGTCGCACGAGGTAGCGACGAACAACGGCAGAGAGAACAGCATCATTATATTAACAACATATTTTTTCATTTTGCGCAAGTATTAAAGATTCTTTACAACAGTCGTTTTCTCGCCTCGGCAGAGCCCGAACGAATCGGGCTCCGCCCTCGGCTTATCGAAAACGGCCAACCCGATTATTCCTCATTCTCTTCAGACTCGATATACTTGATGCGCAGCTCCTCCTTCATCTCATAGGTGTTGTTGCCTATGGTATAGTAGTAGTGGAGCAGGAACATCTTGTAGACGTTGAATCCGTCGTCGACGATGGCGTAAGTGTTCGGGTAGAACTTGTCGCCGTCGATCTGCGTCACCTTCAGGTCGCGCACGGGCTTGATCGTAACCTTCTTCACCTCGTCGGGGGTATCCTCGATCTCGAGAATCATCGCCTTGGCCTCCAGCGTGTGCTTGTCGGCCTTGAACGTCTCGTTACCCGGCATCACGCGCACGCTGTTGTGTCCGTAAGCGTGTACGGTCTTGGTTCCGGGCATCGAGATCTCGGTGGTGCTGGTGACGTTGCGACGCTTGCCCAGCATCGAGTAACCCGTGCCCGTACTGGCGGCCCAGCGGTTCTTGAAAGCGACCTTCAGCAGAAGCGTGCCCTTGTCGGGATTCATCTCGCAGCCGTCGTAATTGTCGATACGCACGGGGATGAAATAGGTCGAGTCGGGCGACAACCCCTCGGGACGGATATTCACGGGGATGGTGCCCAGAGCCTCGCCCGCCTTTATGACGCACTTGTAAGAGACGATGTCGTACTTCGACTTGGGCATGTGGATGGCGTATTTCGACACGTCGGTATCGAAGTTGGCGCTGTTGTAGGCGTCGATGAGCGACTCGTCCTCGACGATGTTGACCGTCACGTCGCGTTTGATGGGATTGCTGCCTCCCATCGACAACGACATGTAGCCCACCGACTCCTCCTTGTGCAGACTCACCACCTTGGTATTCGTATTGTCGGATTCGCTCACGAAGCCGAACACGTTCTTATACTGCTCCTTCTCGAACACCTCGTCGTCGTTGCAGGCAACCAGAGACACGAGAGCCGCAGCCGTTATGATATATCTTAATTTCATATAACCAATTTTTTAAGATTCGAACCGATTAATCCTCCCATCCGGGATTCTGATCGCATGAGGGCAGCTTACGCACCTCGGCCAGAGGAATGGGCAGCAGCACCAGCTTTTTGTGCACCAGACGCGAACCGATACGCGAGGTGTTGGGCACCACGCGCTGGTAGAAGGTCTCCTTCGTGCCGTCGACATTCATACCCATGATGGTCTCGCTCTCCACCTGCTCGTAAATACCCCAACGGCGAACGTCGTAATAACGATGGTTCTCGTGGAGGAACTCTACCATGCGCTCCTTCTCCAGCAGGGTCTGGAACGTATCGGGATCGTTCACCTCGGCGTCGGTGAGGCCCGGCATGCCCGCGCGGTGGCGCACCTGATTGAACGCGCCGCGAATCTCGTTCACGTCGCGCGAGATCTCGTAAGTCCGATCGCCCAAAGTAATGTTGTATACCTTGCCCGGGGTGAGGTTGTTCAAAGCCTCGGCATACATGAGCAGGATATCGGCGTAACGGATGATGGGGAACGCCTTCTCCATTCGCGCGGCGTTGTCGCCGTCCCACGCGTCCGTCGAGTGGATATACTTCTTGATTACGTAACCCGTGGGGGTGTAGTCGGTAGCCGAATTCTGCTTTCCGTTCTCGTTGTCGTAATAGTAAGCGATGGTCTTGTTGTACTTACCCGACGAGGTGGTCGAGCTCATGGGCCAGTAGCACTCGCTGAAACCGATCGACGCATAGAAACGCATCTCGCGGTTGGCGTACATGTTGTAGACGCCCGAATTGAGACGGTATCCCGAGAATGTCTTCACCGCCGTGGTGAAACCGCTCTCCGAATAGGGATATTCGTCGCTCGAGTCGTCGATCGTGCGGCCGTCGTACATCGAGTAGGCGTCGATGATCTTCTGCGGAACCGCCATACCGCTCCAGCCGCCCGACTTGAGCGGGAAAGCCATCTGCGTATTGGCCGTAAGAGTAGAGCTTCGGCGCGCCCACACGTACTCGGGGTTGGTGGCCAGCACGGCCTCGCCCGTGAATCCCTCCGAATACGAACGGTAGTGGTCGATACCCGCCGCGCCCGTGGGCCAAGGCTCATAGAAATCGGCGTCCGACGTCACGCCCTCGGGCATCGCGGGGGTCTCCGAGTCGGCATCGACGGTGTAGAGGCGGAACATGGGGGCGCCGCCCTTGGTCATCTCCATAACGCGCTTGGCAGCCGCGGCGGCGACGGCCCAACGCTCCTCGTCGTACTCCAGATTCACGTAATAGGCATGGTCGGTCGAACGGGTCCACGTTCCGAAGCAACGGCGCGCCGCCGAGCCGCCGTTCCACAGCGGGCTGGCATGGTAGAGGCGCAGACGCGCTATGAGGCCGTAAGCCGCGGCGCGGGTGGGACGGCCGAACTCCATGATCGAACGGGTCTCGGGCAGATACTTCGAAGCCTCCTCCAGTTCCGAGCATATATACTCGACCGTTTCGTCGTTGGTGGCGCGGGGACGGTCGTAATCCTCCAGATCGAGATTCGAGGGGATCTCCTCGTCGCCGATCAGGATGGCGGGACCGAAATTGAGCCAGATCTTATAGTAGGCGTACGCGCGCATGAAACGGTTCAGGGCCAGAATCTCGGCGCGGTCGGTCGGCGTGAGGTCGACCGCCTCGTCGATACGGGCGAAGACCGTGTTGGCGCGGCGGATGCACTGGTAGCTCTTGGTCCAGACATTGCCCAACGAGTAGGTGTTGTTGGCGTTGATCTCGTTCAACACCAGACGCATGCCGTTGTAGTTGTGCTGCGTGCCGTACATGGTGAAAGCCTCGTCGGTCGCGAGCGGGCCCGGGGTATCGGCGTCCTGGTAGATAGAACCCTCGTCGCCGAACTCACCCGCGATACCCCACACGTACGCCTCGACATTGCGTTTATTGGCGAACACCGAATCGATCTTTATCTCGTCGCTGAAATAGTCGTCGATATCGAGGAAGTTGCAGGACATGAACATTGATGCTGCCATCAACGACAATATCATTATATTTAATCGCTTCATTTTAGTAGTGTTTTAATGTTAGAAATGCAGATAGAGCTGCAAGGTGAACGTTGCGGGCAACGGATAAACGCGACCGTTGCTCGGCGCCTGCTCGGGATCGAAAATCTTCACCTTGTCCCATACGGCGAGGTTGTTGCCCACGAACTGCAAATCCACCGACTGTATGCCGATCTTGCGAAGGGCGTTCGCCTTGAAGTTGTAGTTGAGCGTGATCTCCTGCAAACGCAAGTAACGCGAGTTGCCTTTCCAGAAGGTCGAGGTCTGCGAGTTATTGTTGTTGTTGCCGTACTGCAAACGCGGATACTTGGCGTTGGGATTCTCGGCCAGCGAGGGATCTATGCCGTTGGCCAATGCGTAATCCATCGGGATCCAGCGATTGCGGGGATCGGCCGCCTGCGTGAGCACGTTGCCCAACTTGCCGCTGGCGAAGGGGATGTAACCCGCGCCGCCGTAGAAGAAGTCGGTCTTGCCCGTACCCTTGAACAATACGCCCAACGTGAAGTTCTTGTACTGGAACTCGCCGCCGAAACCGTACATGAGCAGAGGGGTCGAGCTGTACGCGATAGGCACCTTGTCATCGTTGTCGATACGGCCGTCGCCGTTGATGTCGCGGTACTTGATATCGCCGGGCTTATATTCGCCGAACGTCTGCACGGGGCTGGTCTCGATATCGAGCTGGTCCTTGAACAGACCCATAGCCTGATAACCGCGCACCACGCCGTAGGGATAACCCGCCGCCTCTTGATAGGGATATGCGGGATTCGCCTCCTCCCAGTTCTTCACGTCGTTCTTCGAATAGGTAAAGTTACCTCGCAGAGTCATCGAGGCATTCTTGCCCAAACGCTCCGTATAGCTGATGTTGCCGTCGGCTCCGTAACTGCGCATCTTACCCATGTTACTGAAAGGTTTCGACATAAGGCCCACGTAAGCGGGAACCTGCTGACGCTCTTGGAAAATACCGTCGCGCACGTCGTTGAAGAAGTCGACCACGAAGTTCACGCGATCGCCGAACAGACGGCCCTCGACACCCACGTCGAGCTTGCTGGCCTTCTCCCAGTTGAGGTTGTCGGCTCCCGTATAGGTCTCCCACAAGGTCTCGGCCGAGGTCGAACCCCACGGATGGTTAGTGCCGCGCTGCACGATGGTCAGATAGGGGAAACGCTTGTTCGAGATACGGTCGTTGCCCACGGTGCCGTAAGAGGCGCGGATCTTCAGGAAATCGAGGAACGGCAGCCCCTTCTTCATGAATTCGTAATTGGTGGGAACCCAACCCAACGCCACCGAGGGGAAGAAACCGAAGCGGCGGCCCGGCTGGAAGTTCTCCGAACCCGTGTAACCGAAGTTGACGTCGAGCATGTAGGTATCGCGAAAACCGTAAGTGATTCGGCTCGATATACCCTGATAACGCTTCGGAATCGAGTTCATGTTGGTGGTGCTCTCGCTCGAATATTTCTCGTCGCTCATATAGTAGTATACCAGAGCCGACACGCGATGGTCGTCGGCGAACACGCGGTCGTAGTTGAGCGTGCTCTCGAAGTGGTACTTGCGATACTGGTTGGTGTTTTTACCGTAGCTCGCAGCCTGCTCGCTCACGCGTTGTATCGTAATCAACTTTCCTGTCTGATCACGGCCCACGGCTTCATACAGCGCGGGCTGGATCAAACGGCTCTCGTTGAACCACGAGGTGATGTCGTACGCGCCCTGCGCGCGGATCTTGAGGCCCTCGGTAATCATCGACAGATCCTGCTCGATGGCCAGCGTGGTCTTGCCCGCGAACTCTTGATCGTTGCGGCGGCCCATGCGGTTGATCATCACGTAAGGCGAAGTCTCGGCACCCGTATCCACGGCAGGCAACTGTCCGTTCGAATAGATGGTGGGCAGACGCAACGGATGGATATTGGCCTGCGCATCCCAGATATAGTTGGTATCGGCCACGCCCGGGTTCTTCTGAACTTTCAAATAGCCGCTGCTGCCGAAATAGATCTTGGTAGTCTTGGTCAGCTCCAGATCGATGTTGGCGCGGAAACCGTAAGTATTGTAACCCACGTTACCCGAATAAGGACTCTTCTTGTCGACGTTGTAGGCCGCATCCTCCAGAGCCGCGTTGAGCGACACGAAGTAACGGGCCAGCTTGGCGCCGCCCTGCGCGCTCACGTAATAGTTCTGCTTCCACGAATTCATCTTCACTACTTCGTCCTGCCAGTTCACGTTGGGATATATGTCGGGGTCGAGGTTGTTGCGGATGATATCCAACTCCACGGGGGTGTAGAGCACCTCCTCGCCGCGTACCGCGCGGGCCTCATTGGCCAATACGGCGTAGTCGTACGCATCGACGAATTCAGGCAAACGTTTCATATGCGACAGCGTCGCCGAGGCGCGCACCGTAATGTTCATCTTGTCGGCATGACCGCGCTTGGTGGTTACCAGCACCACGCCGTTGGCGCCTCGCACACCGTAAACGGCCGTCGCCGAGGCGTCCTTCAGAATCGAGAAGCTCTCGATGTCGGCGGGGTCGAGCGAATTGATGTCGCCCTCCAGACCGTCGATGAGCACCAGAGCCGACGCGTTGGCGCCGAAGGTGCCGATACCGCGAATCCAGAACTCGGCGATATTCTTGCCCGGTTCACCGCTCGCCATCGTAGAGATCACACCCGCGACACGACCTCCCAGCAGGTTGGCCACCGACGCGGTGGGCTGCTGCAACTCGCTCACGTCGACCGAGGTCACGGCCGACAGGGTCGAGATCTTACGCTGGGTGCCGAGAGCCGTCACCACCACCTCGTCCACTTCGGTGGCGGCCTCCTCGAACTTGATCTTGAGGTCCTGCTCCTGCTTGACCACCAGATATTCTATATCCTTGTAACCTATGTAGGTGAACAACAGCTTGTCGCCGCGCTCGACCTTGATCGTGAATTTACCGTCGACGTCGGTCATGGTGCCGTTCGTGGGGTTATCCTTAACCGTTACGGACACGCCGATCAGCGGGCCTTCGGAATCGGACACCGTACCTTTCATGACATAGGCCTGAGCCGAAGCCGACTGCGTTCCTATCAATATGAATATGAACAGGGACCATATTATGGTTAATTGTTTCATCGTTTTCTTGAGTTAAGGGTTAATTAATCGAGAGCTTGCGGATACGGCAGTTGCCCCAGTCGGCCACATACACCGAACCGTCGGGCGCGATGCCGATGCCGCGCGGTTGGTTGAATTTGGCCACCTCCTGCGTGCCGTCGACCCAACCCGATTCGCCCGGGACGCCGAGCACGGTTTCCACCTGATTCTCGGGAGTGACGCGACGTATGCAGTGGTTGTAGCAGTCGGCCACGTACATGTTGCCGTCGGCGTCGCAATATATCTGCGACGGCCCGTTGAAAAGAGCGTCGCCCAATTCGCCGTCGCGGTGACCCGCGGTGGAGTTGCCTCCGTTGACATGCACCGCCTCGACATTCTCGGCATTCATATCCACCTTATACAATCCGTGATTCTGCCATCCCGTGAAATAGAGCACGTTGGGCTCCTGCGGACGGAACGTCATGCCGTATGTGTCGAACTGGTCGGTCATACATACCAACTCCGTCTCATAGGTCTTGGGATCGATCTTTATCAACTGTCCGAAGTAGAATCGGCAATAGATCTTGCCGTCCGACGGATTCACCACCATACAGTGCTTCCATCCGTACTGCGGAGGATTGCTGTCGTACCACTTGAAAGAACGGATACGCGGCGCCCACATCTCCAACGGGTTCATCTCGATGAAGCTGCCCATGTTCGTCTCGGTGGGGCACGTCACGATCTGAGTGTCGGGAGCCACGCAGGGCACGTTGCCCGTCTCGGCCAAGATCGACACCAGCTCGTCGTTCTCCAAATCGATACGTGCGATGGTATAGGTGCCCGCATCGCCGCTGGGGGCGTTGCGGCTTATGACGAATATATTCTCGTTGTCGTCCACGCACAGATAGTAGGGGCTCACCTGGGCCTCGGTCAGAGCTCCATCCTTGTAGGTAGGCGTTCCGTTGCCGCAGATGGTGCTCACCGTGGTCGACACGGTGTAGTCGAAATGCTCGTCGTACGTCAGCGAGTCCTGACCCTGCACCACCGAGATGACGCAATCCTCTCCCGGGAGACGGGGAGCCAGCACGTAAAGTTCGGTGCCCGTCTTGCTGCTGCCGATCACGGCCGCCTCGCGTTGGTTGAAATAGACCTTGATATCGGAAGCCTTGCCGAATCCCGACCCTCGCAGAATGACCTTTTCGAGATACTTGCCGTAATTAGGCGTAATCGACGACAACGACAACGGACCCTTGGGATTCGTCCCGCCGTTTTCGCCCGAGTCGCTACACCCAACCACGGAAATCGCTCCGAAAAGTGCGATAAGCCACAAAAGTTTTTTCGTTTTGTTCATGGTTAATAATTTTAGGCTGTTAGTATAAAACGCGGTTACTTACTTTATCTTTATTTCGCTTCGTCGTGCGGTCGAAGGCCTCTCCGAAAGGGCGATAACGCCCCTGTCTCGGCATTTCGACCGAGCGATCACCGGCGTCGCGACACCGCCGCAACGCCCTGCACAACATTATGATGTGATTTAGGATTGGAAATGTAGATCTCTTCTTATAGGCTCGAGTTTTTAAGGTTCAACAATCAGGTTTAAGGTAGTTCGGTATGTCATCGGCGCGGCGCGATTTACGGATTGTGTTTCAGGGTCCGACGGAGGGCCGCATGCTCCTCGTATGAATCTAAATTGTCGTAGTGTGTCTCGATCTTAAGACTGCAAGCGTCTTTCGCATCGCTCCGCGCGGACCGCGGGCGGACTGACCGCACACGACGATGCGCGCACGATCTTTCGCGCGCTCCGCAGGCCTATGCCCGAAGCGCGAAACATGGCGGCGCGACCCCCTTCGGCCAAGGGCGAGAGGAAGCGCGAATCCTCGCCAAGCAGCGTCGCACGGCCGCTCGACGAATCGAAATGGTTAGAATAAGGATAATTAAAGTTTAAAGGAAAGGACCGAACGAGGGGGGGGGAAATTAATCCGCACCGATCGCCGAGAACGCGATACACTCGTTCTTCAGAGACATATTCTCGGTAAAATCGTTTCATCTTTTCAGTCCTGTTTGCATATCTTCCGTTTACAAAGTTAGAAATTATTTATATTGCTGCAACATTTTCTGCACAAATTTTTACCCCCCCCCTATATAATAAAATATTTTAATATCAACATATTACGTGTCACTTTCGTCGTCTCGACCCTGCTGCGGGCGCTTTGTTCGGCGACGGAACGGCCGATTTTTTTTGCGGATTTTAATAATGTATATATGTCGCAGAATCGCGGGCGGGCGTAATGTACGCACGTCAGCGCACCGCTTTGCGGTGTTATCTTCGGCGGCTTTTGGGTTGCTTTAGGCATTCGGGGCGCAGCCAGCGGCCCGAATATCGACGCGCTTTTCGTAAAACGTTACGCCTGCACGCAGTTCTTCGAATTGCAT
>CAJUMU010000024.1 GCA_910587675.1 uncultured Alistipes sp. | reverse complement strand
TGTTTCTTCTCGCCGCCCGTGTTGCCGTATTTCTTGTATTCGTCATCGAGGTCGTTATAACCCACGATGAAACGACCGCGCAGGTCGGGAAGACGGAAGAAGCCGCTTTGCGTGGTGTAGCGCGTGCCGTTGTAGTTCACACCAGCATTGAAAGCGGTGCCAAGGGCTTTGTAAAGTTCAGGGTATTCGCTGGTCTTCAACATCGCGCCGTCGCACAGGGCGTAATTTTCGGGGACTTTCACACCCGCCCACATCTTGACGATGCCCAGCGGCTCGCTGACGGATTTTGCCGCGGTGTCAGACTGTTGTTTGGCAAGGTCGGCAATCAGCTTTTCAAGTTCGGCAGACGTCTTCGGTTTCTGGAAGTCCTCCCACTTGAAATTTTCACTGCCCACGCCTGCGGCAAGCGTCCGACGCGTGTAGGCTTTCGGGTATTCAAAACCCTGCGCGTTTACTGAAACGTCCTCCAGCTTCACGTACATGCCCCCTGAAATGTTGCCGCCCTCCCAGCGCAGAACCTCGCCGTGCGGATAGTCACGCGTCTTGACGAACACATAGCCCGCGGCACGTTGCGTGTCGTTGTTCGTCAGCTCGCAGCCTGTAAGAATAAGTTTGTCGCCTGCGATATTGCCCAGTGCGGCCACAAGTGCCGTGCCCGCCTGCAACATGTCGAGCGTGTCGCAGTCAAGCGGAAAATCCTTGTTCGGCTGGGTCAGGAAATTACCTATCGTTTCCATTCTAAAAGTCTTTTATCAGTGTTTAATTATAATTTATCGTCCAACGTTTGGAGGCAAGTTTATAGGTGCTTACCACCGCGGCAAGGCGTGTCTCGTCGATTTTCCCCATAAGGGCATACGGCACGGACACCCAGAAGTCGAAGCCGCTCACACCGCCGTAGCCGCGGCGGTTGATGATGAAAGCCTTGCCGCCGCCACGCACGGGCAAAAGGATATGCCTGTCCATGTCCCGCGTAAAGAGGCGTGCGCCGCGCAGCCCGCCGCTGTCCTCGTCGTCCACGGTGATACGACGCTCCGTCTGGTCGAAAGTGTCGTTCAGAACCGCGCGCAAGTGGCAGACCTGACCGTTGTGCCAGAGCCTGTAATCCTTATCGTCGCGCCACCGCATGAACTCGCCGTGCAGCACGCTGCAACCCTGTACCGCGCTTTGCATGAAAGCCGCCACAAGGGGCTTGCGCAGGGCTGTGGGAAGCAGCAGGAGCGCAAGGCGTTTTATCTTGACATCGTACACACTCATTTGTAAGATTTCATATTGACTGTTATGTTGCCCGCGGAAAAATAGCCAGCCGCGGGGGTAAAACGGGCGTCTATGTCGGTAGGGGTACTTTCACCGTCCACCTCCGTGGTCGCACCGCTCATCTCAACGATGCGCACGCCCTCGATTTTCTGGAGTTCGTCCACAAGTGCCATGTTGCTGTACTCACCGTTGAAAGGCAGGTTTTCGATATAGTTACGTATCGTTTCCCTGCATTGCGTCTCGACGGTTTCAGGCAGCAGCATGGCGTCATAGTACACATCGACCTCGCAATGGAACACGTCGGCGGTCTGGTTCACGAGGTTCACGCGGACGCCCGCGTCTTTGATTTCACCGATATAGGCAAGAAGCTGGATTTCCGTGTCGGCATCAAGAGGCTGCCGAACACCGCCGACCTCCCCCGCCACCTTGATGGTAAGGATGGAGGCGTCCGCGTTCTCGCTGGCCGCGGCGTATTTCACCACGCGTGCGGCCTCGATGTCGCCGTCGCTCATACCCTCCGTGTCGTAGTGATCCGTGTCGGTAACGAGGGGCTTGTCTTTCATGAAGCCCAGAACCTTGTCCCTGTACCATTTCGGACGGTGCGGGATGATGGCCTCGATGCGCTGCTCCACATCGCGCCTGTGCTGGTCGAACAGGTTTTCAAGAACCCACATCGCACAGGCGACGATATAGAAAAGCAGGCTTTCGACGCTTACCTTGCTGAAATGCGAGGAAAAGGCCGCACCAGCTTCAAACCCGTAGGCGCGGGCCACGTCGGGATTGCGCATGAGGTCGGCCGTCATGCTGTCTTTGATTTCTGCGATTGTACGTGCCATTGTCTTATTTTTAACTTACTACAAAATCTATTTCAATACCCATGAAGTTGATGCCCTCCTGCGCAAGCGCGGCCATTTCCTCCTCGCTCAATGCCGTGGCGGGCTGGATGCCCTGAACGCTGTAACGGCGCACCGTGTCGGCATTCTCGGCAACCACCGTGTCAAGCACCTGCCCGTCCGCAAGAGTGTCCGTAAGGCTCACGCCATTGGCGGCTGCAAGGCCGAAAGCGGCCTCCATGCTGCCAGCCGTCTGGACGGCCATGTCGAGCAGGCTCTGCCTGTCCTTTACTTTTACCTCCATCACTCCACTGTTATAATGTTGTCTTCCGTTATGCTCACTTTCTGGACGTCAAGCCCGCAGGCCTCCAGCATCTTTTTGACCTGACCGCGCCACATGACGTCCACCTCGCCGCCAAGCATCTTTTTCACCTCGCCGCCGATAAGCGGCCATTCTTTCCACTCGCCGCGCATGGCAACAAGGACACCCTCGGCAATCTGGCTGTCGGTGTCACCGATTACGACACTGCCGCGTTCTATCAGCAGGTCGCCACTTTCCGCGTCTATCAGTATGCCGTTCATCCGTGTTTCACTTTTTCGTTTTCATAATCACCCCGCTGTGTCAGTTCAAGCGGGGTCGCGCTCCATGCGGCAGCGGCGGCGGACAAGGCCGCGCCACCGTCCTGCGGAACGGCCACCCACCCAGAAAACACGCTTTTCAGGTCGTTGATGTCCTGCTCTATAGCGTTGATTCGTTCGGTCAGCTGCCCGACCTTGACCGTGCCGCCGAAGCCGCCGCCATTCAGCGTGATGCCCTCTTTCGTCAGTTCCGCGCTGGTGTCATCGCCCATCAGAACGCGCACGCCGTCCTTGTCGGCCGAAATTCGGGCGGTGTCGCCGCTGATTGCCACCTCGACGCTTTCCACTTCGTCGGTAAGCAGCACCACGCCCGCAGCACCGTCGGCCACAAAGCCAACCACCACGTAACTGCCCACTTTCGGGAATGCCACCACGCCGAACGTGCTTTCCTGATTGGCTTGCAGGTTCACGCCCAGAAGCGGCGCGCTTTCGTCCAACGGCGTGCAGTCCACCGTGCGCGCCGTCTTGTCCACGGCGTCCACAGTACAAACAAGGCTCACGCTCTGGCGGCCGCCCTGTGCCAACTGCCTGATGGTTTCTTTTATATTGTTCATTCTCCTATACGCTGGCCGAGCGTGATTTCCTGACGGAAGCCGCCCGTGCCGTATTTGATTATATTTTTCTTTACCTGATAGACGCCTTTTTTCTCACCGTCTATCTTGATGCCGATGGCGTCCAGCTTGTCCGCCAGCCTGTAACCGAATGTCTTGAAACTGCCCGTGAGGCCGTCCCGTTTAAGACGTTTGATTTCCTGCTGCGCCCACGCTTTGAGTTCGGCTTCCTGCTTGTTGTAGGTATGGAGCGTGCGGTGTTCGCCGTCGGCGTCGCCCACTTCAACCCTGATTTTTTTATTGTTCGGCATAAGGCTGACCGCCTTGATGCGCAGGCGCATGTTTTCGGCCTTTTGCTGTTCGAGGCTCTGGTCGTCGATGATGTTCACCCCCGTGGCGAAGACCTGCGACGGGCAGCTGTCCCTCTCGAACAGGACACCGCAATAAAGCACGGGGCTGCCGTCCTCGTAACGGAAGAACGAGCGGACGCCGTTTTCCTGCAAATGGCCGAGAAGCGATGCCACGGTGTCCGCCGTGACACGGTACTGCCCGAGGTTCTGTTCACCCATCACGCGCAGCGGGTAGTTCAGGCCTTGTTCTTTCAGCAGGGTTTCAAGGTTCACGCTCTTGTAGGCTTTCTTCTTCGCTTCAATCTGCTTCAATTTGAACATTTCGTCCTCGCAGGTAATGACGACGGGCGTCTTAAAACCCACATCACGCACGTACCCCACAAAGGCAAGCTGCAAGTCACCGTCGTAGCCCAGCCACACTTTCACCCCGTCGCCGCGCTGGACGGGTATCTCGGCCGCGCCGTCCCACTTGATTTTTTTTGGCAGCGTCAGGCGGCATTCGTCCGTCAGCTTTTCGGTGTCACGGGTGATTTCCACCTCCGTGACCTTTTCAAGCCGCCAAGACTTCGCGCCTGTGATTTCTATTTTTGCCGTCAGCCTGTACATCGTTTGAATGCCGTTTAACTACTGTTTAATACTCCGTGCTGTACACGTTATAATCTCCGTCGCTCATGGCCGAAATGCTCACGCTCTGGTAATTGCTGGCCGTGTCCTGCGATACGGAAAAGTTCTTTATCACGATACTGCCGATGTCGAATATCTCCAGAAAGACACTATGCACGTCGATAGCCGCCTTTTCGTCGAAAAAGGCGCGAAGCTCGCGCAGCCCGTCTTCGGGGTATTCGTCCACGATGACACCGTTACGGACGGCGGCCACACCGACAACGATGTTTATCTGGTAGTCGCCCTCGTTGATGTATTCTTTCACCGTGCCGTCCATGCCGACCATCTGCGTGGTGACTATGTTTTTCGCACGGCTGATGGCGCACACGGCGTCATTGATTACAAGCGTCTGGCCGTCCTGCTTGCGCAGCGTCAGTTCGCAAAGCACATAACGTCCCTCCCAATAGCTTTTATCGGTTATCGGGCTGCTGACCTCGTGCGGGGTGATACCGCCGCCGTGCCCGTCCCAGTTCGGGGCTTGCCCCGTGCGTGAGGGCTGCATCCTGTACAGCAGCCCTTTCGCCTGTGTGGCCGCGCCTGCGGCTATGAACATGAAACTTATCGGTGTCATACTACATTGCCAGATTTACGTCGTTAAGGGCGGACAGCAGGGCTTCGCCCACCATGTCCTTGACCTTTCCCAAGTCTTCGGACAGGTTGGTGGTATGTATCTCGAAACGCTCCACCAGTTTGTCCACATTGACCGTTATATTCCTGATTTTACCGCCGCCGTCGCTTTTGCCGCCGACAGTTCCGAGGCTGCCGCCTGTCGGGTCGGGCGGCGTGACGGTCGGCACGTCCACCGTAGGGACTTCACCGCCCGCTGCGTTCGGGTCGGGCTTGCCTTTCTTTTTGGCCTCCTCCGCTTTCTTGCTGGCGGCCATTTCGGCGTTGTAGGCGTCATTGAACGCCTTGCCGACGTTCGTGCCGAACTCCGAAAAGCCGCCTTTAAGTCTGTTTATGGCGTCTTTGATGCCTTGACCGTCAAGGGAGAAAGCGGCTTTTATAAGGTCGCCAATACTGCCGAAGACGTTTTTAGCCAAATCCCAGATGCCCTTAAATACAGCGACAAAGGACGCGCCCAGACCTTTCAGGGTGGCGCGGAACTTCGCCGAAGTGTTCCAAAAATAGACGCCCAGTGCGATAAGCCCCGCAATTGCCGCGGCTATCCACCCGATAATCGGGATGCTCATAATGGCCACGCTGACCGCACGGCAGGCGGCAGTGGCAGCCAGCTTGAAAGCGCCAAAGGAAGCAGAAGCGACACCCGCGAAAGTGGCCGAGGCTGTCCCGCCCGTGACAAACGACAGAACCAGCGCGCCCAGACCTTTCAGGGCTTGGAATATCCCCACTGTGGCAAACCGAAGCACCGCCAGCGTCGCGCGGGTGATATTGACAAAAAAGCCGTTGGAGGCGAACTGCCCCGTAATAAGCTCTCGGTTCATGAACGCCATTTGCAGTCGGGCAGCATAGATGAAGCCCTGAACGCGCGACCACATGGCAGCCCACTGCAAGCCCTTTATCCATGCCATAAGGTTGCCCATGCCGATAAGTAGCGGCATAAGCTGCGAAAGCGGAACGAGCGCGCCCATAAGCGTGGAAAGCCAGATGCCGAGGTCGCCCGTAGCCTGAAAAATAGTTATCTTGAAGTCCTCAAACTGCTGGTTTATACGTGCCTGACGCTCGGCGTAGCTGTCCATGATGATGGCCGCCTGTTCTTCCGCCGAGGCCGTGCCTGTGACGGCCTCGGTGAAGTCCTGCAAACTTTCAGTGCCGTTTATCAGGGCAAGGGCGGCGTTCGCGTTCTCACGGCCGAACAGGGCGGACAGCAGCGCGTCGTCTTTCAGCAGCGGTTTGAGCGTTTCCAGACGTTCTTTCAGCGGCTTCGTCTTATCGGTTAGCGAGGACACGTTGATGCCCGCCTTTTGCAGTTCCTCCTGTGTCTTTTCAGGCAGGAAACGGCCTGCGGCAAGGGTGGAAAGCACGTTGCGCAGGGCGACACCGCCCTCCGAACCTTTTTTGCCCGCCTTGTCGAGCACCTGAATGGCGGCGTTCGTTTCCTCAAAGCTGACGTTGGCGGCTTTCGCGGCCATACCGCACTGCTGCAACGCCACTTTGATGGCGGGGAGTTCCGCAGAACCCGCCTGACCCGCCGCAGCCATGACGTTCATCATGCGCGCCATTTCCGCGCTGGCTTTCATCGGGTCGTCAAGGCTGATGCCGTACTGGTTCATGGCGGTGGTCAGAACCTCGGCCGCCGCCACACCGTCACCACCCATCAGTTTGCTGGTGGTGGCGATACAGTTGCCCATCGCCTGCAAAGCCTCGGGGTATTTGCCGAGTTCGGGCGACAGCTGCGAAAGCAGCAGCTTGTAACCCTCGACAGCCTGCGAGGCGTCGATACCGAAAGCCTTTGCACTGCTGCGGGCGTAGCCCTCAATCTGTTTCAGGCCGTCACCCACGACACCCGCGACGGCACTCAAATCGTGCATCTGGCTGTCAAGCGATATGCCCGAAGACGAAAGGCCGCCCAGCGTGTCGTTGAACTTGCTTACATAGTTACTTGCCAAATCCCAGACTGCAAGCGTCTGACCCAATTTACCGAGCCAGCTGTGCGTACCCTCCACGGCGGCATTGAAACGGCCTGTACTCTCGGCCATTCCCTCCATCGTGGCGGTAAAATTGCCGCCGACATTAAATTGGTAGTCGAAATTTTGCATAATCGGGTTGTTTTTACTATTTTAGCAACGTGTTACTTTTACACTGTTTTGAATATGGAAAGCATCTTGATTTTTATCGGTAAATGGTTCGTAATGCTGCCTATCTGCATAGGTATCGTTATCATGCCATTTTATCTGCTCGGTGCTTTCGCCCGTGCCGCGTTCAAAGATTTCAGGCGGGCGTCAAGGGCTGGCATTACCCCCAAACATTCCCGATAGCATTTCTGCAAGGTTTCTGTTTCGGAACTTCTCCAGCCATAACGCCTCGGCGTAATGCGCCGCCCATTCTTCATAACTGCCGACCGTCGGGTCAAGACCGAGGTTCGCGCGGATTAAGGCACACCCCTTTTGAAAACCGTCCTTATCGTCGTCATCAGAAAGCTGGTGCGCCTCTACAAGTTTTTTAGGCTGCCGAGGCACGAGTTGAACATATTACCCAGCTGCGCGGTCGCCGCCATGAACAACAGCGCATCTTCACGCATTTCCGTGTCACCGCCCAGAAAACAATTGTCATAAAGCACGGAGGCACTTTTCACCTCGTCGCTTTTGCCGACCTTTGTAACGGCCGACATGGTTTCCAACGAGGGGCGTTTGAAGTAGGCCACATGCAGGTCTTCACCTTCCGTCACGTCAATGCGGATAACACGCTTGTGTACTGCTTTCCATTTGTTGATTTGTTCCTCGGTCACACCGCCATCGTAGGTCTTGCCCTGCGGCTGTTTTGTTTCGTTATTTTCCATGTTCTTTTACTGTCTAATGATTGGTTACTATTTTGCCCATTCGATATGCGACGGCACAAGTTCAAGTTCCACCTCCTGCCCCGTGTCGCCCTCTTTCCACTTGCGGCTGTTACCCGAAAACTGCACGTTGCGGATTTTATCCGTCTTAATGATACCGCTGTCGGGCAGATAGGTGACAGTAATGTCAAAGGGTGCAAGGTCTTGGATGCGGCCGTTCGGGGATTGCGCCTGTATGGCTTCCACTTCCTCCTGATACAGGATGATTTTTGCCGTCGGGGTAATGCGTCCCTTTGCTCGACCGACGGGGTGACGGCCTGCGCCGTACTTGTTTACCACGTCTTGACTGTCGCCATATTCGATACCCGTAATACCTGTAAGGGGCACGCCGCTGATGGCTGCCACGATGTCAGCCCACGAGTAAAGCATTCCGTTGATAAGGGGGATGCCGTTGTTGATTACACTTGCCATTAGTTCCTGAATTTACGCTGCGCTCGGCAACACTCAAATAAATTTGGTGTTGCTCTCACTGGCAGCAAATTTGTTATACTGTTTTAGCAAATCCGATTTTTACTTTGATTTTACGCATGACGCCAACGGCCACCTGTCGGATAACGATTTCCACCTCGCTGGTGCTTAACACATCCTGTTCGGGGTCGATTTCCACCTTGTAGCCCGACAGTTCGCCCGCCTTTTCCATGTCTTCGAGGGCTTTGTTGGCCGTCGTTTCCAGATGGCTGACGCTGTACGCCTGCATTTTGCCCGTGTCAGCGTCGATGTAGATGTTGCCGCCCAATTCGGGGATAAGGTAGGTGCGCACACCGCGCACGGCCTTGTCCATCGTGCGGACGCTTTCTATCATCGCGTAGTCGCTTATGGCACTGTCCATCGTATGGCTGTCGTTCACGTAGCTGCCCGCCTGTCCCACATGGGTGACGAAGAACAGGTAACGCCCGCCGTCCAACTGCTCGACAAGTGCCTTGTCAAGGTCGCGGTAAAGCGTGCCGTCACCAAAGGCGGGTACATTCACGCCCGTGGGGAAATTCTTGACCCAGCCGATGGACTGATGCACGGCGGCCAAAGAGAGAAGCCCCAGCACCACGCCGATGGCCGACACGGTGTTTTTGGCCGTCTTGTTGGCCTCGGCCGCGTAGAGTTCCGCGCCCGTTCCGCTGCCTGCCTGTGCAATTACGACACTGACGCGGCACTGGTTCGCACCCGCAACGTCCGCGGGCATGTTACCCACGGCGGACACTTTCGGGGCATACAGCACGGAAAGCGGTGCGTTCTGGGTATCGAGCGCGTCGGCGACGCCCTGAATGGCGGTAACGTCGTCCGCGCTGAAAGCCTTGTCGCCGCACCAGATGGCTATCTGGCGGATGCGGCCGCTGGCGAAGTTCTGCACCGTCTTGATTTCGGTAAACTTGTAGCTGGTCGGTTTCGTGAAGATGCCCACGTAAAGCGAAATGCTCGGATTGACGCGGAAAATCTCCGAAAGCTGGTAATGCAACACTTTCACGCTCCAGCTGGCGGACTTGTCGGTGATGCCCAACGCCTCGGCGGCGTCAATGGTCGAAACGGCCTGCACGTGCGCCGTCTTGAAGCCGTCGGGGATTTCCGCGGCAGCCAGATAGGCGATGAAGCCGGACACATGGTCTTCACCAGCCACGCTTTTGGGCACATTGCCGTTTTGTCTTTCTATTTTTAAAGTGTTCATTACTCCGTCACTTTGATGATTTCCTTACCTGCCAGATCGGCGGCGTGGTGCTGCGCGTCGGAGCGCAACGGGAACGCCTGACCGTCGGACGTTACGAATACTTCTTTGAAGCCGTGCCGCGCGATGGCGGCCTTGCCCGCTTTTTCCAGAACGCTGGCCGCGGGTTTCGGCTTCTTTTCCTCTTTGGCCGCCGCAGCCTTTTTGTCGGCCTTTTCAGTTTCAGGCGCGGGCACAACCGCGGCGGTCTTTTCCTCGGCGGGGGCTTCGGTGACGGGCGCGGGGGCGGCCTGTGCCGTCGGTGTTTCGGGGGTCGGGGCTACCTGTGCGGCGGCCGCTTCTTTTTCCTTGTTCTTGTTCGTTGCCATAATTTTAGCGTTTAATTCGTTTGTAAAATATCCAGATTGCAAAGACAGACACCGCCAGCAGGAACATGCCCGTACCAAGCCGCAGGATGCCTGTGCCCGCGCTCGGTTTCTGTTCGGAGGTCTGGACGCTGTCGGACTGCTGCGTGCTCTCCTCGACCGTGTCGGCCGTTACCTGCGCTTCCGTCTGGACGTCGGTCTGCGCCGTCTCGCGGGTCTGCTGTTTCTGCCGATGTTCCTTGTGCAGCACCGCTTTCACGGGTGGCAGCCCTGTGCTGTCGGCGGGCGGCTTGTCGGTGTCGTAAACCACCAAGTCCGTGACCGTTTCGCCCTCGCTGACGGTCAGACGTTCCAGCATCATGGCAACCTGTGCGCGCACAAGGCTATCAAAATGCGCCTGCGCGCTCTCATCTATCCGCGTCTGCACCTCGGCGCGCGTCAGCCGCTTCTGCGGCGAGCAGCTCACGAGAAACAGGGCAGTTGTCAGCCATAGGGCATGACGGTATTTTCTCGACGGCTTTTCGGAATTTGTCCACATCCTTGCGTAATGATTTGATTTCTTTTTCGAGCGGCTTCACTATATTTTCCATAAGTATGCCGCTCGCCTTGCGCACATTCTCCAGCTCGCTGTTCTCCACGTTCGTAAGCGTCTGTTTCATTTCAGCACGCAGTTTGTCGAGTTCAAGCTGGTATTTCTGCCGCAGTACCCTGCTGTTCACCCACGCGCCCAGCGGGGCGGATACGGCCGCCACAAGGGACGACACAATTATGGTTGTAAGTTCTGCGCTCATTGTTTTACTGTTTGATACCTATTTCCAGAAGCCACGCCGCCACATCGAACGACGGGCAGGCTTTCGATGCGAGCTGGTTGTGCCCCACGATTTTAACGGAGGGGTGGCGCGCGTGGAAGTCAAGCACGTATTTCCTCAACGCCTCTTTCTGCCCCGCCGTGCGGGTGTCTTTCGGCTTCATGCCAGCATCGCAGCCGCCAGCGTAAACGATATGGCGGCTTATGCTGTTATAGCCCGCCGCACCGTTGGTAATTTCCCACGGATCGACATTCGCGTCCTCGTTGTTCGCAACCAGACGCTCCACACGGCCGTCGAGGTGGAACAGGTCGGTATAGCCTACCTGCTTCCAGCCGCGACCCGCAGGGGCGGGCGAAGTGTGCCAGCGACGGATGTCGGCCGCACTCACTTCGCGCCCCTCGGGGGTGGCCGTGCAATGGATAACCAGATATTTAAGTTTAGCCATTACGTCGGGTTAGTTCGCGGTCTTCGCGCTGATGACGGCTGCCGTGCAGTTCTTGTCGGAAAGCGGCAGGCAGATGCCCCATTTGCGGAAGTTCACGAGGTTGCGGTGATAAAGCGGGTCTTTCGATGCCTCGCTGTGGTAGAACTGTACCGAGCCGTTGGCTTTCATCATGCGGCCGACATAGAATGCCACGGACGCCTGCATGTCGGTGTCGGCAGTAGCCGCGCCCCATGCGAGCTTTTTCTTTGTGGTGGCGTTGTAGTACGGCGTGCCGTCATACTCGTAGATGTCGAAGCCGTACAGGCGGCAGATTTTGCCCTCGGTCTGGTTGATGTTGTAGTGTTCCTTGAACTTCTGGTCGGTTTCCAGCAGGTCGTTCACATGGTCGCTGCACATCACCAGCACACGGTCTTTCTTCGGTATTCCCATACCGTCAAACTTGCGTTTCAGCGCGAGCAGGTCGGCCGTGGTGAACTTCTTGCGCGTGCCGTCGGAGGCTCCCGTAGTCACCAGCACGGGCGAAGTCGTCTTATTGTCGGCGGGCGCGATGGCATGGATGGCTTTCTGCATACACTTCTCTTTCAGTGCCTCGCGGTGGCGTTCCTGAACGCTCGCCATCTTGTCATAGCTGCAAGCGTGCAGTTCGTCGTCAGTTACAGGCGTGGCCGTAGTGTCGAAGTAGTCCAGCGAAATGGGTTTGTCCGCGTCTTTGAGTTCCTGAATGTTCAGCGGATAGGTGGTGTTGTTCACCAGCACATCGGGGTCGCCACCCAATTCGGTAAAGTGGATAACGTCGTTATCGACGTACTGGTCGTAACTCTTGATGCGGTCATACCATCCGAGGCTTTCGGCGGCCGTGCGGAACGCCTTAATCATTTCACCCGTCCAGATTTCGGTAAACACGGTGGCGCAGGCGCACCCCTGTGGCAGGACGGCACTTGCAAGCAAGCCCGCCACGTTACCCGCCACCGCACCAGCGGCAGGGGAAAAACCCGCCACACAGGCGAGCGTCGCACCCGCCGCACTATTCAGGGCGACGGATGCAATCAAGGCCAGAACGGCCGTAAACAGATACTTAAAAAATTTCATTGCTTTGGGTTGTTAATTGGTTATTTCTTGGGGATGTCATGCCCGTACTCGGCTTTGTACAGGCGTTCGTAATCCTGCGGCCGTTCCTCGCGCAGTTTCTCCAACTGGTTTGCGGGGACGTCCGACAGTTTGGCGTAGGTCTTCGGCTCGTCGTCACGCGGCGCGTCGGTCTGGTGGATTACCTCCGTGGGCTTCCTGACGGGCTGCATAAGCGAAAGGGTCGTGCGCAGGCTGTCGATACCTGCGGCCTTGCCGATGTTCACGAAATGCTCCTTTTTGTCGGCCGTGATGCGCTTCTCGGCGATTGCACCGTCCACGACGGCCGTAATGCTGGCAAGCTGGAGCGTTTCCACCTTGTCGGCCTTTTCTTTCAGCAGGCGGAGCGCGCCCACTGCCTCCTGCTCGGTAGCCGTTTCCGACAGGCCGAGCAACTGCAAAATTTCTTTGTTCATGCTTTGAGTTAATTTATTTGTTTGATTATCTGCTTTGCCATCGGGGGCAGTTCCCGACGGGTCGTCTTTCTTTTCGGGTGCAAGCAGGGGCAGCGCGTCGTTGTCCTCGCCTGCGGCAAGTTTCAGCACTTTGCCGCTGCGGTCATACAGTTGCAGGGCTTCGTCATTGCCGCCCATGTCCACGATGCTGACCTCTTCCAGCCTGCAACGGGTGATGGTGCGCCGCGTCTGGCCTTGCAGCAGATGTTCGGGCGCGTCGCTGGTCTCGATGATTTCGATACCCGCAGAGGCCATGCGCAGAAAACCGTTCTCCCACTTGCTTTCTATCTTTTTGGCGAACTCGTCGTTCTGGTCGAAAACGGGCGTGCCGATAAGGCGGTCGCCGTCCGTGCGCAGGTTGTCGATGCGCCCGATGGGCATGGCGTCGCGGTCGAAGCTGCGGCGGTGCATCCACAACAGCAGCGGGTTTTTCTGAAACTGTGTCAGGTCGATGCCCGACGTCAGCACGCGGCCGCCGTAGCAGTTCAGGCCGCTGGTGCTTATGATTACTTCTTTTGCCATTTGTCTGTCTTAAAAAGCGGGCGGCCTGCGTCGTTCATCACATCACCGCCGCCCGCAACTGAAACAATCGTCTTACCTTAAAAATACCATTGTAGCGGGGGCGGGACTCGAACCCGCGACTTTGAGGGAATGAACCTCACGAGCTGGCCGTCTGCTCTACCCCGCGATGTTTGATGCTGCAAATTTTCATCTTTCCTACTGCACGGGCAAAAAGAGTGTAAAACTTTGCATATCTTTTTCTTGCAGTCGCCCGATAGTACCACTTTTGCAGAAGCAAAAGCCCCGATACGGGGGAATGTTTAATACTTTATTTATGAATGGCAACGAAAAAGGAACTCGAAGAAAAGAAAGAGTATGCACGCCTGCTTTTCATGCAGGGGGAAACACAAAAGGTTATCGCGGAAAAGGTCGGGGTATCGGCCGTAACGATTAACAAGTGGGTGGCCGAAAACGGCTGGCAAGAACAACGCGCGGCGTCCAACATCACACGCCCCGAACTGGTGAACAAGCTGCTGCACACCATTGATAAACTCATCGAACAGGTAAACGAAAGTGACGACCCCGAAGCAATGGCGGGGCTGGGCGACAAGCTGGCGAAACTTTCAACGACCATCGAACGCCTCGACA
This sequence comes from uncultured Alistipes sp., assembly GCA_910587675.1. Taxonomy (GTDB): domain Bacteria; phylum Bacteroidota; class Bacteroidia; order Bacteroidales; family Rikenellaceae; genus Alistipes. The sequence goes on along the minus strand of CAJUMU010000024.1, from coordinate 14,060 downwards.
AAAAGGCGTCCATCGTGGACGTGATAGAGGTATTCATGGCGTTCAGCAAGTGGATGCAGTTCCGCATGTCGTTCGACGACGGGATTACGCCCGAACTGCTCAAAACCATCAACAAGTATCACGACCTGTATATCAGCGAACTGTTACAGAACAAATTCAACCAGTAGCCTATGGCTTCAAAAGCGGAATTAAGGGAAGCGGTCGAAAGGTGGCAGAAGCACTGCGAGACTGTGCAGCAGGCCACCGTGGTGAATACCGCGGAAACGGAAAGGGAGAAACTGGCACGTATCAGGCGCGTGCGTTCCGACTATGCCGCTTTCGTGGATTATTATTTCCCGCACTACACCGTGAACCCAGAAACGGGAAAACAGACGTCTTGCGCGCCGTTCCATATCAAGGCGGCGAACAAGGTGCTGAAAGAACGCAACCTGAAAGCGGCGTTCAAATGGCATCGCGGCGCGGCAAAGTCCACACATCTGGATATTTTCATACCCATGTGGCTGAAATGTCAGGAAACGCGCCAGATTAACGTCATGGTGCTGGTGGGCAAAAGCGAGGACAACGCGAACACGCTGCTGGCCGACATACAGGCGGAATTACAGTTCAACCAGCGGTATATCCACGATTTCGGGCAGCAGTACAATAACGGTTCATGGGAGGAGGGCGAGTTCGTGACAAAGGACGGCACGGCATTCTTCGCACGTGGACGCGGACAGTCACCGCGCGGTCTGCGTTACCGTAGCCACCGACCCGACTACATCGTCATAGACGACCTCGACGACGACGAACTATGCGAAAGCCCCGCACGCGTCACCCGTCTTACAAATTGGGTGAAAGAGGCTCTGTTCGGCGCGCTGGACGGCGGACGCGGACGCTTTATCATGGTGGGCAACCTCATTTCAAAGAACAGCGTGCTGGCCAACTTCTGCGCCATCGACGGGGTGCATGTGTCACAGGTGAACATCTGGGACAAGGACGGGGGCGTGTCATGGGCGGCCAAATGGACGCCCGAAGAAGTGAAAGCCATCGAGAGGTTTCAGGGGTATCGCTCGTTTCAAAAAGAGTACATGAACAACCCCATCACCGAGGGCGCGGTGTTCCGTCAGGACTGGATTAAATGGGCGACACGTCCCAAATGGAAAGAATTTGAAGAACTTATCCTGTACATCGACCCCGCATGGAAAAGCAGCGTTAAGAACGACTACAAGGCGGCAAAACTGTGGGGAAAACGCAAAACGCAGCTGTGGCAGCTGCGCGCGTTCGTCAGGCAGGCCACCATTCCCGAAATGGTAAGGTGGTGTTATGACCTGTTCGAGTGGGCGCAGGAAACGGGTATCGCGATAAAGTTCTACATGGAGGCCAATTTCATGCAGGAGGAAATTCTAAAAGATTTCAAGACGGAGGGCGATTTGCGCGGCTACCAGCTGCCCATTCTGGGAGACAAGCGCAAGAAGCCCGACAAGTTCCTGCGTATCGAAAGTAGCGCGGCAAACTGGGAACGCGGCTTTGTATATTACGACGAAAGCCAGAAACAAGACCCCGACATGCTCGCGGGGCTGGAACAGACCCTCGCGTTCCAGAAAGGGATGCGGGGACACGATGATGCGCCCGACGCCGACGAGGGCGCAATATCACTGCTTCAAAAGCACTCACGGATCAGTAGTTTCACTCCGTCGTTCGGCAGGCGGAACAATGCAAAAAATGTATCATGGTAAGAAAGTATTTCAAAGCACTTGTGTTTGAATGGCGGCTGAAACGCGCCAAGAAAAAAGCGGACAGCGACGCCGCACTGTACGGGAAAAAGTTTCTGGTGATTGTATTCGGCGGAAAGCCCGTTGTGGTTTCCATGCAGGGCATTAAAAAGCTGATACGGCAGCACCGTTTCGCAAAGGGGTTCACGGCCGAGAAAGCCGAAAAATGCGCGCTGTATGTCGCCATCCCTGACAACTCAAAAAAACAGACGCCATGTTCCTGACGATTGAAGACTACCAGAGCGTGTGCGACAGTTTCGAGTTCGAGCAGGTGACGGCCAGCGAAGCGGAACGTCTCAAGGCGGAACGGGCGGCAATGGAGAAGATTTGCAGCTACACCCGACACCGTTACGACATGCGGCAGGCATTTGCCGCCGAGGGTGAGCAGCGCAACGCCATGCTGGTGCAGTGCATGGTGAACATCACCCTTTGGCTGATGATCCACCGATTGCCGCAGAACATGGGGCACGAAAGGCGCGAATGCCTGTACAATGATTCGGTGAAATGGCTGCGCGACGTCCAGAACTCCAAAGCGTCGCCAGACCTGCCGACATATACAGGCACGGACGGGGAAACGGATGCACACAACCCCGTCCGTTACGGCTCTATGCCCCCGAACAGATACGATTATTAAACGGTATTTAATCACTAATTAAATGGACTTAATCAGTAGCATTAAACAGGCTTTCACGCGGCGCACATACACCGAGGCGGACATGGACAGGCTGATACGGTTTGCCAAAAGCAAACAGGGGCTTAAACTGACCGCGCAGCTGATGCAGCAGACCGACAGCCTGACAAAGAAAGACGTTGCGACATGGCGGCAGGCATGGCAGGCCGCCATAAGCATAGACACGCCGAACCGCGCGCGGCTGTACGACATCTATACCGACTGCCTCGTGGATCTTCACCTGACGGGATGTATCGGACAGCGGAAAGGAAAGACGCTGCAAAAGGATTTCCGACTGGTGGGAAAGGACGGAAAGGAAAAGGCGGACGCCACCAAACTGCTGCAAAGGGAGTGGTTCAACGATTTCTGCGACCTCGCGCTGGACAGCCGTTTCTGGGGGCACAGCCTTATACAGCTGGGCGACATCGTGTCGGACGAGAACGGGATGCGCTTCGAGGGCGTGGAAATTGTGCCGCGCAAGCATGTATGCCCCGAATACGGGGTAATTACGCCAGAACCCGCCGCCGACTGGCGCACGGGCATACCGTACCGCGACGGGGATTTGTCCCTGTGGTGCGTGGAGGTGGGAAAGCCCAAAGACTTGGGGCTGCTCCTCAAATGCGCACCCTCCTGCATAAGCAAGAAAAACATGCTGGCGTTCTGGGACATGTTCGGCGAGATATTCGGCGCGCCCATGCGCGTGGCACGTACCAACACCACCGACGAGGCCGAACGCCGACGCATTGAGGGGTCGCTGGACAGGATGGGCGCGGCGTTCTGGGCATTGTTCCCCGAGGGCACGGACATCGAAATTAAGGAAAGCAGCCGCGGGGATGCCTACAACGTCTATGACAAGCGCGTGGACAGGTGCAACAGCGAACTGTCCAAAGGCACGCTGATGCAGACAATGACCATCGACAGCGGTTCGTCCCTGTCGCAGTCGGAAACGCACCTTGAAATTTTCGAGGACGTGGTAAAGGCCGACGCAAAGATGGTGGCGAACGTCGTAAACGACAAGCTGCTGCCACTTATGGCGCGGCACGGTTTCCCCGTGCAGGGGCTGACGTTCCAATGGGACGACGCGGCATCGTTCAGCCCCGCCGAAAGGCGCGAGGAGGAACGCCTGCTGCTGGAATATTACGAGATTGACCCGCAGTATTTCGTCGATAACTACAACATACCCATCACGGGCGTGCGGCAAGCAAAAACACAGCCTGACGCTTTTTTCGGGTAAGCCCCACGGGTGTGGGGCTGCGCAGGGGGTACAAGGCTTTCAACGCGGCGTTGCGTTCGCTTTACGGGCGTGAACTGCTGACGCTGGCCGAGGGCGGACGGCCGTTTGACTTCGACGACGCGCTGTTTGACGAGGCGGCAAAGACGGTGTACCAGAACGGGGGATTTGATGTTTCATGCCTGACAGAACCGCAGGCGCAGGCTCTCATTAACGAGACGCTGCGCGTGATTGATACGGCCGTCGGCAGCGCGCTGCCCCATGAAGTGCCTGACACTATACGTTATGCCCTCGAAAACAACGCTTTTGTGTTTTCGGGATTTAAGACATTCCACGCGCTGCGTGAAGTGGGGCTGTCCATGCTCACGGAAAAGGGCGACATCAAACCGTTCGGGGAGTTCCTGACGGACGTAAAGCGGATAAACGCGCAGTACAACCACAATTACCTGTACGCGGAATACAACCACGCGCTCGGGGCGGCGCAGATGGCGGCCAAATGGCACGACTTCGAGCAGGACGGCGACCGTTACAACTTGCAGTACCGCACGGCGGGCGACGACAAGGTGCGCGAGGAACACGCCATACTCAACGGCACGACACTGCCGCCGTCCGACCCGTTCTGGGACATGTTCCTGCCGCCAAACGGCTGGAACTGCCGATGCACGGCCGTACAGGTGCGAAAGAACAAATATCCCGCATCCGACCCAGAACTGGCCATGAAGCGCGGGCAGAACTGCACGGAGGGGGCGAAAAAGGCCATTTTCAGGTATAACGCTGGAAAGTCGCTGCAACTGTTCCCGCCAAAGCACCCGTATTTCAAAGCACCCGCAGAGGCAAAGCAGGTCATCGAACAGGTGACGCAGGAAGCCATCAGGGAGAAACGCATCCGCGACATGGTCGAGGAACTGCCCGACAACCTGACGCCTGAAGAAAAGCAGGCCATTGCCGCGCACAACCTTGAAATAGAAGAAGCCCTGAAAATAACAAAGGGAAAACCTATGACCGTCGAGCAGGCAGACCAGCAGCACGCCAATCCGAACTATGGCAAAAAATACGAATACAGCATCAACTGCCAGACCTGCGCCCCCGCTTATGTATTGCGGCTGATGGGCTTTAACGTGACCGCAAAGGCAAACACCAAAAACTCGTTGTCGGAATACCTGTCACGCCAGCGTTCGTTCGAGGCATGGAAGAACACGGACGGGTCGCCAGCCGTGCCGACGCTGACATACGACTGGATGATAGCAAAGGGATATAAACAGATGTCGAAAAAAAGATATGCTGAATATTTCGAGGAATGCTGCAAGGAGACGGGCGTATATATACTGACTATCGGCTGGAAAGGCGGAGGGGGACACGCAACTGTCCTGCAACGTTTTGAAGACGGTACATTGAAGTATATAGAACCGCAGGTTTACAGTGAGAGAAGCGGGGCGAAAAGGAGCATTGACGAACTGTGCGAAAGCGGGGCGACAAAACCCTACCCCAAAAGAGGCGTGCTGCGTGTTGATAACAAACTGTTCGACACTAAATTTGCATCAATCTTTGACAAGTAAACGGATAATGCCCAATGCTTCAAAGCCCGTTACTTCGGTGGCTTTGCCGTCTTTGAAAAGGTAGATGTAAGGGAAGCCCGTATCGGTGTCCTCTGGGAAACGGAACAAAAAAGCGTCTTTGCCCTTGTACTTACCGAGGTAGTCAAAGGCATCGCCGTAAAGGTCGATAAGACTTTTTGCGGCACTCTTTATTTGTTCGGGCACTTTCATATCGGCAAAAATACGAATTATTTTTTGTTTAATTATAAAAATAACACCCAAAATGATAGACGGGGAACAACTTAAAAGAAACATATTGGACGATATGCGCGTGGAACTCTCCGACGAGTTCGACAAGAACTTCGACCGAAAGGCGTTTTTTACAAAGAAATGGAAACGCCGAGCCAACCCCAACGCGAAAGGATCGCTGCTGATGGTTACGGGAACAATGCGCCGAAGCATCAAGGCGGAAGTAAGAGGAAACGGTGTGCGGTTCACGTCCGCCGTGCCATACGCAGCCATACACAACGAGGGCGGAACTGGAACAAAGCCTGTGCGGCAACATACCCGAACCAGCAGAAAGGGAAAACAATACACGGTAAAGGCGCACACGCGGAAATTTACCATGCCGAAGCGTCAGTTTGTGGGCGACGGCAAACGGACGCAGGAAATAATAAAGGGCGTCATTGCCGATAACGTCGCGGATTTCAACATGCAACTGTCTAAATTCATAAGGAAATGAGAAAACAGATTTTTCAGGCAATCTGCACACGTCTTACCGAGCGCGTGCCAGATATTCAGTTTATAGACCTGTGGAACAACAACGTCCAGACGCTTAGCGGCGGCGCGGTATGGCCTTTGCCTGCCGTGTTCGTGGAGTTCGAGCCGATAGAGTGGCGGCAGCAGAACAACGGCGCACGGCGCGGCGACGTGGCAGTGCGCCTGCATCTGGTGACGCGAGCCGTCAGCACACACGGGGCGAAAGACCCGAAAATGTCCGACGCGCTGGGGTTTCTTGATTTGATAGACCAGATAAATGCCGCCATGCAGGGATTGCGGGGGGATAACTTTTCAGGCTTCCAGCTGACTACCTCGGCGACCAACCACGACCACGCGGAACTGATGGAGAGCGTCGAGCGGTACACCACCAGCGCGCAGGACATCACAGCAGTACCGAAAGCCGCGAAAGTGACGGGGATTGCCCCGACGCTGCGGAAAGGGTAAGAAAAAGCCCCGCGTTCAGGTCGCGGGGCTTTCATTGAGTGCATCCCATAAAGTGAGTTGCTGCGGCTGCTGCACGGGCGGAGGCGTCGGTATGCCTAAATAATTCAGGTAGGTGCGATAGCAGATTTTGAACTTTGGAAAAATATGCTGCCGCCATACGGCCTTGTAACACCGCGCCTGATTGCCGCTTTCATAGTGCTGCTCGGTAATGGCGCGAACCATCCTTACACGCTCTATGGTACTTTCGTGGTGTTTTCGTTTCTCCATCTGCTTACTTTTTACTACCTTTGCAAACGTCCTTTTACAAAGGCTTTGCGCTGGCTCGCTGTTGGTTAAGTTTGGCAGATGGAGCTGGCGCGGCTTTTTATTCCACGTCGGTCATGCCGAGCGGAATATTCACCCAAGCACCCTTTTCGTTTTTGTATTCAGCACGAATGTATTTCTTTGTCGCGGTGGGCTGGTAGCTTTCCTCGATGATTTGCACACCCTCGATAAAACGCTCGTTGCCCGTTTCCTCGGCCATCTTACGAAGCTGGAGCACACGGCTGGCCTTGATGTTCCCGCTCTGGTCACGGGAAAGCAGACGCAGCACGGCATTCACAAGGGCTTTGCTCGTTTCGTCTTTGGCAAGGCTTTCAATGTATGCCTTGACCATTGCGATGCCGTCCTCCACCGTGTCACGGTAGCCGTCGATGGTGTTCACGCCGAGGGTAAGACGCAGTTTGCTGTCGCTGGTGGTAAACGTGTGGCTGCGCTGGTCGTCTTTCGTAAGTCCCAGCACCTCCGACTTCATTTTCAGAATGGCGTCAAAGTTGCCGAAAACGGTATTTTTAACCGTCTTGATTTGTTCGCTCAACTCTTGGAGGACAGGTAGTGTGGCACGCAATTCATCGTCCACCATTGAGGCGTAGTTCTCACGCTGCTGCTTGCGCTGTGCCGCAGCTTCTTTCTTTTGCTTTTCTGCGCGGTACGCCTCGAACTCTTGGCGTTCTTCCGCGGTCATTGTTACATTTTCCATATTAAACGGATTTTGAAGTTATTAAAAAGGGATTAAATACTGTTTAATCGTTGTCATAGTGCTGGTAAATATCATCGGCATATTCGGCCATGTCGGCCTGCGTTTGTGCCCATTCGGCAAGTTCCTGCATGAATGCCGCGTATTCCTCGCTTCCCATTTCGACGGTGCGCTCCCTGATGGCACGCTGCACGTCTTTCATTACTGCATTGCTCATATCTTAAAATTTTTTCCAAGTGTTGCCAAACGCGACAAAGCAATCATTTCCTCCTTTTTCTTCTCCTGTTTGGGCTTACGTTCCCAACAGTCAGGGCAATAGATGCCACTCGGTGCATTATAAGCACCGCCTTTTATCTCTTTACCGCAAAGGCAACACGTTATTGATTTCTTTTCCATACTATTGTTTTGATGGTTTCCACTCTATTGTTATAACTGCATCGAGTTGGCCGCTACCATTACACACAGGACAGTCTTTCTTCACATGTTCTCGATACTGCCCGCTCCAAAAGAAGCCATTGCCATGACAATACCCACACAAATGGCCGTTGCTGGTAATGGTTTCTTTCATGTTGCCAACCCCGATAAATTCAGACGGTGTTACTTTGATTATATCACTTTTTGCACTCATACTTTTCTTATTTTGAGAACTATTTTATCACATTTGTTAATTGGTGTTCTTACTTCTTTCCCATACCATGAACACCAATAGTATGGCTGAAACAAATTCGGTGAATGTGTACAATATTCACATGTTTCACATATATGGACTTTATTCATTTCTATATTGTTTGAAACATATTGTACTGAAATTCATACCCCAATATCCGCAGCCGCTTCTCCTGTACCGCACTGCGGTTCTTGCTGTCCTCTGGGAGCACGGCCACACGTTGCTCACGGTTGAACCGGTAGCCTTTCTTCCGCATCTGGTAACGCAGATTGCGTTCCTTACGCATTTGCTTGTCTTCCTTTCCCATGACCTAACAGTGTTTGCATAAGCAAGGCATCGGCTATATCATTCACCGCCTGCGCGTCTTTTACTTTATTGTTGAACGCGGCCACCAGATTGCGCAACCTTTCACGCGGGATTTTATTAAAATCAGTGTGACCCGTGGCACGGCAGGCAATACCTTTAATCACCGTGGCGTTGCTCTCTTTGCCCGTGGCTTTGAGGTAGCCACCAATGGCGGCCATTACACGCTTGCGCAGTTTGTCCATTTCACCCGCGCCCGTCTTTTCGTTCACCTGTGCCGAAAGTTTGCCGCACACGTTTATCAAATCGTGGGTGTCCATGTCGCGACTACTTTCAACCCCGCAACTTTCCACGATGGCGCGTTTCTCGGCGTCGGTCAGTCCCAACACGCTGCAAAGGGTGTGGAACTTCTTCAAAATATCCCTATGGATTTTATCCATTGTCTTGTTTTCTGCCATATCCTTTTACATTTTATCAACCCAATACTCCTGTGCGCCTGCCTCCCATATCACGAAGTCTGCGCCGCCCTCTCCGAGGTCGGCAACCTCGTAACGGGTAGTGACGAATGCCTTGTAACCCTCCACACGTATTTTTATCTCACTGTCATAGCGGATATTCTGTGCCATCATACCTTTGGGCTGGCCTGCCTTTTCATGACTGATGAAAATAAACAGCTTATCGGGGAACTCGTCGCGCAAAGTCTGGTACTGATCCATATTAAAACGCCTTAAATAATGCACGCTGTCAATCACAATCACGTCAGGACTTTGTTTCTTCTTCAAACGGGTACGCAGTTCTTTCAACTGTTCTTTATTCAGCAGGATAATACGGTTGCCGACTTCCGCCATGCCCACACGTTCCCATGCCTTTTGCAATGACAGACTTAAACCCTGTTCCAGACTGTTGTATGCCACGCGGCGAAAGCGGGTAAGGTACTTGCAGACCTGCATCACAAAGGTGGTTTTACCGCAACCGCTGCCGCCGTAGATTATCCACGCGCCCCGCAGTTCTGGCCGCCCGAAGCTGGCAAGAAACGCCCCGTCAAAGTCGGCCACCTCAAATTTTGCCGTCAGCACGTTTTTATTGCTTATCGCCCGTCCCATAGGTATTACGCTTTTATTTCCAGATAATAATCCATCCTTGACCAACCGCCAGCAGCGTGAACTGATTTAATCAAATAGGACATTTCACCATTAGTCAGAGTGGTAGATATAATCTTATCCCGCCTATACTCTATACGACCACAACCTTTTATGTTGATGTTGCCCCATTCATTTCTATCCAAAACCGAGGTAACAAATTCTTCTACTGTGCATTCCTGCGTCAAGAAAACATCGTATGGTGCAGTTTCATCACCTCCTGTACAGGCAGTTTGTCGAAAAATCAATTCAATCATTTGTTTTCCTCCTTTTGTAAAGCCCAAATAGCACGTTTTACACGGCGTAAATCACATTCGCAGTCCTCCACTATGCGGTTGATGGCGTTCGTGGCTGTAATGCCGTTTGCCACGCAAATGGCGGCTATATCTTCGCTGTTCACCACCTGCAACTCCACAAACTTGCGCCCTATACGGCTGTAAATTTCCTCGTACCCCTTGCGTTTGGTGCGCAGACCCTTTTTGATACGCTTATCCAGAAAATTGGTAGCGCAAAGGATGATGCCGCAATGTCCCTCCAGCTGGTTGTAAAGACTGATAAAGAAATAAAGCACCTGATCCGAAAGTTTGTCGGCCTCGTCAAGCACCACAAGCGGGTTTTCCTTGCGTTTGAGCGTGTCGATGATGTCGTCCATCATATCCGACACCGTGCTGCCCGTGAAGTCCACGCCCATACATTGCAGCAACTTGCCCATGAACGTGCGGCGGTTCCAATATTCGGAGCAGCAGAGGTGGTAAACATGGCGGTGCGTGGCGGCGTAGTTCTTTATGGCTTCCGTCTTACCGCAGCCAGCGTCACCCGTAACGGCCAGCACAAGGCTGTCCTCGCGGGCATTGTCAAGCAGAAAGCCCATGCGGCTGTACGCGCGTGTTTCAGCGATGCGCCACGCTTTTGCCTCGTGCCCTGTCTGGGCAGCTATCGTGCGCCACATTTCCTCGCTGATGGTGTCCCAATCACCTGCCAGCACCTTGCTGACAGTGGCCGCACTTACGCCATTCATACTGTTGGCCGCCTTGTTCTGGCTGCCTTTCTGCGCGCAGTAGTCTTTAAGACGTGCGGCAATCTGTTGTTTTTCGTCCTTTTGCATCTTATTTCGTTTTAGAAAATTGAATAATCGTCTTTATCCGAAGCGGCCGCGCCCTGCGGTATCAGGGGCACTTCCACCGTCTTGACCTCTACCGCCTCCACGTCAATGGTATTCAGGCGTTTCTGCGCTTTCGGCAGTTTGTGCTGCCCGCGGCTGTCACATATTAGCAGGCGGTTGAGGATATTGTCCTGTGCAATAACGGGCTGCGCCTTTTCATAAGCCAGCGCGAGGCGTTCCGTTACATGTTGTTCCAGATGCCTGTTGAAGTCCTGCACCTGTTGAAGTGCGGCCGCGTCGCCCTCCTTGCGGTCGGCAAGTGCCATCGGCTGCACGTATTTTTCTGTCAGCATGAAGCGCAGCGTGCCGTCTTCACTTACTGCCAGCACCTCATGCAGATTATCGGGGTCGTATTTCACCGTCCAACGCCTGCCTGCATACTGACGGAAACGCACGTCGAAACAGTCATAATCGCGTTTCATGCCCAAAAGTGTAGGCCGCAGGCCGCTGCCCTCGATGGCGTTCTTGTGGCCTGTTTCCGCACCGAAATTCAGCAGGTATTGTTCGCGGCTTAACGGCAGGCGGCGTTCCGCGGGCAGGTTCTCCATAAGTTTGCGGAACTGTTCTACCTTGCGTTGGCGTTCCATCTGCATGATGCGGTCTATCTGTTCACGCACACCCGCTTCGTCGGGGAAACTGTGCCGCAGCATGTTCAGGGCTTCACTGTTTGGCTGCTTGCTGGGGTCGGTGGTTATGCCAAAGCCCGACCAGTTGTTGAACAGCTTGCAGTATGTCTTATTCAGGTAGCCGAAATAAGGCTCTACCACTTTGGCCTTTGCATTCTTTACGCGGGCAGGCGTCAGTTTGTCGCCCATCACGTTGTAAAGCGGGGTCATGGCCTTAATGCTGTAGTGGTCGCACTGTATCTGGTTTGCCCGAAGCATGACCCCGAAAAGTTCCTCGCTGTGTTTGGCCGCGTCGCGCAGGGCTTCGGCTATAAGTTCGGGCGTTTCGTGTGTACCCACGGCATAGCCTATCGGGTAGTTTACACAGGGGTCAAGCACCACCTCCAGCGTCAGGCGGTTATGGTATGTCGTAACGCTGCGGCCTTTACTGTCGGTTTTCGTTGTCTGGTAAAGCAGTTCCACGTCCCAACCGTCAAGCGTCCACATGAGGAACGGAGCGGTCGGTCTGGTGCGCTTCACCTGCATGGATTTCGTGTTGCGGAAATTCGTACTGCCCAAACGGCCTGCCGCTGTCACCAAGTCCAATTTTTCACGCCATTTTGCCACCGTGCTGGGGGTTATCGCTTTCCAGCCCTGCTGCTTCGCCACGGCATTGTACAAATTGGCTATCGCCACATTGTCGAGGTTGTTGTGGTGGCCGATAAGCTGCACAAGCACGCTTTCTTTTACATCGTCGTCCACCTTTGCGGCGTTGATATTCTGGAACTTCTTGCTGATGAAACACACATACCCATCATGCAGGTATTCGTTAAACTTACGTTGCAGGCGGCGGTCGCTTTCAGGCAGGGAGTGCGGGAAACGGTCGGCCAGACGTGGCAGGGCTGCCGCGGCCTTGCGCCAGAACTCCGTCTTGTTCAGGCGCGGTTTGCTCTGACGTAGGCGGTGGCTGTTGCTGGTTTCGATACACTGCCGAAAAGCGTTCATGATGGCGCAGTTGTTTGAATATTCCGCCTGCTTTTCGGTGGTGAGGTGGCGACCGTCGGCCAGCACATAGTCCGCGTAAAACTGCATGGCCTGTCCGTCGGGGGTGATTGTGTCCATAAAAGGCTTGCTGTCGGCTTTTTCCTGTAAGTCGGGGTAACGGCGGTAAACCTCCGTGCGATATTTCAGTGGCAGGCTTTCAACGGCAAACAGCGCGGGTGTCCCATAACAGGCACGTTGCACCTGCTTGATTTGCTTACGACGGCGCAGATTTTTCACTGTGTCCTCCGTCATAATACCAGCAATCAACTCGGTATGACTTATACAAAGCGTGTTACCGTAATATTCCATCACTTACATTGCTTGTGCTTCCGCTTGTATGGCAGGAAACTGGTCTAACATTACGTTTTTGTAGTTCTTGACAGACTGACCGTCTTTGATGATGTCCACACGTCCCGTATTTTTGTCACACTCCAGCATAACACCATTAGGGAAATACTGACGCATATAACCGTCAGCATCGTGCATCGTTTCAATTGCAGGTGTGGCAATCATTAAAATACCTCCGCGCTGCTGTGCCAGCTGACGGATTTTCCGCGCCCGTGGGCTATCGCCCCCACGTTCAACAAAAGTCAGTGCCCGCCATACCGCCATTTTAGTAGTCCTGAAAGTCTTAATCAGGAACTCGCGGTTTTCTTTCGTTACTGCTATGTACTTTTCCATATTACTATTTATTTCAGGTTAGCATTGATATACTGTACATCCTCTTCCCAAAGAGGAAGCCCCATTTTGATTTTTCTGGTTACAACTTCCTTTTGCCCGACTAATTTCACTGCCTTATTATAAAAATCAGTGTCATTATACGCGCTGGCTTTACCTATAAGAAACTCTGCAAGCTCTTCCCGCTCTTTCTTTACAGCCTTTTTCAAAAAACTAAGCTCTGCATCCATGCCACCAACACGTCTGCCGACTTCTTTCAAACATTGGCGTAATTCGATATGATCGTTAGCTCCGTCATAGGCACACATGGCTTTCATTTCTTTACAGAACTCGTCCTTATCCATATTTCCAGCAGCTATGTAGAGATTCTCCACAAAATGATAATCTTCTGCCGTTATCAGTCTTCGTGTCCTGTCTTCAAATTCTTTCTGTGTCATTGTCCTTTTACTTTTAGGGTTTAACATTCTGCCGCCTCGGCTTTTTTTCGTACCTTTGGCGGCTGTGTTATAAGTTTCACGCTGCAAATATCGTGATTTCTCACGAATATACAAATAAAATGCGTGAGAAATTTCGATTTTCTATAAATTATACATGTATGGACGAAACAATTCACGATAGGATAGGGGCATTAGTCCAAGAATATGGAGATGGCAAAAACACTGTATTTGCCAATAAAATAGGCATAAGTGAGGGAAATATACGTGGTTATATCAAAGGCATCATGCCAAAGGCTGATGTTCTTGAAAAAATAGTGAGAACTCTCGATGTAAATGCAATGTGGTTACTCACGGGAATAGGACACATGCGCGTAAGCAATTTAGATATAAATGCACCTGTACTTGTTTCTGACAATGACAGGCTTGCTCCTATATTGCAACAATTCGATGTATTTATTCAAAAAAAAGACGCACAGATTGTACAGCAAGCAGAAGAAATTGGGCGGTTAAAAGAACGAGTTTCTCAACTTGAACGGGGAAAGGGAAAAAATGCCTCGGATGTCCCGACTTCTGGCGTTGCAAATGTCGGATAACAGTGA
>CAJUMU010000023.1 GCA_910587675.1 uncultured Alistipes sp. | reverse complement strand
AGCATTCAGCGGGCAATATCGGCCGTTTGTCGGGAGGCACGCATTCTCTTATCGTCCGTCAGGGCGATTTCAAGGTCGAGACCCTACTGTCGCTCGAGGCTCTTGTTCTTCTGCGTTTCTTGACGGAGTTCATGGCCCGTGTCGGCGACTCGGATTTCACCGACGAGGAGTTCGACGAGGAGATCGAGGGCAAAACGACGACGGAGTTGATGAAGTTGATGTTTAGGTTATAGCCGCAAAGTTTTGCGACTCGCAGAGTCGTGCGGGCCGCAGCCTCGGCGCGCGGAGGCCCGCTGCTCACTCACGTTCGCAAGCGTTCTCCGCAGGCTGCGCCCGCCGTCGGCGAACCGCAGACACGCCTCCCCCGTCGTTACAACAAAAAACGGCTGCCCTTTCGAGGACAGCCGTTTCGGTATTCGCAAGATCTCCGCTTAGAGCTTGAAGCCGCTCGCGAAGAGGTTCGAGAGATTCACATCCTTGGCGGCCTTGGCGGCGAGCGAAGCATCCTTCGCTACAGCGCTGCGAAGCTGCGCCTTGGCCGTCTCCAGATCGCCCTCCTTCGACGCGATCACGGCGCGCAGGTAGTCGGCCTTGGCCGATGACTCCGACGCGAGGGCCTTCTTGGCAGCCGTCAGGTCGTTGTTCATCGTGTTGGCGATGGCCGCGTTGTAACCCGAGAGGGTCGAGGCTGCCGGGCTGTAGTTGCCCTGAGCCGCGGCGATCATCGACTTGGTCTTGGCGTCGGCTGCGGCGGCGTACTGCTGAGCCTTCGTAACGTTGCCGTTGGCGAGGTTGGCCAGTGCGAGGTTGCTGTTGATCTCGTTGTTGTTCAGACCCAGCTGCGCAGCCTTCTCGTAAGCGGCCAGAGCCTTGGCGTTGTCGCCCAGAGCGGCGTAAACTACGCCGAGGTTGTTGTATGCGCGGGCGTCGTTGAACTTCTTGGCGGCATACTCCAGAACGGCTGCCTTGGCCTTGGCGTCGGTCAGAACGCTCTCGGCCATGTAGAGCAGCTCCTCGTCGGTCAGCTCGTCCAGACGGCCCGAGTTGATGAGAGCGGCCATTTCGGCGTCGGTCTTACCCTTGATATCGGTGCTGTTCACCAACTGCGCGCGGCGCAGTTTGGGGAGGATCTCCTTCTTGAGCTCGGTGAATACGGCCGACATGTTCTTGATCTCCGACTCGCGCTGCGACGACGAATCGTAACGGCGCAGAACCTGAAGAATGATATCCTTGTCCTCGATGTCCGAAGCGGCTACCAACTCTTGGAAGCCCTCCCAGTCCTCGCCGTACGACGCCACGTCGAGATCCATGCCCGTGTCTTTGAGCAGCTTGTCGGCGGCTTTCTTACCCGACATCGAACGCTTGCTCGAGAGATTGTCGTTGAACGTCTCGGGACCGTCGGGCGAAGCGTAACCGTTCACATAGAGCTTCTGCGTGGCGCGGTCGTTGGCCTGAGTCTCCACCACGTTCTGCTTGAACGACTTCAGGTCGTCGCTGTTGGCGGCCTTGCTCGACACCGTGGCCGAGTTGATGGCGTACATGATGTCGGCCTTGGTAACCACCGTGGTCACGTTCTTGTAGTTGTTGGCCGTGTTGGACATTACGGCGGCGTAATCCAGATCACTCTGGAGCGTGTTGACACCCTTGGCGACGGGGAGCGAGAATGCCTTCTTCACATCCTGCGCGCTCTGTCCGCCCATGGCCAGAGCCTGCTGCTCGGCCTTGCCCGCCAGCGCGCCCGTGTTGGCGTTGACCAGCGTGAAGGTCTTGCACTTGCCCGAGGGGCACTTCACCTCGACCAGCAGACGCAGTTCGCTCTTCGCCATGCGGGGATCGTACGGGAACTCGACGTGCTGGGTGAAGGTGCCGCCCATGAGGTTGTCGACCACCGTGTAGTTGTCGTTCACCTTGGTGCCCTGAAAATACTTGGCCGCGCCCTCGACGATGCCGCCCTCGTATGCCATGATGGGAGTTACCTTCAGCACGGCTTTCTTGTTGTAGTACTTGGCGGGGAAGTTGACCGTGATGTCGGCCTCAACCTTGCCGTTGTTCAGAGCCAAAACGTCGGGAGTGCACGCGACGGTCACCTCATCCTGCTTCTTGGCCATCTTACCGAAGCAGTTGCAACCCGTCATTACGACCGATGCGGCTGCCGCGACAATCATTACCTTCAATAAGTTTTTCATGATGATATTGCTGTTAAACGTTTAATTAAAGTCTCTTCATTGCGTGTCGGCCGCCCTATCGCTTGTTGCGGGGTTCGCGACGGTCGCCGTGCTCGCTCTTCTCGCCGCGGGGACGTCCGCCCTCGCGGGGCTTGCGCTCGCGCTCCACCCAGCCTTCGGGTTTGGGAAGCAACGCCTTGCGCGAGAGTTTGTACTTGTTGGTCTTGGGATCGACGCCTATGAGCTTCACCTCTATGCGGTCGCCCTCCTTGAGACCCGTCTCGTCCATGGTCTCGAAACGCTTGTAGTCGATCTCCGAGATGTGGAGCAGAGCCTCCTTGCCGGGCATGATCTCGACGAACGCGCCGAACGATACGATGCTCTTGATCGGACCCTCGTACACCTCGCCCACCTCGGGAACGGCCACGATGGCCTTGATGCGGGCCAGAGCTCCGTCCAGAGCCTCCTTGTCCACGCCGAAGATGTCCACGACGCCCGCCACCTCGTTCTCGGTGATGGTGATGGTGGTGTTGGTGGTCTTCTGGATATCCTGAATGACCTTTCCGCCCGGGCCGATGACGGCTCCGATGAAGTCCTTGTCGATGGTGATCTGCACGATGCGGGGAACGAACGGACGGTAGTCGGCGCGAGGCTCGGCGATGCAGTCGGTGATCTTGCCGAGGATGTGCATGCGGCCTTCGCGCGCCTGCTCCAGAGCCTTGGCCAGAACCTCGTACGAGAGGCCGTCGACCTTGATGTCCATCTGCGTGGCGGTGATGCCGTCCTTGGTGCCCGTCACCTTGAAGTCCATGTCGCCCAAGTGGTCCTCATCGCCCAGAATATCCGACAGCACGGCCCAGCGGCCCGTGGCCGAATCCGAGATCAGACCCATGGCGATACCCGACACGGGCTTCTTGATCTTCACGCCCGCGTCCATCAGCGCCAGCGTGCCCGCGCAAACGGTAGCCATCGACGACGAACCGTTCGACTCGAGGATATCCGACACCACGCGCAGCGCGTAAGGCATCTCCTCGCCCGTGGGGATCATGGGCTTCAGGGCGCGCCAAGCCAAATGGCCGTGGCCGATCTCGCGACGGCTCACGCCGCGCGCGGGACGCGCCTCGCCCGTCGAGAAGGGCGGGAAATTATAGTGGAGCGTGAACTTCTCGGTACCCTGCACCAGAGCCTCGTCGATCATCTTCTCGTCGAGCTTCGTGCCCAGCGTGACGGTCGTGAGCGACTGCGTCTCGCCGCGGGTGAAGATCGCCGAGCCGTGCGCCGCGGGCAGGTAGCCCACCTCGCACCAGATGGGACGGATCTCGTCGGTGCGACGGCCGTCCAGACGCTTGCCCTCGTCGAGGATCATGTTGCGCATGGCCTTCTTCTGCACGTCGTCGTGGAAATATTTGTGGATCAGGGGAGCCTTCTCCACCAGCTCCTCCTCCGTGAAGCGCGACGCGAACTCGGCCTCCAGAGCGTCGAACGCGTCCGAACGCTCATGCTTGGCCGTGCCGCTCGTGGCGATGGCGTAAGCCTTGTCGTAGAGCTCGGCGATGATGGTTTGGCGCAGCTCCTCGTCGTTGTTCTCGTGGCAGTAGGTGCGCTTGACGTCCTTGCCTAACTCTTTCGACAGCTCGATCTGAACGGCGCACTGCTTCTTGATCTCCTCGTGCGCGAACTTGATGGCGCCGAGCATCACATCCTCCGACACCTCTTTCATCTCGCCCTCGACCATGAGGATGTTGTCGATGGTACCGCCGACCATGATGTCGAGGTCGGCCGCCTCCATCTGCGAGAAGTTGGGGTTGATGACGTATTCGCCGTCGATGCGCGCCACGCGCACCTCCGAGATGGGACCTCCGAACGGAATGTCCGACACGGCCAGCGCGGCCGACGCGGCCAGACCCGCCAGAGCGTCGGGCTGAATATCTTTATCGGCCGATATGAGGTTCACGGTAACGAACACGTCGGCGTGGTAGTCCGAAGGGAACAGCGGACGCAGGGCGCGGTCGATCAGACGCGCCACCAGAACCTCGGCGTCGCTGGCCTTGCCCTCGCGCTTCATGAAGCCTCCGGGGAAACGGCCGCACGAGGCGAACTTCTCCTTGTATTCCACCTGCAAGGGCATGAAATCGGTACCCTCCTTGGCCTCCTTGGCGGCCACGACGGTACCCAGCAGCATGGTGTCGCCCATCTTGACGACCACGGCGCCGTCGGCCTGCTTGGCCAGTTTGCCGGTCTCGATCATGATCTCGCGGCCGTCGGCCAGCGTGATCGTCTTTTGTACAGCGTTGTACAATTTTGTCTCTTCCATAAAATATTTTCGTCTAATAAGAATTTTCACGCAAAAAATGTCCGACGAGTTCCGCGCCCTCCCGACCCCGCTTATTCGGCGGATGCGCGCGGCGCACGGCTTCTCATCGCAACATTTTTCAGACAAGAGGCTGTCGGTCGTGACAGCCTCTTTAACGCCTCTGAAAGCGGATTACTTGCGGAGATTGAGCGTCTTGATGATGGCGCGGTAGCGCTCGATGTCGATCTCCTTGAGGTACTCCAACAACTGGCGACGCTTACCTACCAGACGCAACAGCGAGCGCTGCGTTCCGAAGTCGTGCTTGTTGCTCTTGAGGTGCTCAGTAAGGTGGCTGATACGGTACGAAAACAGCGCGATCTGGCTCTCTGGAGAACCTGTATCGGTGTTAGACTTGCCGTACTTGCCGAAAAGCTCTTGCTTTTTCTCTGCTGTTAAATAAGCCATAAAAAGTTTTGATTTATGGGCCGCGGCGCATTCCGTCCAGAACGCACACGACCCGAAGTTCCACTCCACGACGCATTCCCCTTACCGTGAATAACGCCGGAGCGTGCGACAAAATTAGTTCGAATTTAGTTCAGATACAAATATTTTGAGCTCAAAAAACGATGATTTTTCGCCTCGGCGAAGCCCGTTTTTTCACGGCTTTGGCGATAATTTGCCAAAATTACGTATATTTGCGCAGTGATGCCTCGTCGGCCGACGGTGCGGCGACGCACGCGGGAGAGACTCTCGGCGGCAGGCGGACGGGCGCTAATTACGTGCAGATAATGAATTTACGAACCCTTTGTTTTGCGTTGTGCGCGGCCTCGACGCTCGCGGTCGCGGGGTGTCGCAAGCCCTATGCGGAGGTCGACGGCGAGATGCTCGGCACTTTCGTGCAGATCAGCGCGCGCACGTCGCTCCCTCCGACGGAGATATACGAGCGGGCGAAGCGCATCGACGCCGAGATGAAACGCTCGATGTCGATTTTCGACGAAGGGTCGCTTCTGAGCCGCATCAACCGCGGCGAGACCGACATTGCGGACAACCACATAAAATTCAACCTCGAACTGGCGGGGCGCGTCAACGCCGTGAGCGGAGGCGCTTACGACGTGACGGTGAAGCCGTTGGTGGAGGCTTACGGCTTCGCGGGCAAGGATCGTTCGCGGAGGGTGAACGTCGATTCGATCATGCGATTCGTCGGATTCGACAAGGTGCGCGTCGAGGGCGACCGACTGATAAAGGCCGACCCGCGCGTGCAGCTTGACTTCAATTCGATAGCCAAAGGCTATACGGTCGATCTCGTGGCCCGCATGTTGGAGGAGGAGGGCATGAAGGATTATCTGGTCGACATAGGCGGCGAGGTGCGCTGCCGCGGCCGCAACCCCAAAGGCGGGGCGTGGCGCGTGGGCGTGGAGACCCCGTTCGAGGGCAACGACGTCCCGGGCAGCCACGTGCAGCAGGTGATATCGCTCACCGACTGCGCTTTGGCCACGTCGGGCAACTACCGCCGCTGCTACACCGACGACGAGGGCCGCAAGGTGGCCCATACGATAGACCCCCTGACGGGGCTGAGCGCCGTGACCGACCTGCTGTCGGCCACCGTCGTGGCGCCCACGTGCGCCGAGGCGGACGCTTACGGCACCATGTTCATGGCCTTGGGCAAGGAGAGGGCCATCGAGTCGGCGCGCCGCTTGGAGAGCGACGGCATAATGGTCTACTTCATCGCCGCCGCGCCCGACGGAGGTTACGAGGTGTACTATTCGAAGGCTCTGGGCGCGGCTCTGAAGCGCATCGGGGATTTTTTTCACGCTATTTGATCCCGAACGCGAGGGCGGCGGATCGAAAACGTAAGAATTTATGAAGAGAGCAGTGTTGCTATACAATACGCAGGCGGGACGAGGCAAGATCGGTCGCAACATCGACAAGATCGTGGCCGTTTTCCGCGATGCGGGTTACGACATGCGTCCCAAGATCATCGAGTTCGGCGCGAATCCGCTCGACGGCAGCGAGGATGTCGATCTGGCTGTGGTGGCGGGAGGCGACGGTACGCTGAACTACATAATAAACGCCATGAAACGCAAGGGGTTGTCGCTCACCTTAGGCGTCATACCCGCAGGCACGGCCAACGACTTCGCGGGCGCGCTCGGCATGTCTCGCAACATCCTCAGGGCGGCGCGGCAGATAGCGCGGGGCACGATCGAGCAGATCGATTGCGGCGTGGTGGAGCAGATAGGCCGCGGACGCGAGAAGGATATCTATTTCGTCAACATATTCAGTTTCGGAATCTTCACCACCACTTCGCAGCACACGCCCGAGGGGCTGAAGCACCGCATAGGCCGCTTGGCCTATCTCGTCGCGGGGTTGAAGGATCTGAAGAATCTGCACAGCATACCGCTCACCATAGCCACCGACGAGGAGACGTTCGAGTACCAGACCCTGATGGGGTTGGTGTTCAACGGCGAGACGGCGGGCCGCGTGCCTTTGGCGCGCAACGCGAGCCTGCGCGACGGAGTCTTCGACTGTCTGTTTCTGCGCAAGCGCAATCCGCTGCTTTCGGCGTGCGACATGCTGCTGTATGTGTTGGGAATAAATACGGGAGCGGTGCGATCGCTGCGCACGGGAACCCTTACCCTCACCACCCCCGTAAGCGAGGATACCGACGTCGACGGCCAGCGCGGCGGCAAGTTCCCGATGAGGGTGAAGTGTCTGCACGGAGATCTGAACGTGATTTGCCCGAGCGACCGCGCGGCGGAATAGTTTCGCGCGATTATTTATTCGGCGGCTGTCGGAGGGAAGGCCGCGGGGAAAATGACATTCGGCTGCGGCGTTGCGGTCGGGAAACATAAGAATTATCGACGCGGCGGACTCTGCTCGTGCGGAGCGCAGCGACCGAAGTCCCCTCCGAGGAGGGGATTGCGGAACAAAGTTCCGCTTCTGCTGTGGCGGCTCGGCAATCCGCACAAGCGCGATTGCCCTCGCCTGCCGAACGCAGTTTAGGGGAGGGTCGGAATTGTAAACGCGGCCATGGGCCGCGGGAAAAATGACATTCGGCTGCGGCGGTGCGGTCGGGAAATATATAAAGTCAGAGGGATAAACTACTAATTATGGAGAGAAAGAGCGTTTGTGGGGAGGTTAACAAGATTTCTATTTCTAAAATTCAAAAATACTTTCCGAGCGGCGGATTCGTTTCCGACTCACTGGTGTTGTCGCCATTGGTCAATTTCCGCACTCTGGAAGGCCCCCCGAGCGCGATAGACGGCATCACGATAGGCGTGGTGTGCAACGGCACCGCCAAGACGACCATCAACGGACGTCAGTACGAGATGCGCTCCAACTCGATCTTTCTGCTGCGCGAGGACTCGGTCATGGAGACCTTCCGATGCAGCAAAGCCTGCATGGGATACCTTATAACCTACTCGCGCGAATTCCTCAACTCGGTGAATATCGACACGTCCGATTTTTTGTCGTCGTGCATGGTGTTCAGCATGCGGTCGTGCTTTACGGTCGACTCCGCCTCGGGCGAGCGTCTGCACCGTGTGTTGGCCATGTTGAGCGACGCCGCGCGTTCGAGCGCCTCGGACGTTTACGGCGACAAGATCATATCGTCGCTCTTCACTTCGTTCTTCTATACCCTCATATCCATCATCGCGGCGAATGCCGAGGCCATGAAGAACGAGGGGCGCCGAAACCGCAGCGACATACTGCTGTCGGAGTTTTTCGAGGCTCTGAACGAGGATTGCGAGCGCGAACGTTCGGTGGAGTACTATGCCGCCAAACTGGGCATAAGCCCCAAATATCTGTCGCTCATCTGCAAGAACAAGACGGGCCGCAACGCTTCGCGCATCATCGACGAGGCCGTGATCCGCAAGGCCAAAAAGCTGTTGATGCAGACGGGCATGAGCATTCAGGAGGTGTCGGACCGACTCAATTTCGTGTCGCAGTCCTTCTTCGGCAAATATTTCAAGCAACGCGTGGGAATCTCGCCCTCGCGCTACAAGGTCGGCGGCGCCGCGCGAAAGTAGGTTTCCATTATCTATACACACGCGTCAGCGCACTGCTCGGCGGTGTTATCTTCGGCGGCTCGCGCTTTGGTGCGACCCCCGCAGCCGCCGAAGATAAGTTTTGAGAGAAATGCACACGCGTCAGCCTATCCCGCGGACCCGAATACTTGAGCACGCATTCCCTTTCGGCGCGTTTATTGTTCCCCGAGCTGAAAAATCGCATTATGGGAAATATCGTGCAATCGGTCTGGTCGCGCATTCGCGCCGCGCAGGGAAAAGCCATGTCGCGGGTTCATCCGTTCGTTCTGTTGGTCTCGTGCCTCGGCATATTGCTGGCCTATCTCACGGGCATGTACGCCACGGGGTCGTTCCACTCCACCTCGCGGTGGATGGGCGCCATGCTGGCCTGCACATCGGTGGTCGTGGTGCTTCACATGCCGGGATACAAGGAGGCCTTGCGGGCGGGGTGGATCAGGGTGCTGGGTACCTTTCTTGGCGCCTTCGTCGCCTACCTCTATTTGCTTGTGCTGCCCTTCTCGGTGGTGGGAATGCTGTTAGCGGTCTTCGTGTTGGAGATGTTCTGCATGGTGCTCAACATGTACGGCAGCGGCAGCATAGCCACCATAACGATGCTTATCATCCTGCTGGTGTCGAAGATGTCGCCCGAAGTAGACCCCGCGGTGAACTGCGCGCTGCGATTCTTCGAGGCCACCGTGGGCGTGGGCGTGGGCGTGGCGTTGCTGTGGATCATCGAGAGGTGGAACCGCTGGCGTCGCAAGCTGCTCGCGATGGGGCGCAGCAGCGACGGCAACCCCGTCGACATGGATACCATGCCGTTGCGCTGGGGACACCTGCGGGTGCTCATCGTGGCGTCGTTAGGGCAGGTGACGGGCGCGGGATTGGCCACGATAGTGGGTATCGTAATCCCGATGATACAACTCGCCGCGCATCCCGAGCTCTCGCCCGCGATGCAGGGCGTGGTGGCGGCCTCCAGTCTGGTGGGAATCATGATCGGCGCGGTGCTGTTCGGCGCGTGGAGCGACCGCAAGGGATATCTGTTCTTCTTCAGGTTGTGCCCCGCGATAATATTGTGCGCCGCGCTGTTCGCATTCTTCGCCGACAGCGTGCATTCGCTCGTGGCCTCGCTCTTCGTGATGGGCATGGGCATCGGCGGCGGATACAGCCTCGACTCCGACTACATCTCGGAGATCATGCCTCGCCGCCTGCGCCTCATGATGGTGGGCGTGGCCAAGGCTTCGTCGGCGATAGGCAACATAGTGATGGCCGCGGCGGGTTTCTATCTGCTGCGAGTGTGGAATACTCCCGAACACTGGAACCGCCTGCTGCTGTTGGTGGCCGTCATGGCGATCATAATGCTGCTGTGCCGCATACGCTTCGGGCAGAGTCCCGGGTGGCTCATGTCGCACGGTCGCACGGAGGAGGCCGAACGGGCGGTGCGTTACTTCCTCGGCCCCGACGTGCATCCGGGCGAGATACGCAGCCGCTCCGACCGCCGCGATCGGCCCAAAGCGTCGTGGGGCGGACTTTTCAGCCGCGGCAACGCGCGACGCATCGTCTTCAGCGGTGTGCCGTGGGCATGCGAGGGGTTCGGCGTGTACGGCGTGGGGGTGTTCCTGCCCGTGTTGATAATGTCGCTCGGGCTCGATCCCTCGTCGGCGGGAACGTTCGACCATATAGTCTCGTCGGTGAAGATGAGTACGTATATAAACATGTTCGTGCTCTTGGGATTCGTGGCTGGACTCTTTTTGGTGAACAGAATATACCACGTGAGGATGCAGACTTGGGGATTCCTGCTCTGTGCGGCGGGGTTGGCGCTGCTGCTCGCGGGCCACGAGCTCCATCTGTCGAAGTGGACCATTATAGCGGGATTCATGATCTTCGAGCTATTCCTAAACGCGGGTCCGCACCTCGTGACCTTCATTATTCCGCCTCAGATCTACCCCGTGGCCGACCGCGGCGCGGGCAGCGGTTTGGCCGCCGCATTCGGAAAGGCGGGCGCGGTGGTCGGCGTGGTGATCATCCCGTTGCTGCTGAAGTGGGGCGGCATCGCGGCGGTGCTGGCCGTCACCATCGCGGTGCAGCTGGCGGGCGCGGCCGTCACGGCCTTCGTCGGGCGCAAGGCGCTGCCTCCCGCGGCGGCGGGCGGGAGTCCCGAACTGCGGCACGACCGATGATTTGCATAACCGAAAAAAAAACGTTAATTTTGGATGCAGGAAAAAACTACACGACTTATGGATAAGAAACATCTGTACGCCAAAAAGTACACCAACGCCGACTTCTATACCGACGGCAAATTCAACGAGCAGACGGCCAAAAAGGCTTTCCTCGACATGTTCGAGCATTACGGCATACCCTTCACGCCGTTCCTCGAGGCCAACTTCTGGGTCACCGACTTCGGATTGGGCGACTTCGAACATGTGGGCATGGGCGGCGTCTTTTGGATCAACAACCCCGACCACCGCTATTTCGGCCACGAGATCTATCTGCTGCCGTCGCAGATGATCGTCGAGCACTACCACGTCGAGTCGGCGTTCCCCGCCAAGCACGAGAGCTGGCAGGTGCGCTGCGGCAGCGTCTACAACTTCGGCATAGGCGAGCCGACGCCCAACCCGCCCGCGCTGCCCGAGAGCCAGAAGGGGCACATCACGGTAGCCAACTACCACGTGATGAACACGGGCGACCTGAGCGCGCTCAAGGAGTCGGAGTCGCGCCACTTCCTCATGGCGGGCGAGCAGGGCGCGATAGTGACCGAATACGGCACCTACCACGACAACGACGGCCTGCGCTTCACCAACCCGAACGCAAGTCTTTAAATAATAAGGAATAAATCATGAGAACCTTAAGCCATTTCGGCATCCCGAGCGCCGAAAAGATCGAGGGCGCGGCATATATCGAGCCTCTCAAAGTCTCGGTGACCGACTATTCGCAAAGCCCCAACAAAATAGAGTTCCTCTATTTCGAGCCCGACAGCCCCATGCACGAGCTGATCCGTTCGCGCGCGCATATCGCCTACGACGTGCCCTGCGTCGAGACGGCCGTCGAGGGCGCCAAGGTGTTGCTCGAACCGCTCGACTGCGGCGACATGATAATCGCGTTCGTCGAGGAGGAGGGCGTGGCGATAGAGCTTATCGAGCGAAAGTGACATCGCTCCGTTACGAGATGAAGCCTGCGGTTCTCGCGAGAACCGCAGGCTTTTCATATACCGCTTTCGGGCCGCAATATATTATTTTTCAAGAAAAAGCGGATATTCGGCCCGATATCCGAATATTATGCCTATATTTGCCGAGCGAACATTCGGGGGTTTATTCTGAATCTTATTTGGAAACGGCCGCGAGCGAAGACGACCGCCATCAAAAACGACGTCATTATCGTCTCCCGTGTTTCGCGCGACCGACGAGTCGCGACCGCCACGGCGGAGTAATGATTTTTGATAATGACGCAAATACGCTTCACACGACTTTTTTCAACAGCCCGCACTATCGGGCCCAATCGCTTTTTATGACATTTCAGCAACTCAATATCTCGCGCCCCACGCTCCGCGCGCTCGAAGAGAAGAATTACGTTTCACCCACACCCATACAACAACAAGCCATCCCCGAGGCGATGAACGGCCGCGACATCATAGGCATAGCGCAGACGGGAACGGGCAAGACGGCGGCGTTCGCCATCCCCATCATCGAGCGTCTGCGCGCCCGCAAGGCCGAGCGGGGCGCCAAGTCGCGCATCCGCGCCCTCATACTCACGCCCACGCGCGAGCTGGCCATACAGATCGAGGAGGAGTTCGCCCAGTACGGCAAATACTCCGATCTGCGCCACACGGTGATATACGGCGGGGTGAACCAGAAGCCGCAGACCGAACGTCTGGGCCGCGGCACCGATATCCTCATCGCCACGCCCGGGCGTCTGCTCGACCTCATCGGGCAGGGTTATATCGATCTCGCCGACGTGGATTGCTTCGTCCTCGACGAGGCCGACCGCATGCTCGACATGGGATTCATCCACGACATCAAGCGGTTGCTGCCGCTGCTGCCACGCCGCAAACAGACACTTCTGTTCTCGGCCACCATGCCCCGCGAGATAGTCGAGATATCGCGCAAACTGCTCCGACACCCCAGCCGCGTGGAGGCGGCGCCCGAATCGACGGTGGCGGAGACGGTGGATCAATATCTCTACATGGTGGAGAAGCCCGACAAACATGCTCTGTTGGTGGATATCCTCCGCCGCGAGAGCGGTAAATCGATCCTCGTATTCTCGCGCACGAAACACGGCGCCGACAAGATCGTCCGCCGTCTGGAAAAAGAGGGCGTCAGGGCGCGCGCCATCCACGGCAACAAGTCGCAGAACGCCCGCCAGCAGGCTCTCGCCGACTTCAAGCAGGGACGCATACACACCATCGTGGCCACCGACATCGCGGCCCGCGGCATCGACATACGCAACCTCGACATGGTGGTGAATTACGACATGCCCGACGTGGCCGAGACTTACGTGCACCGCATCGGCCGCACGGGACGCGCGGGCAACAGCGGCACGGCCGTAACGTTCTGCATGCAGGAGGAGAAGGCGATGCTCCGCGCCGTGCAGCGGCTCACGGGCGACCGCCTGCATGTGGTCGCGGCCAGATCCGACGCATAACCCGACGAATGCGCGGGTTGCGGCACGGGCCGCACGCTCGGCACTCGATCATAATAACAAATTTTATATTTTAGGAAAGATGAACATTTACGTTGCAAACATCAATTGGAAAACCCGAAGCGAAAGCCTCGAAGCCCTCTTCGCGCAATACGGCGAAGTAACGTCGGCACACATCATAACCGATCGCGAGACGGGTCGTTCGCGCGGCTTCGGCTTCGTCGAGATGCCCGACGACGAGCAGGGCCAAAAGGCCATCGACGCCGTGAACGGCGCAGAGTTCGAGGGCAAGGTACTCACCGTGAACGTCGCGCGTCCCCGCGAGGAGCGTCCTCGCAACGACTTCGGCGGTTACAATCGCGGCGGCTACAATCGCAGAAGATACTAATCTCCGATACGCGGATACGTTTAACGCCTGCTGCCCGAATCGTCGGACGGCAGGCGTTAGTCTTTTCAGTGACGCCGCGCAGAGATCGCTACTCCGCGTCGGCCTCCTCTACGAGCTCCACAGCCGCGTCGTCGGCCGCATCTTCGGTCGAATCGCAGCGTTCGGATACGGCCGCCGCCGTATCCGCCACGATCTTGTAGATGTTGTCGTCGGGATCGACGAAGCGTATCTCGCCGTGCGCGCCGTAAGGCGTCGGGGCGATAGACTCTATCGTATCGATCCGCTTCAGCAACGCCGTGATCGAACCGTTCGAATCCAAGAGTCCGAGCAAAACGGCCATATCGGGCGATGTGAAACTCTTCATGTCGACGAACAAATACCCGTAACAACCCGCGACGTCGGCTTTCATGGGTTTTTCGGCGGACTGCACTCCGTTCATGCCGTCGTTGGACACGACGAGCGTACCGTCGCGTTCGATTATCGAGGGCTTGTCGCCGACGGCGCCCCTCAGAGCGTATCCACCCTCGACCTCCGTCAACGGCGCGTTGTTCTTCTCGACCAACTCGCCCAAGAGCTCCATAATCGCCCGATTCTTTACGGCGGCCATCAAAGCTCCGCCGAAATCGACCTTCTGTCCCGTCACGCTCGGCTTGTCCGCATAAAGCGCGAAATCGCCGTCGAGCGAAGACAATGCCCTAATCATCATGTCGCGATAGGGGTTATCGCCGCCGAATGATTCGCCCAACGCGCTTTCGAGCATCGCCACCATGAGTTCGCCGTGTATCGCGCCGTACGACACGAACGCGGCCGATTCGGGAATGCGATCCGCATAACGTCCGTCCACGGGACCGCGCGTCGCGGCGTTGCGCTCGATATATTTCTCGGCCTCGTCGCTCGACGCCAGCATCCGCCACTCGGCCGAGGCGATCCCCGCTCCGCTGTTAAGGCTGAAGACAAACGCCAGATCGCCTATCGGCGCATCCTTGTAAATCGTACTTTCGGAGATATTGTTTTCGCCTATCGCCGCGCCCGATATCAATAAGGCCACCTCGCCCGCGGTCTGCGACATGCGGCGGAAACCTTCGGTCGCCACGATGCTCTCTTTGCCGCGCGCGGCGAACTCCGCGCACGCCTTTTTCGCGTCGGCCTTCTGATCGGAATCGCTCCACGTCATGACCGCGGCGCGGTTGTCGAACATCAGCCGCCCCTTGGGGTCGCTAACGTACGTCACGCCCTTCGCCTTTCCGATCTCGCCTTCGGTTCGCTTCGCCGCATCGGCGCTCAACGCCTCCAGCTTGTTGCGGTCGGCGACCTTCGCCGCGATGCCGACGCTTTTGTCCTGCGGCAAGAAGAAGAAATAAACGGGCGACGAGACGTCTATGCCCGAATTCTCGGGATCGTCCGCTATGTCCACGAGGATCGCCGCCACCGAAAACAGCGGCTCGGTCATCCCTATCTGTTTTTCGATATACCCCTTCAGCAACGCCGAAGGATCCGCGCCCGACAGCTCGACGATTCGGGCAGCATCCAGACGCACCACCCCGAAAGCGTCGGAGGGTATCGCCTGCGCGTAGTCCTGCGCCGAAAGTCGGCCGCAAAAGATCGAAGACGCCGTAAAGAGAAGCGCTCCGAGGGTGAGTTTGAGTTTCATGGTCGTGTACATTATCTGTTCTACCGTGTAAATATAAACATTTTTTCGCGTAAAACGACAATGCCACGGCATTTTCACGGACCTTACGACGCCTTGACCAGCGAACGGCCCAACCACACCATCGCCAAGCCCAAGAGGAAACTCAGTCCCACATACAACCCCAGCGACATCCAGTGGCGTTGTTGCAGCATCAGATACATGTCGTCGGCGAAAGAGGAGAAGGTGGTGAAGCCGCCGCAGAATCCCGTGATTAGGAACACGTTCATCGAGGGCGATATCACGTTCGACCTCTCGGCCAGACCGAAAAATATTCCGATCACGAAGCTGCCGATCACATTAACCGAAAAAGTGCCCCAAGGAAAGGCCGACGAGGTGACGGCGTGGAAGAATTTTCCCGTCAGAAAGCGCAGGCAGGTGCCGATGAAGCCTCCGAGCCCAGCGATAATCATTGCTTTGAACATAGTTTTGTCTTCGTTTTTTCGCAAATATACAAAACAGTCGCAAATTCGGTGCCGTCGGCGCGGAGCGCGGGCCGCAGGCCGCGTGGCATGCGATTTGTTTCACAAATATCGTAACGACGGGCAAAAACAGTAGATCCGCATCTGCCCGAAAAACAATCGTAAAAGTTGTGAATTATGCATCTGACACCGAAAGAAATTGACAAACTGACGCTGCTTTCGCTCGGAATGATAGCCGAACGGCGTCTGAAGAAGGGGTTGAAACTCAATTACCCCGAAGCTGTGGCCTACATAACCTCCACCGCACTCGAAGCGGCGCGCGAGGGACAGACCGTGGAGGAGGTGATGAAGGGCGCCGCCGCCGTGCTCACCAAGAGCGACGTGATGGAGGGCGTGGCCGACATGATAAGCCTCTTGCAGGTCGAAGCCGTATTCACCGACGGTTCGCGTCTGGTGAGCATACATAATCCGATAAAGTAAGATCACGATATGAATACCAAGAAAACATCGCCCGCCGCCGAGCCGACAGCGCGGGGAACCGAGCCTAAGCAGTCGGCATCTCTGAGCAGCCTCTATCCCGACCGCGCGGGCTTCGCGCCCCGCAAGGCCGCGCCCGTGGGCGGAGTGATCCTCGCCGACGGGGTCATAGAGTACAACACCGGCCGCGACACGGTGACTATCGACGTGCGCAACACGGGCGACCGACCGATTCAGGTGGGTTCGCATTTCCACTTCTTCGAGGTGAACCGCTATCTGGAGTTCGACCGCGACGCGGCTTTCGGATATCATCTCAACATTCCCGCCACCACGGCCATCAGATTCGAACCCGGGGATCAGAAGCGGGTCGAGCTCGTCACCTTCGCGGGCAAACGCCGCGTGATAGGCTTCAACGGCCTTACGACGGGATACACGGGCATCGAGGACCGCCCCGTATACTATCCCGCGCACATGCGCGCGCTGCGCAAGATGCGCGACGCGGGATTCAAAAACGTATCGGCCGCCGAGGCGGCGCCCGAGAAGACGCAGCGAAAGAGTAACGACGCCGCACCTCGAAACGGCAAAAACGCAAATCGGAAATCGTAATACATCATGGCAACAATTTCAAGACAGGAATACAACAATCTGTTCGGCCCCACCGTCGGCGACAAGATACGTCTGGGCGACACCGACCTTTACGTCGAGATCGAGAAGGATCTGCGCGAGTACGGCGACGAAGTGGTCTACGGCGGCGGCAAGACCCTCCGCGACGGAATGGGACTGGCCAACACCATGACATCGAAGGAGGGCTCGCTCGATCTGGTGATAACCAACGTGACCATTATCGACGCCAAGTTGGGCGTGGTAAAGGCCGACGTGGGTATCAAGGACGGCAAGATAGCGGGCATCGGCAAATCAGGCAATCCCAACATAATGCACGGCGTGCATCCCGATCTGGTGACGGGCGCGTCGACCGACGCCATCTCGGGCGAGCACCTGATTCTCACCGCGGCGGGAATCGACGGCCACGTGCACATGATCTCGCCGCAGCAGGCTTACGCAGCGCTGAGCAACGGCGTCACGACCCTCTTCGGAGGCGGCATAGGACCCTCCGACGGCAGTAACGGAACCACCATCACCTCGGGCCGCTGGAACATCGAACGCATGCTGGAGGCCATCGAGGGCCTGCCCGTGAACGTGGGTCTGCTCGGCAAGGGCAACTGCTCGGTCGACGGACCTTTAGAGGAGCAGATCGAGGCGGGAGCCTGCGGATTCAAGGTGCACGAGGACTGGGGCTCGACCCCCGCGGCCATACGCGCCGCGCTCGGGGTGGCCGACCGTTACGACGTGCAGGTGGCCATCCACGCCGACACGCTCAACGAGGGCGGTTACGTGGAGGACACCATCGCCGCGATGGACGGACGCACCATCCACACCTACCACACCGAGGGCGCGGGCGGCGGACATGCCCCCGACCTGCTGAAGGTCGCCTCGATGCCTTACGTGCTGCCCTCGTCGACCAACCCCACGCTGCCTTTCGGCGTGAACTCGCAGGCCGAGCTGTTCGACATGATCATGGTGTGCCACAACCTCAACCCCAAGATCCCCTCGGACGTGGCCTTCGCCGAGAGCCGCGTGCGTCCCGAGACGCAGGCCGCCGAGAACGTGCTGCACGATCTGGGCGTACTCTCGATGGTGTCGTCCGATTCGCAGGCGATGGGCCGCGTGGGCGAATCGTTCATGCGCACGTTCCAGATGGCTTCGTTCATGAAGAACGCCTGCGGCCCCCTGCCCGAGGACGCCGACGGCAACGACAACTTCCGCGTGCTGCGCTACATAGCCAAGATCACGATCAACCCCGCCATAACGTTCGGCGTTTCGGACTATCTGGGTTCGGTCGAGAAGGGCAAGGTGGCCGATCTGGTGCTGTGGGAGCCGCAGTTCTTCGGCGCCAAACCCAAGATGGTAATCAAGAACGGACTGATAAACTGGTCGAACATGGGCGATCCCAACGCTTCGCTCCCCACGCCGCAGCCTTGCATCTACCGCCCCATGTACGGAGCCATAGGCCGCACGCTGCCCGAAACGGGCATATCGTTCGTGTCGACGGCGGCCGCCGAGAGCGGCATCAAGGAGCGTCTGCACCTGCACCGCATGGTATGCCCCGTGCGCCGCACGCGTCAGCTCACCAAGTACGACATGGTTCTCAACGGCGGCATGCCCGACATCGACGTCGATCCCGAGACCTTCGCCGTGATGGTGAACGGCGTTCACGCATACGTCAAACCCGCCCTGAAATTCTCGCTGGCCCAGCTCTACTGGTTCAGCTGATCGACACCCTATCATCGGCCGTGCGCTCCGCGTCGGGCGCGCGGCTTAATATGGCAATTATATATCTCAATGTACCGACGTCATATTATCGTAAAAGCAGCCATGACGGTCGTCTACCCGCGGCCATCGGCCGCGTTTACAGTTCTGACCCTCCCCTAAATCCCCTCCTCGGAGGGGACTTAGGTCGCTGCGCTCCGAATATGATACTTTACGCTTAACATACATCACAGATGAAAATCTATACCGAAATCAAGGGCAACGTAAATGATCCCCAATGGGCCGAACGCATGGCCGAGACCGAGGTGGAGTATATCGACCTCGACCAGTGGACGGCACAGAAGAGCCGCTTCGTCGTCGAAGGCGAGCGCGGCAACCGTTACGCCGTCGCCCTGCAACGCCGCGCGCAACTCGCCGACGGCGACATAATCGAATACCTGCCCGAGCAGCGCCGCATGGCGGCGGTGCGCATACGCCTGAGCGACGTGATGGTAGCCGACCTCTCCTCGCTGGAGGGCGAACCGAGCCGCACCCTGATACGCATCGCGCTCGAACTCGGCCATGCCATCGGCAACCAGCACTGGCCCGCCGTGGTGAAAGGCACCAAGGTCTACATCCCTCTCACGGTGGACCGCAAGGTGATGGAGAGCGTCATGCGCACCCATCGGTTCGAGGGGGTCGCCTACTCGTTCCAACCCGGGTCGGAGATCATCCCCTATCTGGCGCCCCACGAGATCCGACGCCTCTTCGGCGGCACGGGTCCCGACAGCGACGTGCATCATCACCACCACGAACACGCTCTGCAACGATGAGCGGCCGTCGTTTGCCGATCGCCGAGGCGATGCGGCTCGCGCAACTCACCGATTCGGCTCTGCCCGTGGGCGCCTTTTCGTTCTCGAACGGACTGGAGACCGCCGCGCAGACGGGTTTGGTGCACGACGCCGCCACGCTGGAGGAGTACGTGCGCGACATAGTGCGGCAGACCGCCCGCACCGACGGCATAGCGGCCCTGCACGCCTATCGCAGCCGCCTGCGGGAGGATTACGACGGCATAGTCGAGGCCGACCGCGCGCTGATGCTCTGCAAGATGAACACCGAGGCGCGGCAGATGCTGCGGCGCATGGGGCGCAAGCTGGCCGAGCTGGCGACGCTTCTGGTCGACGACGCGGCGATGTCCCGATGGCTCGACGACGCGAAGCGCGGCGCGGTGGAAGGCTCCTATCCCGTGGCGCAGGGGATCTTGTTCGCCGCCTGCGGCATCGCGGAGCGCGGACTCGTCGCCTCGCACTGTTACGGATCGGCCAATATGGTGCTCGGCGCGGCCCTGCGCTGCGTCAGAGTGTCGCATTACGACACGCAACGCATACTCTACCGCCTGAGCGGGCAAGCGGACGCCATTTACGACGAGATAAGCGACATGGAGATCGACGAGATGCACGCATTCGCGCCGCAGGCCGACATTCTGGCCTCGATGCACGAGAAGGGCTCGTCGCGCATGTTCATGAATTGACAGCTGTTCGCCGACGGCGGAGGACGCAATCGAGCGTAAAGCGAGTTGCAGTCCGCCGCGGTGGGGCGTCGGCGAACTGCCGACATGGCTCGGCCATGTCGAAATATTAGTGAACAGAAAGAATCGAAACCAATAAAACCTAAACATTTCTTATGAATACTACTTGCAGAATAGGAATCGGCGGCCCCGTGGGATCGGGCAAGACCGCCCTCATCGAGGCCATCACCCCGCGTCTTCTCGACATGGGCTACAAGGTGCTGGTCATAACCAACGACGTGGTTACCACCGAAGACGCCAAGCACGTGAGGCGCATGCTGAAGGGCATTCTGGTCGAGGAGCGCATCATAGGCGTCGAGACGGGCGCGTGCCCCCACACCGCCGTGCGCGAGGACCCTTCGATGAACATCGCCGCCGTGGAGGAGATGGAGGCCCGTTTTCCCGACGGCGACGTGGTGCTGATCGAGTCGGGCGGCGACAACCTCACGCTCACCTTCAGCCCCGCGCTGGTCGACTTCTTCATCTATGTCATCGACGTGGCGGCGGGCGACAAGATCCCGCGCAAGGACGGCCCGGGCATCTCGCAGTCGGATATTCTGGTAATCAACAAGACCGATCTGGCGCCCTATGTCCACGCCGATCTGGAGGTGATGCGCCGCGACTCGGAGGCCATGCGCCCGGGCAAACCCTTCGTATTCACCAACTGCATGACGGGCGAGGGCATCGAACCGCTGGTGGAGCTGATCCGCGACATGGCTCTGTTCGATCTCGACCGCGCGGCCGAACAACCCGCCGAGGCATGACGTCGACGTTCGCGGCGGCGCGCGAGATGCGCCCCTACCTCGAGGAGCCGAAGGCGATGCACGTCGGCGCGCCCGGGAAGAAAGGTTATTTGTATTTGGGATTCGAGTTGGACGCCGACGGCAAATCGATAATGCGCGACTGGGAGCGGCATGCGCCCCTCATCGTCCAGCAGGCGCTCTATTTCGACGAGGCGATGCCCGAGATGCCGTGCGTCTACATCCTCTCGTCGGGAGGACCTAACGTCGACGGCGACCGTTACGAGCAACGCTTCGTCGTCCGCCGCGACGCATACGCCCACATCTCGACGGGCGCGGCCACCAAGCTGGCCGAGATGCGTCACAACTTCTCGGGACTCACGCAGCGGTTCACGCTCGAGGCGGGAGCCTACATGGAGTATCTGCCCGAGCCGACCATCCCGTGCCGCCACACGCGCTTCATCGCCGACACCTCGATCGAGATCGACCGCACGGCGACGCTGGTCTACGCCGAGATATACATGAGCGGCCGCAAATACTTCGGCGAGGGCGAGACATTCCGTTACGACATACTCTCGGTGTGCACGCGCGCCCGACGGCCCGACGGCGAGAAGTTGTTCCGCGAGAAGTTCATCATCCGACCCGCCGAGGCGTCGCCCTCGACGACGGGTGTGATGAACGGCTTCGACGTCTTCGCCAACGTGGTGGCGCTCACGCCGCCCGAGCACGCCGATGCGATTTACGAATCGACGGAGGCCTTCATCGACGGCGACCGCTCGATAGCCGCGGGCATATCGCGCCTGCCCAACGGCTGCGGATTGATCTACAAGGTTCTCGGCGCGGAGACGCAGCCCGTGAAGAGGCTCGTGCGGGAGTTCTGCTCGGCCGTGCGGTCGCAGGTGAAGGGACGCCCCCTGCCCGAGGAGTTCCCGTGGCGGTAGGGAGCCGAAAGCGATACGAATTATTAATTACTAAATCTATCATTATGGCAAACAAAACGATAATGACATACGAGGCGGTCTCGTCGCCCGCGCAGTTCGTAAGGTCGATGTTGCGCGGCGCGGGGCAGGTGATGTTCCAGAACAGCGAATGGACGGGGCTGCTCTTTCTGTGCGGCATATTCTGGGGTTCGTACGCCTCGGGAACGGGCATCGTGGCTTGGGGCGCGCTGCTCGGACTGGCGGTGTCGACCTTCACGGGCCGTCTGCTCCGCCTGCCCGCGGGCGACGGCATTCAGGGGCTCTGGGGCTTCAACGGAGTGCTGGTCGGATGCGCCTTTCCCACCTTCATGGGCAACACGGTGTGGATGTGGCTCGCTCTGGTCTTCTGCGCCGCCCTCACCGTGTGGGTGCGCACGGCGATGAACAACGTGATGGCTCCGTGGAAGGTCAATTCGTTCACCTTTCCGTTCGTGTTCTGCACATGGATCTTTCTGCTCGCGGCGCGCGCGATGAACGGCATACAGCCCGAATACATGTCCGACCCGACGCTGCCCGAGGCGTTCTCGGCAGCCGTCGACACGGGATTCGGACGCCTGCTCGAATACTGGCTCAAGGGCATAGGGCAAGTGTTCCTCATCGATTCGTGGGTTGCGGGCCTGCTCTTCCTCATAGGACTCATGCTCTGCGACCGCCGGGCGGCTCTGTGGGCCGCCGTCGGTTCGGCTCTCGCGCTGGCCGTCGCCTTGGCCTTCGGCGCCTCGGGCACGGCCATCGAAAACGGACTTTACGGATTCAGCCCCGTGCTCACGGCCATAGCTCTGGCCACGGTTTTCTACAAACCGAGCATGCAATCGGCCGCGTGGGCCCTGCTCGGAACGGCCTTCACCGTATTCGTGCAGGCGGGAATGGACACGCTGACGGCTCCGCTCGGAATCGCCACACTCACCGCGCCGTTCTGCGTCGCCACATGGCTGTTCCTGCTGCCGCTGCTGAAGTTCGACGAGCCCGACGGACCCGACCACTCGAACTGGAACGCCGACAACAAAAAACATTTGAACCGATACGGCGCGAAATAGCCGCCTGAAACCAAACGCACACGCCATGCACATGTCCGACGCACTGGTATCCCCGCCCGTATTCGCGGCGACGGGAGCCGTCTCGATAGCGTTGATCGCCATCGCCGTACGCAAGATAGGCCGACGAGGCGACGCCCGATCCCTCGCCCCGCGCGAGCGGCAGACAGTACCGTTGATGGGTGTCGCGGGGGCCTTCGTCTTCGCCGCCCAAATGATAAACTTCTCCATCCCGGGCACGGGATCGAGCGGCCACATCGTGGGCGGAATACTGCTCGCGGCCCTGCTGGGGCCGTGGGCGGCGTTCCTCGCGCTCTGTTCGGTGCTCATACTGCAATGCCTCGTCTTCGCCGACGGAGGTTTTCTGGCTTTGGGCTGCAACATACTCAACATGGCCGCCCTGTCGTGTCTGGTCGCCTATCCGTTCGTGTTCCGTCCGCTCATGCGGCGCGACGCCTCGACGGGGCGCATCTTCGCCGCCTCGATCCTCGCCGCCGTCGCGGCCCTCGAAACGGGCGCCGCGGCCGTCACCGCCGAGACCGAGCTGTCGGGCATAACGGCGCTGCCCGCGGGGCGGTTCCTGCTCTTCATGATGCCCATACATCTGGCCATAGGGTTGTGCGAAGGCGTCGCCACCGCCGCCGTGCTCTGCGTCGTGCGCCGTTACCGACCCGAGCTCTTGGCCGACGCGGCGGGAACGGAGGCGGAGAAACGACGCTCCCTCGCGGGAGCCGCCGCGGTCATAGCCTTGGCCGCGCTGCTTACGGGAGGCGTCTCGCACATAGCCTCGTCCGACCCCGACGGATTGGAGTGGTCTATCGAACGGACTGCGGGAACGGCCGAACCCGCCGACGCGGCCGACGGACCTCTGCACCGCGCAGCGGCCGCCGTCGCCGAACGCACGGCCGTCATGCCCGACTACAACGCCTCGGCGGCGGGGGTGATAGGCAGCGGCGCGATCATCGTCGCGGCGTTGGGCGTCTCGGGCCTCGTGCGGACTCTGCGGCGGGATCGATGAAGGATAGGCTGCAACGCGTCCTCTGCACGCTCGACGATCTGGAGCGGGCTTCGCAGCGGCCGAGCCCGCTTCAGCGCATGGATGCGCGCGCCAAGACCGCGGCCGCGACGCTCTTTCTCGTCACGATGCTCTCCGTGCCGCTCGCGCAACTCTCGGAGCTGCTGTTGTACGCCCTCTTTCCCATCGCGGCGGCAGCCGCGGGAGGCATCGATTACGGAGCGGTCTGCCGACGCTCGCTCATAGCGCTGCCCTTCGCCGCCATGATAGGCTTGTTCAATCCGATCTGTCTCCGCGACACGGTTTTCAGCATAGGAGGCGTGAACGTCACCGAGGGGTGGATCACGTTCGCGTCGATCCTCGTGCGCGGCATGCTGTCGGTACAGATACTCATCGTGCTGATACGGTCGACGGGATATCTCCGCTTCTGCCGCAGCCTGCAACGGTTGGGCGTGCCCGCCGCGCTCACCGCGCAGCTTCTGTTCGTGTTCCGCTACATACGGCTGCTCTCGGAGGAGACGCTCGAGATGCTCCGCGCCCGCGACGCCCGCGGCTACGGCCGCCGCTCCTACCCCATAGGGCTGTGGGCCGAGACGGTCGGGCAACTGCTGCTGCGCACGCTCGACCGCGCCGAGCACATACACAACGCCATGCTCGCCCGAGGATTTACGGGGCGCATCCCCGCCGTCGATACCCGCGGCGGCGAAAAGTGGCGGCGGAGCGATACCCTCGTCCTCGCCGCGTGGTGCGCCGCGCTGCTGGCCGCGAGGACTCTCGGGCCCGCCGAGCGGTTGGCGGCGCAGTTCATATAAAACAAATTTTTCCGTCATGAGCCACCACTATCTGCGTTTCGACGACGTGCGCTACACCTATCCCGACGGCCACGAGGCCCTGCGGGGCGTGTCGTTCACCCTCAGGCACGGCGAAAAGGCCGCTCTGGTAGGTATGAACGGCGCGGGAAAATCGACCCTGCTGCTCCACACCGATGGGTTGCTGCTGCCCTCGAGCGGTCGCGTCGACGTGGGCGGCATAACGGTCACCCGCAAGACGCTGCCCATCGTCAGGCAGACGGTGGGACTGGTGTTTCAGGATGCCGACAACCAGCTCTTCATGCCCACCGTCGGCGAGGACGTGGCCTTCGGCCCCGCCAACATGGGGCTCACCCCCGAGGAGATCGACGAGCGCGTGACGCGGGCCTTGCGGGCCGTGGGCGCCGAGGCGTTGCGCGACTCCGCCCCCTGCCGCCTCTCGGGCGGACAGAAAAAGAGCGTCGCCATAGCGACGGTGCTCGCCATGGAGCCGTCGATACTGGTCATGGACGAGCCCACGTCGAACCTCGATCCCCGCGCCCGCCGCCTGATAATCGATCTGCTCTCACGGTTCGACCACACCATGCTCATCGCCACCCACGACATCGACATGATCCCCGAGCTCTGTCCCCGCACCATCGTGCTGCACGAGGGGCGCATCGCGGCCGACGGCGACACGGAGCGCATCTTCGCCGATCTGCCTCTGATCGAGGCGTGCGGCCTCGAACAGCCCTGCCGCATGAAATACGCGCGGACCGAGGCCGAATAATCCGCCGCGCACTTGCGGAACCGCATATTATTTCTACCTTTGTGTGAGAAGTTAACGTAACGAAAGAACGCGGATCCGACACGGGCGACGAGTCGCGGGATCCGCACCTGAACGCAAGATGAAGAACGACAGACTTATTTTCGTCACCAACGACGACGGATATTCGGCGAAGGGATTCGCCGCGGCCATAGAGGTCGCCCGCGAGTTCGGGCACGTGCTGGCCGTGGCCCCCGCCACGCCGCAGAGCGGCCGCAGTCAGGCCGTAACCCTTTTCGAACCGCTCTACCTCGAGCTCCGCCACCGCGAAGAGGGGCTGGAGATATACTCTTTCTCGGGCACCCCGACCGATTGCGTGAAGATGGCGTTCGACCACATGTTGGGCGACCGCCGCGTCGATCTGGTCCTTTCGGGCATAAATCACGGTTCCAACTCCGCCGTCAACGTGCTCTACTCGGGCACGATGGGCGCAGCCATCGAGGGCAGTTTTTACGGATGCCCGTCGGTGGGGCTGTCGCTCACCGACCACGACGCCGACGCCGATTTCGGCGCGGCGCGACACTATGCCCGCGAGATCGTGAAGTCGGTGCTGGAGCGCGGCGACGACTGCTCGCGACCGCTCTGCCTGAATGTCAACGTCCCCGATCTGCCGCTCGCCGAGATCCGCGGCGTGAGGGTATGCCGCCAGTGCCGCGGCGTCTGGCGCGAGGAGTTTTTCCGTCAGGAGCATCCCGAGGGCAAGGCCTGCTATACGCTCACGGGCAACTACACCAACTTCGAACCCGAGGCCGACGACACCGACGAGTGGGCATTGCGCAACGGTTACGTGTCGGTGGT
This sequence comes from uncultured Alistipes sp., assembly GCA_910587675.1. GTDB lineage: Bacteria > Bacteroidota > Bacteroidia > Bacteroidales > Rikenellaceae > Alistipes. The sequence goes on along the minus strand of CAJUMU010000023.1, from coordinate 2,160 downwards.
GCCGGTGCAGGTCGACATGACCAACTACGGCCACCTCCCCTTTTTGGAAAAGATTTTGAAGTGATGACGCCTGCTGCCGAAAGTATCGGCCGATTAAGCATATAACTCGGGTGCGAGCCCGCAAACGCCATAAATTATGATGATCCGCATTCTGCTCTATCTGGCAATCGTGATCCAGTTGATTGCCATGTACTTCGCCATCCGCATGGTGAGGGTCACGAAGTACAACTCCATCTGGATACTCTTTTTCGTCGGGTTCACGGTGCTGGCCGTGCAGCGCGTGTTGCAGTTGTGGATGAATTACGGCCACCCCATGCCTGTGATAACGATGGTATGGTTCGACATCGCCGTGTCGTTCTGCATATCGGTCGGCATGGTGTTCCTCCACAGGCTGTTCGTATATATCGACCGCCTGAACCGCCACCGCCAGCTCACCGACAAACGCATCCTCACCGCGGTGCTGCGCACCGAGGAGAAGAGCCGCGCCAACTTCTCGAAAGAGCTGCACGACGGTCTGGGCCCGTTGCTCTCGTCGGCCAAGATATCGCTTTCGGCCCTCGCGCACAGCGACATGAGCCGCGAGCAGCGCGAGATCTTCGACAACACGCTATATGTGGTCGACGAGGCCCTGCGCTCGCTGCGCGAGATATCGAACAACCTCTCGCCCCACGTGCTGAGCGACTTCGGACTGGCGCGCGGGATACAGAATTTCATCGACCGCTCGACCGCCCTGCACAAGGTGAAGATCTCGTTCGCCACCAATCTGCGAGGCGAGCGTTACGACACCGACATAGAGGTGATCATGTATCGCGTGGTGTGCGAGCTGATTACCAACTCGCTCAAACACTCGGGATGCGGCGAGATCCGCATGTCGCTCTCGTCGGGCGGCGACACGCTCGAATTGCAGTACACCGACAACGGCCGCGGCTTCGACCCTCAGGCCATGATGGATTGCGGCATGGGGCTCTCGAACATACAATCGCGCGTCAACTCGCTCAACGGCGACTTCGACATCCGCTCGTCGAAAGGCAAGGGCATGGGAGCGTCGGTGAAGGTGAACGTGCGCGGCGCCACGCGTCTGACCGCCCGCCCCGCAGCCATCGCCGAGGCGCGTCCCGCGCGTAAAAGAGACCGAAGGAAATGATACGCATAGCTCTGGTCGACGATCATTCGCTTTTCCGACGCGGTTTGAAGGTGCTGCTCTCGGCGCGCCCCGACTTCGAGGTCGTGGCCGACGCGGGAAGCGGCGAGGAGTTTCTTGCCATGCTGCCCACGGCGCGGCCCGACGTGGTGTTCATGGATTACGCCATGCCCGCCATGAACGGGGCCGAGACCTCCGAACGCGCGTTGGCCCTCTGCCCCGACCTGAAGATCATAACGTTGTCGATGTTCGGCGACAACGCCTACTATTCGCGTATGGTGTCGAGCGGCGCCAAGGGATTTCTGCTCAAGGATTCGGAGTTCGACGAGGTGGTCGAGGCCGTGGAGACGGTCCACGCGGGCGGCACCTATTTCAGCGCGTCGCTGCTGAAGTCGCTCTCGCACTCGATACGCTCCGCGGCGGCGGGCGGCGACGCTGCCGCCGCCGTGGCGGAGTGCGACCGATTGTCGGACCGCGAGGTGGAGATTCTGGTTGCGATATGTCAGGGTCTCTCGACTCAGGAGATCGCCGATCGTCTTTTCATCTCCAAACGCACCGTCGACAAGCACCGCGCCAACATTCTGGAAAAGAGCGGCTGCAAGAACACCGCCAGCCTCGTCGTATACGCCATCCGCCACCGTCTGGTGGAGGTGTAAGCAAAATACGGTTCGAAGAACCGACTCTCAAAACTTATCTTCGGCGGCTGCGGGGAGGCGCACCGAAAGTGCGATCCGCCGAAGATAACACCGCAAAGCGGTGTGCTGACGCATGTGAATCAATGCCGTTCGAAGAACTGCGCGCAGGCGTAACGCCTGTTTTATGAAAAGTGTATCGATATTCGGGCAGCAGCCTGCGGAGAACGCTTGCGAACGTGAGTGAGCAGCGGGCCTCCGCGGGGCAGAGGCTGCGGCCCGCACGACTCTGCGAGTCGCAAAACTTTGCGGCTATAACCTAAACATCAACTTCATCAACTCCGTCGTCGTTTTGCCCTCGATCTCCTCTTCGAACTCCTCGTCGGT
>CAJUMU010000022.1 GCA_910587675.1 uncultured Alistipes sp. | reverse complement strand
TTTCTGAAAATATTTCGCAGAACTCTTTTTTAAGCACTCCCGAGAACCGTAATTCTCAAAAGCGAGTGCAAAGTAAAACCTTTTTTTTATCCTTTCCAAATATTTCGCAATCTTTTTTTGCAATTTCTCTACGGCGAAAACGCTATTTGCATACTTAACCGACTAACTTTCACAAGAATAAGGGCAAGAAAAAAATTCGACAAGAAAAAAGCGAACGATATATAATATATATAGGTGTACCATAGCGCGCAATATTTTTTCGGGGACAGAGCAAAAATCCCCCCCCTAAAAAATTGCAGCTTTCACGGAATATGCTTACATTTGTATTGCATTAATTAAAGCAACCCGACAAAATCACTATGAAAAAATTCCTATTTCTATTCGCGGCGCTGGCGCTGTCCGTCGGCACATTCGCCCAAAACATGCAGGAGACGGTCTATCTCAAGAACGGTAGCATAATCCGCGGCATCATCATCGAGCAGGTTCCTGCGCAATCGCTGAAGATACGGACCAAGGATGGAAACATCTTCGTTTTCGCCATGTCCGACGTGGAAAAGATCTCCAAAGAAAATGTATCAGACAGACACTTTCGATCGAATCGCCGCATGACGCATTCGAGATGGAGCGGCCCCGAAATAGGATATCGCGGATTCGTCGACTTGAACTGGACCGCGGGCGTAGGCACCACTTCGGGCGTAGACTGCATAGGCCTGCTGACTTCGCACGGCTACCAGATCAATCCTTACATCTACACGGGAATCGGCATCGGGTTCAACTACTTCTACAACGGCACGGCCGCCAACATACCGATATTCGCGAACATCCGCAGCGACATATTGCAAAACAGCATCACGCCGTTCGTCGACCTTAAGATAGGATATTCGGTATTGGATGCCGAGGGATTGTATTTGTCGCCTTCGGTGGGTTGCCGATTCCAAGCAAGACGAGGCCTCGCATTCAACATCGGCATTGGATATACGCTGCAAAAATACAATTTCGAATTCTTCGACGATTACGACTATTACAGGGGCAACCTCAATCTCAACGGTTTGAGCATCCGCTTCGGCATAGAGTTCTAATCAACGAGACAGCATAAAATATCGGAACTATCGTTTTAGGCTTGCAATATGATTGCGGCTCGTGAGAGCCGCGCGAGCCGTAGCCTCGCCCCGCGGAGGCTCGCTATCGCTCGACTCCGCAGGCTACGACTCGCAACCCGAAAACCCGAATCATATAATTCCGAAAAAAATATTCCGCCCGAAATGAAATTCATCTCGGGCGGAATATTTTTGCGGAACTCGCGGCCGCTATTTGACCATACCTATATAATTATGCGGCGTTATGGCGCGCAACTCGGCCTTCACGCTCTCGGCCACGTCGAGACTCTCGACGAATTCGCGGATGGTCTGCTCGGTAATGTGGCCTCCCGTGCGGGTCAGGGCCTTCAACGCCTCGTACGGATTGGGATACGACTCGCGGCGCAGAATGGTCTGCATGGCCTCGGCCACCACAGCCCAATTATCCTCCAAATCGGCCGCCAGTTTGGCCTCGTTCAGGATTACCTTGCCCAACCCCTTGCGCAGCGAAGCGAAACCGATGAGCGAGTGCGCCACGGGAACGCCCGCGTTGCGCAGAACGGTCGAATCGGTCAGGTCGCGCTGCATGCGCGATACGGGCAATTTGGCCGAAAGGAACTCGCACACGGCGTTGGCCATGCCGAAATTGCCCTCGGCATTCTCGAAATCGATGGGATTCACCTTGTGCGGCATGGCGCTCGATCCGACCTCGCCCGCCTTCACCTTCTGGCGGAAATACTCCATAGATATATAAGTCCACATATCGCGCGCCAGATCGACCAACACCGTATTGATACGTTTCAAGGCGTCGAACGTGGCGGCCAGATTGTCGTAATGCTCGATCTGGGTGGTATACTGCGAGCGCGAAAGTCCGAGCGTGTCGTTCACGAACGAATTTCCGAAAGCCACCCAATCGATCTCGGGATAGGCCACATGGTGAGCGTTGAATCCGCCCGTGGCGCCTCCGAACTTGGCGGCGGGGACTATGGCGTCCAACTGGGCGATCTGTTTCTCCAGACGCTCGACGAATACGCGGAACTCCTTGCCCAAACGTGTCGGCGAGGCGGGCTGTCCGTGCGTATGCGCCAGCATCGGCACGTCGCTCCACTTGTCGGCCATCTCGCGCAACTCGGCGACGATTCCCTCCAACGCAGGCTTGTAGACATCCGCGAGAGCCTCTTTGAGCAGCAGCGGCGTGGCGGTGTTGTTGATATCCTGCGAAGTGAGGCCGAAGTGCACGAACTCGCGGAATCGGCTCAGGCCCAACGCCTCCAGCTTCTCTTTCAGCAGATACTCCACAGCCTTCACGTCGTGGTTCGTGACGCTCTCGATCTCCTTCACATGCTCGGCATCGCTCATCGAGAACTCGGTGTAGAGCTTGCGCAGCTCGGCGAACGCCGACTCGGGCACCTCGCTCAATTGGGGCAGCGGCAAACGGCACAAAGCGATGAAATACTCTACCTCGACGCGCACGCGATAGCGTATGAGCGCATACTCCGAAAAATAGTCGGACAAGACCGCCGTGACTCTGTTATATCGGCCGTCCACGGGCGAAACGGCTAAAAGTTGGTGTGACATATCGAATGTGTTAATTAGTCGTCAAAAATAACACTTTTTATCCACACTCGAAGCATAACTTTCACGGAATGGCGATTTTTTTGTATTTTTGCAAAGGTTACAATTAATTAAACACCGCTTTATGAACATATTTTCGGATCTGCTCGACGCGATGGCATCTTTCGTCAGAAACAACCCGCTGACGGTGGTCGTAATCGTCATGCTGGCGGTATTCGTGCCCTCGCTTTTCGGGGCGTTGCTCATAGGCGCGCTCATACTCGTACTCCTGCTGGTGGCATGGCCCGTCATCATTCTGTTCCGTCTGCGCCGCATGGGACGCCGCATCGAGGAGGAGGCCGCCCGCAACTTCGGCGAAGGGTACGACCCGAACAGACAATATACGCGACGCGAGCGCGGCGAACGCAGCACGGGCGACGTGAAGATCTACACCGCCTCGGTCAAGGAGAAACGCGTGAAGTCGAACGTGGGCGACTATGTAGAGTTCGAGGAGGTGGAGAGCGAAAAGAGCGTCGAAAAGGACGGCGAGGAGTAAGTCCGTCGATGATTCTCGTTATGTAATGCCTTCAGGCATTACTATCTTCGGCGGCTTGCATCAAAGATGCGACCCCCGCAGCCGCCGAAGATAAGTTGAGAAACAATATCATAATCCCTAATTATGCTGTACCGAGCCTTCGCAGGCACGATTTTGGCGGATTGAAAATAATTCCCTACTTTTGTCCGTCACGACGCCGACGGATTGTCGACACGCCCCGAGGCTCGCAATTTAACGATATGTTCGAATCGATAGGCCGATATTTCCTGCTGATGCAGAAGGTGTTTTCGCGTCCCGAAAAGATGCGGATCTATCGCGAGCGCATCTTTTACGAAATGGAGGCGCTGGGTCTCAACTCCATAGGCCTCACGGCCATCATTTCCGTATTCATCGGCGCGGCCATAACGCTGCAGATGTCGATAAGCCTCGAATCGCCTTTCATCCCGCGCTACCTCATAGGTTACGCCACGCGCGAGACAATGACGCTGGAGTTCTCGTCAACTGTCGTGGCCCTGATCCTCGCGGGCAAGGTAGGCTCCAACATCGCCTCGGAGATCGGCACCATGCGCATCACCGAGCAGATCGACGCGCTGGAGATCATGGGCGTCAACTCGGCCTCGTACCTCATATTGCCCAAGATCGTGGCCACGGTGGTATTCTTTCCGTTCCTTACGATCTTCAGCATGCTGATCGGCATGGCCGGCGGCTATCTGATCGCCGTGTTGACGGGCATAATGATCCCCGACGACTACATCGAGGGTCTGCAATACAGTTTCGTGATGTGGGAGGTGATCTACTCGCTCATCAAGATCGCCGTATTCGCGTTCATCATAACCAGCATATCGGCTTACTGCGGCTACTACACCAAGGGCAACTCGCTGGAGGTGGGCAAAGCCTCGACGCGCGCCGTGGTGTCGAGCTCGATAGTCATAATGATATTCAACCTCATCCTCACGCAACTGCTGCTCACGTAAATGATAAAGGCTCAAAACATAGTCAAGTCGTTCGACGGGCGCACGGTGCTGAACGACATCTCGGTGGAGTTCCTCACGGGGCGCACCAACCTCATCATAGGGCGCAGCGGATCGGGCAAAACCGTGTTGCTCAAGAGCTTGGTCGGCCTGCACGAGATCGACGAGGGCGCCATATATTACGACGACGTGTGCTTTTCGACGCTCGATTTCAAGGCCCGCAAGGCCATCCGCAAGGATGTGGGAATGATATTTCAGGGCGGCGCGCTGCTCGACTCCTCCACCGTGGTGGAGAATGTCAAGTTGCCGCTCGACCTTTTTACCGAACAATCGGAGGAGGAGAAGCTCGAACGCGTGAACTTCTGCCTGAAGCGCGTGAATCTCGACAACGCCCACAAGCTCTACCCGTCGGAGTTGAGCGGCGGCATGGTCAAGCGCGTCGCCATAGCGCGGGCCATAGTGCTCAATCCGCGCTATCTGTTCTGCGACGAGCCCAACTCGGGACTCGACCCCCAAACCTCGATCGTGATCGACAATCTCATACGCGACATAACCGAGGAGTACTCCATGACCACCATCATCAACACCCACGACATGAACTCGGTGATGGAGATCGGCGAGAAGATCGTCTTCATTTACGAAGGCAACAAATGGTGGGAGGGGTCGAAACACGACATTCTGCACGCCGACAACCGCGAACTCAACGATTTCGTCTTCGCCTCGGCGATGGCCAAGCGCGCCAAGATGGTCGAGGAGTACGAGGCGTCGCGAGGCCGATAATCCGCTTTCGCACGATAGTTGACGCTGTGAAGATACTCGGACCGCAGCCTGCGGAGGTCGCAGGCGAGCGACAGCGAACAGCGGGCCTCCGCGGGGCGAGGCTGCGGCCCGCGCGACTCTGCGAGTCGCATATGGCGCACAAGACGCTCGCGCAAACGGCAAATGCCGACCGATGCGCCCCGCCCGAACGGCGAATCGCATATAATTAACGAAAAATTTTGAAAAACACACTAAAATATGTATCTTTGCGGTGTGAAAAAAATAACAGATTTCTAATTATATAACAAAGCTAAACTTATGGCACAGATTAAGATTGGTATCAACGGTTTCGGACGTATCGGCCGTATGGTATTCCGTGCAGCTTGCACTCAGACTGACAAGTACGATGTAGTAGGTATTAACGACCTCTGCCCCGTGGATTACTTGGCTTACATGCTCAAGTACGACACCATGCACGGTCAGTTCGACGGTACGATCGACTATTGCACCGAGAAGAACCAGCTCATCGTAAACGGCAAGGCCATCCGCGTAACCGCCGAGAAGGATCCCGCTCAGTTGAAGTGGAACGAGGTGGAGGCCGAGTACGTCGTAGAGTCTACCGGTCTGTTCCTCACCGAGGAGAAGGCTCAGGCTCACATCGCCGCAGGCGCAAAGTACGTGGTTATGTCGGCTCCTTCGAAGGACGCTACCCCCATGTTCGTTTGCGGTGTCAACACCGATACCTATGCAGGCCAGAAGATCGTTTCTAACGCATCTTGCACCACCAACTGCTTGGCTCCCATCGCCAAGGTTCTGCACGACAAGTTCGGTATCACCGACGGTCTTATGACCACCGTTCACTCGACCACCGCTACCCAGAAGACCGTAGACGGTCCCTCGTTGAAGGACTGGCGCGGCGGACGTGCCGCTTCGGGCAACATCATCCCCTCGTCGACAGGCGCTGCCAAGGCCGTAGGTAAGGTTATCCCCGAGCTGAACGGTAAACTGACGGGTATGTCGATGCGTGTTCCCACGCTGGACGTATCGGTTGTCGACCTGACCGTAAACCTCGCCAAGCCCGCCAAGTACGACGAGATCTGCGCAGCCATGAAAGAGGCTTCGGAGGGTTCGTTGAAGGGTGTTCTGGGTTACACCGAGGAGGCTGTCGTATCGTCGGACTTCTTGGGCGATCCCCGCACCTCGATCTTCGACAAGGCTGCCGGTATCGCTTTGACCGACACTTTCGTTAAGGTCGTATCGTGGTACGACAACGAGTGGGGTTACTCGAACAAGGTTCTCGACCTCATCTCGGTTATGAAAGCTTACAACAAGTAATCGCGATTAAATTCCGATACGCAAGCGGCGACCCGTACGGGCCGCCGCTTTTTTCGTATGACTTCAGGAAAATATGGGGGACGAATGTTTCGACATCGCGACGCGATGTCGGCAGTTCGCCGCCGCCCCACGCGGCGGACTGCAACTCGCTTTACGCTCGGTTGCGTCCTCCGCCGTCGGCGAACCCGCCAAAGGGCCTCGACGAAAATATTACACAGCGCTACAACTTCGGAAACACCATCGGAGCCTGCACCGTGACGAATGCTGCGCCGTTGCCGTCGGTCGTGCATACCACCCTCACGGCCTTTATCGGTCGCGACGGATTATCTATAGCCCCGCCGCCGTTCTTCAGATCGCACACCCGTCGGAACGTCACACCATCTTCGCTCACCTCCATGTATCCCGAATTGAATATGAACCTCGGCAATTGCAGGTTGCCCGTGCGAACCTCCAGCCGACGACATTCTACCGGCTTCTCGAAGGTGTAAAGAATCCAATCACCCGCCCGCGAGGTGCGCGAAGTGCGTGCTATGCGGCCGTATCCCTCGGCGTTCGAAAAGGGGAAACGCTCGCTCTGCGGCGCCGACGATGTGATATGCACCTTCGGGTGCGACATGCGGAAACGCGCCGCCACACCCGCTTCGGGACTCCGCGCGCCCTCATATCTGCTGCGGAACGAATAACGCTGCGGCTTGTCGGTGCGTATCGGCCCCTCGTAAGGACGTTCGCCCTCCTCGCCCGCCACGCTGTAATATATGCGCGAGCGATCGTCCGTCGATGCAGTCAACACGCCGTCGGCATACTTCACCGCAGGCGGAAAGAGGCGGAAATCGATGTCCATCGCCGCCATGCGGCTGTAATGACTGCTCACAAGGCGCGAATAGAACTCCGCCCAACCGTCGCTGCGGCCTCTCCATGCAAGTTCGCCTAGCGCGCAGATACGCGGATACGTCTGATAATACAGAAAATCGTAATCGATGTCGGCATCGCGCTGCGACAAATAAATCTCGCTCCAGAAATTCGCCTGCAACCCCGCCACGTTACGCATCTCGGCCTCGGAGAAACCATGCTCGGCGAAATCGAACGACAACACCTTCTTCGCATCGAATATCGCCGCCCAGTCGTGACCCGCCTCGCGCGGGGTCTGACGCATGTCGAAATAGAAATAGGCCCCGGGCATCACCACGGTCGCAAACCCCTCGCGCGCCGACTTGCGGCATGCGTCGACACTCTTCCATCCGTAAACGAGAGCCTTGCGGTCGAGGCCGCCCGAATTTATCGCCTCGTTCCACACGCACGGGATCTTGCCCCGCTCCTCGACAATTCGCGCCACGCGGTTCATGAAGTACTCCTGCAACTCGGCTCCGCTCCCGATGCCGCGCGCCGCCATCAACGCCTTGCAGTCGGGGCACGACATCCATTGCGAGGCGTCCACCTCGTCGCCGCCGATATGTATGTAGCGCGACGGAAACAGCTCGGCCAACTCCCCTATCACGTCATCCACCAAAGCGTAATTACTCTCCTTGGCCGCGCACAATACGTTGCGGGTGTCGTAACCGTCCGACGCCTTGAGCGAGGGAGCGTAACCGCACAGCACCTCGGGATGCACGCTCGCCAGATCGAGACTGTGCCCGGGCAAATCTATCTCAGGGATTATCTCTATGTTGCGCACGGCGGCGTACTCGACCAGCTCGCGCATCTGCTCCTGCGTGTAGTATCCGCCGTAACGCTCGTCCCAGCGTCCGTAACGCGGCGCCACGGGCGAGTCGCCGCCGCGGAATCCTCCGACTTCGGCCAGCTCGGGATGCGACTTTATCTCGATGCGCCACGCCTCGTCGTCCGACAGATGCAAGTGCAGTTTGTTGATCTTGTGGTGCGCCAGATTATCGACGAAACGTTTCACTTCATCGAGCTCCATCCACGTGCGGCACACGTCGAGCATGAATCCGCGATAGGCGAACCGCGGTTCGTCGACCACGCGGCACGCGCCGACCATCACGGGCGGCGTCAGAGCGCGCGAATACACCTTCGCGGGCAACAGCTGCAACAGAGTCTCGATGCCGTTCTGCACCCCCGCTGCCGATCCGCCCTCGATGGCCACGCCCTCGGCGCTTATGTCGAGCGTATACGCTTCGGCGGCGAGATTTTTATTCGTTTTGAGCACAATATTTCCCGCCGACTCCCCGTTATGTTCATATACCGACAGCGGGAGATATTCCGCGAGGTAATTTGCCGAGGGGCGGAGTTCAGGGTAGTGTGTAATCTTAGTTGTTGTTAGTATGGTAAATACTCCGTCCCTTTTCTTATACTCCCGAGGCGCGGGAACGATGTCGGCGGCGAAAGCAGCGACCGAAAGCATCAGGGCCGAAACGGCTAAAGCAACAGATCGGAATCTCATAGCGTAAAAAATTATTTACCGCAAAGTTATCATTTCCCGCGGAAAATAATAACTTTGTGTTGCATAATTCGATTTCGACATGAACGAACAGAAGAAACTCAAAGCTGCCGAGCGACTGCTGGAGGTGATGGACACCTTGCGGGTGAAGTGCCCTTGGGATCGCGAACAGACTTTCGAATCGTTGAGAAACAACACCATAGAGGAGACTTACGAACTTGTCGACGCCATCGCCGACAACGACATGGCTGGCATAAAGGAGGAGCTGGGCGACCTGCTTCTGCACGTGGTCTTCTACTCGAAGCTGGGCGAGGAGCAGGGCGCATTCGACTTCGCCGACGTGGCCGACGCCGAATGCGACAAGCTCATATACCGCCACCCTCACGTTTACAGCGACATACACGCCGACACACCCGACGAGGTGACCAAAAACTGGGAGGCGCTCAAATTGCGTAAGAAGAGCCGCCGAAACGGCATTCTGGGCGGCGTGCCCCGCTCGCTGCCCGCTATGGTAAAGGCCTACCGCATAGGCGAGAAGGCCGCCAACTCGGGATTCGACTGGGAGCACAAGGAGGATATATGGGCCAAAGTGAAGGAGGAGATAGCCGAAACAGAGGCCGAAATGGAGCGTCGCGACGCCGACCGCACCGCCGAGGAGGTGGGCGACCTCTTCTTCGCGCTGGTCAACATGTGCCGTCTTTACGGCATCGACCCCGAACTATCGCTCGAACGCGCCAACAAGAAGTTCATCTCGCGCTTCGAACACATGGAACGCGAGGCCGCGAGCGGCGGCAAGCTGTTCACCGACATGTCGGCCGAGGAGCTGGATGCTCTGTGGCGCAAGGCCAAGCTGGCGGAGGGCGGAGAATAAAAAGGAACTAATATTGTAATGCCATAAGGCATTACTATCTTCGGCGGCTCGCACCTTCGGTGCGCCCCCCCCCAGTCGCCGAAGATAAGAACTACGCTAAATAATTATTGACCATGGCATACATCAAAGAGATACGCGGCCACACGCCCGAGGTAGGCGAAGGCACTTTCGTGGCCGAGACCGCCGTAATAGTCGGCGACGTGAAGATCGGCCGCGACTGTTCGATATGGTTCAACGCCGTATTGCGCGGCGACGTGAACTCGATCACCATCGGCGACCGCACCAACATACAGGACGGCGTGGTGATACACACCCTGTACGACAAATCGCCCCACCCGTCGCAGACCCATATCGGCAACGACGTTTCGGTAGGCCACAACGCCACCGTGCACGGAGCCGTGATCGAGGACAATTGCCTGATAGGCATGGGATCGACCATCCTCGACAACGCCGTGGTGCACAGCGGCTGCATCGTCGCGGCGGGCGCGCTCGTGCTCTCGGGCGCGGAGCTGGAACCGAACTCGCTCTATGCGGGCGTCCCCGCGAAGAGGATCCGCGAGATCACGCCCGAGCAACGCGAACAGATAATAAAACGCACGGCGAACGACTACCGTCTTTACGCCTCGTGGTACGAATAACCCGAGCGCGCCCGAACCGACAAGGACTGAATGAAAGATACCGCCACCGAAAAACCGAAAACACCCGATCCGTTACGCGCCATGAATGAAAGGTTGAACCCGAAAAACTTGGCGAATATGGTAAAACTGAAGCACACACGATCGACAGGCATACTGAACCTGCTGATTGCCATCGTCATCACGCTCACGGTCAACTTCTCGTATCTGCTCTCGATGATGGTCGAGCAGCGCGAGAACAACGACCAGCGTAACAAGAACGAACACGCGGAATTCCGCAAACCCGAACGCGAAGGCGTTTTGCGCCTCTCGCGCGACGGTTACGGTTATATGTTGAGCGAAAGCGCGCCCTCGCCCGAACATCCCGATTCGGTGCGCATCGACAGCGTTTTCGTGAACAACCGCAAGGTGAAGTGGTACAACCTCAACGAAGGCGACTCGCTGCTCTGCACCATATTCCCGCCGCGCGGCGGCTCCAACCCCATACTCGACGAGGTGTTGCGCCAGAACGGCAACGAAATCAACGCCCCGATGATCTTCGACCGCCCCAAACGCGATCAGGACATGGCGATGCAGATGCTCTACTATTTCGCGCTGTCGTATCTGCTCATGACCATAATGACGGCGCGCATCCATAAACAGAAATTCCTTACGCGCAGCTACATGCAGCGATGCGCGATGGCCGTCGCGGCGGCGTTCGCCTGCTACTTCTTCGCTCCCGTCATTAACTGGCAGACGGGAAAGTCGGTAATGATATTCAACCACGGAATGTATCTCGACCTGATCGTGATGCTCAAATGTACCGTGGTGCTGGCCGTGGCGGTGCTTTACGGACGAATATACGCCCTGCTCTATCGTCAGCAGCAGATTTTGCTCGAAAACGAACACCTGCGCAACGAGAATCTCCAGACGCGATACAACATGCTGATGGGCCAGATCAATCCACACTTCTTCTTCAACTCGCTCAACTCGCTGGCCATGCTGGTGCGCGACGGCGACGAGCAGAAGGCTTTGGCCTACATCGACCAACTGTCGTACACGTTCCGCTACATCATCCAGAACGGGCAGAACACCAAATCGACCCTCGAAGAGGAGATGGCTTTCGCGCACGCCTACGGCGAACTGTTCAAGGTGCGTTACGCCGACAAGCTCTTCTTCGACACCGACATCGACCCCCGCTACCTGAAATGGACGTTGCCCGCGCTCTCGCTGCAACCGCTCATAGGCAACGCCGTGAAGCATAACACCATCACGCGCAAGCAGCCGTTCCACGTATCCATACGCACCGAGGGCGGCACGCTCGTGGTATCGAACCGCAAGGCCCCCAAGCTCGAACCCGAACCAGGGATGGGCATAGGACTCAAGAACCTGCGCAGCCGCTGGCAGCTGATAACGGGCGAAGATATACGAATCATAGAGACCGACGACGAGTTCACCGTGCGTCTGCCTCTGCAAAAACCGATTGCGGAATGAATGTTTTGATAGTGGAGGACGAAACGGCCGCCGCCGCCAACCTCAAAGCCATACTGCGTTCGATCGAGCCGTCGTACGACGTGCTTGCGGTGCTGGAGAGCGTCGAAGAGACTATCGACTATTTCCGCGACGAGAGCCGTCCCGCGCCCGACATCGTGTTCATGGATATCCATCTGGCCGACGGCGAGTCGTTCCGCATATTCGATTCGGTCGACATCGCCTCGCCCATCGTATTCACCACCGCATACGACGAATATGCCCTGAAGGCTTTCAAGGTCAACAGCATCGATTACCTGCTCAAACCCATCAAGGCCGACGACATGCGGCACGCAATCGAAAAATTCGCCCGCCTGAGCGGCGCCGAACGCTCCGACTACAAGAACAAGGTCGACACCATGATCGAAACCTCGAAGCGCGACAGCCAACGGGTATTCCTCGTGCACTACAAGGACAAAATCATACCTCTTAATATAGACGACGTGGCCTACTTCTACACCTCGAACGAAAAGGTGACCGCCTCGACCTATTCGGGCGAACGCTACGTCATCGACCGCACGCTGGAGACGCTCCAAACGACCCTGCCCGACGACGAATTTTTCCGCGCCAACCGCCAGTTCATCGTCGCCCGCAAGGCCGTGAAGGATATCGCCGTGTGGTTCGGCAGCCGTCTGTCGCTCAATCTTACGGTCGATATCCCCGAAAAGATCATCATCTCGAAAGCCCGCGTGCCCGAATTCAAGCAGTGGCTCACGTCGGTTCACCCCGCCAATTAGGCGATTCACCCCTCCCGTTATGACGTTCGACCGACGCGTCGGCACAGATTCGGTCGTTTCACCCCTACCTTTGTATCGACGAAAGGATCCGACCTCGGCTCGCCCGACGACGGATCCCCCTAAAACGAAAACAGGATGAAACGAATAAAAACATTGGCGATCGCAGCGGCCCTGCTCATCGGGACAGCCGCTTTCGCACAAAACCAAGACGGACCGCAGCGTCCGCAGCGCAAACAGTTATCGGCCGAAGAGGTGGCGACCATGCAAACCGAACGTATGGCCAAATCGCTGGAACTGACCGACAAGCAAAAAGCAGAAATCTACAAGATCAATCTCGAAAGCGCCGCCGAGCAACAGAAGGAGCGCGAGGAGATGATGAAGATGATGCAGGAGCGTCGCGAGAAGCAGAAAGCGCGCGAGGAGGCTTGCGACGAGCGCATGCAAAAGATACTCGACGCATCGCAGTATAAGAAATGGTTGAAACAGAAGCAGAACGAGCAGAATCGCGGCCGTATGGGACAAGGCGGCGAGGGTCGTTTCGGCGGAGGCGGCAGACCGATGGGAGGACCCCAAGGTTTCGGCGGCGGTTTCGACAACGGCATGGGATTCTAAATTCTTCAGTCCAATCTTCACAAGGAATCCCATATTCCATTCAAGGCAGTAATGGAAATTAGGTTGTTTTTCGGAAGGGGTGTCGATAGTCAATTGGCACCCCTGTTTTGTCGATTCGCCCCCGAATCGGCACATGCAAGGTAAAGAAATCCCTATATTTGCAACGTTTTCGATAAGCCGAGGGCAGAGATGAACTCGTTCAGGCTATGCCGAGGCGAGAAAACGAAGGCAAACAAACCAAGGTTTTTTCGCACATGAAACATGTGCGCGGGCCACCCGTGCGACAACTGAATCAAAAAAGTTCAACAATAAAATAGCGTAAAGCAGACAGGAGTATGAAGAAATTTATCGGAACCGTTCTTTTCATTTGCCTGACGGTAACGGCATTCGCCCAACAGCGCGGCAAACTCACCATGTCGGTGATCGACGCGCAAACCCGCGAGGGCATAGCGGGAGCCGTCGTCGAGATGTCGCCCGCAGGCGTGCCCGACGGCGAGAAGAAGTATTACACCTCGGGATTCGGCGGCAAGACCGAAATCCCCAACCTCAAATACGGCGAGTACGACGTGGTGATAACGTTCCTCGGGTACGACGATCTTAAAAAAAGCGTTAAGGTCGACGCGGCCGCCAAGGATCTGGGCGCGATGGAGATGGCCGAAAGCGCCACCAAGATCGAAGCCGTGGTGAAGGAGGTGCAGGCCATCCGCGCCTCGCAGAAGGGCGACACGGTGAGCTACAACGCCGAGGCCTATAAGGTGGCCAACGACGCCGACGTCGAGGGTCTGCTGAAGAAGATGCCGGGCATCACCATCACCAACGGCAGCGTGGAGGCTCAAGGCGAGACGGTAAAGAAGATCTTCGTCGACGGCAAGGAGTTCTTCGGCGAGGACGTATCCACGGCCCTCAATTCGTTGCCCGCGCAGGCGGTGAAAAACGTCGAGGTCTACAACAAGCTGAGCGACAACGCCGAATTTTCGGGCATGGACGACGGCGAGGGCTACAAGGCCATCAATATCGTGACGCACGAGGCCATGCGTCAGGGCGTTTTCGGCAAGATCTATGCGGGATACGGCTATCAGCCCGACACCGACGACATCACCGAATCGAACAAATACATCTTCGGCGGCAACATCAACTATTTCAACAAGAATCACCGTTTGTCGGGTATCGCGCTGCTCAACAACATCAACCAGCAGAACTTCTCGTTCGAGGATATCCTCGGCGTGTCGGGCGCGACAGGCGGCATGGGCGGCGGCATGGGTCGCGGCGTGGGCCAATACATGGTGCGTCCGCAGAGCGGAGTGGCCAAGGTCGGATCGCTCGGACTCAACTACACGGGATCGTGGGGCGAGAACGACAAGGTGAAACTGGAGGCCAGCTACTTCTTCAACCGCACCCGCACCAAGAATCTCTCGCAGACCATAAAGTGGTACGAGGCTCCGCTCGAGGATCTGGGCACGCTGGAGCAGACGGGTTATTCCGACAATCTGAACTACAACAACCGCCTCAACGCCCGTTTCGACTGGCGCATATCGGAGAACCAGTCGATCATGTCGCGCACGGGACTCAGTTTCCAGTCGTACGATCCGTTCAGCACGACCGACGGTCTGCAATACGGCGACGCCATCCACAACATCATAATGAACGGCAACGAGGCCAACCAAGGAGGATACAACATATCGGAGTTCCTGCAATACCGCCTCAAGCTGGGCAAGCCGGGCCGTCTGTTCACGGCCGACGTGAGATTCAGTTACCGCAACAACGATAACGACTCGAAGAGTTATTCGAACCAGTCGACCATCGACAACGGCGACGGCACCTACTCGCCTCTGCTGCGTTACCTCGCCAACGAGACCGATTCGAACAACACCGGCATCGAGGGCGCCGTGAATTACGCCGAGCCGCTGTCGAAGTTCTCGCAGCTCAATTTCCAGTACCGCGTGGGTTACACGGGTCAGGAGCGCGACAAGCAGACATGGAACTTCGGCAACGACAACTCCTACACCGACGGAACGCTCGATCCGCAGCTCTCGAACACCTACACCAGCGACTACACCACCCACCGCGTGGGCCCGGGTTTCCGTTACAGCAAGGAGCGCAACACGCTGGTGCTCGATCTCAACTACCAGTACTCGACCCTCAACGGCGAGGTGCGGGCGACGGACACTCAGGCGGTAAAGAGGTCGTACAACGACTTCACCTACTTCCTGATGGGCAATTTCAACATCAACAAGCAGAACTCTATCCGCATGTTCGTCATGTCGGGCACCGACAACCCGCGCATCACGCAGTTGCAGAACCTGCTCGACATATCGGATTCGCAGTATGTGACGGGCGGTAACGAGCGGCTGAACCCCGCCTACTCGCACCGAATCAATTTCCACTACAACAACACCAATCTCGAGAAGGGCCGCACCTTCATGTGGATGTTCTCGTTCCAGAGCACGTCGGACTACATATCGTCGAGCATCTACACGGGCGACAACATACCTCAGTACGTAATCGACGAGGTGGGATCGACTCCCATACAGTACACCACGTACGACAACGTGGACGGTTACCTGAGCCTCCGCACTCACTTGAGTTACGGTCTGCCGATCAACTTCCTGAAGTGCAACTTCAACATCATGGCGGGCGTCAACTACTCGAAGACTCCCTCGCTGGTGAACGGCGCGCGCAACATGGCGAGCAACATAGGCTACGACGCCAACGTGGTATTGGGCAGCAACATTTCGGAGAACATCGACTTCACCCTCTCGTGGAACGGAACCTACAACCAAGCCGACAACTCGCTGGCCTCGCGCGGCAGCAAGAACGAGTACTTCAACCACTCGGCCTCGGGTACGCTCAAAACGGTATTCTGGAAAGGCTTCACCTTCACCGCCAGCGCCAACTACGTGCAGTACATAGGTTTCACCAACGACTACAACGACTCCTACACGCTCTGCAACGCCTATATCGGCAAGAAGCTCTTCCGCAACCAATTGGGCGAGATCATGGTGGGTATCAACGACATCTTCAACCAGAACACCTCGTTCGCCCGCACGACGGGTTCGGGCTTCACGCAGAACTCATGGAACAGCGTCATCGGACGTTACTTCACTGTGCAGTTCAACTACAACCTCCGCGTATTCGGCAAGAAGGGCTCGCGCGTGCTCTCCGACTACGGCATCTCGGACGGCAAGAGCTCGGGTCGCCGCATGGGTCCCCCGATGGGTGGCCCGGGCGGACCGCGGTAAACGGACCGTCACCGAAAACGAACAACCCCCGCTACTCCATATAGCGGGGGTTGTTTTCCTTTTGGCTCGCGCCTCTTATTTCAATTTGTCGCGCTTGACGCCCTCGAAGGTCATCTTCACGGGGAGGATATTGCCCTCGGCATCGAACTCCAGCGGATCGATGCAGGTAACGCGGTCGTTGCCGTCGGTCGATCCCAACGGATGACGATGATAGACGATATAATACTTGTCGCTCTTGGGATTGTGTATCACCGAGTGGTGTCCCGCGCCCGTGGCGACATTCTCGTCGGTGCGCAGAATCACATCCTTGCGAACGAACGGACCGAACGGATTGTCGGCGATGGCGTATGCCACGCGGTAGTTGGGACCCGTCCAGCCGCCCTCCGACCACATGAAGTAGTATTTGCCGTCGCGGATGAACATGAAAGGCCCCTCGACATAACCCTTGGGGGTGATCTCCTTGAATACGGTGCCGTCCTCGAACGGCACGAATCCCTTGAAGTCGTCGCGCAACTTGGCGACGTTGCAGTGCTGCCAGCCGCCGTAATACATATACCACGAACCGTCCTTGTCGCGGAACACGAACTGGTCGATGGGCTGCGCGCCGTTCACGATCTCGTTGATGAGCGGCTTGCCTAAATAATCCTCGAACGGACCCGCGGGGTTGTCGGCCACGGCGACTCCGATACCGCCGATCTCGCCCTCGTGCACGTCGTTCGCGCCGAAAAATAGGAAATACCTGCCGTCCTTCTCCACGATGGCGGGCGCCCACAAAGCGTGACGCAACCACTTTATGCGCGAGTTGTCGATAATGCGCTCGTGCTTGGTCCACTTCACCAGATCCTTCGACGAAAAACAGTCGAAGTGGAGCTGCTCGCCGTAAGGCGCCGAATAGGTGGGATAGATCCAATAGGTGTCGCCGAACACCACGCCCTCGGGATCGGCGTAACGCCCCTCGAATACGGGGTTGCCCGAAGTCTTCTGCGCCGATGCACTCAACGACGCCGCGGCGAAAATCGCCGAAAGTAAAATTCTGCCTGCTGTCTTCATATATTTATAATGTAATTCATTCTCAATATATCGACATCGCCGTGCGATGTCGGCAGTTCGCCGCCACCCCTCGCGGCGGACTGCAACTCGCCGCATGGCTCGTGCGTCCTCCGCTGTCGGCGAACCGCCTATGGTTATTTCAACCCCATCGACTCTATCAGAGCCTTCACCTCGGGCTTATGGCCGCGGAACTCCACGTATATGTCCATCGGGTGCCGCTGTCCGCCCTGCTCCAGCAGGTGACGGAACGCCGAAGCGGTGTCGCGGTCGAATATCCCTTTCTCCTTGAAGAGCGAGAAGGCGTCGGCTGCCAGCACCTCGGCCCACTTGTAGCCGTAATATCCCGCGGCGTAACCGCCTGCGAAGATATGGGTGAAAGCGTTGCTCATAGCAGTGCCCTCCACCGCGGGCGTGATCTGCACGGGAGCCATCGCGGCGCGCTCGAAGGGCTCTATCTCGCCCTCGTAAGGCTCCTTGAGCGTATGCCAAGCCATGTCGGCCAACCCGAACGAGAGCTGACGCACGTTGGAGTAGGCCGCCAGATAGTTCTTCGCGGCCACGATCTTCTCCACCAACTCGGCGGGGATAGGCTCGCCCGTTCGGTAATGCACGGCCCAGCGGTCGAGATACTCTTTCTCCGTCGCCCAGTTCTCCATGATCTGCGACGGCAGCTCCACGAAGTCGCGGTAGACGCTCGTGCCGTTCAGCGACTCGTACTCGCCCTTGGCCAGCATGCCGTGCAACGAGTGTCCGAACTCGTGCAGGAATGTGTTGAACTCATCGAAAGTGAGCAGCGACGGCGTGGTCTCGGTCGGTTTGGTGAAGTTCATCACCAGCGACACCAACGGACGCGTCTCCTCGCCGTCCTCGACGCTCGTGCCGCGGAACTCGGTCATCCACGCGCCCGAACGTTTCGACTCGCGGGGAAAGAAATCGAGATACAGCACGGCCAGAAAATCGCCGTTCGCATCCGCCACGTCGTAAGCCGTCACGTCGGGATGATAGACCGCTATATCCTTGTTGGGGGTGAACGTCAGTCCGTAGAGATTTTCGGCCGCCATGAATACGCCGCGGATCACGTTGTCGAGCTTCAGATAAGGTTTCACCTGCTCGTCGTCCACGGCATACTTCTCCGACTTGTACTTCTCGGCCCAGTACGCCCAATCCCAAGGCATCACATCGCCCTTGTGCCCTTTCGAGGCGGCGTATGCGTTTATCGTCTCGTAATCCTTGCGGGCGTAATCCACCGTCTCGGCGCGCAGCTCGTCGAGGAACGCCGTCACCGCGGGGGCGTTCTCGGCCATCTGCTCCTCGAGAACGTAATCGGCATAGGTCTCGTAACCCAGCAGATTGGCGATCTTCAGACGCAGCGACGCGATTCGGCGTATCAATTCCGAGTTGTCGAACTCGCCGCCCAACGCGCGCGAATTGTAGGCGCGGTAGAGCTTCTCCTTTATGTCGCGCTGCGACGAATAGGTCATGAAGGGCACATAGCTCGGAGCCTTGAGGGTCACCGTCCACCCCTTCTCGCCGCGGGCCGCCGCATCGGCGGCAAGTCCCTCCTTCACGAAGTCGGGCAGCTCTGCCACCTTCGACGCGTCGGTAATATTATAGGCGAATGCGTTGGTCGCCGCCAGCGAGTTCTGCCCGAACTTGAGCGTGGCCTCCGAAAGGGCCGAAGTATACTCGCGATAGAGCTTCTTGTCCTCGTCCGACAGAGCCGCGCCCGAACGGGCGAAACCTTTGTAGGTATCCTCCAGCAACTTCACGTCGACCTCCGACAAGCCGCGGCGCGAACCCTCGTAAACGGCTTTCACGCGAGCGAAAAGCGCAGGGTTCAACGCGATGTCGTTGCCCAACTCGGTGAGCGCGGGTTGTATGCGCAGCGCGATGGCATCCATCTCATCCGAGGTGTCGGCCTCGCGCAGATTGTAGAATATGCCCGATATGCGGTTCAGCAATCGGCCCTGACGCTCCATCGCGACGATGGTGTTGCGGAACGTGGGACGGGCAGGATTGTTCGCTATGGCCTCGATCTCGGCCCGCGACACGGCTATGGCCGTCTCGAAAGCGGGTTCGTAATCGGTAATCTCTATCTTGTCGAACGGCGGAGTGTTGCGGGGAGTGTCCCACTCGCCCAACAAAGGATTCGTCGTATCGATCTCGGGCAGATCGGCCACGGGCATCGAATCGCCCGCGCAACCCGCCGCAAAAGCGCTGATTGTCATAAATAAAAATAGTTTTTTCATCGTTATTTTCAATTCGGTTTCTTCACATATAGACAATATCTTCGGCGGCTGGGGGGGGGCGCACCGAAGGTGCGAGCCGCCGAAGATAATAATGCCTGCGGCATTATCGGAACTACTCCTCCCCCGCCGTCGAATCGGCCTCGGCGCGGGCCGCCTCGCGTTCGCGGCGCGACCTCTCCGCCCGCTCGCGGGCAATGGCGCGGGTATCCACGGTCCCGACCTCCCGCGCCTCGGTCTCCGCCGTCGGCTCGGGCGCGTCGACCAACCCTCGACCGATCAGCATGGCATCCGCATCGGGATCGGCCCCGCGGAACGCGCGATACATATCCATACCCGCGCGACTGCCTCCGCGCGCGAGCACCTCGCGGCGGAAACGCTCGGCCGTGCCGCGGTCGAACAGATCGCCGCTCTCGACGAACGCTCGGAAAGCATCCTTGTCGAGCACCTCGGCCCATATATAAAAGTAGTATCCCGCCGAATAACCGCCGTCGAATATGTGGCTGAAGTAGGGATAGCGGTAACGCGGCGCGATCTGCGGCATAAGTCCTCGCTTCACGCTCAACGCCTCGCGCTCGAAAGCATCGACGTCGATCGGATCGGCACTCGCGAGCGAGTGTATATCCATGTCCGACAACGCCGCGGCCACCAGCTCGGTCGTGGCGAAGCCCTTGTTGAAAAGCGAACTGCGGCGTATCTTATCTATCATCTCGTCGCTCATGACCTCGCCCGTGCGATAGTTGACGGCATACTGGCGCAACATCTCGGGCGTGAAAGCCCAGTTCTCCATGATCTGCGACGGCAGCTCCACGAAGTCGCCCTCCACGTCGGCCAGTCCGCGATAGCGCACATCGGCGAAAAGTCCGTGCAACGCGTGTCCGAACTCGTGGAACAGCGTCTCGGCCTCGTCTATCGACAGCAAGGCGGGGATGCGTCCCGACGGACGGGTAAAGTTGCATACGACGCTCACCACGGGCCCAACCCGACGTCCGTCGCGATAAGTCTGCTCGGTGAAATGACCGCACCACGCGCCTCCGCGCTTGCCCGCGCGCGGATGGAAATCGAAGTAGAGCGCACCCAGCGGCGTTTCGTCGGCGTCGATCACCTCATATACCTCGCACTCGTCGTTGTACACTGGAGCCGCCAGCGGGCGGAACGTTATTCCGTACAAACGATTGGCCAAAAAGAATATGCCGCCCTTCACGTTGTCGAGCGTCAGATACTGGCGCACGCCCTCCTCCTGCAAGTCGTAATCCTCCTTGCGGACCTTCTCGGCGTAATACCACCAGTCCCACGGCTCGAACACCGCGTCGGCGCCCTCGTCGCGGCGAAGCATCGGCAACATGCGCTCCAACTCCCCGTTCGCACGCTCCAGCGCTGGCGTCCACACGCGGTCGAGCAGAGCGTAAACCGCCTCGGGGCTCCCCGCCATCTGGTTCGAGGCCACGTAATCGGCGTAAGAGCGGTACCCGAGCAACGCTGCCTTCTCGTAACGCAAGGCGGCCATCTCGGCCACCACGGCCTTGTTGTCGTGTTCGTTGCCGCGGTCGCCGCGCGACACGTAAGCGTTGTAGATGCTGTCGCGCAAGGCGCGGTTCTCGCAATATGTCAGCAAAGGCAGCATGCTCGGCTTCTGAAGCGTGAACACATATTTTCCCTCGCGTCCCGACGCCTTGCCCTGCTCCAGAGCGGCGTCGCGCACCACTGACGGGATGCCCTTCAGCTCCTCAACCGAGAGTTCCATCGCGAAAGCGTTGGTCTCGGCCAGCAGATTGCGGCCGAACGCGACCCCGAGCCGCGACAGACGTTCGTTTATCTCTTTCAGCCGCTCCTTTTTATCGGCCGCGAGCAACGCTCCGGCGCGCACGAAACGGTCGTATATCTTCTCCGTAAGCCGCAACTGCTCCGCGTCGAGATCCATCGCCGCACGACGGTCGTATACAGACTTTATCTTGGCGAAGAGCTCGTCGTTCATCATCACGGCGTCGCGATGCGCCGACAACGCGGGCATCATCTCGGCCGCCACGGCCTGCATCCCCTCGTCGGTATCCGCCGCGTCGAGAAGCTCGAACACCGCGCTCACGCGCGAGAGCATACGTCCCGACTCGTCGAAAGCCAGCACCGTATTCTCGAAGTCGGGTTCCGCCTTAGACGACACGATGGCCGCTATCTCTTCGTCGTGCAGCGACATGCCGCGCTCGAAAGCGGGCTTGAAGTGCTCCGTGGCTATGCGGTCGAACGGAGGCGCGCCGTAAGGGGTGTCCCACTCCGCCTCGAAAAAAGGATTTCCGCCCGCGTCGCCCGCGCGGTGGCATGCGTGGAAAGTCATAATCGTCATCGCCGATAGGAATAAAGGTATGAAGCGTTTCATTACTTGACATATAATTAATACCTTTGCAAAGGTAATATTTAAAATACTTATCCGCAAAAATACCCCGTCTTCGCCGAGCATCGACGGCGAAACGAGCGGAGAGCTTTTCGGATAGACGTAAATTCAACACGATCGACCATGCAACTATTTTACGCTCCCGATATCGTCCTGCCGCACTACACGCTGAGCGAGGAGGAGTCGAAACACTGCGTGCGGGTGCTGCGTCTCGCCTCGGGCGACGAGCTCCACCTCACCGACGGACGAGGCAATCTCTATCGCTGCCGCGTGACGGATCCCAATCCCAAACACTGCACCGTCGAGGCGGTGGAGACCATCGCCGAATACGGCAAGATGCCTTACGGCATCACGCTCGCCGTCGCCCCCACGAAGAACATCGAACGCTTCGAATGGTTCCTCGAAAAGGCCACCGAAGTGGGCGTCACCCGCATCGTGCCCGTCGAGTGCGACCGCAGCGAACGACGCATCATAAAGTACGACCGCGAACTGCGCGTCATAACCTCCGCGGTCAAACAGTCGCTCAAGGCCTACCATCCCGCGCTCGACGACATGACCCCTCTGCGCCGCCTGATAGCCGCGCCCTTCGAGGGGAGCAAATTCATAGCCCACTGCGAGGAGAACGCGAGCGAACGCCTATATCTTGCGTCGGAGATACGCAAAAGCGAAAATATTTTGATTTTGATAGGTCCCGAGGGAGATTTTTCACCCGAAGAGATTAATTTTGCGCTCGAAAACGGATTCCGCCCCGTAACGCTCGGTACGCAGAGGCTCCGAACGGAGACCGCGGCCGTGGCCGCCGCGGTGATGGCGGCCGTCGTGAACGGACTGTAAACAACGGACTGCAAACATTTGACGACAATCCATATGTTCTATCTCTACCTGCTTTTGGCCCTCGCACTGCTGACTGGCGCATTGTTCATCGCGCCGCTGCGCAGCAAGGTGTGGGTGGCGTTCACCGCAGTGACAGCGGCGGCAGCGGCCGTCGCCGCACCGTCGATAAGCGTGCTGGCGGGCGCTCCCGCGAAGACGCTCGCGCGCATCGAAGGCCCGCTGTTCGGATGCGAACAGATGGCCGTCGACTCTCTGTCGGCGCTCTTTCTGCTCATCATAGCCGTGTCGGGCATGGCCACGGTGCTCTATTCGCGCGGATATCTGCAAGGATATCTGACACAAAAATCGTCGGCGCACATATCGCTGCACTATGTCTCGCTCACCATACTGGTGCTCTCGATGATGATGGTGGTAATGTCGAGCGGCGGATTCTCGTTCCTGCTCGCGTGGGAGCTTATGACCATCGCGTCTTTCCTGCTCATATTGTTCGACGCCCAACGCGCCGAGGTGCTGCGCGCCGCGCTGACATACCTTATAATGATGCACATAGGCTTCGTCTTTCTCGTGGCGGGCTTCGTCGACATATACGCCGCGTGCGGTTCGGCGCGCTTCGCCGATCTGCCCGCATGCTTCGCGACGGGACGCGCCATACCGCTGTTCCTGCTCTTTCTGGCGGGCTTCGGCATGAAGGCGGGTCTGTTCCCGATGCACGTCTGGCTGCCCGAGGCACACCCCGCAGCTCCGTCGCACGTGTCGGCCGTAATGTCGGGCGTAATGATCAAAACGGGCGTTTACGGCGTGATCCGCGTGGCTTGGGAGATCACCGACTCCGCGCAGATACATACGGCGGGCGTCATAGTCCTCGGAGCGGGCATCGTCACGGGATTGTGGGGCGTGCTGCTGGCCGCCGTGCAGAACGATGTCAAGAGACTCTTGGCCTACTCCAGCATAGAGAACATAGGAGTGATTTTCATAGGTCTCGGCATAGCCCTGCTGGGCCGCGCGGCGGGCAATCCCGCCATAGCCGCGCCCGCATTGTGCGGAGCGTTGCTGCACACGGCGAACCACTCGATGTTCAAGTCGCTGCTCTTTTTCGGCGCTGGCAACATCTACTCGAAGATGCACACCACGCTGCTCGACCGCTTCGGCGGCGTGGCCAAGAGCATGCCCGTGACGGCCATTCTGTTCCTCGTCGGGACGCTGGCCATCTGCGCGCTGCCGCCGCTGAACGGCTTCACGAGCGAGTTCCTCATATATTTCGGCATGCTCGACAGCGTGAGCGACGGTTCCGACACGCTATGCGCCGCGGGCGGCCTCATGGCCTTGGCCCTCATAGGCGGCATCGCGATGCTGGCTTTCACAAAACTCTACGGCACCGTATTCCTCGGCTCGCCGCGCCACCACCATGTGGCCGAAGCCACCGAGGTCGACAACTGCCGCATAGCCGCCATGGCTATCCCCGTGGCGGGAATCGTCGCGGTAGGCTTGCTGCCCCAATACGCTCTGCGCATGGTGAGCGGCATCGCCGAGGAGTTCATACCCTCGGCCGCGCAGGCCGTCGAGAACGACATGGCGCCCGCTCTGGGGCGCGTCTCGCTGGCGGGATGGCTGCTCGTGCTGGTCATAGCCTTGATATACACCGTCAAGAGCCGCGCGCAGCGCAACCGCACAATCGCCGAAGGTCCGACATGGGGCTGCGGCTTCACCTCGCCCAACATACGCATGCAATACACGGGCGAGTCGTTCGCCGAGGGGCTGGAGTCGATCGCCACCTCGCTCACGCAGAACACCGTCGAGGGTCGCGCCGTGGGCAAGAGCGAGATATTCCCCTCGGCCCACAACTACAACGTGCGCCACAAGGACCGCATCGACCGCCTCTTCGCGGCGTGGTGGATGGAGCTTCTGCGCCTGATAAACAAACGCATCATGCGTCTGCGCACGGGCAAGATCAACCACTACATACTCTTCGCCCTGCTCTTTCTCGTGGCGGTGTTCATTCTCTCGATCCTAAACCTCATTTAGCGTATGGGAACTGCACTCAATACAATCCTGATGATAACGGTGGCCCTGCTGACCACGGGCGTGATAAACCGTACCCGCGCCATACTCGCAGGCCGCAAGGGCGTGCGCTTCTTCAACCACGTGAACGGCGTGGCGCTGCTGCTCCGCAAAGGCTCGGTATACTCGACCACTACCACGTCGCTGTTCCGCATCGCCCCCGCCGTATACCTCGGCGCGGCCGTCACGGCCATGCTGTTCATCCCCGTGGCCGATCTCGATCCGCTCATCTCGTTCGAGGGCGACATGATATGTTTCGCCTACACGCTGGCCCTCGCCCGCGCCGCCATCATCCTCGCGGCGATGGACACGGGCAGTTCGTTCGAGGGCATGGGAGCTTCGCGCGAGGCCCTTTACGGCGCGCTGGTCGAACCTGCCCTGATGATAGGTTTCGCCACGCTGGCCATGTTCTGCGGCTACACCTCGTTCGCCG
This sequence comes from uncultured Alistipes sp., assembly GCA_910587675.1. Lineage (GTDB taxonomy): Bacteria > Bacteroidota > Bacteroidia > Bacteroidales > Rikenellaceae > Alistipes. Next base: position 5,363 of record CAJUMU010000022.1, on the reverse strand, counting down.
ACATCTTCGCCCGCGAACAGTCGTTCGACCTGCACCTGACCATCGTGATGCTGCTCACGGCATACCTGTTCGTCAAGATAGCCTTCGTCGAGTCGGGACGCGTACCCGTCGACGACCCGCGCACCCACTTGGAGCTTACGATGATCCACGAGGTGATGTGCCTCGACTACTCGGGCATCGATCTGGGGTTGATCCACATCGCGGGCTGGCTCAAAACGGCATGTTTCTCGATGATCGCCGCCGACGCCGTGGCCGCCGTATGCTGTTTCCGCTGGTGGTTCGCCGCGCCGCTCGCCGTCGCGCTCACGGGCTTGGCCGTCGGCATCGTGGAGTCGACGCAGGCGCGCAACAAGCTCGCCCGCAACACCACTTTCATAGTAACCGTAACCGCGCTGGCGGCCCTGATCTTCTTCATAGGCTACCTGCTGCAACTCGACATAAACATTTAACCGAAGGCCATGTTACTATCGCTTATCATACTGTATGTGCTGACGCTCATCTATCTGTCGATAGTCGAACGTTTCCGCAATTACGCCTCGCTCATAGCCTTTCAGGGCTGGATCCTGCTTGGCATAGCCCTGCTGCGCCTGCATTCGCTCGACTGGATCGAGCTCTCGTTCGTAATACTCGAAACTCTGATATTCAAGGCGTTGATCGTGCCTGCCATATTGCAGCGCGTCATCCGCAAGACCAAGATCAACCGCGTGCGCACCTCGGGATCGGCACAGTTCAACTCGCTGCTGCTCTCGGTGACGGCGCTGGTTGTCAGCGCGCTGGTCACCTATTACGTGGCCGACTCGTCGGTGCACATGATATTCTTCGGCGTGGCTCTCTACGCCCTGCTGAGCGGTTTGATACTCATCGTGCTGCGCTCGCGCATCTTCACCCACATGGTGGGATTCCTCGTCATCGAGAACGGCGTGTTCCTCTTTTCGATGGCCATAGGAGTGGAGATGCCGATACTCATCAACACGGCCATCCTGCTCGATATCCTCATCTCGGTATTGATGCTCGGCTTGTTCATGACCCGCGTCGACCGTGAGATACACGCCGACGACAGCGATTCACTGACCCATGTAAAGGATTAAAGCGACATGATATACATCTTCTTAGCCTTGTGGCTGGCCACCGGCGCCGCCACCTTCTTCGCCCGCAGCCGCCGCGCCGTGCATCTGCTCTGCGCGCTGCACATGGGCATACACGCCCTCTTCGCCGCCCGTCTGCTCTTCGGCGGGGCGTTCCTCGCCACCTCGGGCGCATTCTTCACCTTCGACGAGGCGGGAACGGTATTCTACATATTGATGATCGTCGTGGCAGCATTCGTATTCCTGCACTCGCAAGAATATCTGCGCGACGACGGCATAGCCGCCTACCGCACCTACTTCGCGCTGCTCATGCTGCTCATCACGGCCATCACGGGCGTATACTTCGCCAACAACATAGCCGTCACGTGGATCCTGCTGGAGACCACCACCCTCTGCGGCGCGGGAATCATCTACCACCGCCACTCGGAGGCCGCCTTGGAGGCCACGTGGAAATATCTGTTCGTCTGCTCGACGGGCATCGCCATAGCCTATCTGGGAATACTTCTGCTCAGCGCGGCCGCCTCGAACCGCTCGCTCGATTACAGCGAGTTGCAATGGCTCATCGCCGAGGGCAACCCCTTGTATCTGAAGACGGCCTTCCTGCTCATCCTGACGGGATACAGCTGCAAGATGGAGATATTCCCGCTCTACACCATAGGCGTCGACGCCAACTTCGCCGCGCCCGCACCCGCTTCGGCCATGATATCGACGGGGCTGGTCAACGCGGGATTCTTGGCCATATTCCGCGTATACAGACTTTTCGCCTCGACCGAAGTGTTCCCGTGGGTACGCCACGTGCTGCTCATCATCGGAATGCTGAGCCTAACGGTGGGCGCGCTGTTCCTGCGACGCACCAACAACTACAAGCGTTTCCTGTCGTACTCCACCGTCGAGAACATGGGCATCGCCGCCATCGGATTGGGCATAGGAGGCATAGGCGTATGGGCCGCCGTGTTCCACGTCGTCTGCCACACGCTCATCAAGAGCAGCCTTTTCCTGCAAATAGCCGTCGTGCGTCAGGTCTACAACGGCTACCGCATAAACCGTATCGGCGACTACATCAACATCAACAAGGTGGGCGCCATAGGTCTGCTGGCAGGCATGGTCGCGGTGCTGGCGTTCCCGCCCTCGCCGCTGTTCGTGTCGGAGCTCATGATCCTCTCGCAGACCATAGCCTCGACGGGATGGTGGCTTGCCGCCGTAATGGTGCTGCTGCTCTGCATCGTGATCTATTCGATCTGTTACCGCGTCATAAAGCTCTGCTACCAGCCCAATCAGGACGAGTTGCATCTCTCGAAGATCAACCGTCGGCTCTCGTACGGAGCGCTCTCGCTGCTCATGGCCGCCATCGTGCTCGGACTCTGGCAGCCCGCGCCGCTCCGCGCTATCATCGACCGAATAGCAACCCTTTAAGCCGCCAAGAAGATGAACTACCATATCATAGACAACATATCGCGCGCCGTCGCGCTGAAAGATATCCCTACCGTCGGTTACGCCGCACTGTACGACGATCTGCGCGAGCGTCTGAAGCAGGAGCGTTACCATGTGGCGCACTACTTCGCCCTGCCCGACGATTCGCAGCTGCGGTTCTACGTAATCCTGCTCGACGACGAGGAGCATCGCATAATGCTCGCCTCGTTCACGATGGACTATTACGACGACACGGCTCTGCCGTCGCTCACGGCCCTGCATCCCGCGATGCACCCCTTCGAGCGCGAGATCGCGGAGCTGTACGACGTGGAGTTCGACTCCATGCCGTGGAACAAGCCTCTGCGCTTCCCGTTCGACCGCCGCAACCGCAACTCGACGATGGACAACTACCCGTTCTATACGATCGAGGGCGACTCGCTCCACGAAGTGAACGTAGGCCCGATACACGCGGGCATCATCGAGCCCGGGGCATTCCGCTTCATCTGCAACGGCGAGAACGTGCTGCATCTGGAGATAGCGCTCGGTTACCAGCACCGCGGCGTAGAGAAGTGTTTCGCCGCGACCGACAACCGTCTGCGCCAGACACTGCTCGCCGAATCGGTGGCCGGCGACAGCGCGGTCTCGCACGCCTCGGCGTTCGTCGCGGCCGTGGAGAAGCTCGCGGGCCGCGACGCGGACGACAATCTCGTTCGCGAACGCGCCGTGGCGGCCGAACTCGAACGCATGGCCATGCACATAGCCGACACGGGAGCCTTGTCGATGGACGTGGGCTACCAGCTGGGGCAGGTGGCGTGCGAGGCGTTGCGAACCATGACCATCAACACCACGCAGGCTTGGTGCGGCAACCGTTTCGGCAAGGGACTCATACGTCCCCTCGGCACGAACAAGCCCCTGACACCCGAAAAGATCGATACGATACGTCGCAACGTGGCCGAGATATGCCGTCGTTACGACGAGGTGCGGCAGGACATAAAGAGCTCCCCGACCTTGCTGGCGCGTTACGAGCAGTGCGGCGTGGTGCCGCGCGCCGACATGCTGCGCATCGGCGGAGTGGGAATGGCGGCCCGCGCAAGCGGAGTCGGCCGCGACATACGCGCGTCGCACCCCGCGGGCGTATATGCGTCGATCCCCCACGAGAGCATCGTAAAACGCCACGGCGACGTGATGGCCCGCCTCATGGTGCGTTGCCGCGAGGTGCTGCAATCGGCCGACCTGATCGAACGCCTGCTGGCCGACTTCACCCCCGTGCCGAATCCGTCGCGCCCCGATTACGAAGCCGCCTTGGCTCCCGAATCGCTCGCGGTGGGACTCGTCGAGGGTTGGCGCGGCGAAATATGCCATGTCGCCGTGACCGACGCCGAGGGACGTATCGCCGCTTACAAGGTGAAGGATCCCTCGCTCCACAACTGGCTGGCGTTGGCGTTGGCCGTGCGCGGCGAGGGGATCTCCGATTTCCCGATCTGCAACAAGAGTTTCAACCTCTCCTACTGCGGCCACGATTTGTAAGAACCAAATGATCCGAGTATTATGATACTGCCGAAGATAAAAGTGCTGCGCAGCCACGGCCTGCAATACATTCCCGACCTCACGAAGGTGAAGCTTACCGAGGAGTTCCGCGGACGACCCGCGCTCACTGCGACCGACGACATGTCCGACGTCGAGGCCGCCGCCGCGCTCTGCCCCACGCAGGCCATCGGCACGGCGCCCTTCACGCTCGACATGGGCCGTTGCCTCTTTTGCGGCGAGTGCGCCCTGCGCGCCCCGCGCAACATACGCTTCACCAACGACTACAAGATCGGGTCGGCCGACCGCGACGCCCTCGTGGTGCGCGTCGGCGACGAGGCGATCGATTTCCGCCCCGAGAAGGTGCGGCCCGAGATACCCGAGCTCTTCAACCGCATACTCCGTCTGCGCCAAGTCTCGGCAGGCGGCGACGCGTCGGTCGAGATGGAGCTGAACGCCACGGGTAACGTCAATTTCGATTTCGGCCGTTACGGAGTGGAGTTCACTGCTTCGCCGCGCCATGCCGACGGCGTGGTGGTGACGGGTCCCGTCACCGCCAACATGGCCGAAGCGTTGCAGATATGCTACGACGCGGTGCCCGACCCCAAAGTGCTTATCGTATGCGGATCGGAGGCCTGCTCGGGCGGTCTGTTCGCCGACAGCCGCGCCGTCGACCGCACGTTCTTCGAACGCCACCGAGTCGATCTGTGGCTCCCGGGAGCGCCGACGCATCCCATGACATTCATCGACGCCGTAATGAACATGACGGGACTTAAAAAACGATGACGAATCCAAAACACTAATGCGAATGGTAAAGTAACGATCGATCGGACATATTAAATAAAAGGCGTTAGCTTTTATTTCGGGAATCTGAAACTTCGACACTTTCAAATTACACCCAAGGAATAAAGTTTGCGCCCATGCTGTTTCTTTCAGCGTGGGCTTTATTCCATTATCGGGTGTATGGCAGTCGAAGGCCTCGGATTCCGGTACTCGTGAAAAGGTCCGCGCTTTTTGTGTCGTATAGCTCGGGCCGTTTACCGCATCCCATCCACGTAAATATTTACTAAAAATGATAATATGCGAAAAATCAACCATTTTCCGCCCATGTCTATCGACGTTATAATCATCGCACTATGCGAGGGCGTATGTGTCTAATAATTAAAAAAATATAATCCCGCAGCTCATCGCTGCAACGGATAGTCATTCGAATTGATTTTTGTCGGCGGCCGCGAATATTTCCGGCCGCTAATCATTTAAAAATCAATTCTATTATGACAAACAAATTTTCAGCCGAGCGCAAGGCCGCGGCTCGTCTTCTTGTCGACATGCTTTACGAGCGTC
>CAJUMU010000021.1 GCA_910587675.1 uncultured Alistipes sp. | reverse complement strand
GAGGCACATTGTTGTGGTTTGATGTAGAATAGAAATATAACACAACTGTGCCGCGCAATGTAATAGTGACGCGGCGTTGTGGTTTGATGTAGAATAGAAATATAACACAACGACGCGTGTATGTTGACATGCTTAATAAAGTTGTGGTTTGATGTAGAATAGAAATATAACACAACAGATGGCTCTTATATTCTGGGACGCCGAGGGTTGTGGTTTGATGTAGAATAGAAATATAACACAACGTTAACGGCATTCGGTATACGCTGCGGCGAGTTGTGGTTTGATGTAGAATAGAAATATAACACAACAGATAGTAAAGATTCCGACCGATGATTTTGTTGTGGTTTGATGTAGAATAGAAATATAACACAACAATCCGAAATCTCGCAGAGGCGCAGCGTTTGTTGTGGTTTGATGTAGAATAGAAATATAACACAACAGCTCATCCAATAAGGATTCGTAGTATTTCGTTGTGGTTTGATGTAGAATAGAAATATAACACAACAGCGCAATCATCCATTTTACCATCGTTTCGGTTGTGGTTTGATGTAGAATAGAAATATAACACAACCGAGCCTAGAACCGCGGCGGGATTGACGCCGTTGTGGTTTGATGTAGAATAGAAATATAACACAACCATTCGCGGCGGTAAGCGCAAGCGAGTTGTGTTGTGGTTTGATGTAGAATAGAAATATAACACAACCCTATGACGCACCACGATCGCGGACACCATGTTGTGGTTTGATGTAGAATAGAAATATAACACAACCGATAGACTACCTTTATGCATTGGATAACGTTGTGGTTTGATGTAGAATAGAAATATAACACAACCAAGGCCGAGGTAGGCATCGGGCAGCACGGTTGTGGTTTGATGTAGAATAGAAATATAACACAACTCTGCGCGGACGGGTTGTCGGTCGGGTCCGGTTGTGGTTTGATGTAGAATAGAAATATAACACAACTTACCCGACCGCCGTCGAATCTTCCAACAAGTTGTGGTTTGATGTAGAATAGAAATATAACACAACCTGGTAAAACCATCAAGATGACTGGGCGTGTTGTGGTTTGATGTAGAATAGAAATATAACACAACTGGGGCTGTTTTCATGCGAACGGCAACAAGTTGTGGTTTGATGCAGAATAGAAATATAATACAACTATGACACGGACGGTATGGATGGGCTGTAGTTGTGGTTTGATGTAGAATAAAGATATAATAAACGGGAGGTTGGATTCGAACCTGCGACCTCGAGGTTGTGGCTTGATGTAAAACAAAATTTAACGAAAACACTTTATCCGAAATGAAACGAGAGGTATTGTTTGTGATTCTCGACAATTACGCCGATTGGGAGAGCGCGTTCCTCGCACCTGCGCTGAACACGGGCGTCAGATTCGGCGGAGAAACGACAAAATATGTTTCCAAGACAGTCGCCCCCACGCTCGACGGCGCTCGCTCGATAGGCGGGTTCCGCACGGCGGCAGACTATGATTTCGACTCCATGCCCGACGATTATGCGGCGTTGGTGCTCGTCGGCGGCTTGTCGTGGCAATCGCCCGAGGCCGAACGCGTGATCGAGATAGTCCGAAAGGCGACGGCCGACAAAAAGATCGTCGGCGCCATCTGCAACGGAGCGTCGTTCCTCGCGGCGAACGGATTCCTCAACCACGTGCGGCATACGGGCAATACGGTCGAGCAACTCGAATTGTGGGGAGGGGCGAACTACACCAACCGAGCGGGATATGTCGAAGCGCAAGCCGTCGCCGACGGAGGAATCGTAACGGCTAACGGCTCGGGATATTTGGAGTTCGCGAGAGAGATGCTGCTGGCCCTCGAAGTCGACGACAAGGAGCACATCGAAGCTTGGTACGGCTTCAACCGCAACGGACTCTACAATCAACAGAACCGATAATGGAGATCGCAGAGTTGCAACGACGGGTCGACGAATGGATCCGCGACGTGGGAGTGCGTTATTTCAGCGAGCTCACCAACATGGCGGTTCTCACCGAGGAGGTCGGAGAGTTGGCGCGTGTGATGGCCCGCCGTTACGGCGACCAGTCGTTCAAGGCGGGAGAGAAAGACGATCTCGCCGACGAGATGGCCGACGTGCTGTGGGTTTTGGTATGTTTGGCCAACCAGACGGGAGTGGATCTCACAGCCGCCGTCGAAGCCAACTTCGCGAAAAAGAGCGCCCGCGACAGCGAGCGTCACAAGAACAATCCCAAGCTCAAAAACAAAGGGGAATAATCAAATTCCCCTTTTATCATTCTTTGGGCGTTCCCGTTTGGGAAACCACCCTTTCTCGACTCTTTTGCGTTGCTCGAACAGTTCGCCGATCGACCAGAACGACGACGCGCCCCATACGGCCAGCAACGTCGAGATAATGACATTCTCCGTCAACAGCGAGGCCGCGAGCGTCACCGCTCCCGACAGAGCGAATATCCACCAAATCTTCACCCCGAACCAATACTCGCCCTTGATTACCAACGGATGAAAGATTCCGATAATAAGGAAAGTCGCCACGCCTATTATAAGTCCCGTGAAATACATCTCCAAAATTTATTATTCCGAATACGATATCGATACCCATGTCGTATTGCCTCCGCCCATAGTCATAATTCTGACGCTCTTTACCTTTGCGGCATCGATGCTGCCGAAGAATTTCAATGCCGCGGCGAACGGCGCGCGGAAAGGTTTGCCGTTGAGAAAAAATTCCAACTCCTCGTTATTCGCAACGACGAATTTCCCGTCGACGACAGTAAGCATCGGCACATCTCGCAAAACGTCGAGCATGCTCTTGCCCTCGTAAACGGGATGTTTCGCATTGACCGACATGGTCAGAGTATTCCCTTTACACGTCACTCTATTGTTCTGCGGCTTGACGTCGGCTATACCGTCGAAGAACGGCTCCAACACTATATCCAGATTCGTCTCGCGTCCTTTAGGGATATCCGCTTCGCCTCTATACTTTCGGTACCCGGGAGCGACGACCTCGATGACATGCACCCCGAAATTCGCGCCCACGTCGTAGGCTCCGTCCTTCTTGCTTTTGGCGCCATAGAAATGCAGACCGTCATATATGACCGCAACAGCACCCTCGACAGCCTTGCCGTCGCATGTCATGACACGCCCTACGGCGCGGCCCATATCATCGGGATCGACACCGAAAGTCATTCGCGTTCCGGGTGACATCTGTCCCAGCGGCACAATTTCGAAATCCTGCGCAACGGACGGGAAAGCGACAAATATAAATAGTATAATAACCCCAATCCTAAACTTCATTGCCAATAACTATTTTTTCTCAACTACAAAAACAAATTTACATTCCAAACAACAATATGTATTTTTTACTGGTTTCTCATTAATATCACTAACTTTAAAAATTTTTCCTACGGTGCCACAATTAGGACATGGCATTTTTTTCGTATCGAATTCAACGGTACCCGGCCCCGACGACATAAGGCCTATACCGTTATCGCCATACGACGCCTGAACATCGTTTACCACACATATCGCCGCGGCCGATACGAACATCGCGACAAAGCCCCATTTCAAAAATCTTTTCAGATTCTCGCTGTTTTAAGTTTGCCTTTCCATACAAATATAGCGAATTAAAATAACATTCGCAAATATAGCCGCCCGAAAATAAACGGAATCGACCTCCTCTGACAGCTTCGCGACGAATAAAACCGTTAAAATGCTCCGCCGATGAAGACGCAATGACAGATATTTTATATCTTTGCGTGATAAATATCATAATCGAATAATAACGAAAAAGATAACCGCCGATGTTTGAGAATTTAACCGACAAACTTGAACGATCGTTCAAAGTACTGAAAGGCGAAGGCCGCATCACCGAAATCAATGTCGCCGAGACGTTGAAAGAGATACGCCGCGCGCTGATCGATGCCGACGTAAACTACAAGGTCGCCAAGACCTTCACCGACGAGGTGAAGCAGAAAGCGATGGGTCAGAACGTGTTGACGGCCGTGAAGCCCGGGCAGATGATGACCAAGATCGTGCGCGACGAGCTGGCGCAGCTCATGGGCGGCACGGCGACCGACATAAAGCTGGAGGGCACGCCCGCCGTGATCCTTATCGCGGGTCTGCAAGGTTCGGGTAAAACCACATTCTCGGGCAAGTTGGCCTCGCTGCTCAAGAGCAAGAAGGGGCGTCAGGTGCTGCTCGTAGCGGGCGACGTATACCGCCCCGCAGCAATCGACCAGTTGAAGGTACTCGGAGGACAGATCGGCGTGGAGGTCTACACCGAGGAGGGCAATACCGATCCAGTGGCGATCGCGCAGAACGCCATAAAATATGCCCGCGAGAAGTCGTACAACGTCGTCATAGTCGACACGGCGGGACGTTTGGCGGTCGACGAGGCGATGATGCGCGAGATCACGGCCATCAAGGCGGCTGTAAAGCCGAGCGAAACGCTCTTCGTGGTGGACGCCATGACGGGTCAGGACGCCGTGAACACCGCCAAGGAGTTCAACGACCGTCTCGACTTCGACGGCGTGGTGCTCACCAAGCTCGACGGCGATACGCGCGGCGGCGCCGCGATATCGATCCGTTCGGTGGTGAACAAACCCTTGAAATTCATTTCGAGCGGCGAGAAGATGGACGCTTTGCAGGTGTTCCACCCCGAACGTATGGCCGACCGAATATTGGGCATGGGCGACGTCGTGTCGCTCGTGGAGCGCGCGCAGGAGCAGTACGACGAAGAGGCGGCGCGTCGACTGAAGAAAAAGATCGTCAAGAACCAGTTCAATTTCAACGACTTCATCGACCAGATCAACCAGATTAAGAAGATGGGTAACTTGAAAGACATAGCCTCGATGATCCCGGGCATGGGCAAGATGCTCAAGAACATCGATATACCCGACGACGCCTTCAAACAGACCGAGGCAATAATAGGTTCGATGACCCCCGAGGAGCGCGAGAATCCCGAGATAATCAACGCCCGTCGCCGCGAACGCATAGCCAAGGGCAGCGGAACGACGATGGCCGACGTCAACCGCCTCATGAAGCAATTCGAGGAGACGCGCAAGATGATGAAGATGGTAGCGGGCGGCAACATGAAAATGCCCAAGATGCCGCGCGGATTCCGCAGATAGTCGCACGACTTCCAAGATTCATAAAATGCCCCTGCCGAAACAGAATCGGCAGGGGCATTTTCCGTAACGCGACGGCAGCGGTCGGCAAGCAGCGGCGTCGATATATTAAAGCAACCTCTTTTTGGAGGGGATGACCACGAAGTCCTTCAGGTAGAAGGGCTCGAAATAGGCTATGTCTTCGGTTTCGCCGTCGGACAGACACCCCTGCGCCAAACGGGCCAGTCCGCGCGCCGAAGGCACCACGTTGACATAAACGGCATCCGACAACACCTCGCGGCACTTCGCCGCGCCGTTGCCGAAGATCACCAAAGGACGCTCCTTACGCACCTCGGCAAAACTCTCCTCCGTCACGATCTCGGCCGAGACGTCGGACACGGGCCGTCCCGCGGCATCGTACAGACGGGTATATACCTCCATACGTCGCGCATCGACCATCGGACACAATATCGCGTCGTCCCAACGCTCGGCATCGATTATTCCCGCCTCGTGATCCTCGACGGCCACCTCGGCCAGAGCATCGAGCGATCCCACGGCCACCAAGGGTATATTCAGCCCGTAACACAATCCCTTGGCGAACGAGACGCCGATGCGCAAACCCGTATACGACCCGGGCCCCTTGCCGACGGCCACGGCGTCCAACTCGTCGGGAGCCACGCCCGTCTCGCGCAGAAGTTCGTCGACGAACACAGCGACCTTCTTGGCATGGTCGCGCCCCTCGTCGCTCTCGCGCAGCGACACGATCTCGCCCTCGCGCGCTATGCCCACCGAACAGATATCGGTACCCGTTTCTATACAAAGAATAAGTGACATAACAATAATTTTTTACGATATTTCGGGAACGCCCGCGATCTCGGAAGCTCCCGAAATGACTCTTAATTTCTAAATCAGCCCGTAATGTTCCAATGCGAGCAATACCCCGTCGTGATCCACATCCTCGGTGACGTAATCGGCCACGGCCTTCAAGGCGTCGCACGCATTGCCCATAGCCACGCCGACGGCGGCATCGCGCACGATGGGAATGTCGTTGCCCCCGTCGCCGAAAGCCATCGCCTCGTCCATCGTGAGCCCGTAAAACTCCATAACCTTGCGCGCGCCGACCGACTTGTCGATTCCGCGCATGTTTATATCCATGAATATGTCGATCCATCGCGTTCCCACGCATTCGGGAAGCTCGGGCATTATCTTGCGTTCCAACTCCTCGCCCACGTAAGGGCACATCTGCAACACGGGCACCGTCGCCGCGATACGCTTCAGATCGGCCACCGAGGGCGTTATGTGTATCATGTCGACAATGCTCTGCACTCGATCGGTTATACGGTCGATGTAGATGTCGTCGTGAGTCATTACCGCCGCCTGAAACCCGTATTTCTCCTCCAAGGCGAACACTTTGTCGAGCGTCTCGCGGGGAAACGAAAGCTCGAAGATCTTTCGGCCGTCGGAAGTAACGCAATAACTGCCGTTCACCGTAACGTATCCGTCGACCTCGATATCGCCCACCACCTCGGTATGACGCAACAAACGGCCCGTGGATATGAATACCTTTACGCCGCGATCGCGCAGACGTTCTATGGCGCGGCGCGCCGACTCGGGCACCGCATGCGAAGCGAAGCTGACCAATGTGCCGTCGATATCGAAAAATACGGCTTTTATCTTATCGTTCATAAGTATCGAATCTATCTAAAAGTCTGTGATGCCCCGAGAGGCATCATTATCCTCGGCGGCTCGCGCTTCGCGCGACCCCCGCAGCCGCCGAGGATAAAAACATAAGAATGCGCGTCCCGCGTTATTTGTATCGCTTCATCGCCTTGTCCATCTCGCGTTTGGCGTCGTTCTCCTTAAGATATTCGCGCTTGTCGTAAGCCTTGCGGCCGCGGGCCAGTCCAACCACCACTTTGGCGAACCCCTTTTCGCTGATGAACATCCGCAGCCCCACTATCGTAAGACCGCGATCCTGCAACGATCGCTGCAATTTGGCCAGCTCCTTGCGCTGCAACAACAATTTGCGGTCGCGTTTGGGAGCATGGTTGTTGCACGTGCCCCAACCGTACTCGGCCACGTTCATGCCTCGTATCCACAACTCGCCTTTGTCGAAATAGCAATAGCAGTCCGTGAGCGACGCCTTGCCGAGGCGTATCGACTTGATCTCGGTACCCGCCAGCACCACGCCCGCCACGTACTCCTCGAGTATCTCGTAATCGAACGTCGCACGTTTGTTGCGTATGTTTATATTTTTATAATCGGTCATATCCTTATCTTTCGTTATCCGATCCCGTCATCTCCGCATCCTTTAGTGGCATCGTTTTTGTACCTTTTCAGCACGGGTAGGACCGGATAAAGGTAACTAATTCTTTTATCTTTGATATGTTTTACTACACATCTTTCTGTTTATTTTCTGTTTGCACACGGTATGCGCAGCGATGCGTGTACGCCTCCGGCTCCTACCCTTTTTTTCTAATCACGGTCCTTTCGTAAGCGACAACCATTCTCGCTATCCGACGCATATTATTTGCGGCCGTCGGCCGCATACACTGTTGTTACCGCCCCCCCCTTTCTGTAAAGGGGGGGGGCAGTCGCTGCGCTCCGTAACGACAAATCGCCGAACCCATACGCACGTCTCACGCATCCGCCCCTCATATAAGAGCTTCCGGCTCCGCATTACAAAATCAACCGCTGGCTCTGCTTGGCCAAGGCGAGTTTCACTTGGTTGAGCTTCGAGAGCTGCATGAGGCACTCCGCCTGCTCCTCGTCGCTCAACGTCTCGTCCTTCAGCCGCTCGCGCTGCTCGTTTATCATGCGCTCGACCACTTTCGACCTATATAGCATTATCGCCTTCGGAACCCCGACGGCCAGCATTTCGCTCTCGCTCTCGACATGCACGTCCTTGCGACGCCATATCTCGCTCGGGACATAGTTGTCGTCAGACGTCAGCAGATCGACCGCCATATTGCACACCTCGGGATCGGGATGGTTGACGAACACCTGCGCGGGAACCTCGACGCCTATGCCCGACTCGCGCCACTTGTCGCGGTAAAGCGACAGAATGCGGTCGTAGATCGGATTGGTGAACGATATGGCGTCGGCGTCGAGATTGTCGAAGATCTCGGCGGCGATGTTGATCTCCACCACGTTGCGCGCTTCGGTCACTTCGAAACTCTTGTGCCCCGATTTGAGCAGATATTTCACTATCTCGCGCTCCAGCGCGTCGACGCTGCTGCCCGCCACGGCGGGTTTGGTCAGGTCGGGTTCGAATCCCGCATCGGCAGGCGGCTGCGGCTGCTCGCGACGCATGGCCATCTGCTGACGGCGGATGAACTCCCCCGCTTCGCGGTCGCCCGACTGCGTGGCGCGCTTGCGCGCGACTTCGGCGACGAGCACCCCTTCGTCGACATCCATTATGCGGGAACACTCCTTTATGAAGACCGCGCGCTGTATCGAATCGGGGATCTGCACTATGGAGCGCACCATGTCGCCTATCACCTCCGAACGCTTGATCGGGTCCGATCCCGCTTCGCGCAGCATCAGCTTGGCCTTGAACGTGAGAAAATCCTCCTCGTGCTCGCGAACATAGGCGTGCACCTCGTCGGCCGTATGCGCGCGTGCGAACGAATCGGGATCGTGCTCGGGCGGCAACAGCACCACGCGCACGTTCATGCCCTCCTTCAGGATCATGTCGATTCCGCGCAAAGAGGCGTGTATGCCCGCCGAATCGCCGTCGTATATAACGGTTATGTTACGCGTGAAGCGATGTAGCAACTGTATCTGCTCGGTCGTAAGCGAGGTGCCCGACGAGGCCACCACGTTCTCCACGCCCGATTGGTGCATCGAGATCACGTCGGTGTAGCCCTCCACCATGATGGCGAAATCCTGCTGCTGAATCGCTTTCTTCGCAAAATAGAGGCCGTAAAGCTCGCGTTTCTTGCTGTATATCTCGCTCTCGGGCGAATTCTGGTACTTCGCGACCGATTTGTCGGTACGCAGCGTTCGTCCGCCGAACGCCACCACGCGCCCCGAGATATTGTGCACGGGGAACATTACGCGGTCGCGGAAACGGTCGTACAGACGCCCGTCGCTCTCGCGTTTGATCGAGAGTCCCGTCGAGACCAGAAACTCCTCCTTATATCCCGCGGCCAGAGCCGCCTGCGTCAGAGCGTCGCCGCGCGCCGAACAGAATCCGAGGCCGAATTTGCGGATCGTCGCCTCGGAGAAGCCGCGCTTCTGCGAAAAATAGCTCAACCCGACGCTCTTGCCCTCGGGATTGCCCGTAAGATACTTGGAAAAATACTCCGACGCCCAACCGTTGAGCGCGAACATGCTCTCGCGATCGTTGTTGCGGCGCACGTCCTCCTCGGTCATCGCGCGCTCCTCGACTTCGATACCGTAACGTTTGGCGACCATGCGCAGCGCCTCGGGATAGCTCACGCTCTCGTGCTCCATCACGAAAGTGACGGCATTGCCGCCCTTGCCGCAACCGAAACACTTGAACACGCCCTTCGACGGCGAGACTACGAACGAGGGGGTCTTTTCGTTATGGAACGGACAGCACGCCTGATAGTTCACGCCCTTCTTCTTGAGCGTGACATAGTCGCCGATAATATCCACGATATTGGCGGCGGCGTAAATTCGGTCTATGGTGGCGCGATCGATCATACACGTAAACGATTCGCAAAGTTAGCAAATATTCCACAAATACATGCGTCGACCGAAACAAACCGCCGCTACGAGAACGCGCGAATCGAAAATCTACTCCGCCTCGCGCACGATGCCCTTTTTCGAACGGCCGTCGACGTATATGTAGAGAGGTTTCGCGAACTCCACGCACCGCAGATACTCGCCGTCGAAAACGGCGGGCATGGCGTTCAGGCGTTCGATATCCAGCGATCCGTCGCCCTGCGACGGGTTGAGCGACAGATACCCCACCCCGAGCGACGTCACGTTTTGGAAGAAGTGGGTGCCTTGGCTCGACTCGATATTGAAATCGGGCAGCGCGGCCTCGACTATAACGCGCGCTTCGGATATGTGCGCCCACTTGACGGGCACGCCCAGATTGGGATCCGACGATCCCCAGCGCCCCGTGCCGACGAGAACATACTCGCTACCCGCGTCGCGCATGCGTTTGTTCAGCTCGAACAGTTCGTCGGCGATGGGCTGCGTATGCAGCGACGAGAACTTGTCGAACTTGACATAAACGATATGCCGTATGTCGCGCATGAGCCCCACGCCCAACGCGCACTCGGAGTAGACGATGGCGTCGGAAGTGTCGACCGACGCCCAGTCGAGCTTGGCGCTCTCCTCGTTGCGGATTATGGGGCGTATCTGCAACAGGTTGAATATCTGCATATCGCCCGCGGGGACATCCATATTCACCGCGAACTCGATCTCCACGGGGCAACGCATCTCGTCCTCGCCCATCTTCAACATGTCGCGTATTATGTCGGCCAGCGGAAACGAGCCGTATTTAAGAATTCGGTTGAAGGTGATAACCCGAAAATAACGCGACATCATCGGACTCTCGCTGATGCGGTTGTTCTGATAGTCGTAATAGGAGCAGGCGAATTTGGCGTTGCGGAAATCGTTCATCCGCGAGACGGGGATGCGCTCGATATTCACCGCATCGTCGGTCGAGGGGCGGAATCGGTCGGGATTCAGGCTCAACGCCATCACCTCGGTCTGCGCGTCGCGCACGGCCAGCTCGGGCGTCGAGGTCTGCAACACCTTGTCGGGATAGGCGGGCGAGAAACGCATGCTCTTGCCGCCGTCGACCACGGCTTTGCCCAACCCCATGACTATATTGCACACGCCGTCTTCGGCCTTTTCGTAACCCAGCGGATAGAGGTTCTGCGAACGCGCCACACCCGAGAGAGTCGGGAAAAAATAGCCGTTCTGTTCCGTTCCGCACACCTCCTGAATCAATACGGCCATCTTCTCCTCCGACAGCAGATTCTGCGACGACTGGATATAGGCCCTCGACGAGGTGAAGTACACCGACGCATAGACGCTCTTTATGGCGCGGACCAGCATGCGCAGCATCTGATCGTCGTTCTCGCAACGGGGAATCATATACGTGGAGTAGATACCCGCGAAGGGCTGGTAGTGCGAATCCTCCAACTTGGACGACGAACGTATCGCCAGCGGTTTGCCGCATGTCTGCACGAATACTTTCAGCTTGGCGTAAAGCTCCACGGGCAGCATGGAGTTGAGGAACTCCGACAGGATTCCCTCGTCGTCCACCTCCTGCGATATAACGTATTTCAGGCCGTTCAGACGTATGAATTGGTCGAAATAATCGGTCGCGATGACCAGACTCCGCGGGATCATGATGCGGACGTTGGGATACTTGTAATAATGGTTGTACTTGGCCAGCATGCTGTTCATGAACGCCAGTCCGCGCGCCTTGCCGCCGATAGATCCCTCGCCCAGACGCGCGAAACCTATCGCGTCACTGTACGTCGCCTCGTCGAACTGCGCCACCAAACCCTGCCCGAGCATAGTCCGGTAATCCTTGAACATCGACACGAGGGCCGCCCTGTGCTCCGCGGTGGAGCTGAAATGGCTGCTGTTGATGCTTCGCAGCACCTTAGCCAGCGGGAACAGACCGCGCGAATAGAGCCACTTCGAGAGGTGCATGTGCGAGAGGTGGAACTCCAGCACGTCGTCGGGCACCGTGGCGATCAACTCCTGCATCTGCATGAGATCACGGGCGCGCCCCACCACCGCGCCCGTATGTAGGTCGCGGAACACGAACTCGCCGAACCCGAACTCGCGCAGGATCACGTCCTGCAACTCCGAAAGCAGCGTCTTCGATGTCTTGGCGATGAATCCCACGCCGAGCGACTCGGCGACCGAACGGTAGTTCACCTGCGACGACTGCATGATTATGGGCATCCACGGCGTTTCGGCCTTTATCATCTTGCAGATATCGATTCCCGCATCGCTCTTCTCGTCCTCCGACCTGTCGCCCGACTTGACGATAAGTCCCACGTCGGAGATGACGCCCAAGAGATTCTTCTTGTAGCGCGCATACATATCCACCGCATCGGTGTAGTTGGTCGCGAGCAGCACCTTGGGACGCGAACGCTTGCGGTTGATCTGCTGCTGTTCGTTGTAGGCATCCTTCAGAAACTCGCTGTTCTGCACCAGCAGGATCTTATACAACTCGGGCAGATAGGTGGAGTAGAAACGCACCGAATCCTCCACCAGCATAATGGCCTGCACACCGCCCTCCAGAATATCCGACTCGGCGTTGAGCCGATCCTCCATGAGCTTGATGATGGCGATTATCAGATCGGTATTGCCGTGCCAGCAGAATATGTTGTCGAGCGCCGCGCAATTCTCCTCCTCGATCTGGCGATAGATCTCTTTCGAGAAGCTGGTGAGCAGCACCACGGGCAGATCGGCACGCAATTCCTTCACGCGGCGCGCGAAGTCGAACACGTTCGGCTCCCCGACGTTGTACATGGTAAGGACGAAATCGAAATCGTTGCATCGCCGCGAGAGGAGCTCCAAAGCCTCGGCCGTGGACTCCACGCGCGTGAGCGACGGCGGGTTGCTCATGTTCAACTCCATGTATTCGCGGTTGATCTGCGACTCGATATGGCCGTCCTCCTCGAGGATGTAACCGTCGTAAGGGCAGCACACCAGCAGGATCTTGTGAATACGATGCTGCATGAAGCAGTGCTGCTTCTGATTCTCTACCGTCAGATAGGCGTGATCGTGCATATCCATGATTTTCGATCGTTGTAAGGCCCGCTTTATCTCCACTGTTTATCCTCGGCGGCTGCGGGGGTCGCGCGAAGCGCGAGCCGCCGAGGATAATATATATTTCACCCGATTTTACAATGCCCAAGCGTCATGCCATGACAACGCGAAACCGCCGTCGGTAAGCTCTATGGGCAACCACACGTAACGGCCGTCGATGGCATTGGCGGGATTCCATCTGTCGCCCATATATATGAATGTGTCGCGACGACCCTCCACGGGGAGGATATAGGTGCTTTGCGATCGGAACGTCTTGTCGGCTTCGGCGCCCTTGCAGGGGTTGCCAAGTTCGGTCCACTCGCCCATGACGCTGTCGGCGACGGCCGAACGCGCCGCGTTGGGATCCCAGCCCGTGCAGCCCGACATCATAAGGTAATAGCGGCCGTCGTGCTTGAACATCGCGGGAGCCTCCATCGAGCGGCCGACGAAAGCGCGCACGTAACGGCCCGAGTGCGCCGTATAGTCGTCGGTAAGCTCCGCGATCTGCAACGTCTGGTTCTCCTCCGAGGCGTAAATATGGTATGCCTTGCCGTCGTCGTCGACGAAAAGCGTCATATCGCGCGCCATCTGTCCGCCTGCGAAGTCGCGGATAAGGAATCGGTCGTTCTTCAGATTCTCGGGCCAAGTCTCGAACTTCATGTCGACGGCGGCCTTGGCCTCGTCGCTCGCATTGATCGGCCAGATGCCCGCATTCACGCGTCCCGCGCGCAGAAACTCGTAAGGCCCCGCGATGTTGTCGCTCACCGCCACGCCGCTTTGCGCCGCGCCGTAACCTTGGTCCTTAAGCTCCAGATGGAACCACATCACGAACTTGCCCGTCTTCTCGTTATAAATGACCTTGGGACGCTCCAGAATACACCCCTTCTCGATGGGGCTGCCCGACCCTTCGGGCGCCACAGCCAAAGCGATGCCCTCGTCGCGCCAATCGTAAAGGTTCTTCGACGAATAGCAGTGTACGCCCACATTGGCGCGGTTGCCGCCTCCGCCTTCGGTCTTATGCTCGCCGAACCACCAGTAACGCCCTTTGTGAAAGATGATGCCGCCGCCGTGGGCGTTTATGGGCACGCCGTTTTCGTCCGCCCACACTTCGGCGGGTTTAAAACTGCCGTTTGCACCGCACGACACGCATGCGACGGCCGCGGTCAATGCCGCGAAGAGTATGAAGATTCGTCTCATAATGCTGAATTTTATGACCAAACAAAGGTACGCAAATATTGCGGAATATCGACATGAAACAGCTATTTTTGCACTCGTATTGACAACTGCAAAACTTTATCGACAATGAAAGTAAACATAGAAGAGAGAGTAGCCGCAGCCCGAGAGCTGTTTCACGCGGGATACAACTGCGCGCAATCGGTATTCCTCGCCTACCGCGACGTGGCGGGATTCGACGAAAAGACCGCGGCGACCGTGTCGGCGCCGTTCGGCGGAGGAATGGGCCGCCTGCGCGAGGTGTGCGGAGCGGTGAGCGGAATGACGATGGCCATAGGATTCCTCGTACCCAACGATCGCCCGAACGACGGCCCGTCGAAAAAACGCACTTACGCCGCCGTGCAGGAGGCGGCCGAAAAGTTCCGCATCGAGAACGGTTCGATAGTATGCCGCGAGCTGTTGGGGCTTACGCAACGTAAAGACGACCCAACGCCGTCGGAGCGCACTCCCGAGTACTACAAAAAACGTCCCTGCATCGAATACGTGGCCTTTGCGGCGAAGATCTTAGGCGAAAAGATCAACTCGCTCGAAGAGACAGAATAGGCAACCGAAAACTTTTATTTCGATATTTTCGATTTTATTTTGTAAGCTAAATGTAATATTTCGAAATATATTCATATCTTTGTAATATCGTTAAAACACGGATATGAATATAAACACAACCTACAATTAAATGACTATGTTACACGGAAAATTCATTTTGATGGCCGGCCTCGCGCTCCTCGCCGTATCATGTTCGGACAACGACACCACCGTCGACGACAACGACAGAAGCCACCCTTCTACCAACGACACGAAGGTGATCGCGCACCGAGGATACTGGAATGCGCCCGAGACGAAAGGCGCGCAGAACTCTATCGCCTCGCTCAAAGCGGCTCAGGACTTCGGCGCTTACGGAGCTGAATTCGATGTCAACATGACGGCCGACGACAAACTCGTCGTTCTGCACGGTCCGTCGCACAAAGGTATCTCGAACGTACAGACGGCCGATTTCGAGCAGGTGCGCGCCAAGACTCTCGAAAACGGCGAGCCGACTCCCACTCTGGCCGAATATCTCGAACAGGGCGCCAAGAACAAAGGCACCAAGCTCATCCTCGAAATCAAGAACCACGCTACCGATGCGCGCGAGACGCAAGTGGTAGAGGCCGTTATCGACGAAGTGGAGAGCGCGGGCATGAAAGAGCAGGTGGAGTACATAGCCTTCAGCCTCCACGTATGCAAGGAGATCGTAAGACTCGACCCCGAGGCCAAGGTGGCTTATCTCAACGGCGACCTCTCGCCCGCCGAACTCAAGGAGCTGGGCATTACGGGACTCGATTACCAAAAAGCGAAGATGACCGCCAACCCGTCGTGGCTGCGCGACGCCCGCGCTTTGGGAATCACGGTGAACGTGTGGACCATAAACAACGCCGACGACATGCAGTGGGCAGTCAACAAGGGCGTGGATTACATCACCACCGATTACCCCGATCAGGTGCAGGCCGTTATCGACGCCAAGAACGCCGCGATAAAGAAATAAAAACCCGCGACGGAAAAACGAAAGGCTGCCCGATGTTTTGGGCAGCCTTTTTTATTCGGGCCATGTCGCGGCCCTCGCGGTTCGCGGACACGCAAAAACCTTATCGCTTGGCATTCTGCTCCTTCAGCAAATCGCGGATCTCGGTCAGCAGCGTCTCCTCCTTGGTCGGAGCGGGAACGGGCGCGGGAGCCGCCTCCCTCTTGCGGATAAAGCGATTCATCAACTTCACCATCAGGAACACGCAGAAAGCCAGAATGAAAAAGTCGACGCACTGCTGGATGAAGGATCCGTAATTCCAGTAAATCGGTTCGGCAACCTCGGTCGCGGCCTTGCTGCCCGTGATCAACTCGGCACCCGACGACACCACGTCGCGCATGGGTGTGATATCGATCTTCAGATCCGAAAAATTGGTATTGCCCATCACGGCCGCGATGGGAGGCATCAGAATGTCGTTGACCAGCGAGGTCACGATCTTTCCGAACGCGCCGCCGATGATGACACCCACGGCCATGTCCATCACGTTGCCCTTAACGGCGAACTCTTTGAACTCCTTGAAAAATCCCATAACAGAAATTATTTGTATTATTGAATAAATGCACCGTATACGTCGCGAAGATAACCATTAAAATTCAATCGGCAATGACTTCCACACGTCGCGAAACGCTCTCCGCTCGTTATCGTCTACAACGGAAACCGATACCGTTATTGCGCGCGAAGGAAAACGAGGGCCGTATGAACAGCCGCCCGCGAGCCGAAGTGACGAATCCGCATTATTTTACCGCAAAACCGTTAAAAATTCCGACTTTTTTTGTCCGTTCGCATTAAATTTCTACCTTTGCGGCGTGTTAATTCAGCGTGCGAAACGTATCGTACCGAAATTTACCGATTAAATGTCGTTCAAGTTCCGATATAAACAGCAGATACTATTCAATGCCTCGGGGCATGATGCGATCTGCCGAAACGAGAAAAAAAGAGAGTATGCCTGCGGCACGCTCTCTTTTTCGATTCTTACGACGAGCATAAACAACTATAACACAATACTTTTTTATTAATTAAACCCAATTCTGATGAAAAAACTTTTATCATTGATCGTCTCGGCCGTGATGGTTTGCTCGTTGAGCGCGCAAACCACCACATCGAGCATGAACGGTAAGGTTACCGACGAGAAGGGCGAAGCGTTGGTGGGAGCCACCGTCATCGCCGTGCACACTCCGTCGGGAACGCAGTACGGCGCAATCACCAATGCCGACGGACGCTACAACCTGCAAGGTATGCGTACGGGCGGTCCCTACTCGCTTACCGTTTCGTATGTGGGATACCAGTCGGTGGAGCTGACCGGCATTACCCTCAGCCTCGGCGAGCCCCGTACGTTCGACGTGCAGCTCAAGGAGACTCAGGAGCTCGACGCCGTCGTGGTCGTAAGCACGGCCAACAGCCGCTTCAACGCCAATAAGACGGGAGCCGCCTCGAACTTCACGCGCGGCGTGATAGAGAATCTGCCGTCGATCGACCGCAGCATATCGGACATCGCGCGCCTCAGCCCCTTGGCGAGCTCTACCAAGAGCTCGACGGGCGGAATCTCGTTCGCGGGAACCAACAACCGTTACAACTCGTTCCAGATCGACGGCGCCGTGTCGAACGACGTGTTCGGCCTCACCGCTTCGGGAACCAACGGCGGCCAGACGGGCACCAACCCCATCTCGATGGAGACCATCGAGGAGGTTCAGGTGGTAATCGCCCCTTACGACGTTCGCCAGAGCGGTTTCACGGGCGGCGGTATCAACGCGGTGACCAAGTCGGGTAACAACACGTTCCGCGGTTCGGCCTATACCTATTATAAAGACAACAACTTGGTGGGCAAAGGCGCCAAAGGCGAGAAGTATGCCGAGCAGACCACCCAGACCTATGGCGTGACCCTCGGCGGTCCCATCGTAAAGGACAAGTTGTTCTTCTTCGTAAGCGGCGAGTACTACAAGGACGAGACCCCCGCGACGGTTTACGATTCGAACAACATCGAAGGCTTCGCCACTCAGGAGCAGCTCACGCAGATCCGCGAACAGTACAAGGCTCTGACGGGTTACGATGCGGCCGATTTCGGCCAGCACACCCCCGAGACTTGGTCGGCGAACGTTCTGGCACGCCTCGACTGGAACATCAACAACAATAACAAGATGATGCTCCGTTACAACTACGGCGGCGCATCGCTCGACCGTTACTCGACCTCGAACAGCTCTTACACCTTCAACGACGCCTCTTTCGACCAGCGCAACGAGACGCACTCGCTCGTATTCGAGTTGCAGTCGCGCTTCAGCAACAGCGTATCGAACGAGCTGCGCGCAGGCTGGACCCGTGTTCGCGACTGGCGCGAGGCTGCCGCTCCCGACGGTGCGCCCAACGTGTCGGTGACGGTAAACAACGCTTACGGCGACAACAAGAACCGCAAGACCACCGTATACCTCGGCACCGAGTACTGCTCGTATGCCAACCAGCTGGATCAGGATATCTTCACGCTGACCGACAACCTCACTTGGTACAAGGGCAACCACACCGTAACGTTCGGTACACACAACGAGTTCTACCGCATGTACAACGTATACGCGCAGAACGCGACGGGCGGTTGGGCGTTCAACTCGATAGAGGATTTCATGAACAACGACGCCAACACGTTCCGATACACTTACTATGAAAACGACGATCTGGACGAGAAGGGCAACTGGGGCGCTAAGTTCGGCGCTGCGCAGTTCGGATTCTATCTTCAGGACGAGTGGCGTGCCAACGACAAGTTCACTTGGACTTACGGTCTGCGCCTCGACATCCCCGTCATGTTCAAGAAGCCTTCGGTGAACAAGGAGTTCAACGAATCGGAGCAGGCCCAGAAGTACGGCGTCGCCACGGGCGATATCGCGTCGGGCCGAGTTCTGCTGTCGCCCCGAATGGGATTCCGCTGGTATGCGGACGAGGATCACAACATCCTGCTCCGCGGCGGTCTGGGTCTGTTCACGGGTCGCGTGCCTTTCGTATGGATGTCGAACCAGTACTCTAACTCGGGCGTGGACCAAGTATCGGTCACCGCTTACCGTCCGAGCGACCCCGACGAACCGAACAAGGTTCCCGCGCTGGGCAGCCAGATCGACGCCGAGAGCGTGAAGGCCATGGGCTTCAAGGCCAGCTCGGCTACGATCAACGTGGTGGACAAGAAGCTCAAGTATCCGCAGGTGTTCCGTATCAACGCAGCCGCCGATTTCAACCTCGGCAACGGTTGGCAGGCCACGCTGGAGGCTCTCTACTCGAAGACCTTCAACAACATGTACGTACAGAACATCGACTATGAAGACAGCGGTCTGAAGTTCTACGCGGCCGGCAGCAACATAGCCAATGCCGCCAATACCAATATCGTATACAAAAACACGACCTCGTACAGCGACATCATCTACCTGAAGAACACCAACAAGGGTTACTCTTACTCGCTGACCGCACAGCTCCGCAAGAGCTTCTCGTTCGGTCTTACCCTCGATGCGGCCTACACGTTCGGCCACTCGTACAGCGTCTACGACGGCACCTCGTCGGTGGCTCTGTCGAACTGGAAGTACAACTATGCCCGCGAGACCAACAACCCCGAACTCGCAGTGTCGAGCTTCGACGTTCCCCACCGCATCATAGCTTCGGCCAACTACAACGTACGTTACGGCAAGAAGAGCCGCTGGGGCACCAATCTGGCTCTTATATACGAGGGACATTCGGGTCAGGCATACTCGCTCTACTATTTCTTCGACAAGAGCCTGCCTCACGGCAGCCAGTCGATAAACGGCGACGGCTACAATGGCAACGACCTTCTTTACATCCCCAACACCGTGGAGGTGGCGAACATGAACTGGAAGTCGGAAGCCGACAAGAACAACTTCGAGCACTTCATACTGGGCGACAAGTATCTGCGCAATAACCGCGGCAAGTGGTCGGAGCGCAACAAACTCCGCATGCCGTTCGAGAGCCAGTTCGACTTCAGCCTGTCGCAGGATTTCATCTACAACCTCAAGCGAGGCGGCAAGATCACTCTTATGTGGACCGTGATGAATGTGGCCAACCTGCTCAACAAGGACTGGGGTAAATATTACAAAAACGTATATGCGTTCGCGCCCCTGACCGTGACGGGCGTGACCGAGGTCAAGAAGACCGTAAATGGAGAAGAGAAGGTAGTAGGTTACGACCCCACCTACTCTTATTACGAGAACACCAAGTCGCTCGACGACTACTTCTCGCGCTGGAGAATGCAGTTCGGCGTTCGCATAACGTTCTAATCGCGCACCGCGATCTCGAAAAGGGGCTGTCCGACATCCGTCGGGCAGCTCTTTTCGTTTACGCCGACGATTCGTGTTGCTATTTCGCGGCGGCGGACCTATATTTGCAGCGGTATTCGAAAAAATTTGCAATCGCCATGAGCAAACTCGAACCATACCGAATAGAGTACAATCCGCAGGAGGCGGAGATGTGCGGCGACGTGAAGGCCGGATTCCCCTCGCCCGCGGACGACGCTCCGCGCCATCGTCTCGACCTGCTGCGACTCATAATACAGCACCCCGCCTCGACGTTCTATTTCCGCGTGAGCGGCGTGAGCATGACCGACGCAGGATTGGACGAAGGCGACATCATAGTGGTGGACCGCAGCCTCGATGCCGACGACGGCCGCATAGCCGTATGCTTCATCGACGGCGAATTCACAGTAAAGCGCATCCGCCGCGAAAACGGACAAATACGCCTCGTGCCTGCCAACGACAAATACCCGCCGATACCGATAACGGTCGAAAACGATTTCAGTATCTGGGGTATCGTGACCTATGTGATAAAAAAGGTATAACCCGATGTACGCCCTTGCCGACTGCAACAACTTCTTCGTATCGTGCGAACGACTCTTCCGCCCCGATCTGAACGGACGGCCCGTGATCGTGCTGTCGAACAACGACGGTTGCGCCATAGCGCGCAGCAACGAAGCCAAGGCGTTGGGGATAAGGATGGGCGCGCCGTTTTTCAAGATAAGCGACATCGTGAAACGCCACGACGTCGCCGTCTTTTCGGGCAACATGGAGCTTTACGGCGACATGTCGCGCCGAGTGCAGCAGACCTTGATGGAGTTCGCTCCGGCCATCGAGCGTTACAGCATCGACGAGGCCTTTCTCGACCTGCGAGGAATGCCCGACACCGATTTCGACGCCCTCGCTAAGGAGATCTCGCGCCGCTGTCTGCGCGACACGGGCATCCCCGTATCGGTAGGCATAGCTCCTACCAAGACGCTCGCCAAAATAGCGTCGAAACTATGCAAGCAGTATCCCAAACTGCACGGCGGATGTTACATGCACCGAGAGCAGGACATAGAGAAGGTATTGCGCAAATTCCCCGTAACCGACGTTTGGGGCATAGGCCGACGATTCTCGAAGCATCTCACCGAGCGAGGCGTCACGACGGCTTTCGAATTCGCCTCGCTCTCGAAGGAGTGGGTGCACGGCTTGATGGGGACGACGGGGCTCAGGACGTGGCGGGAGCTGCACGGCGAGGCGTGTATCGATTTCGAGGCGGGATTTCAGGCCAAGCAGTCGATATGCACGTCGCGCAGTTTCGCGACCGAGATATACGATTTCGCGGAGCTCGCCGAGCAGGTGGCCAAGTTCACCGCCATGACCGCCGAGAAACTGCGCAAGCAGGGGTCGGCATGCGGCCAGATCTCGGTATTCGCATGGACCAACCGTTTCCGACAGGACGAGCAGCCGAGCAAAGGAAGCAGCGTCGCGGTTCCGTTCGAGACGGCCACCGACAGCACTCCCGAAATGGTGAAAGCTGCCAACCGCGCGCTGCAAGAGATATTCGTAAGGGGTTGCGGATACAAGAAAGCGGGCGTCATAGCCTCGGCCATAATACCCGCCTCCGAGGTGCAGACCGCGCTGTTCGACACGCGCGACCACACGCGGCAGCACAGACTGATGAGCGCGATAGACTCGATCAACGGATCGATGGGGCGGGATTCGATAATAATAGCCTCGCAGGGATTCGGAGACATAAAGATGCGTCATGAACACCGATCGCCGCACTATACGACCGACTGGGACGATCTGCCCACGGTGACGGTGAAATAAGCGGCTCGGCGAAGCGGAGCCGTGCGGGCTGCAGCCTCGCCCCGCGGAGGCCCGCAAATCTCGCGTACGCTCGTTCGCGTTCTCCGCAGGCTGCGCCCGAAACCAATGTTACAGCAACATCTCTCTCAGGCGGGCGCAACTACCCTCGCGGTCGTGCTTGTCGAACAGAAACGCGCCTATGCCTTTCGCGGCCGCGGCCTCCACGTTCTCGCGACGGTCGTCGATGAACAGCGTCTCCGACGGATCGAGCGCGAAACGCTCCAGCAGAATGTCGTAAATGCGGGGCATGGGTTTCACCACCCCCTCCTCGCACGAAATCACATCGCCGTCGAAACACTCGTAAATATCGGTTCTGCGGAGAAAATCGATGAACTCGCGCGACATGTTGGAGAGCACGTACAATTTATATCCCGCGCTTTTCAGGTCGCGGATCAACCGCCCCGTCGGCTCGATAGTCTCCTGCTTGTCGATCGACTGCAACACCATCTGGCGGGCATACTCTCTGTCGGCGCCGCGGTATGCGCAAAGGTCGTCGATCATCTTGTCGAAATCCGACGCTCCCGCATCGTAATCGATCCAGAATTGCGGCATGGGCGTTTCGGTCACATAGGAGAAGAAGCGCACGAACTCCTCGCTGCACTTGGCGAGATCGCGCGCGAACACCACCTGACCGAGATCAAAAACTATGTTTTTCATACGACAAATATACTCATTAGCCGCGAGAACTCCAAAAACAACTCCCCCGCCCGCCCCTATCGGTAAAAAAAGCGCGCTTTCATCTAAAAATTTAGCAGAAAAATTTGTTATCTAAAATTATAGTACTAAATTTGTAGTATGAAAACAAAAGGAACGACACGATACGCTCTGGCGATGGTTGCGGCGGTGATGTCCGTCACGGCTCTCCGCGCGCAAAACGTGAAGATGGAGCTCGACTTCCAAAACGCCCGAAGCGAGACGATAGCCGACAAAGGTTCGGAGACCGCATCCGCCGCGACGCCCGAGATCGATTACCGATATATGGTCGACGGACGCATGGTCGACGAGAACACGGCCGACATACTCGCCCGCCACTGGAACATCCGCCGAATTCGCATAGAACGCACCGACTCGGGCGCGCTCGTACGCGTGAAGACCAAAGGCCTCGACGAAGAGTTCCTGAAAGGCAACGCGGGCGGCATAGCGTGGCTCTCGCGGTTCGAAAACGGTATCGACAGAAAATACATAGGCGGTTACGTGCTGCGCCGAGATTACGACAGCATCCGCAGAGCGGAGCGCGTGCCCGAAGGCAAACTGCTGATACTGCGCAGCGAGCATTGGAGGCGACTCTCGCCCGAGGCCGTATACAGGCTCAACGGCAGACCCGTCGACGGCAGTTCGCTGGTATACATGGAGGGGTCGATCCTGCAAACCATCGATATCCGCTTCGGGAAACGGCAGATAAGGCGTTACGGACCGTCGGCGGCCAACGGCGTGGTGTGGTGCCGCACATACAAACGTTTGCCGATGATTACGCTCGACGGCAAACGCATCCGCCTCAAAGAGTGGATAAAATTGTGCGACCCGCGTTTGATAAACATGGGCACCACACTCAATTATAGGTTTCTGTCGCCCATAGAGGGCTACAAACGCTACGGCAGACGCGCCAAATACGGCGTAATAATAGTGAGGTCGGAGTAAACGGCGACATCGATGTAAAACATTATGGATATGAAAAAGAGACAAGGACTTACCAAAGGTGAGGAGGAGATCATGCAATTGCTGTGGCGGCTGGGCAAAGGGACGGTGAACGACATCATCGCGCTCATGCCCGACCCCAAACCCAAGTACACCACCGTGGCCACATTCATCAAGATCCTCGAAAGCAAGGAGTTCGTATGCCACGAACAGTCGGGCAAAAGTTTCGTCTACTACCCCGCCATCGAGAAAGAGGAGTATACGAAGACCGTAATGAAAAGCATGCTGACCGATTATTTCGGCGGATCGGTGTCGAACTTGGTGTCGTTCTTCTCGAAGTACGAGGATATTTCGACCCGCGAGATGGACGAGATCCTCGAAATCATCGACCGCGCGAAAAAAGCATAGCACACAACATAACATCCCGAAAATGAAAGAGTCGGTTATATACACCATGGAGGTGCTGGTATGCAGCGGACTGCTGCTTCTGGCCTACAACATACTGCTCGAACGGCGAGTATCGTTCCTCGTATGCCGCATCCATCTGCTGGCGTCGACCGCCGCGGCGATGATAATTCCGCTGCTCGACATTCCCGTATGGGCCGCAGAGACGGGATACGTCGCCACCGCCACGTATGCGGGCGACATCGCTGCCGAGATCGTCGAGGCGCCCCGCGCTGTGTTCACGCCCCGCAACATCCTTTTGGCGGTATACCTTGCGGGCACGGCTCTCTCGCTGGCCCTGACGCTGTACCAGCTTCTCAAGATACGCCGCATCCGCAAGAGCGGCGCCCTCGCGGGGAACGGCCGTCCGCGCATCGTCCGCGCCGCGGACGACATATCGTCGTTCTCGTTTTTCGGTACGATATACATAGGTCGCGACACCCGCGACGAGGATCTGCAAGCCATTATCGCTCACGAAAGCAGCCATATCGCCCACCGCCACTCGGCGGAACGCGTGGCGATGGAGCTGATGAAGGCGGCGATGTGGTGGAACCCGTTCGCGTGGATCGCGCAGCGGCGGTTGGCCGAGGTGCACGAATACGAAGCCGACGCCGACGTGCTCCGCGGAGGATACGACATAAACAATTACATAGCAACCATATTGAAGAGTCTGCTTGGATATAGTCCGGACATAGCCAACGGTCTCAGAGATTCATTAACAAAAAAACGTTTCAAAATGATGACAACACCGAAAAGCGGCAGATATGCTCTGCTGCGCACATTGGCTGTCGCGCCCGTGGTCGCGGGACTGCTCTGCACCTTCTCTTTCACGGCCAAGGCTACCGACTACAGAACGGACGGCACTAAAACCGAATCGAGCGTCGCCGCGAACCAAAGGCCCGCGACGATCCGCATGGCGGTGACCGACGAAAAAGGCGCGCCCTTGGGAGGCGTGAAGGTCGTGGCGGACGGCAAGGAGTACACCACCGATGCGGGCGGCAGGCTCACCTTGACGGTCGACAACACCGCGAGCGTGGAGTTGAGCCGCGAAGGATACAAAACGGTATCGCCGCAATTCTCATGGTCGGGCACGAATACCGACAACGAGATCGATATCAAGATTAAGATGGTTCCCGACAAATCCGACGAAAAGTACGAGATAAGCATGACGATGGTTTCCACGGGATCGGGACAAAACAAATCGGAGATAAAAACCGTTCAAAAGGAGGACAAAGAGGCATATGTTTACGTCGACAATATGCCGACGTTCGGGAAGGACGGCGATCTGAACAGCTTCCGCACCTATGTCATGTCCAACGTAAGATACCCCGCCGAGGCGATGAAGCGGAAGATAACCGGCAAAGTCGTCGTATCCTTCACGATCGACGAGTCGGGCAAGCTCACCGACGTGAAAATATTGCAGACGCCCGACCAACTATTGTCGCAGGAGGTAATCAGAGTCGTGTCGCAATCGCCCGCATGGGCCCCGGGCAAGCAGGACGGAAAGGCCGTAAAGGTGAGACTCACTATTCCCGTGGATTTCAAGTTGGACGGCGCAGACAAAAATACCGAAGCCTCGGACTATTCGCAGAAACCTCGCAATTCGATAGACGAGATCTCGGTGGTAGGATTCAGCCCTCGTTAGAAAGACGGCCGAGCGGCCGTGGATGATCTCTCGGGGAAAATACCAAAAGCCCCCGCAAAGCAGTATAAACCCAACCTGATCATAAGCAAGGCGGACGGTCGGCTTCACGCGAAGCCGACCGTCGCTGTTTCGCCGATACGAGCCCGACGCGATTCGCGACGATAAGTCCACTCAAGCAGCCGTTGCCGCGGCGAATGGAGCCCGTACGAACAGAAAGATGGCGAAAAAGCGTATCGGGCATAATTTTTTGCTTATATTTGCGTTGTATTGGAGAAATAACCTTAAAAGTATTTTAATTAAAATGAAAAAACTGTTTACGATTGCAATGATCTCGGCAGCCGCCATCATAGCAGGCTCATCTTGCACACCCCAGTCCAACGAAAAGATGTACTCGAACCTCGTCAGCATGGTAGAGGGATCTTATATGACAGGCAATTTCTATGTCGTGTTCGACAACGGCGAAACCGCATTCGTCACCAACACCTCGGCCATAACCTTCAAGCCTACCATCGACAACGAAGCGCGCGCCATAATCTACTACACCATCGAGGAGGATCAGACGAAAACGGGATTCGATTCGGTAATCACCATCTCGGCCGTTTACGGCGTGTCGGTAGACCCCGTACGCGACATTTACGATCATAAACTCGGAGAGATAAGCGACTACAAAGCCGAGATCGATATAATGGAGGCTTACTACGCCCGCAATTTCGTGAATCTCCAGATTCACTTCCAGTGGGGCGCAACCAACAACTCGGAGCACTCTATAGCTCTGGTATACAATTCGAAAGAGAATCACGAAGGCGTATTCCAACCGTTCTACGAGGACGACGGGTATCTCTACCTCGAGTTGCACCACAATTCGAACAACGACCCCGAAACGAACGAATACGTATCTTACGTATCGTATAAGGTAAAACCCGAGCAGATCAACGTCTCGCTGGAGGACTATGTAGGTATCAAAATACTCTACAAAGCGCTCGACGGCAATATTCGCACCTACAAGATCGACTTCAAGAAATAATCCGAACAAGGACTTCCGCACAATCGGGATGCTTTCGCGAGCATCCCGATTTTTTTTGTGCATATCCGTCGACGGACGCTCGGGCGCAAATGCTGTCGGGACATCGAAAACAGCGAATCGGCGTTGTGTCGGACCTATCGTCGCGACATTGCGCCGATTCGCCTCATGCGTGTAATCACCTATCGATCAGGGAGTTCGGTTTTCGCAATCCGAGGATAAGATTTTCATCGCCCTCACGCGCTGGTTATCAACATATTACGCAGCGCGCGTAATGTCGGATTATCCGTAAAATATCTTGCCGCCGTCGATTCGCATGAATAATTTTGTCATGGCGATATCATATTCGCTTATCCGCATCTCAACGGCAATGAACAGCAATGCTGTCATATATAAACCAACCAAAACTACACCATCATGAAACCCAAACTTCTGTTACTGGCTCTGTTGAGCCCGTCCCTCATCCTCGCTCAAGAAAAGCAGAGACCGTGGGACAACATCGAATTCTATCCGCCGAGCGCGGCTACTCTCATCAAGGCTCTGGACTGTCCGCCCGCGCACTACACGGGCAATCCCGAGATCACCGTTCCCATCTACACCATCGAATCGTCGGAGCTGACAATGCCGATCAGTCTGAATTTCGATATCAACACATACAATAAGCCGACCGCCAATCCCGATGTCGCGGGTTCGGGATGGTCGCTGAACTCCGATATCATGATTACCCGAGTCATCAACGGCAAGGACGATCTGGGCGGCGGCGGATATATTATGAGTTCTTCTATATGGAAATCCTATAAAAACGGAGATGCGAATACACAATGGACCGCCCGTTTCAGCTATCTCGATGGGGTTTACGACACCGAACCCGACAAATTCTATTATCGGCTGCTGAACAAAACGGGCAACTTCTTTCTGACCCCAGACAATAAGGTGGAAGTCATCCCGTATAACGGAGTAAAAGTGGAATATGTGTCGAACAATAAGTTTCGGATAACGGACAGCGACGGCACGGTATACATATTCGATGTCACTGACACGACCACGGATACCGCGCAAGGCACCCGATACATTTCGTGCTGGCACTGCTCTTCGATCACGAGCGCCTCGGGCTACGACGACATAATATTCGAATACAGAGCCCAAGTCACCAACCAGACACGCGGCGTGGCGCCGAGAATCGAGGTGTATGACGATTCGCATTGCGAAATGGAGACTTACAGCTCTTCGACATATTTCAAAAATGCGAGCGAGAATGAAATGAATAACGGGCAAGTGCCTTTCGAGAACCTTTCGGGTCCGAAAATACGGGAATGCCGATACGATTACGACGTACTCAAGGTATATCGCAAAGACGGCACGTGGCAAACACTTACGGCCAACAGATACAAAGAGTCGGGAACCGGCAGTCATAGCCTTACCGTCGATCAGAGATACCTGCAATCGATATCGTGGAAAACAGGAGCAATATCGCTGGAGTACGGCAGCAACGGCGACATGCTTACGAAGCTTATAGTAAAAAACAATCAGACCAATACGGTGCGAACGGTAACCTTCGATCAAAGCGGCACGCGAGAACAGCGCAAACTCAACAGCCTGATTATAGACAAGGATACCTATTCGTTCAACTATTACAATCGCATACCGCCCGGGGCATGCGTGCCCGACTACTGGGGATATGCGTCTTACAGCCCCCTTCTCGGAGGTTCGGGGCAAATCCCCAACCATAGCGTCGATCTCAAAATCGGATATCAATATGCCGTAAGCACCGACGGGCGGAGCGATTCGGCCACCCCGAAGACGGCAACGGTCGGAACCGCGAACATAGGCAGCATAACCCAAGCCTATTCGTACGAAACCAATCCGAGCGCGTATCTGGAAATTACGTATCCGACGGGCGGCAACTCCGTTTACCGATTCGAGCACCAAAGATTCGACCACAACGGGACCACGGGATATACGAGCGCGTTACGATTGGCCGAGGTGGAATACCGCAACGAGTCGGGAACGCTCAAACGCAAGAAAAAATATGAATACGGCTCGGGGCAATGCACGATGACCCCCACAAGCGGAAACGACACTCCCAACAACTGCACCGAGCAGGAGCTCGTCTATGTGACCAACTTTTCCAATTATTGCGAGGATGTCGCCACCCAACGGAAACGAGTCTATTACGATCATCCCACAGCCCGCGCCTCGTTCGATTACGCCAGTCCCGTGGTTTACAGCGACGTCACCGAGTACGACATCGACGTGGCCGACGGCGGCGCCCCCGTCGTGACGGGCAAGACGCAATATTCGTTCAGCGTAAGCAGCTATTACATCAGCGGCAGCCCCAAGTACCCGTTCCCCATGCAACCCAACAAATGGGAGCGCGGACATTTGACCGGCCTGAAACAATACAGATACGACAACGCGACAGACGATTACGTCTTGCTCCGGAAGGTCGACTATTCATACTCGACATACGAAAAGACCACGAATATACACCGTCTGCATATCTGGCCGCAGAAGTATCCGATAAATTTATCGGGAAATACGCTGTCATTGGAAGACCGTCGCAACAACACCGTGCTGTGGGAGACGGACGACTACCTCAAAACGGGCTGTCGCCGCAAAACGGGCGAGGTGGAGACCGTATATTCCAACGACGGGAGCGTGTCCCTGACGCGTACCACGACCTACCATTACGACAACAGCTCCGCGACGTACCACCTCCCGATACGCATGGAGGTATCGACGAGCGACGGCAACAACATTACGCAGTATATCCTTCGTCCGGCCGACTACACCAACACGACGTTCTCGACATTAAAGGAAAAGAACATCATCGATGTCCCGATCGAGCAGATCAGCGTCCGCAACGGCAAGATCATAAGCGGCGAATTGTACCAATACAACAATTCGGGCTCCGTGACGCAGGCCTACTGCCACGAAACCGAGCCGCAGAGCGCATCGACCAAATTCACGTACAGCTACACCCGCCGCACGGGATGCCCGTATCCTTCGGCTCCGTCGTACGCGCTTGTCGGAACCATGTCGTACGATCTGAACAACAAACTCAACATGATTCAACGCCCGGGCAAACCCGTTCACAGCTATGTATGGGACGGATACGGCGTCTACTGCCTCGCCGAGGTCGTCAACGCCACGGCAACCGAAGTATCGGGAGCCATGAAATACGGAAATCCCGCCACACTGCAAAACAATCTGCCGAATGCCCTCGTCACGGTAAGAAATTATACTTCGCTCGTGGGCCTGAAGTCGGAAAAAGACCCGTCGGGACGACTTACGAGTTACAGCTACCATACCGGGTCTCCGCTCAAACTGCAATTCATCTGCGACGACAAAGGCAACGCCGTAACCGAATACGAATACTCGAACGAATAGCGGCATGCCGCATAACCTCTAACATCAAAAAGAATATTATGAAAACCCATATCAATATATTGCTCGCAGCCGCTTTGGCAATCGCCTCTGCGCCATGTTTCGCGGCAGGTCCCGACAAAGCGAATATCGGAATCTCGACATCGAAAAATTTCATCCGCACCCGCATCTACACATCGCCGCAAAAAGGCTCCGCCATAGACGACGTGGCCTATTACGACGGACTGGGCCTGCTTACCCATACCGTGCAGGTCGGCGCCGCGCCCGACGGCAAGTCGCTCGTATTGCCCGTCTACCATGACGCGGCGTTTAACGACAAGGTGCGCGAATACCTTCCTTACGCCGCCGCGACGACCAATGCCGCCGCGCAATCGGCACCTCTCTCTTCGTCGAACTTCACCGTTTACGGCTCCGCGGACTCACCGTACGCCTTCACGCTCCACGAATACGAGAACTCGCCTCTCGGCCGCGTAAAACGCACGTACAAAAGCGGCTCCGCCTATCAAGCGGGCGCGGGCCGATACATATCTTACGATTACGGCCTGAACCTCTCCAACGAGGTCCTGAAGCTCTCCTTTTCGTCGGGCTCCGTCGCCGCAGGCGGTTACTACTCCGCGTCGACGCTGTTCCGCAATACATCAACCGACGAGGACGGCGGCCAAATCATAACCTTCACCGACAAGCAGGACAATGTGATTCTCGAACGTCGCAAAATCGCCGACAACGACTATGCCGACACCTATTACGTGTACGACAACTGCTTTCGTCTCGTGTGCGTCGTGCCGCCCGAAGCCGCAAAGGGCCTCACGGCGTCGAATTCGACGATAGCATCGGCAACGGTCAACGATCTGTGTTACGTATACACTTATACGAACGACCTTATCGTCAAAAAACAACTCCCCGGCAAAGCCGTCGAATACTACGGATACGATCTCGGCGGCCATAACGTAATCTATCAAGACGGCAATCTGCGGGCCGCAGGCAAGGCCTTGCTTTATAAGTACGACGCTTTCGAACGCCTTGTGAAGACCATGATCGCTCCGTTCACGGGCACGGTAAGCACGACCGCATATACGACGAGCGCGTTAACCACGCTTTACAACAACGCCTCAAACGTCTCCGTCGCCGAATACACTTACGACAGCGCCCCTTCGGCAATGGCTTCGTTCGTCGCTATAACAGGCATATCTACGGCCGCCGACCGCGACTCCCGTCTCAAGGGGTTCAAGACATTCGAGAAGATCGGCGTTTTGGGCGACAACTACACCGTGTCGGGATATGTCGAGAGGTCGTTCCACTACGACTATCGCGGCCGCGTGATTCAGACGACCGAAAAGTACCCCGACGGCTCGATACATCGCACCTCCGACAAATACGACTTCGTGGGCAACATAACGGCATCCAAGGAGACATACACCCACGGATCGACGACCGAGACCCTCGACAGAACATTCTCGTACGACCGACGGGGGCGTCTGCTTGCCGAAACAGCGACCATAGGAGGCGTAGCCTCGTCGGTGAACTACACATACGACTCCGTCGGACGACTCACGGGAAAGAGCTACAACGGCGGAACCGTTACCGAGAGCTTGGCTTACAATATTCAGGGCTGGAAAACGGCGCAAACCGTCAAGAAAGGCACGGAGACCCTTTTCGACAACTCGCTGAAATATTACGACGGCGCGGCGCCGTCGTACTCGGGAAATATCTCCGAATGGGCATGGGCCTACAAAGGTCAATCGGTCAACACCTACAAGTTCTCTTACGACAAGATGTCGCGCCTTTTGGGGGCGGATCACTTCATCGGAACCGCCAAAGCCGACAAGTTCACCGAAAAGGCCATCGCTTACGACAAAAACTCGAACCTCAAGTCGATGACCCGTTATGTCAACGGAACGCCCTCGACATTATCGTTCGCCTATACGGGAAATAGAAGAAACGGGTATATTTATGACGCAAACGGGAATATTACCACCGATGCCACCAACAATTTATTGGTATCATCATATAATATGCTTAACTTGCCTACAGTAATCAAGCAAGGATCGACCGTGAAAGCAACCTACACATATCTCGCCGACGGTACTAAAACCAAAGTTGTCAACGCATTAGGCGTCGGCTTTGATTATATAGGTTCTTTCAAATACAATCGCAATGGCTCCAATATAATATTGGAAAGCGTAACAACGGCAGGAGGTAGAACG
>CAJUMU010000020.1 GCA_910587675.1 uncultured Alistipes sp. | reverse complement strand
TCGTCGCCATCGAAATCGGATTCGGAATAATCGACACGGAACGACTCGCCGTCGATATAGGAAACACTATTCACTAACACGACCGCCTCGTCGATGCGAATAGAAAAGTCGTATTCGACAACATCGAATTCGTTACACTCCGTCAGGCAATTAATTATCGCAGAGATATTTTCGTGTCGGCATTGTTGAAAAGCAGCATCGCGGGCGGTTGCCAATTCGTCGTCGGTGGGGAAATTTTTCATATATTTGCAGGATGAAAGAGTCTTAAAAAAACTCGTCGGCAAGGCCTCCCTGTACAAAGGTGGGATTCCAAATAATCAATTCTATACGGGCCTTGTCCGACGAGTAGGAAAAGAAGCGGCGTTGGGTATTAAAAATAACATTCAAATGAAAATCGAAGATGCAATAGTGCCGCTTCTTTTTATATTTTATTGTAATAAGATATCTATAAAAAACGGAGCGGCGGACGGAAATAATTAGTAAAGTAGTATACACAAGAACGTTGTCCGCCGCCCCGAAAAAAAAGTATAAATTAAATCAACCCAAATGATTTCGCACAAAAAAAGGGCGCAGGTGCAGCCCCTCTGACCGGCCTCGCGAGCCTTACACGGTAGCTGCCCTTACGCCCAAGTCCGCCCCCACAATGAAGTAGGGGCATAACAAGGGTTTCAGACAAAATTATACCGTGTAGAACATATTACCGAAGTAATAGTCGCGAGTTCGTCAGAGGTATAAAGGTTTGTCCTAACCTTTAGATATGTTACGGTTACGGAACCGTTCTGCTTTGCAAAGGTAACATAACTTTCTCTCCTTTTAGTTATGCGACCCGTATAAAAACAACAAAAGACGAAACGTGAACCTGACTTAAGAGATAAGCCCGCGCTGCAAAGCGCACTTGCATTACTACGTTATAGTAGGTAGTGGCAACCCGTCCAACTTCATAACACAAGAGGCCCACGCCCGTCATGGCGCAGTGCATTTGATGTACTTACCAATCGGGGCGTGGTTAACGACCCGACGGGACATCCTCTTATTGCTGTTGGACTGTAAAATGCCACTTTTACTATAACAGCAATGCGATTCACGTCTTTTCCGACGGATCGCTTGCCCAAAAGTAGTACAAATAATTGTATCGTACAACAATTTGCATGCTTTTTTTGTTATTTTTCGTGTTTTCGAGGGATTTTTTGAGATTTTCGGCGCAAATTTCGGGCTGTGGGCTTGCTGTTCGCCGACGGCGGAGGGCTGCGCGGTTCGAAGAACCGCAAATACCTTTAATAATTATGTTACCTTTTGGCCGTGCAAAAGGTAACACCAAAAGCTGACGCTGGATCGGCCGCCGCGTGTAGATTACGTCCCCCGCGCGGTTCGAAGAACCGCATACCGCACTACCTCCCGCCGTACATATAGGCCCAAAAGCTGTCGGGATACATCGCGCAGGCCTGCGCCCTGCGGTCGGCGTCCATCGACTCGACGAAGCGTTCGAACTCCTTGGTTCGCAACGGATTTATCCTGAACATGGTCAATATCTCGGGATTGCGGCGCGACAGCAGCAGCAAAGCCTCCTCGTAATGCCGCGGCAACCCCTCAGAGGGCGAGTACGCGCCGCCCGCCACGCGCGGAAACAACTCCGCGAATCCGTCGAGATCCCTCGACGCCAGCAATCCGCACAGCAGCATGTCGCCGCATTTGCGATTGTCGGGCCGCGCATGAAACAGACACGCCATGTCGGTCAGCAGCGGCCGCGCGTTGCGCGCGCATGTCAGCACGGCATCGTCGGCGACCGAAACGGGCTCGGCCATTATACGCGACAGATCGCCCGTGCGGCTGCGCACCCAACTGCCGTGACACGACGTGTGCATCAAGATACGCATATATTTCTCGGCAAGCTCCGCATACCCCTGCCTCAGGCAGGCGTCGGTTATGCGCCTCAACGAGCGGAACGAGCATCCGAAGGTCGAGAGACAGTTGAGCTGGAACGACTGGTGTATCGCCTCGTTGTCCAGACCGAGAGACTCCGCGAGCAAAGCGTTGAAATTGCATCCGATAACATCGACACTGCCCGCGAAAAACATATCGTCGGCGGATGTTATCCCGTAACGGAACGCCTCCTCGGCCAATCGGCCCGTCTCGGTCAACGCCAGCAGCGCATAACGCCGCAGCACGGGATCGGCCGCCGACACCTCGGGCGGCACAGCGGTCAGGATATCGCTCCACCGCCCCTCCTCGGCCATGCGCTCCACGCCGTAAATGCGCTCACGGACGCGAAACTCCCTGCATCCTAAAGATGAGGCCATCCCCGCGGCGAGCAGCAGACACGGTAACACAACGGACCATACGCTCGGCCCGACAGACCTCGCGACCTCACGACGCGTCGCCAAGCAGACCGTGGCAGCCGCGACGACAGAGCAAAGGCACCATATCAGCGACCCCTCCAGATCGCGGTAGCCGCCCTGCAACGCGACGAACACCGCCACGGGGACGAATGCCGCCCACGCCATGCGTCCGCGCCCGATACGCCTCACCGCGACGTCGGCGCACGCCATCACCACCCACGCGAAGAGCGTCTGCAACAGCGCGCCCGAGATCGGCGAGTGGTAGAATTGCAGCAGGAACGCCCCAGCATACTTCAACGCGCCCGACGGATAACGCACCTGCAAACGCAGAAAATCGGGCAGGGTCGAGAAATAGGAGACGCCCTCCATCCACCGCATGGTCTCGGGATAGGCCGCGATCCAGAAGACGAACACGGCGGGCAACAACACCGCCGAATGGAGCAACATGGTTTTTCTCATCGCATCATCTATTTGAACAAGGCTTTCAATTCGCCGCGCGGCAAACGCACCTCGCCCCGCACGAACTCGGGAACGTTATACGATTTCAGACGCCACGCATTTTGGTCGGGATTGCGCTGCGGCAGCAGAAAAGGTTTGCCGAACTCTCCGTCGGGCGACACGGAAGCCAGATACAGACGCGTGTAGCGGCCGTCCTCGCGGCGGCTCGCGAACACCACCCAACGCCCCGACGACGACCACGCATGACAGCTCTCGGCCTCGTCGCTGTTCAACGCCGAAGCGTCGACCTCCGAACCGTCGCACAGATCCATAACGGCCAAGTCGGCCTCGGCATGCCACACGGGAAAGGTGCCGTAATCGGCGCGGGTGTACATCAGATAGCGTCCGTCGGGCGAGACGCGCGGAAAAGAGACGCTACCTCCCGCCGTGCGCGAATCATAGAGCGTGTCGACACGCTCGCCGAGCGCGCCCGTCGCGAAATCGAACTCCGCGCGCAACAGATCGTAACGCACCGACTCGCGGTCGAGCGGCATGCTACGCGGCTCGGCCGAACAGAAATAGAGCGTCGCGCCGTCGGGCGACCATGCGGGAAAGGTCTCCCACCGCGCATCGGAGAAGAAACGCTCGTCGGTGAGCATCCGCCCCGTCTCGGTGTCGTATATCATCAGATCGGAACTCTGGTCGTAAACCTCAATGGGCTGCCCGTGTCCGCCGAAGAATGATTGCGCCGTGTCGTTGGTCGAAAAGGCCACATAGCGTCCGCGCGGATTCCACATGGGATATACACCCTGACGGAGGGGGGGGGTAGACGCCAGATCGACCTTCTTCATGCGCCCGTCGCGCACGAACACTGTTCCGCCGCTCTTGCCTCGGGCATGGAAAAGCATCTCGTCGGGCGAGTAGTCGCGGAAAGAGTGGCAGTTGACGCACCCCGTCGAGTTGACCGAATTGTCGACCAAGACATCTTCGTCGAAGTTCGTCAGGTCGCGCTGGTAGATGCCCATCTGCAACCACCCCTCGTACCCGGGCTCGATAAGGCGATAGGCTATCCGCTCGTCTATCGGTTCGGGCGAAACGATTATGCGGAACGGAGCGTACCGCACCCCCTCGGGCTCCGCCGCGCTCCACGCCGACACCCGCACCTCCGCCACGTCGGCATCGGCCAGCAGCGCGCGCCACTTCTTCGGCGGAATCTCTATCGCCCCTTTGCGGCCCTCGGCGACGAAACGCGCCTCGCCGCCCGCGACGAACTCCGCGCGGATGCGTTCGGCGCCCCGAATCTTGAAATTGAGCGGCGCGATATTGCACGGCACCGTCACACCAGCATAATCGGGATAGATCGGCGGCAGAGCGTCGACCGCGCGCGCCGCCTCGTCCGCGCCGCTCCCGCACGAGAGCAGCAGCGCAGCGACCGCGACCGTCATTATATGTCTGACATCCATAACCTATTCGCAATAGAGATACGACCAAAAGGTATTCGGCCAATTCTGCTTCA
The DNA here is from genome assembly GCA_910587675.1 of uncultured Alistipes sp. Taxonomy (GTDB): domain Bacteria; phylum Bacteroidota; class Bacteroidia; order Bacteroidales; family Rikenellaceae; genus Alistipes. The sequence goes on along the minus strand of CAJUMU010000020.1, from coordinate 29,708 downwards.
CGGCGCCGCGCAACCCCTTGTTCATGAGTTGCGAGAAGCGTCCGAACTCGCGCGCCTTCGCGGGGTCGATCTTGTAGCCGTTCGCCAGCTCGGGATTGCGCAGCGAGATAAGCAGCAACGCCTCCTCGTAATGCGCGGGCAACCGCTCCGCATCGGCATAGAAGCGGGGCGCGAACTCGGCGAATATCCGTTCGAAGTCGTCGAGAAGACCCGCCGAGAGGAATCCGCACAGCAGCAGATCGACATACTTGCGATTGTCGGGCTCGGCTTTCGAGAGGTTGTACATATCCATCAATATGGGAGCTTCCGACTGCGACCCCACGCAGAGGTCGCCCGCCACGAAGGCATCGGAACGCACCGCGCCCGACTTGAGATCGTCGAGCCGCTTCATCCGCGAGCGCACCCAGCCACCGTTGCATGTCGAACCGGCCAGTATGTTCAAATATTTCTCGGCCAACACCGCATCGCCCTGACGCAGACATACGTCGGCGATGCGCCGCAGCGTGCGGAACGAAAATCCGAACGGGGAGTGCTGGTTGAGCTGATACATCAAATGCACCACCTCGTTGTCGATACCCAGATTCTCATAGAATACCGAATTGAAGAATATGCCTATGAAATCGGCGCTGTGAGGGAAGAAGAAATCGTCGGGCGACTCGATGCCGTACTCGAACATGCGGTCGGCAAGCTGCCCCGTCTCCGAGAGCGCCAGCAGCGCGTAACGACGACGCACGGGATCCTCGGCCGACGCCTCGGGCGTGACGATCTCCAGAATGCGATCCCACTCCTTCACCTCGGCCAAATGCTCTACTCGGTGTATGCGCTCGCGAACGAGGCACTCATCATCCGCGAACGAGACATACATGCCCGCGACCAACACGGCGAGCGGTAACCCGTAACGGCAAAGGATGTTCACCGCGCCCGCATGCGACCTGCGTTCCCTCTTCTTCACGTCGCGTCCCTTTTTCACGGGCTTCGCCGCGGGAGCCGCGGGAGCGCGGAATGCCTCGTCGTCGGGGCGACGCACGAAGATGCGCGCCACGATGGCGATCGCCGCGGCCCACAAGCACCACAGCAGCGATCTTTCCAGATCGCGGTAACCGCACTGCATGGCCACGAACGCGGCCGTCGGAATGAAAGCCGCCCACATAAGCCGTTCGCGACGGAGCAACCGATAGGCCGCCGCGTCGGCGCACATCAACACTATCCACGCGAAGAGCGTCTGCAACAGCGCGCCCGCGACGGGCCAACGGTAGAATTGCAGCAGGAACGCCCCCGCATACTTCACCGCATCGGCGGGCAGCCGCACCTGAAGATGCAGAAAATCGGGCAGCGCGCTGAAGAACGAGTACTCCTCCATCCACCGCATGGTGTGGGGATAGGCCGTCAGCCAAAACACGAACAGCAAAGGCGCCGCCAAGGCCGTATGGGTAATGATTATCTTTTTCATAAAACAGTTTTTACGAATTCGCGCTCGCCGATCAATTGACCGCCCTGCCGACGACCGCCCTGTTCGCCACGGGAGCGTCCAGCAACTCGCGCAGCCGCTCTTTCGGCAATTTCACCTCGCCCTTCACAAGCTCGGGGATGTTATACGACTTCAGACGCCACATGTTGTGCTCGGGATTGCGCTGCGGCAGCAGGAACGGCTTGCCGCACACCCCCTCGGGCGACACGTGGGCTATGAACATGCGGGCGTAACGGTTGTCGAGCCGACGACTCGCGAAGACCACCCAGCGGCCCGACGACGACCACGAATGATAGCTCTCGCTGCAATCGCTGTTCAACGCCGAGACATCCACGGCCGAGCCGTCGCGCAAATCGATCATCGCCAAATCGGCCTCCTTGTGCCACACGGGGAAAGTGCCGTAATGGGCGCGGGTGTACATCAGGTAACGTCCGTCGGGCGAGACGCGCGGGTAGGCCGCGCTGCCGCCGTCGAGACGCGAATTGTAGAGCGTATCGACCCGTTCGCCCAACCGCCCCGTCTCGCGGTCGAACGGCACGCGCAGCAGATCGTAATGCAGGTCGCGCCGCTCGGCGGGCATATTCACCCCCTCGGCCGAGGCGAACAGCAGAAAGTCGCCCTCGGGAGTCCACTCGGGATAGCTCTCCCAACGCTCGGGCGTCAGGAAGCGGTCGTCGGTCAGCACCTTACCCGATTCGGTGTCGTAAATGATGATATCCGACGCTGTGTCGAAAGTTTCGTTCACCTGACGGTCCTTGGCGTAAAAGGTCTGGTAAGTCTCGTTCGAAGAGTAGGCCACGTAACGCCCGCGCGGATTCCACTTGGGATAGGTGCCCTGCTTCTTGGGGCCGAGGCCCGCAAGGTTCACCTTCTTCGCCTCGCCGTCCTGCCAAAACACCGTGCCGCCCCCGTCGCTGCGTGAGTGGAACATCATCCGATCGGGCGACCAGTCGCAGAACGAGTGGCAATTGACGCACCCCATGCCGTTCACCGAGTTGTCGACGAGCACCTTCTCGGTAAATGTCGACAGATCACGCTGGTAGATGCCCATCTGCAACCACCCCTCGTACCCGGGCTCCATCAATCGGTAGGCCGCCCACCCGTCGATGGGATCGGCCGAGACGCAGATGGCGAAGGGGGCGTAACACACCCCGTCGGGATAATTCTCGCCCCACGCCGACACGCGCACGGCCAGCGTGAGGCCGCGGTTGGCGTCGAGCAGCGCGCGCCACTCGTCGATCGGAATGTCGACCAAGCCCCGACGCCCCTCGACCGCCAACCGCGGCGATTCAGTAAAGGACTCGGGGGAGGGCGACGCAATGCCGTCGGATTCGGCGACGGCGAAAAACTCGGCGCGGATGAAGTCGGCGTCGTCTATCATGAAATTGAGCGGCGCGATGTTGCACGGCACGGTCACGTCGGTATAGTCGGGAAAGATCGGAGGCGGGAAGTCGATGCTTCTCGCGGCTCGGTCGGGACACCCCGCGCACGATGCCAGAAGCGCGACAGCCGCGGCCACCGTAATCGATTTGAAGTTCATGGGTCGGTAATTTTCAACAAATATAACAAAAAAAGCGATATTCGCAACACCCTGCCGCCGATTTGTCGTCCGACCGCGGCGAACAGACCGAAATTCGACGCGAATACGCGAGTTTTTGCGGAAAAGCGTATTATTTTCTATCTTTGTAGCTCGGGTTCGCCCGTACGCGCGGGCGGCCCGCGACCCGAACGGCAAGAAACGTAAAACAACATAACAGCTATGGTAGCAGACAAGTACGCACCGCAGGAGATAGAATCCAAGTGGTACGAGTATTGGATCGAAAACAGACATTTCCACTCGGAGCCCGACGCTCGCGAGCCCTACACGATAGTAATTCCGCCCCCCAACGTCACGGGCATGCTCCACATGGGCCACATGCTCAACAACACGTTGCAGGACGTGCTGATCCGCCGCGCGCGCCAGCTCGGCAAGAACGCCTGCTGGGTGCCGGGCACCGACCACGCCTCGATAGCCACCGAGGCCAAGGTGGTGGCCAAGCTCAAGGCCGAGGGCATCGACAAGGCGAGCCTCACGCGCGAAGAGTTCCTCGCCCACGCTTGGGAGTGGAAAGAGAAGCACGGCGGCATCATCCTCAAGCAGTTGCGCAAACTGGGCGCGTCGTGCGACTGGGACCGCACCTGCTTCACGATGGACGAGGCGCGCACCGAGGGCGTCATCAAGGTCTTCGTCGACCTCTACAACAAAGGCAAGATCTACCGCGGAGTGCGCATGGTGCACTGGGATCCCTCGGCCAAGACCGCTCTGTCGGACGAGGAGGTGATATATAAGGAGTCGCAGGGCAAGCTCTACTACCTGCGTTACAAGATCGAGGGCAGCGACCGCTGTCTGATCGTCGCCACCACTCGTCCCGAGACCATACTGGGCGACACGGCCGTGTGCCTCAACCCCAACGACGAGCGTTACAAGGACATCCCCGCCGACGCGCGCGTGATCGTGCCTCTGGTGGGCCGTTCGATTCCCGTCATCCGCGACGAGTACGTCGACATAGAGTTCGGCACGGGCGCGCTGAAGGTGACCCCCGCGCACGACGTGAACGACTACATGCTCGGGGAGAAATACAACCTCGAGACCATCGACATATTCAACGACGACGGCACCATCAACGAGAAGGTGGGCATGTACACGGGCATGGACCGTTTCGAGTGCCGCAAGGTGATCGAGGGCGACTTGCAGGCCGCGGGCCTCATGGAGAAGGTGGAACCCTACACCAACAACGTGGGCTACTCGGAGCGCACGGGCACCGCGATCGAGCCGAAGCTCTCGATGCAGTGGTTCCTCTCGATGAAGGAGCTGGCCAAGCCCGCCGCCAAGGCCGTGGCCGAGGATATAATCAAATTCATCCCCGCCAAATACAAGAACACCTACCGCCACTGGATGGACAACATCAAGGACTGGTGCATCTCGCGTCAGCTGTGGTGGGGCCAGCGCATTCCCGCCTACTACCTGCCCAAGGGCGGTTACGTGGTGGCCGCGACGGCCGACGAGGCTCTGGAGCTGGCGCGCGCCAAGGCGGGTGATCCGTCGCTCGCGCTCGCCGACCTGCGTCAGGACGAAGATGTGCTCGACACATGGTTCAGCTCGTGGTTGTGGCCCATATCGGTATTCGACGGCATCCGCAACCCCGACAACGACGAGATACGTTACTACTACCCCACCGCCGATCTGATAACGGGTCCCGACATAATATTCTTCTGGGTGGCCCGAATGATTATGGCGGGTTACGAGTACCGCGGCGAGAAGCCCTTCGGCAACGTATACTTCACGGGCATCGTGCGCGACAAGTTAGGCCGCAAGATGTCGAAGCAGCTCGGCAACTCGCCCGACCCGCTCGACCTGATAGCCAAGTACGGCGCCGACGGAATGCGAGTTGCGATGATGCTTTCGTCGTCGGCGGGCAACGACGTCATGTTCGACGAGACTCTGTGCGAGCAGGGCCGCAACTTCGGCAACAAGATATGGAACGCCTACCGCCTCGTGAACGGCTGGAGCGTCGACGCGCAGCTCGCGCAGAGCGACAACGACCGCCTCGCCGCCGAGTGGTTCGGCCACACGCTGGCCGCGGCCGTGGCGGAGATCGACGAGTGTTTCGCGTCGTACCGCATATCGGAGGCGTTCATGCGCATCTACAAGCTCTTCTGGGACGACTTCAGCGGCTGGTACCTCGAAATGGTGAAGCCCGCCTACGGATCGCCCACCGACGCGACCACGATGGAGGTCACGCGCCGCTACTTCGATCTGTTGATGCGTCTCATCCACCCCTTCATGCCCTTCGTAACGGAGGAGATATGGCAGGATCTCGCGCCCCGCGCCGCGGGCGAGTCGATCATGTTCGCCGCATGGCCCGCGCTCGGCGAGGCCGACGAAGCGCTGCTCGCACGATTCGAACTGGTGAAGGAGGTCGTGACGGCCATACGCGCCGCGCGCAAGCAGAAGAACATCCCGCAAAAGCAGGCGCTCGCGCTGAACGTGGTGGTCAACGAGAACTACCCCGCCGCTTACGCGCCCGTGATCGCCAAGATGGGCAACATGTCGGAGATAACGCCCGCCGAGGAGAAGGATCCCACGGCTGCGGCATTCATCGTGAAGACCACGCAGTACTTCATTCCGATGGGCGACAGCATCGACCCCGAGGCAGAAGCCAAGAAGCTCTCGGACGAGCTCGCATACCTCGAGGGATTCCTCGCAAGCGTGATGAAGAAGCTCTCGAACGAGCGATTCGTAAATTCGGCTCCCGAGAAGGTGGTAGCCAACGAGCGCGCCAAGAAAGCCGACGCCGAGGCCAAGATCGCCGCCATAAAGGAGCAGTTGCAGGCGTTGAACCGATAATAACGAACGAGGGCGGCGCGCATCGAGGCGGCCGCCCTTGTCATGTTCGTATGGCAATACGATGCCGGAAAGCCATCGGGCCGTAAACGAACACAGCGATTTTTAATGGCACAAGTAACGATATATACCGACGGGTCGGCGCTCGGGAACCCGGGCCCGGGAGGATACGGAATAGTCCTTCTGTCTGGACCTCACCGCAAGGAGCTGTCGGCGGGATACCGCCTCACGACCAACAACCGCATGGAGTTGATGGCCGTGTGCGTGGCGTTGGAGACGTTGAAATTCGACGGATGCGACGTCACCGTATACTCCGACTCGAAATACGTGGTCGACGCCGTAAACCAAAGGTGGGTTTTCGGCTGGGAGAAGAAGGGATTCGCGGGCAAGAAGAATCCCGATCTGTGGATGAGATTCCTAAGGATATACCGCCGCCACGGGGTGCGTTTCGTATGGGTGAAGGGGCACGCCTCGACGGTGGAGAACAACCGTTGCGACCAACTGGCCGTCGCGGCGGCGAACGGCGCGCGACTCGCCGAAGATACGGGATACAGGCCCGAATAATATTATGAAACTCACGTTTTTAGGCACGGGGACATCGCAAGGGGTGCCCGTCATAGGTTGCAGGTGCGAGGTATGCGCATCGGCCGATCGGCGCGACCGCCGACTTCGCACGTCGGCGATGGTGGAGACGCGCGGCCGACGTTTGCTCATCGACGCGGGCCCCGATTTCCGCTACCAGATGCTGCGGGCGGGCGTGAGCCGCGTGGACGCCATACTGCTCACCCACGAGCACAAGGACCACATAGGCGGGCTGGACGACGTGCGGGCGTTGAACTTCGTCGACTACCCCGTCGTCCGTCCCGTCGACATCTATGCCACGCCGCGCACGGCGGCCTGCGTCCGCAAGGATTTCGACTATGCGTTCGTCGAGGACAAATACCGCGGCGTACCCGAAATACGGCTTCACGAGATAGATCCCTCGCGCCCTTTCACGGCGGGAGGCGTGGAGATAATGCCGATACGCGGCAAGCACTCCGAACGCTTCGACGTCACGGGATACCGCATAGGGCCTCTGGCGTACATGACCGACTTCAAGACGTTGTTGCAGGGCGAAGCGGAGAAGCTGGCAGGCGTGGACACGCTGGTGGTGAACGCATTGCGATTCGCGCCGCACTATTCGCACTTCGATGTGGAGGAGGCTGTGACGCTCATCCGCGAAGTGAAGCCCCGACGCGCCTTTCTCACCCACATTTCGCACGACATGGGGCTGCACGCACTCGCATCGCTCAAGCTGCCCGAGGGTGTGAGCTTGGCATACGACACCTTGGAAATCGAAATAGACGATTAACTGCATAAATATGAAAAACTGTTTGAAAGACAAGACGGTGGTCATCACGGGAGCCTCGTCGGGCATAGGCGAGGCGATGGCCCGCGAATATGCCGCCGCAGGAGCGCGCGTGGTGCTCGGCGCACGTAACGGCGAGAAACTCGAAGCCCTTTGCGACCGAATAGAGGCCGCGGGGGGACAAGCCGCATGGCGCGCGACCGACGTGACGAAGGAGGAGGATTGCAAGCTTCTGATCGACACGGCCGTGGAGCGTTTCGGCGGCGTGGACGTCATGATCTGCAACGCGGGAATCTCGATGCGCGCGCTGTTCGACGATCTCGACCTGAACGTGCTGCGCCGTTTGATGGACGTGAACTTCTGGGGCACCGTATACTGCACCAAATACGCCTTACCGTGGTTGCAAAAATCGCGAGGCTCGTTAGTCGGCATATCGTCGGTAGCGGGTATTCACGGCCTGCCCGGGCGCACGGGATACTCGGCCTCGAAGTTCGCCATGACGGGATTTTTGGAGACCATCCGCATCGAAAACCTCAAAAAGGGGCTGCACGTGATGGTGGCGTGCCCGGGATTCACCGCATCGAACGTGCGTTTCTCGGCCCTCACGGCCGACGGGTCGCAGCAGGGAGCCACGCCGCGCAAAGAGGAGAAGATGATGACGCCCGAACAAGTGGCGCATATCGTCGAACGAGGCATAGCGCGTCGCAAACGTCTGTGCCTTATGGAGATCGAGGGCCGCGCCACCCATTTCGTAAAGAAGTTCGCTCCCGCGCTCGTCGATCGGCTCTTCTATTACGTCATGTCGAAAGAACCCGACTCGCCGTTCAAATAACGGACGGGGATTCGCCGACGAAAACAAGCCGCGCTCCTTCATGGGGAACGCGGCTTGTTTTATATAGCGGACTCGACTATGCCGATACGGTCTCTTTCTTACGCCAGCCCTTTTTGGAGGCCAAAGCCTTGTCGATCTCGATCTCGAAGTCCGACAACACGTTCATGTAGTTGATAAACGCTTCGTAAGACGATCCGTAAGGGTTGAAATAGGAGTGCACGTCGCCGTCCGACAACCACTTGGTGGCCATGTAATAGAAGTGGTCCGAAGTCTGCATGAAGTTCCATACGTATGAGAAATCGGCGTTTTTCAACGCCTTGATCTTATCTTTCAACGCATAGAGTTTCGAGAACGCCTCGTTCTGCAATTCGTTGCCGAGCCATGCCGTAACGTCGCGCTCCTCGTCGGCCCACGACATCACGTGCGGGCAGTGCAGCACGCCGACGGGCTGGTAGGCTTTCGCCGCCTCGCTCACGGTCGAGAACTGCAACTCGCCCTGCTTCAGGATCGCTTTGGGCAGAGCCTTCACGAAATCGAAGATACCCGTATCGGCTTTCTGGTGCTCGCCGAAGGTCTCGTAATCCATGAAGAGGTTCACCACCTCGCCAGTTTCGCCCGCGATCCACGAAGCGAACTTGTCGGCCGTCAGCGGATATTGATCCCATCCCTTGTTCGAGAAGCGGAAAGCGATGTCGTCCGAGAGTTTGTAGTTGCGCAGCAACACGCGCAGACGGTTGTCGATGGCGTTGGTGTAGATGTAATCGGGCGATTTCCAACCCAACACATGCTTGGCGCCCTCGGCCAGTATGGTCTTGAATCCAAGCTCCGACACCATCGCGCCGATCTGGTCGGAATAGATGAGCTCGGTATTGCGGAACGCCGAGGGTTTCTTGCCGAACTCCTTCTTTATCATGGCGGTGTGCAGCTTCACCTGCTCCACGAAGTCCTCCTTCGACGAGAGCGCGGCGAGCGAGTGCGAATAGGTCTCGGCCAAAAACTCAACGCATCCCGTCTCGGCCAGAGCGCGGAAAGAGTCGAGCACCTCGGGAGCGTAGGCGCGGAACTGCTCCACGGCCGAGCCCGTTATCGAGAACGAGCAGCGGAACGCCCCCTTGTTCTCCTTGATGAGCTTCAGCAGGAGCGCATTCATCGGCAGATAACACTGGCGCGCCACCTTCTGCATGATCGAGCGATTGGTGAAATCGTCCAGATAGTTGTGATCCTTGCCGATGTTGAAGAATCGGTAAACCTTCAAACGCCACGGCTGGTGCACTTGAAAATATAAGCAAACGGTTTTCATATCTTATTCATTGTTTATTATTTGCACTCGTTTATCGCCTCCTCGTATACCCGCTTGATCTTGGCGGCGGCGTTGTTCCACTTCAGGCCCGTCACCTCCTCCAGACCCTTCTCGGCGAACATCTTCGACAAGGCGGGATACTTCACGAAACCGTATATGGCGTCGGCCATGGCGTCCACATCCCAATAGTCGACCTTCACGGCGTAGTCCAGCACCTCGGCCACGCCGCTCTGCTTCGAAATGATTACGGGCACGTTCGACCGCATGGCCTCCAGCGGCGAGATTCCGAACGGCTCCGACACCGACGGCATGATATACACGTCCGACAACTGGAACATGCGGTGTACGTCCTCGCCGCGCAGAAATCCCGTGAAATGGAATCGGTCGGCGATACCCAGACGCGCCACGCGACGGATCACGTGGTTCATCATGTCGCCCGAACCCGCCATGACGAAGCGCACGTCAGGCACTCGTTTGAGCACCTTGGCGGCCGCCTCGACGAAGTAGTCGGGACCCTTCTGGTAGGTTATGCGGCCGAGGAAAGTCACGATCTTGTCCTCCACGCCGCGCTCGGGCATCTCGTTATCCTTCTCGGCGAAACGCACGGCGTTGTGCACCGTCACCACCTTGTCGGCGGGGATGCCGTACTTCTCTATGACGATGTTGCGCGTGAGGTTCGACACCGCTATGACTCTGTCGGCCGCGGCCATTCCCGCGCGTTCGATGGCATACGTCTGACGGTTGATGTTCTCGCCCGAACGGTCGTATTCCGTGGCGTGCATATGCACCACCAGCGGCTTTCCCGACACGCGTTTGGCGGCTATGCCCGCGAAATAGGTCAGCCAGTCGTGGGCATGTATCACGTCGAACTGTCCCTCGAGATTCTTGGCCACCTGAGCGGCCACCACGGCGTAACGCGCAACCTCCTCCAGCAGGTTCGCGCCGTACTTTCCCGAGAACGTATATCGTTGGGTCCAGCAATCGCCCTCGCGCTCCCACAGCTTGCGGCCCGTGCGCTCGTACTCTTCGCGGTAGGTGGCGAACTCCTCGGGCGAGATGTAGGGAACCATGTTCGAGTCGATGTGGATGAACGAAATTTTCTTCATTATGTCGTCGGCTCCCGCGACGGTCGAATCGCAATAGGTGGCCTCGACATCGCTGGCATTCACCACCTTCACGAAGCGCTCGTCCTCGTCTCCCGAGGCGCGGGGCATCACGAAGATCACCTCCACGTCGTTACGCGCCAATCCTCGCGTCATGCCGTAACACGCCGTGCCCAAACCTCCGGCGATATGGGGCGGGAACTCCCAGCCAAACATTAATACTCTCATTATATCTTATTTTGTTAAGTAATCGCAACATCTACGTATCGACGAATCCGACGGTCGTTATTCGCGGCCCGCAGGCCACGTCTATGGATTTGACCCTCCCCGCAATCCCCTCGGAGCGAATTGCGGTCGCTGCGCTCGGGACATCGCCGATCGACGCACACGATCACATTAGTTTATTTTACATTTCGCGGTGCGGGACGCCCTATTTGCTCTTTTTCCGCACGGTTTTCTTGGCCGTTTTCGCCGCCTTGGCGCCCTTCTTTCCGCTCCTCGCGCGCCACTCCCCGGTCAGAGCTTCGATATAGAGCAGTCCGCCCACGCCGGTAGCCTGCGACAGGCATCCGCGCGCGCGGAACGGAGGATCGCCCTCGAAACACTCGCTCACCGAACCGATGCAGGCGGTCTGTATCTCGTCTTCGAAGCCCGCCAGCAACTCTTCGGCTTCGGGCAAGAAACGCTCACCCGCAATGCCGAAGCATGTCTTCACGTATAACATCAGAGGCCAGATCCATGTCGATCCGTTATGGCAGGCCAGATCCTGCGAACGTTGATCCTCAGCGTACGAAGGCTCGTAGAAGGGATTGCGAGGCGAAAGCGAACGTATGCCGCGACGCGTGAGCAGATGCTGACGCACCACATTCAGAACATCCATGATCTGCTCCTCGCCGAGCATCGTATAGTCCAATGCGCATGCCACGAGCATGTTCGAACGACGGAAAGTATTGACCTCATAATCGTTCACGAAGTCGGCGGGATAACCCTCGTCGAGCATGAATTTCGACAGGAACGAATCCTTGGTGCGCGCGGGCATGTCGCCCCAACGCTCCGTGAACTCCTTGTCTTTCATCTTGCGCGCCAGAGCCAGCGTATAACTCACGGCATTGTACCACAACGCCTCGATCTCCACGGCGTAACCCGCGCGTTGCGCCACGGGGCGTCCGTCGACCTTGGTGTTCATCCACGTGAGCGCTTCGCCGTCGGCGGCGGCCCACACCAGACCGTTGTCGTGCAACGCCACGCGGCCTTCGAAGCCGCGGCGATAGGCCTCCAGAATCGATTTCATGGCTTCGCCGTAACGGCTCCACAACTCCTTGGCGCCGATATGGGGTTCGAGATTCTGCAACGTCCAGAAGAACCACAGCGGAGCGTCGGCCGCCACGCGGGCCGAAGCCGTGCCTGCAAAATCGCCGTTACGCATGCCCGCCACCATCGTGTCGAGCACATCCATGCAATCCTCCTTATACCCCTGCTCCAGCACGATGCCCGGGAGCGAAATAAGCGTATCGCGCCCCACGGCGCCGTACCACGGATATCCCGCCACCATCTCGGTGCGGCCGCCCGAGCGACGCACGATGAACTGACGCGCCGAATGGCGCAGGCAACTCAAAAAGTCGACTTTGTGGGTGCGGCGGGCGATGGACGCCTCGTATATTTGAGATATGGTATCTTCGGTAGCCATCTCGTCCGTCGCGGCCGAGAATATCACGCTCTCGCCCTTGCGGATGGGCATCTCGAAATAGCCCGTGGTGAGAAGATCCTCGTAACCGTCGTATCCGCGCTTGATCTCCTCGGGATACTCGAAATCGTAATACCAGTCGGGAGCCGCCACGAACTCGGCGTCGGCCTTGTTGGTCTGGAGGTAGAGCCACGGGAAACCCTCGTAGAGTTTGCACTTCACGCCTCCGTTCACGGGATACGAGCGGCCGTTGGCCTCCATGTTGGCCTTCGACAGCGAGTGTTTGTTGCGGAAAGCGAAGAAAGGACGCAGACGCAACGTGGTGTCGGAATGGGCGTCGACGAGCGTGTAACGAATCATGAGCTGCGTGCGCTTGTGGATCCACAGCAGCTCCTTGCGCAGGATCACCCCGCCCACGCGATAGGTTATCGTCGGGGTGGGCGTATACCCGAAATCGGTGATATACTTATGGCCTCGCGGCTCGTATACCCCGCGGTAGCGGTGCAGCGCGAGGTTGAACGACTGGTCGTGCTGGATGATCGTCTCGTCGAGCGACGACAGAAGCACGTACGCCTCGTCGCTTTCGTCGATCGGAGCGACCATCAGACCGTGGTATTTGCGGGTATTGCAACAAACGATGGTCGTGCTCATATAACCGCCCTTACGGTCGGTTGCCAGCATCTCCCGTTGCAGGGAATACTCCAAATTGCCTAACTCGCTCTTGTCAAATGTTAGTGCCGACATATTTAAGTTTTTGAAAAATTATCTGTATACATCAAAGTTAGTAAAAATATCGCACATGCGACATTTTTATCGAAAAAAAATGCTCCGAAACAAATATTGGTCCGAATAAATTACGGGGCTGGGCTTTATGTCGCCCTTCAGCATCCGCTTTTCGCACCCGTTCGCACCTGTTTTTTATGTCGCGTCGGGGCTTCATTACGGAAAAACGGAACACAGCGCATGCCTTTTCGGCATGCGGATATCATGTGTCCGATATAATCCTTGTCTACTATTGATCGCTTTTGCGATGCCAGCCGTCGGGTCCTTCGGCCCGACGCGGCATAACGCAAAATGCGGAATGAGATGAAGATTACGATTCAGGGGCTGCCGCGCAGCCCCCGAACCGTATAGATTATGCCCACTTCACCAGCGCGAAGTCCATTCGGTGCGGCAAGCGGTCGTTCTTGGGGTATACGCGCAGAGCCACGTCGAACGTGCCCGTGCGAACGGGAGTGTAGTCCACCGAGAAGGTCACCTCGCGACCCACGATCTGTTTCATCGCCAGCGCCTTGGTATCCACCACGTTCACCGCCTCGCCCGCTTCGATCTGCTTGGCGATAACCAACTCCACACCCAAATCGTCGGGACGCAGCGAAGCCGTGTCGAGCGTAACTTCGTAACGGTACTTCTTGTCGACGAATATCGCCTCGTTATCCAGCTCCACGCGCTGTACGCTCAGGATACGCACGTCGTCCCACGCCGCCGAGACCTTACGCTTCCACGCCGCTATCTCGCGCGCCATGCGGTAGTTATCGGCCACCATTTCACCCTTGCGCTCGGCCAGTTTATTATAGAAACGATCCTCGTAGTCGATCAACATTCGGTTGGTGGTGAAGTTCGACGCGATGTCGGCCACACAACTCTTCACGGCGTTGACCCATGCGTGAGGCACGCCGTCGGCGCCACGGTCGTAATAGAGCGGCACTATCTGATCCTCGATGGTGTTGTAGATCATCTCGGCGTCCAGCTCGTCTTGGAACTTCTGGTCGGTGAACGAACGCTCCATCGGGAGCATCCAGCCCGCACCCTCCTTGTAGCCCTCGACCCACCAGCCGTCGAGAACCGAAAACTGCATCACGCCGTTCATCACGCACTTCTCGCCCGAGGTGCCCGATGCCTCCAACGGTCGCGTGGGGGTGTTCAACCACACGTCGACGCCCTGCACCATGCGGCGAGCCAGCTCCATGTCGTAATTCTGCAAGAAGACGATCTTGCCCACGAACTCGGGCATGGCCGACACCTCCACGATGCGCTTGATGAGATCCTGCCCGGGCTTGTCGTTGGGATGCGCCTTGCCCGCGAAGATGAACTGCACGGGACGCTCCTTGTTATTGACCAGCGCAGAGAGACGCTCCAAGTTGGTGAAGAGCAGATACGCTCGCTTGTAGGTCGCGAAACGGCGGGCGAAACCTATAGTCAGCACGTCGGGACGTATGCGCTCGACGATCTGGACCATCTGGCGCGGCGAGTCGAAACGCACCTGCGCGGGATCGCTGTAACGCTTGCGGATATGGTTTATCAAACGCTCCTTGAGCACCATACGCTCTTTCCAAAGATCGGCGTCGGCGATCTTATGTACGCCCTGCCACTCGGGAATATCGTATACATGGCCCTCGAAGCCCTCGGGGAAATAACGCGAATAGAGACGGCGCAGATTCGACGCCACCCACGTGGGGAAATGCACGCCGTTGGTGACGTAACCTATGTGCAGCTCGTTCTTGAAGTACCCGGGCCACATGTTGCCCAATATATCTTTCGACACCTCGCCGTGCAGCCACGACACGCCGTTGACCTCCTGCGAGAGGTTGCAGGCCAACACCGACATCGAGAAGCGCTCGTTGGGATCGTTGGGATTGGTCTTGCCGAGGTTGATGAACTGCTCCCACGTAATGCCCAGCACGTCGGGATAGTGCGACATATACTGACGCATCATCGACTCGGGGAACGCGTCGTGACCCGCGGGAACGGGGGTATGGGTCGTAAAGAGCGACGACGAACGCACCACCTCCAGAGCCTCCGAGAAGGTCAGGCGACGCTTGGCGATGAGGTTACGGATGCGCTCTATGCCGATGAACGCGGCGTGTCCCTCGTTGCAGTGATAAACCTCCTGCTTGATGCCCATCTTGGCCAGCGCGCGGATACCGCCCACGCCCAACAGCAACTCCTGCTTCAGACGGTTCTCCCAGTCGCCGCCGTAAAGGTGGAACGTGATCTGACGATCCTCCTCGCGGTTGGCCTCGTAATCGGTATCGAGCAGGAACAGGTCGGTACGGCCCACCTGACACTTCCATACGCGCGCCGAGAGCGTGCGGCCCGGGAACGCGATCTGTACCGACACCCAGTTGCCCATCTCGTCGCGTACGGGCGAGATCGGCAGCTTGAAGAAGTTCTGCGCCTCGTATGTGGCCACCTGACTGCCCTGCGCCGAGAGCTGTTGGGTGAAGTATCCGTAACGGTAGAGCAGACCCACGGCCACCATCGGCACGTTCTTGTCCGAAGCCTCCTTCAGATAGTCGCCCGCCAGAATGCCCAGACCGCCCGAATATATCTTAAGCGACGAGTGGAGTCCGTACTCCATCGAGAAGTAAGCTATCTTGGCGCTCTCGGGAGCGGGTTTCTCCGACATGTAGGCCGTAAGCTGCGCCGACACCGCGTCGAGACGGGCGAGGAACTCCTCGTCGTTCTCCAACTCGTTGATACGCTCTATCGAGAGCTTGTCCAGCAGCGCGATGGGATTGCGGTCCACGGCGTTCCAGAGCGCGGGATCGATGCTCTCGAACAGGTCGCGGGCATCCTGCGTCCAGCACCACCACAGATTGCGCGAGATCTCCTCCAGCGCGTGCAGGCGCGACGGCAGACGTTTCTCGACCATCATGCGATGCCACGAAGGTTTGTTTGAGGTGAGCTGCTGACGCACGAAATTGATCTGCTCGGTATAGTTGCCGCCATCCTCGGTCACGGTACGGTTGGTACGGGCCGCCGAGTTCTCCATCGCCTCGGCATAGGCGTGGCGATAGTGCTCGAAGAAGTTCTCCCACAAGGCGAGTTTCGATATCTCGCCCGCCGAACGACGCACCGCGGCCACCTGCTCGGCATCGAGCTGCATGAAACGCAGCGCGGCATCCACCAGCTGCTCGACGGCGTACGCGTCGTTGTTGTCGTCGCGGCGGATCACCTCCACGCCCGCGTGGTCGGCCAGCTTGACGGCCCACAGTCCGAAGCCCGAGAGGTTCGACGTCAAGGTGGGCACCGAGAAGGCCACCGACTCCAGCGGAGTGTAGCCCCACGGCTCGTAATACGACGGGAACGCGGTGAAGTCCATGCCCGCCAACATCTCGTAATAGCTCTTGTCGAATACCCCGTCGTTGGAATTGAGGTACGACGGCACGAAGATCACCTTAACCTTCGAATCGTCGCGGTCGAGCACGCTGCCGCGAATCGACTGCATGATCGGATCCCACTGGCGATTCTCCAGATAGTGGGTCGAGTAACGCCACTGGCTGCGATCGATGGGCTGCGAAGGATCCTGAAGATGGCGAACCAGATCGGCGCGGGGGCCGTTGTTGGCCGCGGGGACCGTTACGTAGGCCAGCACCTCGCGATCGAGCGCGCACGACGCCAAACGCTTGAGCGACTCCATGAATATGTCGAGACCCTTGTTGCGGAACTCGTAACGGCCGCTCGTACCTATAATAAGAGGCTCCGTCTCGAACTTATGGTCGAGACACGCCTCGGCCACCTCGATCATAGCGCGGCGCGCCTCGGCGCGCTTGGCGGCCAGCTCCTCGTCCGACCACACGAAGTCGTTCTCGAAGCCGTTGGGCGTTATGCCCGTCACCTCGCGGCCGAGCAGATATTTGCACTCGTTGGCGGTGATCTCGCTCACCGTGAGGAACGCGTCGTGGTAGAGCGCGGCCATCTTCTCGATCGAGTGCTTGGCCGTCACGTTGAAGCGGCGCGCGATCTCGTCGGCGTTGAATTTGTGCAGATCCGAATAGAGCGGCAGACCGTTGCCCGCGATGCAACGGCCCGTGACGGTGGCGTGGGTGGTAAACACCGTGGCCACATAAGGCGAGTGCTTGCGCAGATAGAGTCCGCCCGAAGCGGTCATCCACTCGTGGAAATGCGCCACGGCCTTCTGCGTCGAGGTGCAGAAATTCTCGACGTACGACTTTATGACCATGCCCGCGGCATAGCCGAACAGCACGGGTTCGATGTAATCCCACTGGCCCGAGATCGAATCGACGTGGTAATCCTCCCACATCTGTTTCAGCACATCGTCCTTCTGCGAGATGAGCGACTTGTAGTCGATCAGGATGGCGATGGGGCGTCCCTCAACCCTCCAACGGCCGATGCGAACGCGAACGCCCTCGGCATAGAGCCCCTCGCGCCATGCCGACAAAAGGGAGTCGTCGGCCTCGAATTCGGGATTGGCCTGCTCCTGCACCAGATCGGGACCGATCGTTATATAGTTGTCACCCATAGTCTTGGTGACCGTCAATGCCTTGGTCGAGATGACGGTGTGAATACCGCCGATCTTGTTGCATACCTCCCAACTGACTTCGAAAAGCCAATCGGGCATCTGATTAGTGTTATTCATAAAAAAGAGTATGTTGTTATTAATTTCCCTTCGTCGTACTTCTGTCGAAAAATGCTATAATCGAACGAAATGCGCCGCAAAGATAATACTTTATACCTATACGAACGACTTCGGATCCTGACTATTGCACGTTTATAAAATAATTTAACAATAATTTAATATTTTTTACGAATCATGCGTCGAAAAACGATTCGATCACCGCATCCGATATCATGAACCGTCGCGCGGGGATGAACAATCGGCCCCCTTCGCAACGCAGATCACCCGCCGCGATCCACGATTCGGCGCGTTCCTCGACCGAGGCGGCCCGCCCCTCTCCGAAACGCTCGCGCAACAGGGCGAGATCGATCCCTTCGACACACCGCAAAGCGGTCATGACGTATTCGTTGAATCGGTCGCGTTCGTCGAGCGACTCCGACTCATAAACTCGCCGCGCGGCATAATCGGTCAGCTCCTGCACGCAGCGGCGACGCTCGTTCCCGTCGAACGAATGCGCTCCCGCGCCAACGCCCAGATACTGCGCGCCGCGCCAGTAGGATGAGTTATGACGCGCGCGGAAACCCTCGCGCGCATAATTCGACACCTCGTAATGCTCGAATCCCGCGCCGCACAACGTATTATGTATCAATTCGTATTCCCGTTCGCTGCACTCCTCGGCCACCTCGCGCATCTCGCCCCGCAAAACGCGGCGATGGAACGCCGTGCCCTCCTCGACGGTCAAATGGTATGCCGAAACGTGCTGCACGTCCAGCGCGAGCGCGGCATCGAGCGAACGCGCCAACACCTCCTCGCCGAAACCGTCCACACCGAATATAAGGTCGACAGTGATGTTTCCGATGCCCGCATCTTGCAGACGCGCGACGGCATCGCGCGCGACGGCGGCGGTGTGACGGCGGTTCATGAACCGCAACTCCGCGTCGTCGAACGACTGCACTCCCAGACTCACGCGGTCTACGTCGGTCAGGCGCAACGCCGCGACATACTCGGCCGTGACGTCGTCGGGATTCGCCTCCACGGTTATCTCCTCCGTATGCGAACAGTCGAACAGCTCCGACGCGTGGTCGACGAACCGCTGCAACTCGGAGGGGTGCAACAGCGACGGCGTCCCACCGCCGAAATACATCGTACGAACGGTACGATCGGACAGAAAATTGCTCTGCTCGTCCAGCTCGTCGTGCATCGCCCGCACGACTGCGCTCATGCTCCGCGTATCCGCCGAACGGAAAAAATCGCAGTAGGCGCAGATACGTTTGCAAAAAGGTATGTGAAAATATATTCCCGACATACCACAAATGTAATATTTACAATCGACAAAAACAACTCCGCGCCGCAAGATCGTCGCCTCGACGGCGACGCGCGACGCGAAGCACGGATTTATCTCGGACGGCCGAAGAGCGGGGGCGTTTGATTTTTTTAATAAAATTAAGTGTTACTCTTTTCACAATTCGAATAGTTTGACTATTTTTGTACCGTCGATACAAGGGCTCGATCCGAAACGGCGCTCGGCCCGCGCGACGCACCGAAGGCCGACCGACGCGCAATGCGGCCGCGGCCCGAACATACAGCGAGAAGTTTAACTCAAAATAAAAGTAAAACTATGGCAAAGATTGATTTATCTAAGTACGGTATCACCGGCACCCCCGAGGTGGTTTACAACCCCTCTTACGACGAGCTTTTCCGCGAGGAGACCAAAGCGGGCCTCACGGGCTTCGACAAGGGTGTAGTTACCGAAATGGGCGCCGTAAACGTAATGACCGGCGTTTACACCGGCCGTTCGCCCAAGGATAAGTTCTTCGCAATGGACGACACCACCCGCGACACCATCTGGTGGACCTCGGAGGAGTACAAGAACGATAACAAGCCTGTTTCGCAGGAGGCTTGGAACCAGCTGAAGGAGCTGGCTGGCAAGGAGCTCTCGAACAAGAAGCTCTACGTAGTGGATACTTTCTGCGGCGCCAACGAGAACTCGCGTCTGAAGATCCGCTTCATCATGGAGGTGGCTTGGCAGGCGCACTTCGTGAAGAACATGTTCATCCGTCCCACCGACGCCGAGCTGGAGGTTTACGGCGAGCCCGATTTCGTGGTTCTGAACGCTTCGAAGGCCAAGGTGGAGAACTACAAGGAGCTGGGTCTGAACTCTGAGACCGCCGTTGTGTTCAACCTCACCGAGAAGATGCAGGTCATCATCAACACGTGGTACGGCGGCGAGATGAAGAAAGGTATGTTCTCGTACATGAACTACCTCCTCCCGTTGAAGGGCATGGCTTCGATGCACTGCTCGGCCAACACCGACGAGAAGGGCGAAACCGCTATCTTCTTCGGTCTGTCGGGTACGGGCAAGACCACCCTTTCGACCGATCCCAAGCGTCAGCTCATCGGCGACGACGAGCACGGCTGGGACGACGACGGCGTATTCAACTTCGAGGGCGGCTGCTACGCCAAGGTCATCAACCTCTCGCAGGAGAACGAGCCCGACATCTGGAACGCTATCCGCCGCAACGCTCTGTTGGAGAACGTAACCGTCGACGAGGCTACGGGCAAGATCGATTTCGCCGACAAGTCGGTGACCGAGAACACCCGCGTATCGTACCCCATCTACCACATCGACAACATCGTTAAGCCCGTATCGAAGGCTCCCGCCGCCAAGAAGGTGATCTTCCTCTCGGCCGACGCTTTCGGCGTGCTGCCTCCCGTATCGATCCTCACCCCCGAGCAGACGAAGTACTACTTCCTGTCGGGCTTCACCGCCAAGCTGGCAGGTACCGAGCGCGGTATCACCGAGCCTACCCCGACCTTCTCGGCTTGTTTCGGCGCGGCGTTCCTGTCGCTCCACCCCACCAAGTACGGTGAGGAGCTGGTGAAGAAGATGCAGGCTTCGGGTGCAACCGCCTACCTCGTGAACACGGGTTGGAACGGCACCGGCAAGCGCATCTCGATCAAGGATACGCGCGGTATCATCGACGCCATCCTCGACGGTTCGATCGACAAGGCCGAGACCAAGCAGATTCCGATCTTCGATTTCAAGGTTCCCACGGCTCTGCCGGGTGTGGATCCCGCGATCTTGGATCCTCGCGACACCTATGCCGACGCTTCGCAGTGGAACGAGAAGGCCAAGGATCTGGCCGGTCGTTTCATCAAGAACTTCGCGAAGTTCACGGGCAACGACGAGGGCAAGTCGCTGGTTGCGGCAGGTCCCCAATTGTAATAAACAGCACTATAATAGGAAAGAGCAGCCTTACGGCTGCTCTTTTTGTTTGGCCGTTCAAGAGACTGCACACCGCGAAAAACTGTTTTGACGCAGTTTTTTTCGTATCATGCCATCAATGATTCGTAGAAAATGTGCTTGTTCAGACAAATTATTGTTAGTTTTGCGGACGTTTACTCTATAACCGGTCCTATGGTTCAACAGGAATTCAGACATCTGACAAAAGAAGAAATAGCGGTTCTTACGGCACGCGGCTGTACGGCTACCGACTGGTCGACCGTCGAGGTCGCCTCCTCGAGCTTCTCATGCGGGGCCCTCACTAATGTTGAATTTTCGGGCAAGGTGCGGATCGGTCGGCTCGACGGTGTCTTTCACCGTCCCGGCGGTCTGGCTCGCCGTTCGTGTCTGTGCAATGTCACTCTGCATAACGTCTCTGTGGGTAATGGCGTTTTCATCCGCAACGTGGCCAATTACATATCGAACTACGATATCGCCGACGGGGTGTACATCGACAATATCGACTGCCTTACCTGCACGCTCGGCTCGACTTTCGGCATCGGAACCGAGGTGTCGGTGCTCAACGAAACAGGCGGTCGGGAGGTGCCGATTTATGAGCGGCTGTCGGCTCAAACCGCTTATCTGATCGCCATGTACCGCCATAACCGCGAGTTGGGACAGACTCTCGCTACAATGGTTAAAACGCATGCCGCATCGTTTCTCGGCAAACGCGCTCACGTGGGAGAATGCGCCGAAATCACCAACTGCGGCACGATTACCGATGTCAACATCGGCGCATATGCACACATCAAAGGCGCCACACGTCTCAAAGACGGCACGATCACAGGTTCGAAAGAGGCTGCGGTCACAGTGGGGCGAGACGTCATTGCCGAGGGCTTTGTGTTTGCCGCAGGCAGCTGTGTTGCCGACGGCGCCGTGGTGCACCACTGTTTCGTAGGACAGGCTTCGGCTTTGTCGCATCTGTTTTCGGCACACGATTCACTGTTTTTCGCTAACTGCAATTGCGAGAACGGCGAGGCGGCAGCTATTTTCGGCGGACCCTATACTGTGACGATGCACAAATCGAGCCTCCTGATTGCAGGTATTTTCTCGTTTCTCAACGCCGGCTCCGGCTCCAACCAGAGCAATCACATGTATAAGCTCGGCCCGATTCACCAAGGTGTGGTGGAACGTGGTTCCAAGACCACGAGCGACTCTTATATTCTCTGGCCGGCGCGTATCGGCGCGTTCTCGCTCGTTATGGGACGCCATGTCAATCACCCCGACACCTCGCGTCTGCCGTTCTCGTATCTTATAGAGAGCATACACGGTTCGTTTCTCGTGCCGGGCGTGAATCTGCGCAGCGTGGGCACTATCCGCGACGCTCAGAAATGGCCGCGGCGCGACAAGCGCAAAGGCTCCGATTTGCTCGACTGCATCAACTTCAATCTGCTCAGCCCGTATACAGTGGGCAAAATGATCGGCGCCGTCGCCTTGTTGAGCGACCTCGAGCGCACTGCCGGCGTGACGGCCGAACGATTCGCATTTCAGGCCATGACTATTGATGCAAAGGCTCTGCGACGCGGTCGTGAATACTACGGAATGGCCATAGACAAGTTCATGGGAAATTCGGTAATTCATCGCCTCGGCAAAACACCCGTGGCTTCCGAAGCCGATATCCGGAGCCGTCTTGAGCCTACGCATTCGGCCGGAGCCGGAGAGTGGGTGGATATCTGCGGGATGTTCGCCCCGAAGGCCGAAGTCGATCGTCTTGCACGTGACATTGTTGACGGCACAATAAAAGACCTCGACAATATCAATGATCGCTGGCATAAGCTACATGCCGATTACTACGACATGGAATGGACATGGGTATGCGAACGTATGCATTCGTGGTACGGAAAGTCGGTGAACGAACTCACTGCCGACGACATCCGCACAATTGTGAAGCGCTGGATTAAAAGTGTCACCGACCTCGATGCAATGCTGCTCGAGGACGCGCGCAAGGAATATTCGCTAAAATCGCGCATCGGATTCGGCATAGACTGCCCGGGCGACAATGCCGATGACGATTTCGTGAGCGTACGCGGCGAGTTTGAGCATGACCCCTTTGTAAAGATGGTAGAAGGCCATATAGCCTCCAAGAAAGCCCTTGCCGAGGCAACATTCGGGCTCTTGGAGAATTGCCGATAGGAGAGACGCTTCGACATTGCCGTGCGATGCCGGCGGTTCGCCGCCCCCCCCCGCGGCGGACTGCTGTCGCACTCCCTACAAAAATACAGATATTTACCTTACTTTATTATCAGCACATTTACGAGCCTCACTCCCGACATGCGGTTGATCTCGGCCGCCAATGATTCGCGCCTGAAAAAGAGTTCCGAGCGCGCCACGCTCGACGATATGTGCGCATAAAGCACATGATTCTCCAGCCGCAGCGACACGGTAAGATCGGCCACGCGATCGCCCACTATCGCCCGCCAAGTGTCGGGCAACCGCCCCTCGGCGACCTTGGCCGCAATATAGGGCCGCGAAAAAAACTCGTCGAGCAAATCGCCCATCAGCATGGTTTTGGTGCGTCTCATGACTCTATGTCGCCTCCCTCGACGGTAAAGAGCGAATACCGCTCCCCCGCGCGGCCGAGAATGGTTTCGAGCCGCACTTTGTTGCAATCGGTTATACATATCTGACCGAATCCGTCGCCCGAAACCAGTCCGAGCAACTTCTCCACGCGCCGCATATCGAGCTTGTCGAACAGATCGTCGAGCAGCAATATCGGCTTCTCGCCCGTCGCCTCGGCCGACAAACGGTATTGAGCCAGCTTCAGCGCGATGAGGAACGACTTCTGCTGCCCCTGCGAGCCGTATTTGCGGAGCGGATAGCCGCCGATACGGAACACCATGTCGTCGCGATGGATACCCGAAGTGGTGAAGCGGTTGAATATGTCGCGTTCGCGCGAGCGGCGAAGCACATCGATCATGGACGCCTCGTTAAGCTCGGAGCGATAGACGATCTCCACCTGCTCGCGATCGTCGGCGAGGATGCGATAATACTCCTCGACGCACGGACGCATGCGCTCCACCATCTCGCGGCGGCGTTCGAATATCCGCGCGCCGTGCTCGGCGAGCTGCATATCGTATATTTCGAGCATCGCCTCGTCGGACGACGTCTTGAGGAATCGGTTGCGCTCGGCCAACACGGCGTTGTAACGCATGAGCGAGGCGAGATAGTCGCGATCGAGCTGCGAAACGAAGCCATTGAGATAGCGACGGCGTTCGTCGGCGGCATCGGTGATAAGCTCCGTATCCTGCGGCGAAACGATCACCACGGGAAAATTACCCACGTGGTCGGCTATGCGCTCGTACTCCTTGCCGTTGCGCTTCAGCACCTTGCCCCCCTTGCGCGAATAGGAGCAGTTGACCAGTTCGCGACGATTGTCGTCGGTCATATAGGAACCCTCGGCAACGAAGAACTCCTCGCCGTGGCGCACGCTTTGGCCGTCGGTCATGGTGAAGGCCGATTTCGACATCGAGAGATAGTAGATCGCGTCGAGCACATTCGTCTTGCCCGCTCCGTTGTCGCCCGCAAAGCAATTTATGCCTTCGGACAGAGCGATTTCCGCTTGGGAGATATTTTTGAAATTTATGAGCAGAAGTTTTTTCAGGTACATAACTGCGCGATTTACCCGTCAAAGTTACTGCTTTTTCGGCGACTTCGCCCGTTTTTATGCGGAGGATTCCGATTTTTGAGAGTCACTTTCTGCGTTTTTTGTCTTTTTTATTATATTTTTGCACTTTGAAATAAAATGAATATCAACTGAAAAATTATAAATTTTATGGCAAAAGAGGTAGCGACTCCTCAAGAGGAGATACTCGAAGCGGCTCAGGAACAAACCGAAAACTTCTTCGAGAAAAACAGTAAAACCATGGTGATCGCGCTCGTCGCGATCTTCGTTCTCGCCGCCGCGGTGTTCGGCTACAAAAAACTGGTCATGGAACCCCGCATGGAGAAGGCGCAGGAGATGCTTTACGAGGCGCAGTATCGTTTCGAACAGCAGAATGCCGATTACGCTTTGGCCCTCGACGGCGACGCGAGCGCCCCGGGATTCGCCGAGGTGGCCGACAAATACGGCAGCACGCCCGCAGGTAATCTGGCGAGCCTCTATGCCGCATCGTGCGCATTGCGTCTGGGCGATCCGGATCGCGCCGAGAAGTACATCGGCAAGTATTCTAACGTGAAGGGCGTCCCGGGTCAGATGGTCAACGCCATGGCCGCCGGCATCAAGGGCGACATCGCGGTCGAGAAGGGCGATTACGCCAAGGCTGCTTCGTTGTTCGAGAAGGCCGTGCGCGAGAGCGACAACGACTTCACCGCTCCCATGTATCTGCGCAAGGCCGCTCTGGCATTCCGCGCCGCAGGCAACGAGAGCAAGGCCGAGGAGTGCCTGCGCGCCATACAGCGCGACTATCCCGCATCGATCGATGCGCGCGACGCAGCGAGATTGGTCGACTAAGATCCTTATAGAACGGTGGATCGATTCAAGATAGGCATAATCATCGTGGACGAACAGATAAGTTTCGCCCATCGCAATCTGTCGGCCGCAGTCGAGAGCCTCAAGGCTCTGGGCTGCGTCGAGCAGGACATCGCGGTGCGCCATGCGCCCAAGCTGTTCGGCGTGACCGCGGTGACGCAATTCTTCGCGGAGTATACCGATGTGGATGCCGTGGCGGTGCTGGCCGAAAACGACGGTTCGCCCGAATATGCGGCAATGCTGTACGGGGTGACCAAACTCCAGATATCGTGGAACATGCCCGTGACGATCGGCGACTGTACGGCAGCCGCGGATGCAGTGGAGATGGTAAGCACGCAGAACGAGATGGAGGCTGCCGCGCCCGAGAGCGCAGCGCCAGACAAGAAATCCATCAATTGATCGACCGACAACGAATCGACGATCGCCCGACGAGGGCGACGTGCAAACAGGCGGGACCGTCCTTTCGGGGGGGCGGTCTTTTTTTTGCGGATCGCGCGCCAATAGCGGCGGTTCGGCCTTGTTCAGAGGCTGTAATCGGGCGATTATTGCTACGACTTTGCGCGAACGGCAAATTTTTCTTCCGAAAAACTTGCACGGATCGAAAATTATCCCTACATTTGCACACGCTTTGAGAGATAAAGTGTTAATGATGGTGCCATAGCTCAGTTGGTAGAGCAAAGGACTGAAAATCCTTGTGTCCCCGGTTCGATTCCTGGTGGTACCACTTCAAAATCAAGCAGTTAACGAAGAGTTGACTGCTTTTTTTGTGTCAAAATGTAGCTAAAACAGGAGGAAAAACAGTAGTTGTTTTCTCCAATGTTTTAACCGCAATGACAACAGTAGAAGTGGTTTGCTACAAATACAAACCATTGAAAAACGGAGAGTTACCAATAAAAATCCGAATTACAAAAGACAGAAAGATAAGGTATGTAAACCTCGGTGTTTCTACCAAACAGGATCATTGGGATTTCTCCAAGAACCACCCCAAACCCAACTGTCCTAATAGGGAACAAATAGAAAAACTGATAGCCAACAAGATAAGTGAGGTAAAAGCTCAGATAGTCGAACTGAAAGCAGACTGCAAAGAGTTTACGGCTACATCCCTAGTGCAGAAAGTCAGTAATAGCAGTAAATCTGTTTCTGTCGGAGAACTGTTCCAAGAACATCTGAAATATCTAGTGGAGATGAAAAGGACAGGATATATGCTGTCCATCAAACAGACATTCAATTCACTAGCAGCATTCTCCTCCTCTTTGGATATCCCTTTCTCTGACATTGATGCAGCTTGGTTAAGGAGATATGAAACATGGCTAAGGAAGCAGGGGAAATCTGAAAACACCATTGGCATTAGATTCAGAAACCTAAGAATGATTTACAACCTAGCCATCGAAAAAGGTGTAGTAAAGAAAGAATACTATCCATTTTCGAGCTATAAGGTTTCCAGACTGCACAAAGACACAGCCAAGAGAGCCATTCAGAAAGAGGATATAAGGGCTGTTATCAACTATCCTGTCAAGGGAAAGGATTTCTACACTAGATTAGCCGTAGCTCTGTTCTCTTTCTCCTACTTCATGGGAGGTATCAACTTTGTGGATATGGCTTATCTGACTTCAAAAAACATTGTAGGAGGCAGATTGATATACACTAGAAGAAAGACAGGCAAGCTGATTAACCTGCCATTGAGTAGTGAGGCTCTATCGGTTCTAGAGGTTAAGAATAACACAGGGGGCAATTATCTGTTTCCCATTCTGTCATCATCGCATAAGACAGAGCAGATGAAGTTAAACAGGCTTCACAAGGTCATAACTAAGGTGAACAGAGTATTGAAGCAGATAGGAAAAGAATTGAATCTATCTGTCAAATTGACTACCTATGTAGCTAGGCACTCCTTTGCTACAGTACTCAAAAGAGAGGGTGTCAGTACCTCCATTATTTGTGAAACTCTAGGCCATAGTTCGGAGAAAGTAACCCAAATCTATTTGGACAGCTTTGAAAATTCGCAGATTGACGAGGCGATGAGTAAATTGTAAATGCAAAAAGGGGGAATAAGTCTATATAAACACAAAAGTTACCCCCCCCCTCTTTTGTACCTTTGTATAAAATAAAAAACCTTATACACAATGGACTCCAAAGAATTTGAAAAAAACAGAGAAGCATGGGCAAAGATAGGAATTAAATACTATCATTATTTTGTGGACTTGGATTTAGGGGGATACCCCGACACTCCAGAGGCTCCTTATGCTAGAAAGGTAAATGGTGCAACAATCAATCTAGCCAAGCGCGAAGCATTTATAGATTTAGACCACTTAAAGGATAACAAATTTTATAACGGCAGTTTCTGCACATTGAAAGATGGAGATAAATTAGGAGATTTCTTCGATAGATTGCCGTATGGAGTTATCAATAAGAACATCACAGGAATAGGTGCAACATCATTAGAATTAAGAGCTGACAGAAACTCCATCATCGTATTGCCCATAAAGGCGATAGCCTATAATAAATACAAAGCCTATACCCTAGAAAAGGGAGATGGGAGTTGCATGTATGTAGGCAGTCCAATAGGAGACATCAAATCGGATATTACCCCGAAGAAAATAGAGGAATACCTACTATTGGAGAATGGCAAGCCTAAAAAATTCCTAGTTGTTGCTGACAGTTTACCAAAGGTTCTAAAGGCTATTGGAGAGGAGCATTACAACGACTATTTTCTAATGGTTGATGAGGTGGATTCATTGCAGTCGGACAGCACATATAGACCTGCATTGGAGAATGTGATGGACTACTATACCAAATTCAATCAAACTAACAGAGCGGCAGTATCTGCGACACTCAGGAATTTTACCCACCCTGTATTATTGGAAGAAACCGTCATTACTACGGCATACAAGAATATGCCTAAGAGACATATCACATTGAGCCATACCAATAATGAGGATATGGCAACAATCCTGACGATACAAGCCATCTTAAAGAAAGACAGTAACAGTAAAATACTAGTTGCCTACAATTCATTGGATGGAATGTTGGTCTGCATAGACCTACTCTTAAAGGGATTGGGAAAAGATTTCGATTCTAGCATAGGTATTCTGTGCGGAGAAATGAGTAAGGACAAGGCAGGGAAATACTATACACATATTGAGGAAGACGGTACATTAAAAGAACAAATCGTATTTATGACATGCGCCTATTTCGTAGGTGTAGATATAAATGAATCACGTCATGTTATCTCTGTTTCCACATTTAACCAGCCTTTTACCCTATTGTCTGTTGAGAAGATGGCTCAGATTGTAGGACGGTGCAGACCCGGAGCTTTGTCCGAAACCATTATTTATGAAACCAAGTGGGAACTACCTAAAGAGACAGACCTAGAGACTTACAAGTCAAAACTGCTCAAAAAGGCAGAGGTACTATCCGATGCCATCAAACATTTCAAAAAGACCCTAGACGAGTATCCCGAATTGGTTGATGCAAGCGACTACATGGAAGGTATAGTCAAGTATGTATCTTTTGAGAAGATAGAAAATGACTATCCTATTCCTTTATTGAGGCTGAATAAGGATAAGGAGATTGTGCCTGCTTATTTCAATATAGATGCCTTGTTGGAACGTTGGGAACTATACTATAAACTCTTTACTTCAAAAAAACAATTGTATGCCCGTCTGAAAAAGCAAGGGCACATAATAACAGAACAACCCATATATCATGAATTTACAGAAGAACAGAAAAAAAACCTTGCTTTGGTCAAAGGTAATAAGGCAGATGATGTAGACAATCAATTACAGGAGGCTAAACAAAATCTGTTGGCATGGAATATATTGCCATTCGATAAACAGAAAAATGACGTGTTGGATGATTATATCAAGAAAAGCAAAAAACGGGTTAAGAGATACTATGAGGATTTCAAAAAGTTCTGTCCGTATTACCGTACCGAATATTTGGCTGATTTGCTATTGGAGCATGCAACAGTAGATGAAAGAGTATATAAGCGATTCATTAATTCTCTAGTCTTATGGACACTTGCAGATACTCATCCTTTTAAAATGTTGTTTTTAGGAGAATTTAAGTACCATTCTATCATAGGAGCTACAGGCAGACAAGCTGGTATCAATATAACTGCCAAAGAAAAAAGAGATAAGATGAACAAAATATGCAAGAGTTATTTTGTCGGTTATCCCATTGGCGAAGATATTGCAGCTTCTTTGTTGCCCTGCATGTTCAAAAATGCACCTACAAAGAAGTGTTTTAGGATTATCGGATTAAATCCTCTAGACATCGAAAAACCTGTGAAAAGAATATCAGATGAAATCAAGCAACAAGAGCTGTTAGATATGCTAATACTCAAATAAAAGTCTATCTGTTCAAAATCCCCTGTTTCTGCCCCTAGAAGCAGGGGATTGTTGTATGTGTACATAGTAATATATAACTAAATTTACTGTCTAGGGGCTGTTTTTGAGAGGTATAAACATACCATTCTAG
>CAJUMU010000019.1 GCA_910587675.1 uncultured Alistipes sp. | reverse complement strand
TTTTCGTTACACCGACGAACAAATCGCCCTCTACGATCTCCGTATAGGGGTGTTTTTTAAGCTGTTCGATGATCTTTGCGACGATGTCGTTGTAAAACTCGCGATTGTTACGGTTCATGGGGTTTGTTTCGGGCAGAGTGAAAGATAAGACGCGCCCGAATTGAAAAAGAGAGGGCGCAGGTGCAGCCCCTCTGACCGGCCTTGCGAGCCTCGAATTGGTAGCTGCCCTTACGCCCGTGCCCGCCCGCGGCTTGTGCCGCAGGCATAGCAAGGGTTTCAGACAAAATTTACACCAATTCTAAACCTATTATATCGCTATAATAGTCGGAAGTTTACTGTAGGCATAAAGGTTTGTCCTAACCTTTAGAATATGTTAAACGGTTACGGAACCGTCCTCTTTTGCAAAGATAACATAATTACAATATTTATCAGTATCTCGACGACAAATATAATCAAAATTATTTTTACATACGAATTCATAGGAGCAAAAATAACCCGTTCGGAGTGTTCTTTGCAAAAAACATATCGTGAAGCACAAAAACGACAAATTATTACGCTCCATCGGAACTCGATTGAAGCAACTCCGAGTCGAACGAGGTTATACACAAGAGGTGGTAACAGATCGAATTGGAGTGAATGTCGGTTTGTACGAAGTCGGGGAGACCAATATCACCGTAGTTTTGTTGACAGTGCTTTGTAATTTTTATGAGATACCTTTAGAAGAATTTTTTCGAGGTATTGAATACGAGAAATAGTACGTAAAAACGAAAAGATTTTTATGACTGTTTTTCGGGACTGGATTTGATAGTCAGACAAAATTATACCGAGAAAACCTATCATAAGAATGATAGTCGCGAGTTTGTCATAGGCATAAAGGTTTGTCCTAACCTTTAGAAAATATGTTAACGGTTACGGAACCGTCCTCTTTTGCAAAGAGAGCATAATTTGTGTGTTTATAAAATTGTTGTTTGCAGCTTTCTTTTGCAAAAGTGAAAAAAGAGACCAAATACTGGGATGCTGTTTTTCAGAAGTTGCTGATCGATCGTCTGCAACAACTTCGTTGTGAACACGATTACTCGCAAGAAGAGTTGATTGAATCCACTCATTTGGATATCTCAAGATATGAAACAGGAGATTCGACTCCTACATTACGGTCTGTATTAAAACTCTGCAAACTTTACAATATTTCTATCGCCGAGTTTTTCGCACCGATGGATTACCCGTCTAAAGAGGAATAATCATTTAAATATAATATGTTACACGGTTCTGGAACCGTCCTCTTTTGCAAAGATAGCATAACTTTTTGTCTTTAAGTTATGCGACCCGCATAAAATAACAAAAGACGAAACGTGAACCTGACTTAAGAGGATAAGCCCGCGCATAAAGCGCGCTTGCGTTACTATGTCGCCAACGGTCCGTGGAAAAACCAGCAAGAACTTCATAACACAAGAGGCCCACGCCCGTCATGGCGCAGTGCGTTCGATGTACTCTTACCAATCGGGACGTGGTAACGACCCGACGGGACATCCTCTTATTGCTGTCTTGCTTTCTACTTTCCACGGTTTTTGGCAACAGCAACGCGATTCACGTCGTATTTCGACGGATCGCTTGTCCCAAAAGTAGTACAAATAATTGTATCGTACAACAATTTGCGTGCTTTTTTTGTTGTTATTTGTGTTTTTTTTGAGGATTATGGGCTTCTGGAGAGAGCTGTTCGCCGACGGCGGAGGACGCAAACGAGCGTAAAGCGAGTTGCAGTCCGCCGCAGTGGGGCGGCGGCGAACTGCGCGACTCGGAGAGTCGCAAATACCTTTATAATATATTCGGGCAGCAGCCTGCGGGGCTCGCGCAATGAGCGAATGCGAATAGCGGGCCTCCGCTGGCGGGAGGCTGCGGCCCGCGCGGTTCTTCGAACCGCATTAATTCACGTGCGTTAGCTAATCCCGCGGCAGGAACGATTTCGGACAAAGGGCGGCTGCGGCGACGAAGCGTAAAATCGGAGACCTTTTGATTGCTTCAAAAGTGCCGAAGGCATCCGATTTAGCGAAGTCGCGAGGCCGACCCCGAAATCGTTTCACCGCGGCGGCTTTTGGCGCAACCTTTTGACGTCAAAAGGTTGCATAGAAAAAAGAAAATGCAGTTCGAAGAACTGCGCGGGCAGCAGGCTGCGGCCCGCGGAGGCCCGCAACTCGTTTAACACTCGTTCGCGATCTCCGCAGGCTGCTGTCCGAATACCTAATAATATACGTTTGAATTGCAGAATATAAAAATTCCCCTTATTTTATCTCTCTTTCGGGATTTTGCTTGATGAAAGCTTCCCACGACGAAGATCCCTTGGCGGCCTTTTTGCCGCCGCCGAGCCCCTTTACGCGACTGCTGCCCATAGCGGTGTCGATGGGCGTGCGCGCCGTGAAGTAGTGGCACAGTGCCACGGCCATGCCGTCGGTGGCGTCGAGCCGTCGGGGCATGTAGTCGATCTTGAGCATGCTTTTCACGATGGCCGCCACCTGCTCCTTCGACGCCGATCCCAATCCCGTGATGGCCTGCTTGATGCGCGAGGGCGCGTATTCGAATACCTCGCGGTCGCGGTTGAGCGCGGCGGCGATCGCTACCCCCTGCGCGCGTCCGAGTTTGAGCATGCTCTGCACGTTGGCGCCGAAGAAAGGCGATTCGAGAGCCACTTCGCGCGGCGCGTAATCGTCGACGAGTTTGCTCACGCGGTCGAATATGTAGCGCAGCTTGCGATAGGGGTCGCTCATGGTGTGCAGGTCGATGTCGCCCAGAACGACGGAGCGCAGGGTGCGCCCCTCGACTTCGAGCACTCCGTAACCCATGTAGTTGGTTCCCGGGTCGATTCCCATGATGCGGTATGTCGGCGTATCTTTCATGCGGCAAATATAGCGGTATTTTTCAAGAAAAAAGCGGTCGCCCGCGAGAGGGACGACCGCCGTGCGATAAAAGCCGCGTCGGTTTAGTCGAGCAGCTCGGCTATCTTCTTCTGAAGATCCTCGCCGCGCAAGCCCTTGGCGATGATCTTGCCCGTCGCGCAGTCCACGAGGAAGTTGGCGGGAATGCTGTTGATGGCGTAATCGGCGCGCGCCTGCGAGTCCCAAGCCTTGAGCGAACTTACCTGAATCCAGTTCATCTTCTTGTTCTCGATGGCCTTGAGCCAAGCGTCGCGGTCGCTGTCGAACGATACGCCGTAGATCTCGAATCCCTTCTTGTGGTACTTGTCGTAAGTGTCGACCAGATAGGGAACCTCGCCCATGCAGGGACCGCACCACGAAGCCCAGAAGTCGATGAGCACGTATTTGTTGGCTTTGTTCTCCACCACGCTCTTGAGCGAGATCTCCTTGCCGTCGGCATCCTTGTCGACGATGTCGATGTAAGGATTGCCCGGGGTTACCTTGAGCGCGTTCTCGGCCGCCTTCTTAATGTCGGCGAAAGACTCCTGATACTCGGCGGGGAACAGGGCTACCATATCCAAAACCTCCTGCGGCTCCATCGAGTAGTAGTTCTCTTTGAAGAGTCTGACACCCACGAGGTTGTCTTTGTTGTCGGCGATGGCTTGCTTAACGTAAGACTGCATGTCGTTCTGGAGCTGCGTCATCTTGGCCTCGTCCTTGGCCTCGTAAGCGGCGTACCACTCCTTGCCGATCTCGAAATTCTTGGTGTTGAGCGCTGCCTGCGTGTCGTTCAGAGGCGTGCCCACGGCGCTCAACGCGCGGTGCTCGGGATCGAGCTTCTTGATCTCGACGGTACCCGCTTCGAGAAATACGGGAACCACGGCGTCGGCGCGTTTGGCGCCCTGCTCGCTTATGACGATCGTTGCCGCCACGGGCAATTCGAGCTCACCCCCCCCCTTTAACACGAACGAGTTGTCGGCGATGAGCACCGAGTCGACCGCCTGCTCGTTATTGTTGTCGATGTACAAGTATGCGTACTTGCCGTTTTCCAACGATTCGTCGGCGCCCTTGACGGTGTACTTCTTGCCGTTCGAGCAGCTGCCCAGAATGGCGGCGGAAGCGATGATAGCTAAAATCTTTTTCATTTCTTTGCGTTTTTATGTTCTGTTTGCTTTGTCTCTATCCAAAATCATTCCTTTTTCGCCGATTTCTCCAATTCGGCCACACGTTTTGCCAGATCGGGCAGATTCTTGAACACCGCGAACGAGCGGTGGTACTGCATGCCCGGCAGGGCGGGGTAGCCGAAACGGATCTCTCCGTCGGGCACATCCTTGTCCAGACCCGTCTTCGAACCGATCTTCACGCGGTCGCCCACGGTCACGTGGTCGGCGATGCCCACCTGCCCCGCGAGGAAACAGTTGCGGCCGATCTTCGAGGTGCCCGCGATGCCCATCTGCGCCGACGAAACGGTGTTCTCGCCGATTTCGACGTTGTGGCCCACCTGAATGAGGTTGTCCAGCTTCACGCCGCGGCGTATTATGGTCGAATCGGTCTTGGCGCGGTCGATGCAGGTGTTGGCGCCTATCTCCACGTCGTCCTCGATCACCACGTTGCCCAACTGGGGGATCTTGTCGAACGAACCGTCGGGCTTGGGCATGAATCCGAATCCGTCGGCTCCGATCACCGCGCCCGCATGGATTATGCAGCGCGCGCCTATGCGGCAGCCCTCGTAAATCTTCGCTCCCGCGTATACGACGGTGCCCGCGCCGATCTTGACGCCGTCGCCGATGTATGCCTGCGGATATATCTGCGCGCCGTCGCCGATCTCGGCTCCCGCCTCGATCACGGCGAAGTCGCCCACGTAGCAATCCCTGCCCACCGTGGCCTTGTCCGATATGGAGCACATCTTGCCGATGCCCGTTTTGCGCGGCTTGGCGGCGTTGTACATCTCCAGCAGCTTCACTATCGCCCCGCCCACGTCGGGAATGCGGACGAGCGTAGCCGCCACGGGGCGCGCGGGACGGAACGCCTCGTCGACCAGCACTATCGACGCTTCGGTGATGTAGATGAACTGTTCGTATTTGGGGTTGGTGAGATAAGTCAGCGATCCGCGCTTTCCGCCCTCGATAGAGGACACGGTGTGCACCGCAGCCGTTTTGTCACCCTCGACCGTGCCGCCGAGCAGACCGGCTATCATTTCTGCCGTAAATTCCATAGGATATTTTCGATACGTGTTATTAACGACGACAAATATAGGAATATAAATCGACAATGCAAGGTGGTGCGACGCCATAGGCGCGAAAAAGAGGGTTCGCGCCCGTCGCGCGCTTATCGGCGGTGGGGCATGTAATCCTCGATGCGGATCCCCTCGGGCATCATGTCGCTCACGTCGCGGCCGAAGGCGAGCAGTTCGCGCACCGTCGACGAGGCTATGTCGGTGAGCTCGGGCGGCGTGAAGAGCACCACCGTCGCTATATCGGGGAATATGCGCCGATTTATCTGCGCCATCGTGCGCTCGTACTCGAAGTCGACCGTGTTGCGCACGCCGCGCACTATGGCCGCGGCCCCTTTCAGGCGGGCCAGTTCGCCCGTGAGGGTGTCGTAGGCCACGCACTCCACCCGATCGTCGTCGGCGTAAAGGTCGTCGATGAGCCTTTTGCGGTCGTCGAGCGCGAGCAGCGCCTGTTTGCGGCAGTTGTCGCCGATGGCCACCACAACTCTGTCGAATAGCCCCAAAGCCTCCTTTACGACGGCTTCGTGGCCGCGGGTGAACGGGTCGAACGACCCTGGAAATATCGCTGTTTTCATTGTTTCGGACGGTTTTACCGCAAAAGTATTAAGAATTCGCGAAATTGTACGGATTTTGCGAACATAATGGCGCAAGCAGTTTGGCGAAGGTTCCGATTTGCGACATTTTTAAGACGAATACGCAGGGCGATTACCCCCCCCGCTCGGTATCGTTTCGCAACATTTATTGTATCTTTGCCGCACGAAATTCAATACGAAACACTATGCACGAAATCGAATTATGGGCTCTTATCCCTTTCGCGCTCATGCTGTTGAGCATAGCAGTGCTGCCGCTCGCCGCCCCCGAGTGGTGGGAGAGCAATCTCCACAAACTGCTCGTCGCCGTCGCGCTTGCGATGCCCGCGGGCGTATATCTGGTCGAAAACGGCTTGGGCGGCAGACTCGAACACCAGATGCTGTTCGACTATTTGCCGTTCATAATCCTGCTTTGCTCGCTGTTCGTGGTTACGGGCGGCATCGCCATAGAGGGCGACATCGAGGCCACCCCGAAGATGAACACCTTGATTCTGGCCGTCGGGTTCCTGCTGGCGTCGTTCATGGGCACCACGGGGGCGGCGATGCTGCTCATACGTTTTATAATAAACATCAACAAGCAGCGCACGCACAAGACGCATACCGTACTCTTTTTCATCGCGCTCATAGCCAACTGCGGCGGCGTGCTCACCCCGCTGGGCGATCCCCCGTTGTTCCTGCTCTATCTGCGCGGCGCGAACTTCACGTGGTTCCTCTCGCTGCTGCCCGAGTGGCTCTTTACGGGAACGGCGCTTCTTACGATATATTATTTCACCGATCGCTATCTCCACGGCAAGGAGCCGTCGGAGGCGTTGATCGCCGACAAAACCGAGGTGTCGAAACTCCGACTGTCGGGCGGAATCAACGTTCTGTATCTGCTGGCCGTGATAGCCGCCGTGTCGTTCGTCAACCAGTCGTACATCCCGAGCATGGGCGACGAAAACGCGCCGTTGTATGTCAAATTCCTGCGCGAGATCGTTCTGGTAGCCATAATCCTGCTCTCGGTATTCACCACCGACCGCCGCGCGCGCGAACGCAACAACTTCACGTGGGGACCCATCGTCGAGGTGGGATTCCTCTTTATCGGAATATTCGCGACGATGACGCCCGCGTTGCTTTTCCTCGATACCCATGCCGCCAAATTGGGCCTGCACTCGCCGTGGCAGTTCTTTTACGGCGCGGGCAGCCTCTCGGCATTCCTCGACAACGCTCCCACGGCCGTGGCGTTCCACACCGTGGCCAAGGGGTTGCCGCAGATACCCGACGCCGTTTACGTGGCGGGAATACCGCAGGCGTTGCTCAAGGCTATCGCTCTGGGTTCGGTGTTCTTCGGTTCGATGACCTATATCGGCAACGGTCCCAACTTCATGGTGAAGGCCATAGCCGAGCAGAGCGGAATAAAGATGCCCGGGTTCTTCGGCTACATGGTCAAGTTCTCGTTAGTGGTGCTGCTGCCGGTCTATGTGCTGACGCAGCTTATATTCCTGCACTGATTCAGTTTGCGACTCATCGGAGTCGCGCGGGCCGCAGCCTCGCCCCGCGGAGGCCCGCAACGGCATTCGTATCGTTGCGTTCCCCGCAGGCTGTTGCCCGAAAATAATTAGGCTGTCCGCGATTCGTCGGACAGCCTCTTTTTATCGCGCGGGCGCTCTGTAACTGCGCCGCAGCGATATCGATTTGTCGGTCGGGAAATCCGACGGCACGGGTTGTTTCACCTTGCCCGTGGCGGACCACTCGGCGCCGCGCAGCAGCAAGGTCTGGAAGCCCGCGCACTGCATGGCGGGATTGTCTTCGAGCGTCGGACCGCAGTGGCCGAGCATGATGTGGAATATGCGCGCTTTGCCGTAATCGACCGTGAACACCAACGGCTCCTCGCGTCCCGAGCCGCCCGTGCGAGGGTCTGTCTGGCCCGAGTAGAGCAGGTCGCGCACGTTGGCGGGGCCGCGCATGCGGTCGTACATCTCGTCGCGCGCGTGCATCCAGTTGTCGGGCAGCCCCTTGGTTATCGGATGGTCGGCCTTGCGGCAGTGCATCGGGTATTCGCGCTGCATGCCGTGCGAACCGCCCGGGCCCGCGCCGTTGTCGAGGACGGGAATACCGTTTATCAGGTAGTAGTAGGGTCCCGACGCCTCGTTGCGCCCCTCCCATCCGCCGAGGGCGATTATCTTGTTGAATTCGGGCCAATCGGCGAAGGCGTTGTCGGCCGCGTGGTAGACCACCACTCCGCCGCCCTTGCGGACATAGCTCAGGAACGCTTCGTCGGTCTCGGCCGTCCAGCGGTCGCCGTTGTAGTCGAGCACCACCACGTCGTAATCCGAGAAGTCGGGCTTGAATTCGTTCATGTCGCCGCCCGCGGCGGGCGTAAGCGCGATGTCGGTGTCGAAAATCCCCGACTGGTCGAGAATCAGGCGCAGCACGCGGTGGCTCACTTGCCAGTTGTGGTTGTTTTGGCCCGACACGATGAGTGCGCGCAGCTTCTTGGGTTTGGCCTGCGCGTCGAACGCGGCGGCCGCGAGCGTGACCGTCAGGAGGCCCCAGATCAATTTCGAATAGAATTTCATAGAGGAGCGGTTAAAGGGTTAATAGGGTAGTCGATTGCAAATTTAGGAAAAATAGCGTCGGCGGACAATAATTGCGGGACGATTTTTCGAAGCGGATATGTCTCGCCGCATAAAAAAAATGTGCGTCGCCACGAGGACGACGCACGACATCTGCGTTATAAGGATGTTCGGATTACATCATGCCGCCCATGCCTCCCTGAGGCATGGCGGGCATTGCGGGAGCATCCGACTTCTTCTCTACCAACACGCACTCGGTGGTGAGGAACATCGAAGCGATCGAAGCGGCGTTCTCCAGAGCGACGCGCGACACCTTGGTCGGGTCGATGATACCAGCGGCCAGCATATCCTCGAACTTGTCGTCGCGGGCGTTGTAGCCGATGTTGCCCTCGCTCTCCTTCACCTTGTTCACCACTACCGAACCCTCGCCGCCGGCGTTGGCCACGATCTGGCGCAAAGGCTCCTCGATGGCGCGCTTCACGATCTGGATACCGGTGGTCTGGTCGTCGTTGTCGCCCTTCATGTTCTCCATGGCTGCCACGGCGCGGATGTAGGCGACGCCGCCGCCCGGTACGATACCCTCCTCGACGGCTGCGCGGGTTGCGGCCAGAGCGTCGTCGACACGGTCTTTCTTCTCCTTCATCTCCACCTCGGTGGCTGCGCCGACGTAGAGCACCGCAACGCCGCCCGACAACTTGGCCAGACGCTCCTGCAACTTCTCGCGGTCATAGTCCGACTTGGCTGCCTCGATGCCCGAACGGATCTGGGCGATGCGGTTGGCGATGGCCTCCTTGCTGCCCGAGCCATCGACGATGGTGGTGTTCTCCTTGTTCATGCTCACCTTCTCTGCCGTACCCAGCATCTCGAGAGTGGTATCCTCCAGCTTCATGCCCTTGTCGGTCGATACGACGGTACCGCCCGTGAGGATCGCGATATCCTCCAGCATATCCTTGCGACGGTCGCCGAAGCCCGGGGCCTTGCAAGCCGCGATCTTCAACGTGCCGCGCAGTTTGTTCACTACCAGCGCCGACAGAGCCTCGCCGTCGACATCCTCGGCGATGATGAGGAGCGAACGGCCGTTCTGGGCCACGGGCTCCAGCACGCCCATGATCTCCTTCATGGTCGAGATCTTCTTGTCGGTGATGAGGATGAGGGGCTTCTCCAGATCGGCCGACATCTTCTCGGTGTCGGTCATGAAGTAAGCCGAGATGTAGCCGCGGTCGAACTGCATACCCTCTACCACGTCCACGTGGGTCTCGGTGCCCTTGGCCTCCTCGACGGTGATGACGCCCTCGTTATTGACCTTGCTCATGGCCTCGGCGATGAGTTTGCCGATGGCGTTGTCGTTGTTGGCCGAGATGGTGGCCACCTGCTCGATCTTGGCTATGTCGTTGCCCACCTCTTGGCTCTGCTTGCGGAGCTCGCTCACCACGGTCGCAACGGCCTTGTCGATACCGCGCTTCAGATCCATCGGGTTGGCTCCCGCGGTCACGTTCTTCAGCCCCACGCCGATGATGGCCTGCGCCAGAACCGTCGCGGTGGTGGTGCCGTCGCCCGCGTCGTCGTTGGTCTTCGAAGCTACCTCCTTGACCATCTGGGCGCCCATGTTGGCGAATGCGTCCTCCAGCTCGATCTCCTTGGCCACGGTCACGCCGTCCTTGGTGATCTGGGGCGCGCCGAATTTCTTGTCGATAATCACGTTGCGACCCTTGGGGCCCAGCGTTACCTTCACTGCGTTGCTCAATGCGTCGACACCCTCCTTGAGGAGCTCGCGAGCCTCTACGTTGTATTTGATATCTTTTGCCATAGCTTTTTTTCTCGTTTAATGGTTGCTGTTATCGGTTCGTTAGCAGATTGCCAGAATGTCGCTCTGCTTCATGATGAGATAGTCGGTGCCGTCCACGTTGATCTCGGTGCCGGCGTACTTGCCGTAGAGGACCTGATCGCCCTCCTTTACCTCCATCTTCACCTCCGAGGTGCCCGGGCCCACGGCCACTACCTTGCCCATGAGGGGTTTCTCCTTAGCTGTGTCGGGAATGAACAGACCTCCTGCGGTCTTCTCCTCTGCCGGATTGGGCAATACCAATACGCGGTCTGAAAGCGGTTTGATTGTCATAGTTTTCGTTTATTAAGTTAATATCGTTTGCACTTCAGCGGATCCGTCCGAATCCGTACGATGGTCGAACAACAGATGTGCCAAAGCGATTTTGGCACATATTTCTGTCACAAAGCGGCAGTGACGGTGACAAATTGTCACTCCGCGCCGCCGATTTCTGCCGCCGTGACGAATAATCTGCCATCTTCGCGTATTTTGCG
The DNA here is from genome assembly GCA_910587675.1 of uncultured Alistipes sp. Lineage (GTDB taxonomy): Bacteria > Bacteroidota > Bacteroidia > Bacteroidales > Rikenellaceae > Alistipes. The sequence continues at coordinate 23,565 of CAJUMU010000019.1, read as the reverse complement.
AAATTATGCTTATCTTTAGAGAGAAAACGACTGTTGTAAAACGAACCGTAATTATTGCCGCCATGAAACGATTCATATCCGTCATGCTCCTTTTCGGCCTCTTCGTCGCGTTGCCCGCCGCGGGGCAAACGCTCGATTACGACAATGTGGCGCCCCATCCGCGTCTGCTGCTGCGCTCGGGCGACGCGGAGGCGATGCGCGCTTTGCCGTCTAAGTCGGCCAACGCGCGCGCCGTCCACGAACGGATAATCGCCGAGGCCGACAAGATGCTTTCGGCCGAACCCGTTCGGCGCGAGATGACGGGCCGCCGCCTGCTGTCGGTGTCGCGCGAGGCTCTGCGCCGAATTTTTTATCTGTCGTACGCCCATGTGGTTACCGCCGACGACCGCTATGCCGCCCGCGCCGAGCGCGAGATGCTGGCCGTCTGCGAGTTCGCGGATTGGAACCCCTCGCATTTCTTGGACGTGGGCGAGATGACGATGGCCGTCGCCATCGGTTACGACTGGCTTTACGGCCGTTTGTCGCGCCGTTCGCGCAGCATAATCGGCACGGCGATATACGAGAAGGGGCTCCGCGCCTCGGAGAACGACAGGCACGCGTGGTTTTTCCGCGCCGAGAACAACTGGAACCAAGTGTGCAACGCGGGCATGATATTCGGTGCGCTGGCAACTTTGGAGCGTTCGCCCGAGTATTGCAAGGCGTTGATAGATAGGTGCGTCGCATCGAATCCCACGGCGCAGAGGGCTTACGATCCCGACGGCGGCTATCCCGAGGGATACGGATATTGGGATTACGGCACGGGCTTCGAAGTGATGCTCGTGGCGGCGTTGCAATCGGCTCTCGGCACGGATGCGGGCATAACGTCGCAAAAGAGTTTCATGCGCACGGCCGAGTTCATGACATACATGACTGCGCCGTCGGGCCGCTGTTACAACTTTTACGATTCGGGGGCGGGCGCGGGGTGCGTTCCCGCCAAATACTGGTTCGCGCGACAGACGGGCGACGCCTCGACGGTCGCCGTCGACGAGAAGTTCATCGAGGCGGGCAAGATTCCGAACGACCGTCTGCTGCCAGTCTACATGATCTTCGCCTCGGGGCTCGACCTCTCGAAATCGAATCTGCCCAAGCGGCGCGCGTGGTTCTGCGGCGGCATCGCTCCGCTCTTCATCTATCGCGGCGGCTGGACCTCGGCCGACGACACCTATTTCGCCATCAAGGGCGGCCGCGCGGGGAGCAACCACGCGCACATGGATGCGGGATCGTTCATATACGAATACGACGGGGTGCGCTGGGCGGTCGATCTGGGGCAGCATGACTACAACCGTCTCGAACAGGCGGGAGTCGATCTGTGGAACATGAAGCGCGACAGTCCCCGCTGGGAGATATTCCGTATCGGCCCCGATTCGCACAATACGCTCATGTTCAACGGTAACCGCCACGATGTCGACGGGCAGGCCGAGATCGTACGCCATTTCGATGCGCCGCGCCGCAAAGGTGCCGTGGTCGATCTCACGCCCACTTTCGCGGGCGATGCCCGAAGGGTGGTGCGCACGGCGGAGCTCGACAAGAACGATTGGCTGACCCTGACCGACCATATCGAAAACGGCGCGCGCGAGTCGACCGTGGAGTGGAAGATGGCGACGGAGGCCGAGGCGGAGATCGTCGATTCTGGCACCATACGTCTCACGCAGGACGGCAAGAGTCTCGACGTCAAGTTGCGCAACCGCGGCGCGGGGGAGGCTGTCGTATGGCCTGATCACGAGTATAAACCCTTTGAAATCAAGGATAAGAATATTCGCCGCATAGGTTTCGTCATGCGCCTCAAGGCGGGCGAGACGGTCGACGTGGTCGTTACGCTCGCTCCCTCGAAATAGCGTGTTCGGTTGCGCGCGATGATTTTTTTCGATATTTTTTCGCGTTTTATTTGGAGGGAAAGGCAAAACCCTTTATATTTGCACTCCGATTTGTGACAGCAAATCTATATGGTGGATGTAGCTCAGTCGGTTAGAGTGACGGATTGTGGTTCCGAAGGTCGTGGGTTCGAATCCCATCTTCCACCCTTGTTAAAACGAAAAGCGTTCGGTTATGCCGAACGCTTTTTTTCATGCGGGATATTTGCGGATCGCGGTTCGCCGACGGCGGCAGGGCAAAACGAGCTTTGCGAGTTGCAGTCCGCCGCGCGGGGTGGCGGCGAACTGCGCGGTTCTTTGAACCGCAATAATTCGCGTGTTCGCGTGTTGAGGCCCGAGCTTTTACATCCGCGATTATATACTTCAATGTACCGGATTCGGAGCGCAGCGACCTAAGTCCCCTCCGAGGAGGGGATTGCGAAACAAAGTTTCGCTTCTGCTGTGGCGGCTCGGCAATCCGCGCAAGCGCGATTGCTCTCACCTGCCGAACGCTTTTTAGGGGAGGGTCAGACCTGTAAACACGGCCTATGGCCGCGGGTCGACGACCGTTGGAGCTGCTTTACGACAATATGACGTTGGTGCATTGAAATGTAAATTGCCTTTACATCGGTTGGTGCTCGGGTCGCAGCAGATCGAGAACCGTCTTTACGGGGGAGAATGTCGCCACGGGGACCTCGACGAAGACGGTGTTCCATTGGGCCATCGCTCCGTTCCAAAGCCCGGGCAGCTCCTGCGCGCGCAGTTCGCGTCCGCCGCTCGATTTGGACGAGATGAATCCCGTCGCGGGATCGGTGAATTGCGTGAGATCGAATTTGGCTCCGCGCGAGTCCTTCACGCCGCATACTATGTCGACGGGGTTGAAATAGCTTGCGGCCTTCATCAGGTCGGCGTTCTCGGGCGCTATCTGGCACGATTCGGCTATCTGCAACGACTCGGTGCCATCCTCCGCAGCCACCCAGAACGGACCGCCGCCCGGTTCGCCTTCGTTGCGCACCATGCCGCATACGCGGACGGGGCGGTCGAGAATGCGTTTAAGCATCGCCGAGGTGTAGTTCTCGGGAAGTTTTACGCACAACTTCTCCTCGATGAATCGCGCTATTGGCGCGGGGTCGTCGCATCCGACCTCCAATACCTTCAGATATTCGAACGCCTGCTCCTGAAGCTCCAGCAATATGCCCGCCAGAGCCTTTTTGTATCTTACGGTCGGGCCGCGCCGCTCGTCGGTGGTGACGTTGTCGATGTTCTTCACGAAGATCACGTCGGCGTCGATGTCGTTGAGGTTCTCGATCAATGCGCCGTGCCCCGCGGGGCGGAACAGCAGCTCGCCCGACTCGGTGCGGAACGGCGTGTTGTCGGGATTGACGGCGATGGTGTCGGTCGAGGGCTTCTGCACCGAAAACGACACGTCGTATTTCACCCCGAAACGCTCCTCGTAATAGGGTTGGGTGGCGCCCAGCACATCCCAGAAGCCGCCCATGTGCTCGGACGAAACGGTGAAATGAATATGCACGGTGTCGCCCGAACGCGCGTACGCCGCGCCCTCCACCAGATGCTCCTCCACGGCCTTGCGCCCGCCGTCGGGGTAGGAGTGGAACGTCACGAGCCCCTTGGGCTTCGAGCCGTAGCAAAGCCCGCATTTAACTATCGCCTCCACTATATCCTTGTCCGACGCGCCGGCTTCGATGTAGCGGGCGAGCTCGGGATAGAAGGCGAATTTTTCGATATTCTCCAGCAGGGTGTCGATGCTCTTGCCGCGGCGGCCGTCGTTCACGAACTCGAACAGCTCCTTGAACATTCGCGTGGCGGCTCCCGAGGCGGGTACGAACTTCACGATTTTGAGTTGTTTCGCCTCGTTGTCGTAACGGGCTTCGGCCCGCGCGATCTCCTCCTCGGCCAGTACCCTCACTCCGTCGCCCGCCGCCGCGGCGCGCACTATGCCGAGATAGGGAAATCCCGTGCGGAAATTCTCGATCTGTCGCTCGACTCTCTCCGAAGTGAGCCCGTGTTTCTCGATCTGTTGTAAATCCTCCTTGCTGAACATGGTATGTTATTTCGTTATTGTTGTTTGTTTCTTGTCTTGCGGTTCGCAGAACCGCGCGGGCCGCAGCCTCGCCCCGCGGAGGCCCGCAACGGCGTTCGCATCGTTGCGTTCTCCGCAGGCTGCGGCCCGAGAGCCGATTATGCCGCCGCGCCGAAAATTATTCAAATTTACGAAATATTTCCTAACTTTGTCGAAAATGCCGATTAATTTGTCGGCCGTAGTCGCACAATTAATGAGAAACCCGTAAATATGAAACGTTTATCTGTTCTGTCGCTTCTACTCGCGACGTTCTTCGCAGCCGAAGCGTCACCGCTGTGGATGCGCTATCCTGCCATTTCGCCCGACGGTCGCACCGTGGCTTTCACCTATAAGGGCAGTATCTATACCGTCCCCGCCGCGGGCGGCGAGGCACGACGCCTCACCTCCGACGAGAGTTACGATTATGCTCCCGTATGGTCGCCCGATTCGAAAACCGTGGCGTACGCCTGCGACCGCTTCGGCAATTTCGACATCTTCACGGTGCCCGCTTCGGGCGGGGCGCCGACCCGACTCACGACCCATTCGGCCTCCGAGATGCCCTATGCGTTCTCGCCCGACGGCCGTAAGATCTATTACGGCGCGTCGATCTCCGACCCCGCCGCCAGCGCGTTGTTCCCCAAAGGCTCGATGAGCGAGCTCTACGCCGTGAGCGTCGAGGGCGGACGCCCCGAGCGTGTGCTCGCCACCCCCGCCGAAGCGATAAGTTTCACGCGCGACGGCAAGTCGTTCCTCTATCAGGACAAGAAGGGCGGCGAAAACATCTGGCGCAAACATCATACCTCGTCCATTACGCGGGATATTTGGCGTTACGACTTCGCGACGGGAGAGCATACCAATCTCACGGCCCGCGCGGGTGAGGACCGCAATCCCGTCTATGCCGACGGCGACAAGGCGGTATATTTCCTGAGCGAGCGCGGCGGCACGTTCAACGTGTGGTCGTTCCCCGCCGACTCGCCTGCCGAGGCGAAGCAGGTGACGCGCTTCAAGACCCACCCCGTTCGTTTCCTCTCGGCCGCGGCCGACGGCACGCTGTGCTTCGGCTACAACGGCGAGATATACACCCTGAGCGGCTCGGGCTCGCCCCGAAAGATCGACGTGAGGATTGTCGAGGACCTGCCCGCCGACAAGGATTTGCAGATCGCCGTGAGCGGCGGCGGCTCGGCCGCGGTCTCGCCCGACGGCAGGCAGATAGCATTCGTCTCGCGCGGCGAGGTGTTCGTGACTTCGGTCGATTACGCCACCACGCGGCGCGTGACCGCCACCGCGCAGTCGGAGGCGTCGCCCGAGTTCGCGCCCGACAACCGTACGCTGGCGTACGCCTCGGAGCGCAACGGCAAGTGGAATATTTACGAGGCGAGGATCGTGCGCGACGAGGATCCCGATTTCCCTAATGCCACGCTTATCGAGGAGAAGCCTCTGTTCAAGGACGACGGCGTCGACCGCACCTGCCCGCGCTATTCGCCCGACGGCAACAGCCTCGCTTACGTCGAGGATCGCTGTCGTCTGATGGTGCTCGACCTTAAATCGGGAAAGAGCCGCCGCGTCACCGACGGCAGCCGCCACTACTCCACCGACGGTCGTATCGACTACTCGTGGTCGCCCGACGGCAAGTGGTTCGCGATGAGTTATACGGGCAATCGCCACGATCCCTATTCCGACGTGGGTATCGTCAGCGCCGAGGGCGGCGAGATAGTGAACGTCACCAATACGGGATACTTCGACAGCGACCCGCAGTGGGTCATGGATGGCAATGCCTTGTTGTTCTCGTCGGACCGTTACGGTATGCGCAGCCACGCTTCGTGGGGTTCGTTGCAGGATGTGATGATAGTCTACCTTAATCGCAAGAGTTACGAGACTGCCCGCATGAACAAGGAGCAGTACGAGATGTACACGCAGAGCGAGAAGCGCGCCAAGGAGGCCGCGGCCGAAGCCGAGAAAGAGGATAAGAAGGATAAAGATAAGGCCGAGGAGGATAAAAAGGCGGAGGAGATAGTCGTCGAGTTCGACGATATCGAAGACCGCATCGTGCGCCTCACCCCCTCGTCGGGCCCGTTGAGCGGCTACACGATGAGCAAGGACGGCGCGACGCTTTACTACATAGTGTCGTACGAGGGCACGTACGACCTTTGGCAGATCGATCTGCGCGAGCGCAACAACAAGGTGTTGCAGAAGTCGAGCGGCGGCGGACGTTTAGTGTGGGACAAGAAGATGGAGAACATGTTCCTTTTGGGCGGCCGCATGAGCAAGTTCAAGGGCGGCAGCGGCTCGCCGACAACCATCGCCGTGCGCGGCGACATGTCGATCGATCCCCGCGCCGAACGAGAATACATGTTCGACCGCATCTACCGTCAGGAGAAGAGCCGTTTCTATACCGCGACCATGCACGGAGTCGACTGGGATGCGATGCGCGACAATTACGCGCGGTTCCTGCCCCACATCGACAACAATTACGACTTCGCCGAGATGGCGAGCGAGTGGCTCGGCGAACTGAACGTGTCGCATACGGGGTGCAGCTATTCGCGTCCCGCCGATGCTCACGGCGACGTGACGGCCGATTTGGGCCTTATCTTCGACCTCGCGCACAAGGGCGACGGCCTGCTTGTGGACGAAGTGATCGTCGGAGGACCTTTCGACCGCGCCTCGTCGCAGGTGCGCGCGGGCGACATCGTGGAGAAGATCGACGGCAGAGCCATCGCCGACGGCGAGGATTTCTATCCTCTGCTCAACCGCCGCGCGGGCAAACGGACTCTGGTTTCGATCTGCCGTCCCGCCGAAGGCAAGCGTTGGGATGAGGTGGTGACCCCCATATCGCAGGGGCAGCTCTCGACGCTGCTCTACAAGCGCTGGGTGAAGCGCCGCGCTGCCGACGTGGAGCGTCTTTCGGGCGGCCGGTTGGGTTACGTGCATATCGAATCGATGGGCGACCCGAGTTTCCGCACCGTTTATGCCGAGATTCTGGGCCGTTACAACCATTGCGACGGAATCGTGATCGACACCCGCTTCAACGGCGGCGGACGTCTGCACGAAGATATCGAGGTGCTCTTCAGCGGCGAGAAGTATCTCACGCAGGTGATCCGCGGCAAGGAGGCGTGCGACATGCCGAGCCGCCGCTGGAACAAACCCTCGATAATGATTACGTGCGAGGCCAACTACTCCAACGCTCACGGCACCCCGTGGGTCTACAAGCGCATGGGCATCGGCAAGGTGGTCGGCATGCCCGTCCCGGGAACCATGACCAGCGTGTCGTGGGAGAGGTTGCAGGATCCCACGTTAGTGTTCGGCATACCCGTCATCGGGTATCGTCTCGACGACGGCAGCTATCTCGAAAACACCCAGCTGGAACCCGACGTGGAGGTGGCCAACTCGCCCGAACAGGTAGTTGAGGGGCGCGACGAGCAGTTGGAGAGGGCCGTCGAGGAGCTGCTCCGCCAAATCGACGAGGAGCGTAAAACCAAGAAAAAGTAAGGCATGATACGGGAATTTGAGGAACATCCGCTGCGCGGGCTTAACAGTTTCCACGCTGACGAGAAGGCGCGGCGGCTCGTCGTGTTCGACGCCGCGGAGGATCTCGACCATATTTTTGCCCCCGAGAGCGGACTCGGAAAATTTTACGTTCTCGGCGGCGGCAATAACATATTGTTCACGGGTTATTTCGACGGCGCGCTGCTCAAACCCGACATTCGCGGCATACACGTCCTCGCGGAGGATGACGAGGCGGTGACGGTCGAGGCGGGAGCTGCCGTGGAGTGGGATGACCTCGTGGCGTGGAGCGTGGAGCGCGGGTTGTGGGGCGCGGAGAATCTGTCGCTCATCCCGGGCACCGTGGGCGCGGCCCCCGTGCAGAACATAGGCGCATACGGAGCCGAGGCCAAGGATGTCATAACCCGCGTGCATCTGTTCGATACCGAGCGGCGCGAACACGGAGTCCTCACGGCCGAGGAGTGTCGTTTCGCCTATCGCGACAGCATATTCAAACACGAGCTGCGCGGCCGCGCGGTCATAACGTCGGTGGAGTTCCGCTTCGGCAAGCGGCCCGCGCCCGATCTGGGGTACGGCGATTTGCAGCGCGAGACCGAGGCGCGCGGCGGGGCGTCGCTCCGCAATATCCGCGAGGCGGTGTGCGCCATACGCCGCGGCAAGCTGCCCGACACGGCGGTGCTGGGCAATGCCGGGAGCTTCTTCAAGAATCCCGTGGTGGGCAGGGCCGAGGCCGAGCGGCTGGCGGCGCGATACGAAGGCATGCCCGTATATCCCGCGCCCGATCCCGAATGTCGCAAGCTGGCGGCGGGGTGGCTTATCGACCGCGCGGGAATGAAGGGTTACCGCAAGGGGCGCGCGGGCGTGCACGACCGTCAGGCGTTGGTGCTGGTGAACTTCGGCGGGGCTACGGGCGAGGAGATCATGGAGCTGGCACGCGAGGTGCAGCTAAGGGTGTGCGACGCGTTCGGCGTGGCGATAGAGCCCGAGGTGAATATATTGTAGGGACGCGACGAAACACGTTCGGGATAGAAAAGGTTGCGTATTGTGATTTGTAACATGCTTATCGATAACTTTCAGGAATACGTCCGTCGCAACGGACTCTTTACCAAGCAGGACAAGATCCTGCTCACCGTGTCGGGCGGAGTCGATTCGATGGTGCTCATGTCGTTGTGCATCAACAGCGGCTACCATGTGGCCGTGGCCCACTGCAACTTCTGCCTGCGGGGCGCGGAGAGCGACGAGGACGAGATACTGGTGCAGGAGACCGCCCGCAAATACGGCATAGTGTGCCACAACCGCCGTTTCGACACCGTGGGCGAGATGGAGCGCACGGGCGAATCGATGGAGATGGCGGCGCGGCGTCTGCGTTACGCATGGTTCGCCGAGCTGTGCCGCGAGCACGGCTACACCGTGACGGCCATCGCGCACCATATCGACGACTCGATAGAGACCTTTTTCATAAACATGCTGCGCGGCACGGGGCTGCGCGGACTGACGGGCATAAGCAATCAGGCGGGGCGCATCGTCCGCCCGTTGATGTTCGCCACGCGCAAGGAGATACTCGACTATGCGCTGCACAAGCATATACCTTTCCGCGAAGATTCGTCGAACCGTTCGACCAAATATCTGCGCAACAAGATACGGTTGGGGCTTATCCCCCGCATACGCGAGATTAATCCGCGCTTTCCGTTCATCATGAACCGCAACATCGACCGCCTGACGGCGGCGCAGAACTTCATCGACTGCGCCATCGACCGCATATACGACGACGCCGTCACCGAGTCGTCGGGGGTGTTCACGCTGCATGTCGACCGCATCGAGCCTGCGGCGTCGCGCGACTTCGTGATATACGAGATACTCAATTCGCGTTACGGCTTCAAGGGCGACACAGTCGACGGGCTGTGCAAGGCTCTCGACGCGGGAGGTTCGGGCAAGCGGTTCTATTCGCGCAGCCATGTGGCCTATGTCGACCGCAGCGACATAGCGGTGGCGCGCATCGACGACGACGATCCGTGCGAGATAGCGGTTGGCGAGGGGCAGCAGAGGGCCTATTGCGGTAATTCGGCGCTCTATTTCGAGCTGTGCGACGCCGACGACATACCTTCGTTCGACCTGCCCGAGCATATCGCCCTGCTCGACGCCTCGAAGGTCGTATGGCCCCTTACGCTCCGCCGCTGGCGCGACGGCGACGCCTTCACACCCTTCGGGATGAACGGCCGCAAGAAGGTGAGCGACTACCTTATCGACCGTAAGGTGTCGATGGCCGAGAAACGGCGTCAGTTCGTTCTCGTCTCCGGTGACCGCATAGCGTGGCTGGTAGGGCAGCGCATCGACGACGATTTCCGTATTACGCCCGACACCGACAAGGTGATCCGCATAACCAAAGAGATTATCTGACGATGGCCAAAAGCAGCGTGAAATTCAAGGATAGCGTGGCGGAGTTCGAACGCCTGCGCGGAGAGATAGCCCGAGGCCGTTTCGCTCCCGTCTATCTGCTGATGGGCGAGGAGAGCTATTTCATCGACATATTGTGCGATGAGTTGGCGCAACGCACGCTGACGCCCGAGGAGCAGGCGTTCAACCGCATAATCGTATACGGCAAGGACAGCGACGCGGGGCAGATCGTGAATCTCTGCCGACAGATGCCCATGACGGGGTCGTGCGAGGTGATAATAGTGAAGGAGGCGCAGCAGTTGCGAAACATCGAGAAGCTCTCGCACTACACCTCCAAGCCGCAGGCGTCGACCATTCTGGTCGTGTGCCACAAGGAACGCAGCGTCGACAAACGTTCGGCCTTCTACAAGCAGTGCGCCTCGGCGGGCGTCGTGTTCGAATCGGTACGGCCGCGCGATTACGAGATCGGGCCGTGGCTCTCGTCGTTCATCGCCTCGCGCGGACTGCGCATAAGTCCCAAGGCGGCGCAGATGCTCACCGACCATCTGGGATGCGACATAGCGAAGATATCGAACGAGATAGACAAACTCATAGTCTCGCTGCCCGCGGGCACGACCGACATAACCGACGGCCACATAGAGAGCAACGTGGGCATATCGAAGGATTTCAACAACTTCGAGCTGTGCAACGCCGTGGCGCGGCGCGATGTGGCGCGCGCGATGGGCATAGCCGACCACTTCGCCCGCAACCCCAAGGACAACCCGCTGCTGCTCACGGTCATGGCTCTGTTCGGGCAGTTCCGCGACATGTTCGTGGTGAACTACCTGCGTTGGCAGGCGAAGTATCGCGGCAAGTCGTTCCCCGACGATACGGAGCTGATGCGCGTATTGAAAAAGAGCAACATTTTCGCCGTCCGCGAAGTCAAGGAGCTGTCGGCCAAGTGGAACAACCGAAGCGTGTTCAACATACTCGGACTGCTGCGCGAGTACGACGGCAAGAGCAAAGGCATCGACGCGGGCGCGGCCGACGACGGCGAGTTGCTGCGCGAGCTGCTGCTTAAAATATTCGCGTCGTAAGGCGTTTCGGACGATGGACGGGGGGCGTGAAAAATATATGCTTCTCAACGGCGAGCCGATGCTCCTCGCGCCGCGCTGTGAGCCGTACGTATTCCAGAACGTGCATACGTTAGGCGGCGAGTGCCGCCGCATGCGGCGGCATGTCGAGGTGCTGGCGTCGGCGGCGGAGCAGCTCTTCGGAGTCGATCTCGATCTCGATGCCCGCGAGGCGGAGCGGGCGGCCCGACGGCTGGCCGAAGCGTGCCGCCTGACGCGCAACGTGACGGTGAGGTTGATTATGAAGGTCTATCCGTCGGGCGACGTGGCGATGGAGTACGACGAACCCTCGATATACCGCGGTTACGTCCTGCGCAGCCTGCGTCCCGAGGCGGTGTGCGTCAATATGGCGCCGCCTCTGTGGCAGTTCCCGACGTCGGTCGCGGCCGAGACTCGCGCGCTGGCCGACGCGACCGCTCGGGCGCGGGGATTTCATACGGCTCTGCTGACCGACGCCGCGGGCAATCTCGTGTCGGAGAGCGCGCAGCCGATCTTCGTCGTGCGCGGATATACGCTTTTCACCCCGCCCGCGACTTTTCCGTCCGCGGAGCGCGAGGCGGCGGAGAGAGCTGCGCGCGCAGCCTCGTTCGAGGTGGTGCGCCGACAGCTCACGCGCGACGATCTGGCCTCGGCCGACGAGGTGCTGACAGTGAATTACCAAGGCGTCGCCTCCATATCCCGCATCGGGCGGAAACCCTACATGTCCATTATCGCCGAGAAGCTGGCCGAAAGCATGGAGGCCGCCGTGCGATAGCTTCCCGCGGCGTGGGTTGGCATGCCGTTTGCCCTTGTCGCGGCGGGTCGGAAACATCCCCGCCCCGTTATATCACATGAAAAAAGTATCGAACAACATGTCGCCCGTGGTGTCGTTTCTGTTCCCCGACCGTGTGTACGACAACTCCGTTTCGGCATTCATTCTGGTTCTGCGCCTCTTTTTCGGGGGACTGCTGATGTGGCACGGAATAAGTAAAATCGCAAACTTCGATTCGCTCTCGACGGCCTTCTTCGATCCGTTGGGGATCGGGTCGCGCATGTCGTTGCTGCTGGCCATCTTCGCCGAGGTGATATGCGCGGCGGGAGTGATGGCGGGGGCGTTCTATCGTCTCGCGCTGCTGCCGATAATATTCTCTATGTGCGTGATCCTCTTCGCCGTGCATCGCGGCGGCGGGTTCTCGACCCTCGAGCTGCCCTTGATATTTCTGGTGATGTTCGTGTTGATGTTCATCGCGGGAGCGGGACGTTTCTCGCTCGACAACATCATCGTGAAGCAGTTGGGGCGCAAGCCGCTACCATAGGTCTCGGGCCTCGTCGGCGGGGTAGCGTACGCCCAACTGGCGGCGCACCTCGTCGATGATCTCGGCCGTGGCGAGCGAACGATCGTGGCTGTTGATTCTCGACTCGATACGTCCGTCGCGGACCGTGTCGATGAACTCCTTTATCTCGTAATAGTATTCGTCGTGAGGCTGTTCGCGGTCGAGCCTCTCCGCCTCGGCGCGTCGTTCGTGCCCCGACGCGGGGGCCTGACGCGGGTAGAAGCGCACCTCGACGGGAGTCTGTATGCGGTCTATCATGATGTTGCCCTCCTCGCCCTCGATCTCGGCGGGCAGGTGGGAGTTGGCTATTTTGGAGTATAGCAGCGTGGCGTTCATGCCGTCGTATTGCAGATTGACCGCGCCCTGACCGTCGACGCCGCTCGACAGCACGACGCCCTGCGCCGAGATCGATCTCGGGCGTCCGAACAGCACGACCAGCGGGTAGAGCGTATACACGCCTATGTCCATCATCGCGCCGTTGGCCAGCTCGGGACGGAAAGCGTTGAGGATCACTCCCTCCTTGAATTTGTCGTATCGCGACGAGTATTGGCAGAAGGATGCGAAGTAACGGCGCGGCGTGCCTATGCGGTGCAGATTCTCCGCCACGGCGCCGAACGACGGGCTGAGCGTGCTCTTCACCGCCTCCATCAACGCGACGCCGTTGCGGCGCGATGCCTCGATCATGCGGCGCGCCTCGCGGGCGTTCGCCGCCATCGGTTTCTCGCACAGCACGTGCTTGCCGCGATTCATGCAGAGTATGGAGTTGTCGGCGTGGGTGGAGTTGGGCGTGGCGATGTAGACGGCGTCCACCTCGTCGGAGGCCGCCATCGCGTCGAGCGACGTGAATACGTGCGGTATGCCGTGTTTGGCGGCGAACTCCTCGCCGCGCTCGCGCGTGCGGGAACATACGGCCGTGAGCTCGAAGCGCTCGTCCTCGCGCGCTCCCGCTATCACCCAGTCGGTTATGAAGTTGGTGCCGACCACCCCGAAACGGAGTTTTTTCATGATACGGATCGTTAACGTGTTATTGTTTCGATGCCTCGAGGCATCGTTATCTCAGCCGCTCCGCGCAAAGCGCGCTCCGCCGCGCGGAGCGGGGTATCCGCGCTCGCGCTTAAAACTCCACTTTCGGCGCCTGCGACGCTCCCTCGTCGGATGCGAAGTAGGGTTTCTGCTTGAACGAGAAGATCATCGCTATCAGGTTGGCGGGGAATTTACGAATGGCGATGTTGTAGGCCTGCGTCGCCTCGTTGAACTCCTTGCGCGCCACGGTGATGCGGTTCTCCGTTCCCTCCAGCTGCGCCTGCAGCTCCAAGAAGTTCTGGTTCGCCTTCAGATCGGGATAGTTCTCCGATACGGCGATCAACCGCCCCAAGGCCGACGTTACCGACGACTGCGCTTTCTGATAGGCGGCCAGCGTCTCTTCGTTAAGGTCGTCGATCGAGACATTTACCGAGGTGGCTTTCGCGCGCGCGTCCACCACGGCTTTCAGGGTCGACTCCTCGTGCGAGGCGTAACCCTTTACGGTTGCCACCAGATTGGGGATGAGGTCGGCGCGACGCTGGTATTGCAGTTCGACGTTCGACCATGCGGTCTTTACGGCCTCCTCTTTGGTTACCATGCCGTTGTAGGTCGAACATGAGGTCATTGCGAACATGGCCACGATGGCCGCGAGAATGATTCGTTTCATAATTCTTGAGATTGTTTATCTGTTTTATACCTTATATATATTGATGTGAATTCGCGCCGACGCGGATCTACCATCGCGAGCCTGCGCCTCCGCCGCCGAAGCCGCCCCCGCCGAAACCTCCGCCTATGCCGCCGCCTCGGCCGAAGCCTCCGAATCCGCCCATGCCTCCGATGATGGTGCCCCCGCCTCCTCCGCGACGGCTGCCCGAGCTGCCGCCCGAACGCCGACGGCGTTTGACCACCGCGCCGCAATTGGAGCATACCATGGTGTCTTCGTATTCCGACACTCCCGCCGCGCGGCCCACCAAACGCGTGGAGTCGATCCTGAGCGTCGCTTTGCGGCACTCGGGGCAGCGTCTGCGAGCTCTGTAAAGCAACCATATAGCGACCAAGTAGAAGAGCATGAATCCACCGAAGACGAGCAGCACTCCCGTCGGCACGTCATCCTCCTCCGCGGCGACGTAGTCGTCGTTGCCGCCGTTGTCGAGCTCGCTCCCTTCGAGAGTCGCGCGGATGGCCTCCATGCCCGCCGTCATGCCGCCGTCGTAATCGCCGCGGCGGAAGTAGGGGAGCATGCGCTGCGTCTGTATGCGCTTGCAGATGGCGTCGGGCAAGACGCCTTCCAGCCCGTATCCCGTCACGAAGCGTATCTCGCGCTCCGACTCGACGAGCAGGATCCCCAAGCCGTTGTCGCTCTTGTTGCCCACGCCCCAGTCGGAGAAGAGACGGTGGGCGAAGTCGAACACGTTGTCGCCGTCGATCTCGCGCACCGCCACCACGGCCACCTGAGCCATGCCGCGGTGCCGAAGGTCGTAACAGATTGAGTCGATGCGGGCCACCGCGGCGGCGGATAGTATTCCGTCGGGGTTGGAGGTGAACCTGTAACGGTTTTCGACCTGCACGTTGGGGATATCCTTTATCCCGTACGGCTTCGCTGCGGCCGCGATGCAGAGCAGCAGAAGCGTTGCGGTGAGGAGTCGTTTCATGTCAGTTTACGTTTAATCTGTTAATGCGCCTTGCGGAGCACGGTGTAGCTCCACGGCGCCATGTCGCGTTCGACGTGCGCGGGCAGTTCAGTCTCTTCGCCGCTCATCGCGTCGATGTAACGCCCCGCATATATGCCAGTATTGAAGTCGGCATGTATGGTGTAGGGCGAGAGGTTGAGCAGAGCGACCACGCGGCTGTCGTCCGTCTCGCGCACGAACGTCATGATGCAATCCTTGGCGTTGTTCTCGATCTCGATCATGCGTCCGCCGCGCTCGCCCGCCTGCAACGCCTTTTCGCCGTGTTTGAGCGCGACGAAGCGTCGGTAAAGCTCGGTGTGGCGGTCGGGACGGTAGTCGACTATCGGGTCGCGGTCGAAAAAGGCGAACGAACGGTCGAAGCCTATCTCCTGCCCCGTGTATATCAACGGCATGGCGGCCTCCCATAAAAAAGTCAGAGCCGTCATTACGTCCAGCGCGTCGCCGAAACGCGTGAATTCGCTGCCGCTCCATGTGTTTTCGTCGTGGTTCGAGGTGAATATCATTCGCATGGCTCGGGGCGGATACTTCTCGCGGTCGGCGTACAACGTGTTACGCAAATCCCATACCCGTCGCGCGCCTTTGGCGATGTCGCACATCATGTGATGTATCTCCCACGCGTAACCCATGTCGAAAGCGCGGTCGAAGAGGTTCAGCTCCTCGGCTTCGGCCAGCATGAAGATATCGGGTTTCACGGCGCGGAGCACGGCCGACGCCTCCTGCCAGAACTCTATCGGCATGAGCATGGCCATGTCGCAGCGGAATCCGTCGATGTCGTGCCGTTCGACCCAAAAGCGCATGGCTTCGATCTGGCCGCGCCATACGGCGCGATTCGAATAGTCGAGCTTGGCCGTGTCGGTCCAGTCCCACGGCACCTTCGCCGCGCCGTCGGCTTCGCGCTCGTACCAGTCGGCGGGTTTGGTGCGCAGCCACACGGCGTCGCGCGAGGTGTGGTTCGCCACCCAGTCGATCAATACCTTGATGCCCAGCGCATGGGCCTTGGCGACGAAAGAGTCGAAGTCGGCCATCGAGCCGAATTCGGGATTCACGGCGCAGTAGTCGGCGATGGAGTAGTAGGAGCCTAACGATCCCTTGCGCTGCTCCTTTCCGATGGGATAGATCGGCATGAGCCACACGGCGTCGATGCCTATCGAGCGGAGAAATTCCAGCTTCGCCTCGGCGGCTTTCAGAGTGCCTTCGGGGGTGAGCTGGCGTACGTTCATTTCGTATAGCACGGCCGAATAGCTCCATTCGGGGTGTGCATGGCGTATGTGTTCTGTCATCGGTTCCGATTTGTTCGAAAAACAAAAGTAAGAAAAATATGTCGGGTTTCGCATCGGTGCGGGAATTATCTGTGTTTCGCGACTCGCAAGAGTCGTGCTGGCCGCAGCCTCGCCCCGCGAAGGCCTGCAAATGTTCGCGATGCTCGCTTGCGGTTCCGCAGGTTGCGGCCCGGTCTTCGCATCCGTCCGAACGCTATGATTGTCAATTTTTTTAATATTTTCGCGGGTTTGTATTTTGATTTTCGGAATATAAATTCTGATATTAAACGCCCGTGTTCCAAAATGCCCCCCCCTCGCGGCAAGATGTTGATAATATGTGGTATAGGTTGCGGTGCTCGTCGTGGCCGCGAATTTCGCAGGCAAAAAAGGGCCCCGCGAGTAAGCCGAAAAATTTGACATATAATAAAAAAATGCTATATTCGCATTACCAAACTTATGCTAACCGATCTCGTTTTGCTGGATATATGGTCATATATCAGCATGATAACTTCGTTCAGTATGCTTGGGAGAAGGAATTGGTCACCTTTGCAATTTGACCTATAACAAACCTTTTTAACCTAATTTATTAAATTATGGTCAGTTTCTACTCATTCTTTAAAAATGTAGGGGGGGGGAAATTACGATCTTCTGCAATTTCGGTATTTACGGCAGTCGCACTGCTCTTTACGGTAAATGCTAATGCACAGAAGATTGCGGTTCGCGGTACCGTTACCGACGAGAACGGTCCGGTAATCGGCGCTACCGTAATCGAAAAGGGTAACGAAACCAATGGTGTGAACACCGATATCGACGGTAAGTACACCATAAACGTTCCCGCCTCGGCCGAACTCGTTTTCGAGAGTATCGGTTACAAATCTCAAACAATCAAAGTAGGATCGAAAACCACGATCAACGTCAAACTTGAAGAGGACAACCAGCGTCTGGACGATGTGGTCGTGACCGCTTACGGTACGCAGAAGAAAGCGTCGATCGTAGGTGCGATCCAGACCGTGGAGCCGGGTAACTTGGAAGTGGGTACCAGCTCGCGCCTGAGTAACAACCTCGCGGGTCAGATCGCCGGTGTGATCGCCTACAAGCCTTCGGGAGAGCCGGGTTACGACCAGTCGAGCTTCTGGATCCGCGGTATCTCGTCTTATCAGGGTACGACCACTCCTCTGGTGCTGGTGGACGGTATCGAGCGTACGCTCGACGACTTGGATGTCGAGCAGATCGAGTCGTTCTCGGTGCTGAAAGATGCGTCGGCTTCGGCCATGTACGGTGTGCGCGGCGCCAACGGCGTTATCGTCATCACCACCAAGCGCGGTAAGGTGGGCAAGCCGACCGTGTCGGTTCGTTTGGAGCAGTCGCTTCAGGCGCCTACCAAATTGCCCGAATTCGCCAGCGCGGCCGATGATATGGAGTTGCAGAACTTGCTGTACGCCGAGGCCAACCCGGGTAAATTCGTTTGGGATCCCACGATCATCGAGCGTACCCGCACGGGCTACGATCCCGATCTGTATCCCGACGTGAACTGGCTGGATGCCGTTACCCGCGGCATGGCCGACAACACCCGCGCCACGGTGAACGTGAACGGCGGTAGCGAGCGCGTGCGTTATTCGTTGGTTGCCACCTACTTCCGCGAGAAGGGTATCATGGCCGTCGACGAGAGCCTGCCTTTCGACACCAGCACCAAGCTCAACAAGTTCACCGTTCGTTCGAACGTGGACGTAAACATCACCAAGACCACCATTCTGGGTATCTCTATCGGCGGATACATGCAGCACCTCCGCAAGTCGGCCGCATCTACCACCGACGTATTCAACTGGGCTTTCGAGACCCCGAGCTATGTTCACCCCACGCAATATTCGGACGGCGATATCCCCGTTCGCTCGCAGCGTGTGAACCCGTGGGCCGAGGCTACCCAGCGCGGTTACACCCGCACGAACTCCTTCAAGATCGAGTCGCTCGTATCGTTGGATCAGAAACTCGACATGATTACCGAGGGCCTGTCGTTGAACGCCAAGTTCTCGTTCGATAACTTCCAGAGCAAGAACTCTAACCGTACCAAGAATCCCCGCTACTACGAGGTGGCGACGGGTCGCGACGAGTACGGCAATCTGATCAAGAACATGCGTTCGGCGGGCGATGAGTTCCTCGGACACTCGTCGGGCGGTTCGTTCGGTAACAACCGCACCTATCTCGAGGCCAGCGTTCACTACAACCGCATGTTCGGCGAGAAGCACAATGTCGACGCGTTGTTCCTCTACATGCAGGACGGTTACGACAGCGGCGACGTTCAGCCCTATCGTCATCAGGGTATCTCGGGCCGTTTGTCGTATAACTTCGACAACCGCTACGTGGCCGAGTTCAACTTCGGTTACAACGGTTCGGAGAACTTCCTGAAGGGTCACCGTTACGGTTTCTTCCCCTCGGGCGCAATCGGCTGGATCATCTCGGAGGAGCCTTGGATGGCAAGCGCCAAGAAGGTGCTTTCGACCTTGAAGCTCCGCGCTTCGTTGGGTCTGGCGGGTAACGACTCTATCGGCGGTC
This sequence comes from uncultured Alistipes sp., assembly GCA_910587675.1. Lineage (GTDB taxonomy): Bacteria > Bacteroidota > Bacteroidia > Bacteroidales > Rikenellaceae > Alistipes. The sequence continues at coordinate 4,753 of CAJUMU010000019.1, read as the reverse complement.
GCCGTTTCGCATACATGACCACCATCAACACCAATAACGGCGGTTATACTTGGGGCCACCAAGGTTCGAGCTACAACCGTACGGGCGTGACCGAGGGTCACACGGGTATTACCGACCTTACATGGGAGACCGTGCGCAAGGCCAACGTGGGTCTCGAGATCGGTTTGTGGAACGAGTTGAATCTCCAGTTGGATTTCTTCGACGAGTATCGTTCGGATATCTTCATACAGCGCGGTAACACCGTTCCGACTCAGATCGGTTTCATGAATACTCCCTATGCCAACTATGGTATCGTGGACAACAAGGGCTTCGAGGCTTCGCTTACTTGGAACCACCGTTTCAACAAGGATTTCCAGATGCAGTTGCGCGGTACGGCGTCGTATGCCAAGAACTGGATTCGCGAGCGCGACGAGGCCGAGTCTTTGAAGGGCACTCACCGTTCGGCTACCAACCGCTCGGTTAACGAACACACGGGTTACATCGCTCTGCGTCTCTACGAGGAGAGCGACTTCATCGACGGCAAGTTGAATCCCGAGCTCCCGAAGCCCGAGTTGGGTCTGGAGGTAATGCCCGGCGACATCATGTATGCCGACCTTAGCGGCGACGGCAAGATCACCGCTATGGATATCACCTACTTGGGCCACACTTCGGCTCCCCGTTTCGTTTACGGTTTCGGCGGTAACTTCGTGTTCAAGAACTTGGACTTCGGCTTCTTCTTCCAAGGCGCTGCCGACGCTTACAAGGTATTGGGCGGTAACTCGTACTTCCTCCCGGGTTCGGGTCAGGGCGTGTTCGGTAACGTTTACGCGAACTTCAACGACCGTTGGACTCCCGAGAATCCCTCGCAGGACGTATTCTGGCCTCGTCTGCACTACACCTCGACGTCGCACAACTCGGTCGGTTCGACTTGGTGGTTGAAGAATATGTCGTTCCTGCGTCTGAAGAACATCGAGTTGGGTTACAGCCTGCCCAAGGCTTGGACCGACAAGATGCACCTGAAGGGCTTGCGCGTATTCGTAAGCGGTAACGACCTCGTGACATTCTCGGGTTTCAAGTTGTGGGATCCCGAGTTGGACACTCGCACGGGTCTTAAGTATCCTACGATGAAATCCGTTCAGTTCGGTATTGATTTGAACTTCTAAAATCGGAGAAAACAATGAAATTATATAAATATATTTTGACCGTGATAGTTGCCTCGGCGACCCTTTCGTCTTGCAACTACCTTGATAAAGAGCCCGACACCGAGGTTACCCTCGAGATGGTCTTCAACGACAAAGCGCGTATGGAGGGTATGTTGGCTTATGTGTACGATGGTCTTCCCGACCCCTTGTGGGGCTATACGTTCAAATACGGTATGTCTTCGCTCGGAGACGACCTGCGTCCCTCGTGGCGTTGGCACCAGTGGAGCTGGGATTGCAACAAGCGCGCCACGGGCGAGTGGGCTACCAATACGGGCTGGAACGGCGACGTGTGGGCAAATATGCCCCACCGTATCCGCGAGGCCAAGTTGTTCCAAGAGAATGTGCATGCCATTCCTGCGGATAACGTGACGCAGGCCGATGTGGAGTTGATGAAACTCGAGTGCCGCGCGTTGATCGCATACTACTACTGGTGGTTCGCATACTGGTATGGTCCGTGCCCCTTCGTGGAGGGCGGATATGTGTACGATCCCTCGACTCCCGCCAATCAGTTACATTTCGGTCCGCGTCCGTGGGACGAGATCATCGACTGGTGCGATAAGGAGTTGAAGACCATTGCCGACGAATTGCCCGCGGCTTACTCGGATCCCACCAAGTTCGGCCGCGTGGACAAGTTGTTCTGCTTGGCTACCCGCGCCCGTATGCTGTTGTTCAATGCCAGCCCGCTGGTGAACGGCAACGAATGGTACAAGGATCACGCGGATCGCGAGGGCAACAAGCTGTTCCCCCAGAGCTACGATGCCACCAAGTGGGATCGCGCGCTGGCTGCCTGCAAGGAGCTGGTCGACGTTGCCGAGGCTGACGGACACGCTCTCTACACCGCCTATAACGACGACGGTACGGTCGATCCGTTCATGTCGCTGCTGGGCGCTTACTCGCTCACGGCCTTGAGCGGCAATACCGAGGTGTTGTTCGCCAAGTATTCGGTAGATTACGGCTCGTACATCCGTTACGGCGGTGTGCGTGGCGACACGGGTGCCAACGGCGGTATGAGCGTATCGCAGTCGCTGGTCGACGCTTTCGCGATGCGCAACGGTATCTATCCCATCGACGGTTACACTAACGACAGCAAGGGCTACAAGTTCACGCCCGTTATCAACCCCGCTTCGGGTTACGACGAGAGCGGTTTCGCTTCGGACGACGTATACTACAAGACGAAGTGGACGGGAGCCGAGAGCCGCAACGGCGAGAATGCCAAGGTGACGAGCAAGGATACGTACAATATGTATGTGAACCGCGAGCCTCGTTTCTATATCACCGTAACTTACAACGAGAAGTGGGTTGACAACGGCCAGAAGCGCAAGGCCAACTTCTACAACTCGAAGATGGCGGGATACAACAACTCTCTCGTAGGTCACGAAAAGGTCGATAACGACGATACGCACGACGCGCCGAACAACGGTTACCTGAACAACAAGGGCAACCGTCCCGAGGACCATCTCAAGAACGGTACTTTCGCTTACCGTCAGGGTAAGTTCTATGGCTTGGCCGAGGCTTATCTGAACTATGTGGAGTGCTTGAACGAGGTGAAACCCGGCGATCCCGACATTCTCGTCTATCTGAACAAGATCCGCGTCCGCGCAGGTGTTCCCGAGTATATTTGGGGTACAGAAGAAGGTAAGATCTCGGTTTCGAAGGATCAGGCCGTTATGCGCGATCTCATCCGTCGCGAGCGTCGCGTCGAGCTGTGCTGCGAGGATACTTACATACGCTACACCGACATCCGTCGCTGGATGATCGCCGAGCAGGTTTGCGAGGGCGTCGACTACTATCACGGCGGTATGAACTACAAGGGCGTGAAGCGTTCGTGCGATCCGAAAGACAACGACGAGAAAACAGGTCAGGCATTCTTCGTCCGCACGGCCAACGAGGCTAAGCGAGTATGGAAGCGCGAGTACTACTGGATGCCTATTTTCCAGACGGAGATCGACAAGAACCCCAATCTCGTACAGGCTCCTTACTGGGAGACGATAACGGAGGAGGAATAATACGAATTTTAACAACCGAATTATTATGAAAAACATATTTAGATTGTTGGCGTTTGTCGGTATGCTTTCGTTTGCCGCCTGCGAGGACAAGGACGGTTTGAATAACTGGTTCGAGAAGCCCGAGGCAAACAACGATTTGGTTCTGACGATGCCCGAGGAGCTGTCGATCGATCCCGATACGCAGTGGAACGATATCGATTTCACATGGAATACGCCGACTCCTCCCACCGAGGATTACCATATCAGCGGTTATATGTTGAGAATACGTATGCGCGACGACGCCAATGCCGCTCCGTACGTGGTGAAGGATATACCTGCCGACGCTAATTCTTGCAAGGTGTTGCAGCGTAACTTGTACAAGTTCATGATTGCGAACTGGGTATTCAAGATAGGCGAACCCGTTGCCATCGAAGCCGATTTGTTGGCGAGCATCGAGGGCGGACAGTTCTACTACAAGCCTATGCTCTCTATCGCGTCGGCCAATGTCGTTGCGGCCGATATTCCCGTGCGTCGCTTCTTCATAAGAGGCGCCGCGTCGGAGGGAGCCGTTTCCGTGGCGGCCGTCGAGGTGGATGAGTTCTATCAGAGCAAGGATATAGTGCTCAAGCCCAACAGCGAATTCATCCTCTCTACTCAGAGCGATGCCGACTTCCCCGCATTCATGTGCGGCGAGAAGGTTGCCGATTTCGGTTATGAGATCGTGTATGTCGAGAGCGAGGAGGAGGCTGCCGAGAAGAGCCTGAAGCCTTTCGTGTCGTTGGATCCTTATGCCGAGGGCGCTAACGGCGTCCGGAACAATTACAGCATCGCCATCGAGTACGATGTGCAGGATTTTACGGGTGTCGTTTATTACGGCCGTTATTGTACCGAAGAGATGTGGGTTGTAGGTGATGCCGCAGGCGGATGGGGCGTTTTCGACAAATTCAATTGGGGTGGATACAAGAATCCCGAGGTGAATGTCTTGGAAGCCCATTTCTATGACAAGAAAACGTCTTTAGAGGTAGCGAAGCGTAATGGTGAAGGAGCATTCAAATTGCACAATTCGGCCGGATACACCAATCCTACATGGCGTCCCGTGTCGGGCGGTGCGGATCCCCGTAAGGATAACAGAGTGTCGTCTAACAGTGGCGGCGATCCTAAATGGGTAATGCCCGAGGGGTCGGACGGCTATTATCGTGTAGAGGTAAACAATGCCGACATGACCATCAAGATGATCCCCATCGAAGCTCCGAAGAAAGACTGAAGAGGGCTTTTATAATCCCCATTTTTATTTGTCGACGTGGCCGCCTGATTTCGGGCGGTCACGTTTTTTAGCGCGGTAGAGTAGCATACCTATATATAATATACGTATATCTGTAAATTGAGTTTGTCGGTTGTTTGGGGGTTTATATGTGTGGTATTCAGGCGTTTGCTTTGGTTTGAGAGTGTGGGGCTATAAAAAAGTGAGAAAAAAAGATTGCGAAATATTTGGAAAGGATAAAAAAAAGGTTTTACTTTGCACTCGCTTTTGAGAATTACGGTTCTCGGGAGTGCTTAAAAAAGAGTTCTGCGAAATATTTTCAGAAA
>CAJUMU010000018.1 GCA_910587675.1 uncultured Alistipes sp. | reverse complement strand
GCTCGCAACTCTATATCGAAGGTCGTCTGCGTACTCGCGAGTGGGTCGACAAGGACAACATCAAACGTTACACGACCGAGATTTTGGCCGACGACATGAAACTGCTCGGCCGCCGCGGCGACAATGCGCAGGGCGGCGCGCAACAGCAGCCGAGTTCGGCGGGGCGTCCTTATTCGGGCGACCGACAGCCGTACGGCGGAGGCGCTTCGACGCAGCCGCAACAGCCGCAGGGCAGCGCAGCTTCGGGCTCTATACCCGCGGTGAACGACGATCCCGACGATTTGCCGTTCTGACGCGTCATCGGGGAGGGAGATTAGTGTTTCCCGCTCGCTATGTAAAAACGGCTGTCGCTTTCGCGGCAGCCGTTTCCGTTCTATTGTTTTCGAGTAGCGGTTATTCGTCCTCCGAACGTTTCACGCACTCGATCCCGACCCGTCTCAACAGTTCGAGACCCTCCTCGGAGCGATAGTCGTTCATGAACACCACGCGGCGTATGCCCGCCTGAATAATCAATTTCGAACACTCGATGCAGGGGGCGTCGGTTATGTAGAGCGTCGAGCCGTCGCAGTTGTTCGCGCTCTTTGCCACTTTGGTTATAGCGTTCGCCTCGGCATGCAGCACGTACGATTTCGTTTTGCCCGCTTCGTCCTCGCATACGTTCTCGAATCCCGACGGGGTGCCGTTATAGCCGTCGGAGATTATCATCTTGTCTTTCACTATGAGCGCCCCGACCTTGCGACGCACGCAGTAGGAGTTCTCGGCCCATATATGCGCCATGCGCAAATAACGCATGTCGAGTTGTCGTTGTTTCTCTTCTTCGTATCCCATGATGAAAAGTTTTATGCTTAATTTCGATATCGCATAGCGATATCGGCAGTTCGCCGCCGCCCCCACGCGGCGGACTGCTGCTCGCTGTTCGCTCGATTGCGTCCTCCGCCGTCGGCGAACAGCGTTTAGGTTTACCGTAAATACATTTAACGATTGCCCCGAAGACAATCGTTAAACGTATAGATTACATCATTTTGCCGTGGCAATGCTTGTACTTCTTGCCGCTGCCGCACGGGCACGGATCGTTGCGCCCGACCCTCTTTTCCACCTTGATCGGGGCTGGCTTGCTCTTCTCGCCATGTCCAGCCGCCGCGGCCGCCGCCGTGCGCGATGCCTGCAACTTGTTTACATCCACCTTGGCCTGCCGGTGTCGCTCCTGCTGCACCGACTCGGGGTTGTTCTCGCGAACGGGGATATAAGCCTTGTCGAGTGTGGCGAGCGTTTCGCGGTTCACCTTTTCGAGCATGCGCGAGAACAGGTTGTAAGATTCGAGCTTGTAGATCAGGAGCGGGTCTTTCTGCTCGTACGTCGCATTCTGCACGCTCTGGCGCAACTCGTCCATCTCGCGCAGATGCTCGCGCCATGCGTCGTCGATGGTGGTGAACATGACTATCTTGGCGAATACCTTATATATCTCGGCTCCGTCGCTCTCCTTGCATCGCTGCAACTCCACGGGGACGTGGAATCCCAAATGGCCGTCGGTGATGGGGAAATGTATCACGCGGTCCATGTGGTCCTTGTTGTCTTCGTATATGGTCTGCATGGTGTTGCGCACCGTGTCGGCCACAGCCTTGGCGCGTCGCTCGAAGAGCGTGCGCAGATCCTCGACGATCATTTCCACGATCTCGCGCGGCTTCGACGATGAGTATTTCGCCTCGTCGAACGAGGGCTTGAGCGCCACCTCGCGGATGAGTTCGAACGAGAACGATTCGTAATCCATGCCTTCGTGAGACTCCATGAACGACTCGGCATAGTCGTACATGATGTTGTTCAGGTCGATCTCTATTCGCTCGCCATAGAGTGCGTGGCGGCGGCGGGTGTAGATCACCTCGCGCTGCGAGTTCATCACGTCGTCGTACTCCAGCAGACGCTTACGTATTCCGAAGTTGTTCTCTTCCACCTTCTTCTGCGCGCGCTCGATGGCCTTGGTCATCATCTTCGACTGAATGACCTCGCCCTCCTCGATGCCCATGCGGTCCATCAGGGCGGCTATGCGGCTCGATCCGAACAGACGCATCAGGTCGTCTTCGAGCGATACGAAGAACTGCGACGATCCCGGGTCGCCCTGACGTCCCGAACGTCCGCGCAACTGACGGTCGACGCGGCGGCTCTCGTGACGCTCGGTGCCGATGATGGCCAAACCGCCCGCCTGCTTCGCCTCGGGCGTCAGCTTGATGTCGGTGCCTCGTCCCGCCATGTTGGTGGCTATGGTCACCTGACCCGAGCGTCCCGCTTCGGCCACGATCTGCGCCTCCAACTGGTGCTGCTTGGCGTTGAGCACGTTGTGCTTTATGCCGCGGAGTTTGAGCATGCGGCTCAGCAACTCCGAGATCTCCACCGACGTTGTGCCGACCAGCACGGGGCGTTGTGCCTCGACCAGACGCACGACCTCCTCTATGACGGCGTTGTATTTCTCTCGCTTGGTCTTGTAGATCAAGTCTTCGCGGTCGTTACGCACCACGGGGCGGTTGGTGGGGATCACCACCACGTCGAGTTTGTAAATGTTCCAGAACTCCGAAGCCTCCGTTTCGGCCGTACCGGTCATACCCGCCAACTTGTGGTACATGCGGAAATAGTTCTGGAGCGTGATGGTCGCGAAGGTCTGCGTGGCGGCCTCCACCTTCACGCGCTCCTTGGCCTCGATGGCCTGATGCAGACCGTCCGAATAGCGGCGGCCGTCGAGAATACGGCCCGTCTGCTCGTCGACGATCTTCACCTTGTTGTCCATAACCACGTACTCCACATCCTTCTCGAACATCGAGTACGCTTTCAGGAGCTGGTTCACCGTATGCACGCGCTCCGACTTGATCGAGTAGTCGTTTATTACCTCGTCCTTGCGCTGCGCCTTCTCCTCGGCCGTGAGTTCGCACTTTTCGAGCTCGGCTATCTCGTTGCCTATGTCGGGCAGCACGAAGAAACCGTCCTCGTCGAAGTACTTCGAGAGGGCGTCGTGGCCCTTGTCGGTCAGCTCCACCGAATTGAGTTTTTCGTCGATTACGAAGAAGAGGTCGTCGACGATCTCGGGCATGCGGCGGTTGTTGTCCTGCATGTAGATGTTCTCGGTCTTCTGGAACTGCGTCTTTATACCCGGCTCCGAGAGGAACTTGATGAGCGGCTTGTATTTGGGCAGACCCTTGTGCGCGCGGTAGAGCAGCACGCCGCCTTCGTCGAGCTTGTTTTCGGCGAAGAGGCGTCGCGACTCGGCCACGAGCGAGGTCACCAGATTCTTCTGGAGGTTATAGAGGTTCTCGATCGAGGGGCGGTACGTCTCGAACAGCTGGTCGTCGCCCTTGGGCACGGGACCCGATATGATGAGCGGGGTGCGGGCGTCGTCGATCAACACCGAGTCCACCTCGTCGACGATGGCATAGTGGTGCTTGCGCTGCACGAGATCCTTGGGCGACGAGGCCATGTTGTCGCGCAGGTAGTCGAAGCCGTATTCGTTGTTGGTTCCGAACGTGATGTCGGCCATGTAGGCCTTGCGTCGCGCTTCGGAATTGGGCTGGTGCTTGTCGATGCAGTCTACCGACAATCCGTGGAACTCGTACATGGGACCCATCCACTCCGAGTCGCGTCGGGCCAGATAGTCGTTCACCGTAACGACGTGCACACCCTTGCGGGCCAGCGCGTTGAGGAATACGGGCAGGGTAGCCACGAGCGTCTTTCCCTCTCCCGTCGCCATCTCGGCGATCTTGCCCTTGTGGAGCACCACGCCGCCGAACAACTGCACGTCGTAATGCACCATGTCCCATTTGATGTCGTTTCCGCCCGCGGTCCAATGCGTCGAGTAGACGGCCTTGTCGCCGTCGATGGTCACGAAATCCTTTTGAGCGGCAAGGTTGCGGTCGAACGCCGTCGCCGTCACCTCCACCGTGTCGTTTTCGGCGAAGCGGCGCGCCGTGTCCTTCATGATGGCGAAAGCCTCGGGCAATATCTCGTCCAGCTTCTGCTCGATCTTCTCGTCAATGCGCTTGGTGGTGGCGTCTATGTCTTTCGAAATCTTCTCCTTGTCGGCGAGCGAGGTGCCGGCCAGTTCGAGGCGGGCCTTCTGCTCGACGATGTGCGCCTCGTCGTCGGCGATGAAGTCGGCGATGCGCTTCATCAGCTCGGCGCTGCGGGCACGCAGCTCGTCGTTCGACAAACTCTGTATGGTAGGGTATACCTCCTTGATTTTCCGAACGTAAGGTTCTATCTGCTTGCGATCCTTTTCGGTTTTCGAACCGAAGAGGAGTTTGATTACGTTGCTGACTATATCCATAATGTTTTACACTTAATTTCTGAAAGTAATTTTATACTTTAAGCATAATAATCCATTTGGATCGAAATAGCGGACCGGACCGTCATCATCCGCGGCCTTTAGCCGCGTTTACAAATCCGACCTCCCCCAAATCCCCTCCTCGGAGGGGACTTAGGTAACTGCGCTCCAAACGAACAATACGTTAAGGTATTCGCTTAAATCTTGCAAAAGTAAAAATTTCTTTTCAAACGGCAAAACATGTGCTTGATTTTAATGTTCATGCGACTTTTTTCGGTCCCGTTGCGAAATATTGCCGCGCCGCGCGCTTTTCGGGCCTGAACACGGAGCGGTTATGCGCAAAATGCGACTTTTCGCGCGATTCGCGCAGTCGCATCATCGTGGCCGGCTTATAACCGCGCGCTCCGTCTCGGCGGTCTGCCACCTACGGCTGCGTTTCACAACTGCTCCGCGGGCACTCGGGCGGCCATACGCCGTCCGACGGGGCAGTCGTCGCAACTGTTTTGCCGACAATATTCGTTGCGGAGCTGGATCAACGCCTGACTGTCGAAAGCCGTTTTGGCCAGTTTGCCGTGGCGATTCCAGCTGCGTACGATGTTGTTGTCTTCGGCCGATATGTTCTCCAACAGCGACATGGCTCTGGATCTGAGAGTCTCGTTGTTGATGTAGGATCCGTATGCGAACTGCATCTGCACCACCAGATTTATCCCGAGCAGATCGGTCTTCATCTGTCCTATGCGTTTTGCGATTTTGTCCGAGTCGTTTGCGGGTGTGTATCGGCTATACCAGTATTTCGAGGTCTCGACGCCGAACAGAGCGTTCACGTCCTTTGCGGTGCGGCACTCGAGTATGCGATCCATTACGTTTCTCACCGAAGCGAGGAACATTGCGGCCTGCGACAGTCTCAGAATCGGATGGTTGTTGGGATGTATCTTTCCGAGCGACCATTGCGAAGCGTTCATAGGCGCGATGCCGTATTTGTTTTTCAGATACTGGAAGTTGCTCTTCATCTTGAGAATGTATTCGTCATGCGGATACATATCCAACAACCCCGAGGCTCCTATGAGCATCGTTTCGACGTTGTGCGGCACGAGCTTTTCGCGCAGTATGGCGGCGTAAGGCACCGTGCGAGCCAACGTTGTGAAAGCATCCTTGTTGCGCTCGTCGCCCAAGGTGCGCAGAAACATCAGGTAGAAAGTCTGCGGCCAGTCGGAACGGCACTCCGCATAGAAACGGTTCACGTCGCGATTCTTGCGGCTGAGCCGTTCGTATCCCAACGCGTTGTATATCTCGGTGCGATGCAGCGGATCAAGCGCCGCCAGATAACGGCCGCACTCGAAACGCGAGGCCTCCTCGCGCAATTCGTCCGGTATGCTTTTCCTCCCCCAAGTCATGGGCTTAACGGGTTATTGTCTTTTTGGTCGTTACAGCATGTTCAGCTCCAACAGAGCCTCGTCCGACATCATGCTTCTGTCCCACGGCGGCTCGAAAGTGAGTATTATGTTCACCGACTTCACCCCGTCGATCTTCTTCACCTGCGTGTTTATGTCTTCGACGAGCATGTCGGCCATCGGGCAGTTGGGCGCCGTGAGCGTCATCCGTATGTTGGCCACGCCCTCGGGATCGAAATCTATCTCGTATATCAGTCCCAAGTCGTATACGTTGACGGGTATTTCGGGATCGTAGATGTTCTTCAGCGTGAGAACGATCTCGTGCTCCACTTTCAAAATCTCTTCAGGTGTCATCTCCGTTGTTCAAATAACTTGCCTCGGTTCGTTTCGGGCCTCTATCGCGCGCTTGCGCCGAAAGCGACGGCATACATCTTCATCTGCTTTATCATGGCGAGCAAACCGTTGCTGCGTGTGGGCGAAAGGTTCTCGCTCAGTCCTATGGCGTCGATGAAGTAGAGTTCCGTGTCGATTATCTCCTGCGGCGTGCGTCCGTTGAGCACCCGTATGAGCAGGGCTATTATGCCTTTGGTTATGATGGCGTCGCTGTCGGCCGAGAAGAACACCTTGCCCTCCTCGACGCGGGCGTCGACCCATACCCTCGACTGGCAGCCCTTTATCACATATTCGTCGGTGCGGCGCTGCGGGTCGATTGCGGGCAGCGTGTCGCTCAGTTCGATCAAGTATTCGTATTTGTCGAGCCACTCGTCGAATACGGCGAACTCTTCGATAATCCGTTCCTGAATCTCGTCTTTCATTCTCTTCGACTCTTAAAAAATGTTCAATACCTCGCCTTCCGATGCCGAGGGAGGAGTTATCCCCAACAATCGCGCCTCGGTGACCGCTACCGACGTCATGTCGGCCTTGCCGGCGATTTTGGCTGGCACGATGCCTCCGCCGAATATTACGAGAGGCACATGCGTGTCGTAACGGTACATCGACCCCGATGCCGAACGCACGCCCTCTCTCTCCTCGATCCATTCGGGCATGAGGTTTATTATCACGTCGCCCGAGCGGCGGGGATAGAATCCGTTCTGCATCTTGCGGGCGTATCCGCTGCCGAAGTAGCTGTTGCGCATGGCTTCGGCCGATATGGCGTGCGACACGCCGCGGAGCTGCATGAGGAAAGTCGCCACGTCGTGCTGCATGTCGGCTATCGACAACCCTTTTTCGTATATGAGGTCGTGGTTGAGATATATCGCGCGGTCGACGCACCCCAGAACCCATTCGCCGTTGCCGTGCTGCGCGCCGATGAAAGCGTTGGTGATGACCTCTGCCTGACGCACGTTGAAACGTTCGCGCTCGCCCTCGGGCGTGTTGTACGACGGGCTGGCGCCGTGGTCGGACGTAAGCACCACGACTATCTGCTGCGGATCGGTTACCTGCGCCATGAGGAACGACAGGAAATCCTCCAGATCGCGGTCGAGACGGTAGAGCATATCTTCGTACTCCACCGATTCGGGTCCGAAACGTCCGCTTATCGCCCGCGGCGAGTCGAGCACTATGTTCAGCACGTCGGCCGCGTCGTCGGTGCCCATTGCGTTCTGGGTCACTATCTGTTTGGCGAAGGCGAGCATGGCGCTGTTTCCCGCGGGGGTGTATCGCATCTGTTCGTAATCGTCGCTTATGCGCATGGCCTCCTCGGGGCGGTCGATGAAATCTATGCGTTTGCCGCTTTTGCTCTGCAAGCCCTCGATGTAGGATACCTGCGAGTTGCGGTAGTCGTCGTACGGCAGCAGCAGAGTCCAGCGTTTCTGCATGTAGTCGTGGTTGACCTGCCGACGGTTATAGTCGGCCACCCATGCGGGCAGCTCTTTGGTGTAATATGACGATGTGGTCCAAGCCGACTGCAACGTCTCCATCCAATACACCTCGCCCGTGCGGCCCGCCATGACTATGGCCGAGAGCGGATCGACGGCTATGGTGGCTATGCGGCTGCGGGCGTCGTGCAACGCCGCGGCGTCGCCTATGGTCTGCGCTGTGAGGTTACGGGGCGAATATCCGCTCGACCCGCCGCTGTAATTCACGCTCTGCTCCTTGGCGTCGTCGATGAGCGACACCGACTTGTTGCCCACATAGTCGAACCATCGGTCGGCCACCACGCCGTGAGTCGAAGGCATCGCTCCCGTCGAGATGGTTGCGAGCGACACGGGGGTAGTGGTCTGCATATAGTCGTACGAGGCGTCGGTGAATACCGCGCCGCCCTCGGTGAGGCGTCGGAATCCTCCGTTCGAGAAGTTCGCGGCGTAACGGTCGAGATCGTCGGCGCGCATCGAGCTTACGACGATGTTCACCACAAGACGCGGCCGAGCCGCGTATGCGAATACGGAACACGCTAAAGCTGCGATAGTTATTGCTGTTCGGAACGGATGATGTTTCATTTTATGCGGTATTACGGACGTAAAATTACTAATTAATTTCCAAAAACGAGTTGAAATACTCTTTTTCGTCGTCGAACTGCATCTGCGGCTGCTCGCGTCGCAGTTCGTCGATACGCCGCAGCATGGCGCGGCAGAAGTTGCGGTGCGCCTCGCCGCGGGGATCGAAGGGGCGGTGCTCCGCCGCTTCGGCGATACGTTCCGCCCGTTCGGCCGCCCGTCGCGCCGACTCTGCGAAGGCGGTCGCGCCGAAACGCTCCCAGATGTAATCGACAGCCGTCTGCGACGGATGCGTCATGTCGTCGGCATAGAAACGGTAGTCGCGCAACTCGTCGTTCATGATCTCGAATGAGGGAAAGTAATCGGCGTCGGGGAATCGGCTCGCAAGCTCTCCGACGGCCACGCGCAGCACGGCTTTGCTCAGGGAGTTGCGTTCCGCCCCGTCGCCGAGGTGGCGCACGGGGCTTACGGTGAAGATAACGTGCTTGTCCGCGAGCGGTCCCTCGAGCAGCTTTGCGTAACTGTCCGCGATCCTGTCCGCCGCGAGCAGTTCGCGGGCGAATAGCGATTGCGGTTGTTTGTGGCAGTTGGCGACTACCTCGCCGTTCTCGCGCAGGCGGTAGATCCACGCGGTGCCGAACGTTATTATTACAGTGTCCGCTCGGCGCAGTGCGTCGGCTCCCCGTCGCGCGGCCTCGCGCATCGCGGCGAGCGCGCGTTCGGGATCGGCGTCGGCGAATGCCGAGTGGAAATCGTATCCGAAATATCGCTCTCCGTCATGGCGCAGCTCCTCGCGCGCGGGCGATTCGGACGCTGCGAAACGTTCGACGGCGCGCGCTATCGACTCGGGATTGAAGAGTATGCCCGTGGGCGATGCCTCGACGCGGAACTTGGCGCGTTGCATGCGGCGCGCGATGTTGTCGGCGAAGCAGGAGCCGAGCGAAAGGATGCGCGACGAGTGGTCGATTTTGCGGTCGAAAGACTTTATGTCGATTACTGTTCGGAATTGCATGGCCATGATTTTTCGTGTTCCATCGTGCAGTAGGGATAGGCGTTACACCTCGCTGAGCTCCAACCACCGCATCTCTTTCTCCTCTATTATCCGCATGAGCTCGCCTATGCGGCCCGACGTTTCGGTCAGTTCCTCGTGCGAGAGCGCTCCCGACGAGAGACGCGATTCGAGTTCGCTCTTCTCCGACTCCAGTCGCGGCAATTCGGCCTCCAGAGCCTCTAACTCGCGAGTCTCCTTGTAGGAGAGCTTGCGGCGCGCGGGCTCGGTATTATGACGTTGCGGGGCGTTGTTCTTGGGGGCGCTTTTGGCCGCAGCCTTCGCCGCGCGCGACTCTTCGGCCTCCGACTCCTTCACATATTCGCGGTACTCGCTGTAACGGCCCACGAAATCCTTCACCTCGCCGCCCTCGCGTATGACGAACAGATGGTCGACCGTCTTGTCGAGGAAAAAGCGGTCGTGCGACACTATGAGCAGACAGCCCTTGAACGCTTGCAAATACTCCTCCAATACGTTCAGCGTCAGAATGTCCAGATCGTTCGTCGGCTCGTCGAGGATCAGGAAGTTGGGGTTGCGCATGAGCACCGTCAGCAGGTAGAGCCTGCGCTGCTCGCCGCCGCTAAGGATCTCCACCCGTTTCGAGTGCGTCTCGGGTGGAAATAGGAATCGGTTCAGCATCGTGACGGCCGACACCGTATGCCCGTCGGCGGTCTCTACCGTTTCGGCTATGTCGTGCACCACGTCGAATACCGTCTGACCCGCCTTGAAATCGATTCCGCGCTGGCGGTAGTAGCCTATGCGAAGCGTCTCGCCGCGCTCCACCGCGCCCGAGTCGGGCAGCAGATCGCCCGTCATGAGATTTAGGAACGTGCTCTTTCCCGCGCCGTTCTTGCCCACTATGCCCACGCGTTCGTAACGCGAGAACTTGTACGAGAAGCGGTCGAGCATGCGCCGTTCGCCGAATCGGAGCGACACATCCTCGCAGTCGATTATTTTGCCTCCCAGACGCGACGTCGCCACGTCGATGGCGACGTTCTTGCGCTCGAGCGACACCGACGCCCGATCCCGCAGGTCGTAAAAGGCGTTTATGCGGTAGCGCGCCTTGCCGGTGCGCGCCTGCGGGGTGCTGCGCATCCACTCCAGCTCGCGGCGCAGCAGATTGCGTGATTTGTCTATGTCGGCCTGCATGTTGAGGTAACGCTCCTCGCGCTTTTCCAGAAACGTTCCGTAATTTCCGCGGTAGACGAACAGTTCGCCGCGGTCGAGCTCGAAGATGGTGTTGCACACGCGGTCGAGGAAGTAACGGTCGTGCGTGACCATGAGCAGCGTGCAGCGCGACTTGCCGAGATAATCCTCCAGAAACTCTATGACCTCGATGTCGAGGTGGTTGGTCGGCTCGTCCATGATGAGGAAATCGGCCTCACGCAACAGCATCGAGGCCAACGCCACCCGCTTGGCCTCGCCGCCCGAGAGGCTGCCCATGCGCTGGTCGAGGCGCGTGAGCTTCAACGACGAGAGCACCTGCTTTATCTTCTGCTCGGCGTTCCACGCGTCGGCGGCATCCATCGCCGCCATCGCCCGCTCGATCCGTCGTTGATCCTCCGACGCTATCGCCCGCTCGTAATCGCGTATGGTGTCGTACGTGGCTCCGAGTCCCGAATATACCTCGTCGAAAACAGTGTTGTCGGGGTTGAACGTCGTGTTCTGGTCGAGGAAAGCCACCTTTATGTCCTTCATGAACTTCACCTCGCCACCGCGGTCGGACGAATCCGTCCCCGCCAGAATCTTCAACAGCGAACTCTTTCCCGTTCCGTTGGGGGCGATTAGGGCTATCTTGTCCCCTTCGTTGATATTGAAGCCTATGTTGTGGAAAAGGGTCTTGTCGCCGTACGATTTGCTGATGTTCTCTACCTGAAGGAATCCTGCCATGTCGGTCGCGTGTTAGGGGTTATTCGCCTCGTCGTTCTATGCGTCGGGGCGTAAAATTCTTTCTCGCCGCCTTGCGCGCCGCTTTCCGGCATAGCGCCGCGACACGGTCGTCGACGTGCACATCGCCTTTCTCGATTCGCAGCGTGTCGTCCCGCATCGATTTGCGGGCGAACGGCCTTATCAGAGTCTCGTACCACACGCAGGCCAAAGCGTAGCGGCCCGCTCCGTAATCCATGTGGTAGCCGTCGCGCGTCAGATCCTTGGGCGGGTTGTTGATCTCCGACATTCGCAGTGACTCTATCGCCGTTCCCGAGGGAATGATCGTCGAGAACGCCGAAGTATGCCGCGCGAGTTCGCGCACGGCCGAGCATATCGCGTCGTACATCCGCCGTCGGTCGCGCCCGTAGTCGGCGAACTGCCCGTGCGTGCTGTCGGTCGAGTAGGACCATGTCATATGCCATGCCAGCTTCGCTCGGGGCTGCGCGGCCCGAATGATGCCCGTCAGGGCGTCGAGGTAGGGCTGGTAACTCTCGTAACGGCCCGAGTAGCCCGATGCCTGCTGTAAGGTGATTATGTCCCATTCGCCGAGCGACAACGCGTCGCGGAGCGAAACCCTCTCCTTAGATTTGACCCATCGGTTCTCGCCCGCGGCGGAACGATAGAACTCGTAACGCGACTCTCCCCCGACGTGGAACCGCAGATGCTGTTCGAGCGAGCATCCTCCCACGTACAAGCGCGCCAACTCCACGTCGTCGATTCCCATGCTCTCCAGCAGCGCGGGCAGATACTCCATCGCGTCGTCCGAGAAACTGTTGCCCACGGCGAGTATTCGGAGCGTCTTTCTGGCCTCGGCTCGGGGAGCTGCGAGGAGCGATATCGACAGTATGGCGATCATGGCCGCGACGATGCGGCGCAGGGCTGTTTTCATGCGTTAGTAGTATTTGTCGTACATCGACTGGCTCTTGTCGTATTTCAGATCTTGCAGCGAGGCCGCCTTCACGCCTATGTGGAAACTCCAGCTTTTATAGTATCCGAACGGAATCCACGAGAACGACATCTGCCAGCAGTGCAGGTCGCGCGTGATGCTTATCGACGAGGTAGTCAGCTTGTTTTTGGATATGTCGTAACCGCCCGAGAACGTGGCGGCCATCTTTGGCGAGAATGTTATGCTGCCGTTGAATCCCACCGTTTGCGTCACGTTGCGTTTGACGCCCGTGGTGCCGTTGTTGACGTAACTTATCGAGTAGTTCACGGCATAGTTCAGTCCCACGTTCCACGGCAGCGAGAAGTCGTAATAGGCTTGCGACATGTATTGCCGCCTCAGCACGGGGTCCATCGTGCCGTACGGGTCGTAGAACGGATTGGCGTACTCGGGCGGCACGGTGTTTATGTCGTTTATCGCGGGGGCCGACGAGGCGCGCGACTTGAACGAGTAGCCGAAGCTCCATCCCGTGCTTACGATTCGTCCCAAGTTTCCGCGTCGCCACGTGAGGCGGTCGTAACGTTTGCCCTCGGGCGACACCTCGTAAGGATCGAGCGTGGCGCGCAGGTTCAGACCCAGCTTGCCCGTGAGTTTGGTGCGCAGCGAG
The DNA here is from genome assembly GCA_910587675.1 of uncultured Alistipes sp. Lineage (GTDB taxonomy): Bacteria > Bacteroidota > Bacteroidia > Bacteroidales > Rikenellaceae > Alistipes. The sequence goes on along the minus strand of CAJUMU010000018.1, from coordinate 25,740 downwards.
AGCGATATGGTCGACAGCTTCATCGAGTCGGCGAGGAAGTTGTACGATCCGTTTATGTTGAAGTCGTCGATGAGCGATATCTTCTTCACGCCCGAAGTGTCGCGCTTGCTCAGCACCTTTATTTCGAGGCTCTGCGAGAGCGAGAACGACATCGCCATGCTGCGTCCTGAGGTCGGTACGCCGTAAGCGTTGTTCTCGAAGGGCGAATATATGGTGGTGCGACCCGTCGAATCGCTCTGCACTGTTTGGTAGTAACCGTACTTCTGTTTGCTGAAATCGGGCGCGTACGAGAAACTTATCGACGGCGATATGGTATGCCTTATCGCCTGCAACTTGAATTTCTTGTACTTATCCTTCACCTGCCACATTCCGTAGATGTTGGTCGAGAACGACAGCGCGGTGGTGTAGTTGTAGAGGCGGTAGAATCCGTACTCGGGATCGAGCGTCTCCACCTTGTTGGTCTCGGGGTTCCATCGCCGATCGGTCTTCTTGAAGTACCAGCGTTCGGTGTAGTTGACCGACGGGGTGATGTTGAGGTAGTTGAACACGTTGAACGACGCCTGCACGGGTATGCTGTGCTGCACGCCGTTGCGCATGTTGTCGAGCGTCTCCCGCGAGAAGATGTTCTTCTCCGAGGCGTTCACCGAGTTGGTGATCTTGCCCGAGTAGCTCATCGAGATCTTTTCATACCAGCGGTCCTTGCCCAGTTTCACCGAGCGTTTGAAGGGGAAGAACTTAGATACGTTGAACGATATGTTGGGCAGCGTGACCGATATCGCCTCCGTCTGCGAGTTCTGCGACACGGCCATGTTCATCGAGAGCGAGAAGGGCGTGCCCGCCCAGTTCTTCGAGTACGATATCGACGAGTTGGTCTGCGTCGAGAGCATGTCGTTGAGGTTGGTCGCCGAATATTTGCTGTAACCGCTCGACGACAGGTTCACCGAGGCCGAGAAGGTCGATCCCGGGTTTGCCTTGGTATCCTGAGCGTGGGTCCATTGCAGCTTGTAGGTGTTCTGCTTTACGAAGTCGGGGTCGCCCTTGTCGCCCGAACGGACGCTGGTGAAGTCGAAATCCAAGTTGCCCGAATATTTGTATCGCTTTATGTAGCGCGAAGCGGCGTTCACCTCCCACGACCCGAGTGTGTAGATTCCGCCCGTCAGGGTGAGGTCCATGTGCTCGCCGAGGGTGAAGTAGTAACCGAGGCCGCGCATGAAGAATCCTCGGCGCGCCTCCTCGCCGTACGAGGGCATCAGGATTCCCGATTTCGGTCCCGAGCTGAGCGGGAAAAACGCCTCGGGCAGGCCGAGGAACGGTATGTCGACATCCTCTATGACCAGATGGCCCGGGCCCATGATGGCCTTTTTGCCCGGAATGACCTTTATCTTCGACGCGCTGTAATAGAAATGCGGATGGTCCGTCTGGTCGCAGGTAGTGTACATGCCGCCCGCGATGTTGATGGTGTTGTCCTGCATCTTCTTCACGTTCTGGCCCACGAGCCATCCGTCGCCCTGCTGGGTGGCTATGTTCTTGATCTTGGCGCGCTGGCTCTCGATGTTGTAGGTGATGGTGTCCATGTTGAGCGTGGTGGCGTCCTGCGTGAACTCGGGGCGGGTTACGACGGGCTCTCCGTCCACCGTGTCGGCCTTGCCGTGCGCGTATACGTTCTTGCTGTCGAGGTCGATGTTCATGAAGTCGGCCTTCAGCGTCATGTCGTCGTACGACACCTCGCCTTTCTCGTACAAATAGACCATCTTGCTGCGCAGGTCGTAATAGAGAGAGTCGGTGGCGCGTCCCGTGATGGTGTTGTCGAGGCCCTGCTTGCGTCGGCGGGTGGTGTCGCGCCGCGACTCGGCGAGGGTGTCCGCGTCGCTTTCCGCGGGTATCGAATCTGACGCGGCGACGAGCGTCGAATCGGGTCTCGCGCTCCGCGCACGGTCGTTGCGGGCATTGCGGCGCGCGGCTCGGCGGTCGTTGCGCGCGGCGGTGTCCTGCGGCGAGGCGACGATCGCCGCGACTGCGTTCGGTAGGGCGCGCGCCGACAGCGTCAGGCCGAAAACGATCTGCGCGAGCAGGGCCGCGACGGTTGCCGAAAGTAGATATTTAGCTCTGAATTTACTCAAAATCACAATAATTTTTCGTACCTTTGCCGACGAGTCGGCAAAACCGATCGGGCGTTCCCGCACGAGGATTCCGATCCCGATTTTTAACCGACAAATATAACGTTTTTTTGTGTATTACCGATAATTGCCGACTGTTTTTATATGAAACGTACAGTTCACTGTTTGCTGCTTGTTTTGACCGCTGTTTTCGTATTCGCGGGTAACTCGTTCGCACGCGATAATAACGAATCGGGCGTGAGGGTTATTGTCATCGACGCGGGTCACGGCGGCAAGGCGTTCCCGGGCGCGGTGTACGGCGGCGTGAAGGAGAAGGACATTAATCTGGGCGTCGCGCTGAAGTTGGGCGCGCTGCTCGAAAAGGAGCTGCCTCACGTGAAGGTCGTCTACACCCGTAAGAGCGACACCGCTCTGGGCAAGACTCTGAACGACGATCTTACGGCCCGCGCCAATACGGCCAACAAGGCGGGCGGCGATTTTTTCATCTCGATACACGCCAACGCAGCCCCGGGCAAACCCTCGGTTCAGGGCGCCGAGACCATCATAATGGGTGAGAGCGAGAAGGAGACCCGTTATAACGAGAGCGCGCTGTACAACAATAACAAGGATGAATTGATCGATATGTCGGACGAGAATACGGCGGCTATGGTGCGCGCCTATATCCAGAATCTGCAATTCACCTACGGCGAGTACAGCGAGATGATGGCCCGCATCATGCAGTCGCACTACGCCAAGGGCGGCCGCAATGCCCGTCGGGTCAATCGGCAGCTGCTCAAGGTGCTCTATGCCACCGATATGCCGAGCGTGCTCACCGAATTGGGTTTCATGACCAATCCCAAGGAGTTGGCTTTCATGAATTCCGAGAAAGGGCAGGCGCATTATGCGCGCATATTGTGCGACGCGGTGAAGGAGTATGTGGGTTATATCGACAAACTGTCGGGCGCGGCCTCTTCCGTGTCGGATTCCGAACCTGCTGCGGAACCGTCCGTGCCGGAGGCGGTCGAGGATGATAAGCCCGAAGAGAATAGTGAGGAGTCTGCCGCGAAGCGTACGGAGCGTACGACTGCGAAACCCGCCGAGCCCGCGCGCAGCGAGCGCGCCGCCAAGGCGGCGTCCAAGCAGGGCTATACCATTCAGTTGCTGGCCTCCGACAAGATCGTCAAGACGACCGACAGTCAGTTCAAGAGCTACCGCGGCAAGGTGCGGCGTTTGTCGGGCGGCGGGGCGTTGAAATACAAATATTGTTACGGCGACTATTCGTCGCCCGCCGAGGCCCGCCGAAGTCTGTCGGAGGTGCGGCGCAGCTTCAAGGATGCCTTCGTGGTGCGTTACGAGGGCGATCGGATAGCGAAATAACAGCCGTCCCTAACGGTTTCGGGTCGGTATTTGAGGTGGTGATGTCTTCGGGCATTGCCTTAAGGGTATTAAAATTAAACGATATGAAACGTGAAGTGAAAATTGGGTTGTTCGCGGTGGCCGTATTGCTTGCGGCGTGGGCTGCGGCGAAGTTCCTGAAGGGCGCCGAGATCTTCGGCAACACCAACCGATATTACGCCTATTACGAGCAGGTGGGCGGCATCCAGACTGCCTCGCACGTCCTGATTTACGGCGTGAAGGTCGGGTCGGTCACGCGTGTGGAGCTCGACGAGGACATGTCGAAAGGCGTTCGTTTGGAACTCTCGGTCGACAAGCGTTACCGCATTCCCGCCGATTCGAAGGCGAAGATATTCAGCAACGGCGTGATGGGCGGCAAGGCCATCGAGATTGTCATGGGCGCTTCGTCCGATATCATTCCCGACGACGGCACCATAGCCTCCGAGACGGGAACCGATATCTTCGACATGGCCGGCGCCGAGCTGGAGTTCTTCAAGAATAAGATTACGGCGGTCGCCGACGGACTCACCGCCGCGCTCGACGGCATAAACATTCTGCTTACGGAGAATACTGCCAACATAAACAGCATCGTGGCCAATGTCGACGGTCTGACGGGCAACGTGAACGACATGCTGTCGAAAGAGAAGGAGCACATGGAGGTGGCCCTCTCGTCGCTGAGCCGTTTTTCGAAGAGTCTGGGCGACAATGCCGAGAAGATCGACACCATAATGAACAACATGAGCCGTTTCTCGTCCGAACTGGCCGAGGCCGATCTCGTGGGTTCCATCGAGGATGCGGTCGACAATCTCAATTCGGTGCTGGCTCTGGCGAACGACGGTTCGGGCAGCGTGGGACGTCTGCTCAAGGACCCGGGGCTTTACGACAATCTCGCTTCGGCCACCGAGAATCTGTCGGTGCTGCTGGCCGATCTGAAAGAGAATCCCAAACGTTACGTCCATTTCTCGGTCTTCGGTAACGACCCTTCGCGCAAGGCCCGCAAGGCTGCCGAGAAGGAGGCGAAAAAGGAGGCCAAACGCAACGCGAAATCCGCCGGAACGGAGAAGTGACGCCGAATGAGTTATCCTCGGCGGCCGTCGCGGTCCTATTCGAAGTTCGGGGACCGTTCGGCCGAGAGATTAATTTAGAGAACGACAATTATGATATATCCCGCTAATTTCGAGCAGAAGATCGGTTTCGATCGGCTTCGCGAACAGATAGTCGGCATGTGCGGCATGCAGGCCGCGAGGCGGATTATCGAGTCGGAGAACTTTTCCTCGTCGCGCGAGGAGATCGAGCGGCGGCAGGATACCGCCGACGAGATGCGCGTGTTGATGATGCTCGATGCCGACGCTCCGCGCGACGAATTCCCCGATACGGACGGTATTGTGGAGAAGATCGGCGTCGAGGGGGCTTTCCTCGATGCGGCCGAAGTGGCCGTGCTGCGCAGCGCCTTGACGGCGGTGGGCAACATGGTGGGTTTCCTGTTGGGCCGTCCCGAGGGGCGTTACCCGCGGCTTCGCGAGCGCAGCGAGCGGGTGTGCGTCTTCCCCGACGTGATACGCCGCATCAACCAGCTCATCGACGACGAGGGGCATGTTCGCGACGGCGCCTCGCCCGAGCTGCTGGCCGTGCGTCGCGCTATCCGCGACCACGAGGGGCAGGTGGCCAAGAGGTTGCAGCAGGTGCTGAACAACGCCAAGCGCGCGGGCATAGTGGATGCCGAGGCGATGATCTCCATGCGCGACGGCCGCGCCGTGATCCCCGTGTCGGCGGGCAACAAGCGCAAGCTGAACGGATTTATCCACGACGAGTCGGCCACGGGCAAGACTTTCTACATAGAACCCGTCGAGGTGGTGGAGCTTAACAACGCGCTTCGCGAACTGGAGTACGCCGAGCGTCGCGAGATCGTGCGCCTGCTCACCGAGTTCACCGACTCGCTGCGTCCCGACGCCGAGCCGATAGCCGCCGCGGGCGAATACCTCGCCGAGATGGATGCCGTGCGGGCCAAGGCGCGCTGGGCTTTGGAGAACGGAGCGGGCAAACCCATCGTTTCGACCGACGACCGTCTGGTCCTGCGCCATGCGTTTCATCCGCTGCTGGCCCAGACGCTGCGCCGCGAAAAGAAAGATCTGGTGCCGCTCGATATGCAGCTCGACAAGGAGAGGCGCATACTGGTCATCTCGGGTCCCAATGCGGGCGGCAAGTCGGTGTGTCTGAAGACGACGGGCATCGTGCAGTATATGTTTCAGTGCGGATTCCCCGTCACGGCCGGTGAGAACAGCGAGCTGCCTGTGTTCGAAAGCATCTGCATCGACATCGGCGACGAGCAGTCGATGGATAACGACCTGTCGACCTATTCGTCGCATCTTCTGAACATGAAGCACATGTTGCAGGCCGCCTCGCGGCGCACGCTGGCGCTCATCGACGAGTTCGGTTCGGGCACCGAACCCGTGATCGGCGGCGCGATAGCCGAATCGATCCTCGAACGTCTGTTGGAGAGAGGTTGTTACGGCGTCATTACGACCCACTATTCGAATATAAAGTATTACGCCACGGGGGCCGACGGCATCGCCAACGGCGCCATGATGTTCGACGTGCAGAACATCCGTCCGTTGTTCAAACTGGAGCAGGGTAAGCCCGGCAGCTCGTTCGCGATAGAAATCGCGCGCAAGATCGGCCTGCCCGAGGATATAATCCGCTCGGCGAGCGACAAGGCGGGCAGCGACCATATAAATCTCGAACGTCAGCTCCGCGAGATCGCCCGCGACCGTCACTATTGGTCGCAGAAGCGCGACCGCATCCGCCAGACCGACCGCAAGGTCGAAGAGCTGGAGACGAGTTACGCCGAGCAGCTCGCTCGTATCAAGAGCGAGCGTCAGGAGATACTGCGCAAGGCCAAGGAGGAGGCGCAGAGGCTGGTGGCCGACGCCAACCGCCAAATCGAGAATACGATCCGCACCATCCGCGAGGCTCAGGCCGAGAAGGAGCTGACGCGTCTGGCGCGTCGCGAGCTGGACGAGTTCCGCGACGCGGTGGAGCAGGTCGACAAGGGCTCGTCGCACGACAGCGCGCGCGTGGAGCGCGAGATGGAGCGTTTGTCGCGCCGCATGGCCCGCCGCGAGGAGCGTCGCGAACGCTCGGGCGAGAGCGCGGCGAGACCTCGGCAGGAGGCCGAGCCGCCGAAACAGGCCGAGGTGACGGTAGGGGCCAAGGTGCGCATCGAGGGTCAGGAGGTGGTCGGCGAGGTGCGGAGCCTCAAGGGTCGCAAGGCTCAGGTGGCTTTCGGACAGATACTCACCACGGTCGACCGCGACAAGCTGCGCGTTATATCTAACGCCGAATACAAGAAATCGACCCGTCCCGTCGCTCCGCGCACGGTGGTGTCGGTGGACATCTCGGCGCGCAAGCTCAATTTCCGCGACAGCGTCGACGTGCGCGGCATGCGTGCCGCCGAGGCGTTGGAGGTGGTGCAGGATCTGGTCGACGACGCGCTTATGGTAGGCGTGAGCGGCGTCACGATCCTCCACGGCAAGGGCACGGGAGCTCTGAAGGAGGAGATCCGCCGTTACCTGCGCGGCGTGCCCGAGGTCGCTTCGGCGCGCGACGAACATGCCGATCGCGGCGGCGCGGGAATTACGGTGGTGACATTCGCCAACGATTGATCGCGATGGCGGAGAGTTGTTTGAAGAGACTTTAAGTAAGATGAGATACACACTTTCGGAAATAGCTCGAATATGCGGCGGCGAGCTGCTGGGCGAGGACGTGACGGTCGACGATGTGGTGACCGACTCGCGCAGCCGCGCTTTCGCCGAGGGAGCGATGTTCGTGGCCATGCGCGGCGCGAACCACGATTCGCACGACAACACGGACGAGATGTACCGCCGCGGCGTGCGCGGCTTCATGGTCGAGCGCGCCGACGGGCGGGAGATTCCGCGCGGCGCGGGATATGTGGTTGTCGACAACTCGCTGGAGGCGTTGCAACGTCTGGCGGCGGCGCATCGCGCGGCGTTCGGCGGCACGGTGGTCGGCATTACGGGATCGAACGGCAAGACGGTCGTAAAGGAGTGGGCGGCCTCTTCGCTGCCTCCCGCGGCGAGGTTCTTCGCCTCGCCCGCCAGCTACAATTCGCAGTTGGGCGTGGCGTTGTCGCTGCTTATGATCGAGGGCGACGAGGAGGTCGCCCTTATCGAGGCCGGTATCTCCGAGTGCGGCGAGATGGAACGTCTGGAGCGTATGATACGTCCCGACGTGGTGCTTTTCACCTCCATAGGCGACGCCCACCAAGGCAACTTTTCGAGCCTCGGGGAGAAGATCGCCGAGAAGATGATACTTGCGCGTGGCGCGCGTACCTTTATATATCACGGCTCTTACGGCGAGATCGCTGATGCGCTGCCCGAGCTGTTGCCTCCGTCGTGCCGCGTCGAGAATGCCGCCAAGGCCGACGTGTCGGAGTTGCCGACGTGCAACGAGGCGCTTCGCATCGATGCGGCGGAGGTCAAGACGCTCTGCCGCGTGCTGGGTTATCCCGAACCTCGTCTGAAGCCTGTCGATACGGCTATGCGTCTGGAGGTTAAGGAGGGCGTCGACGGCTCTACCATAATCGACGACTCCTACAATTCCGATATCAATTCGCTGGCCATCGCGCTCGACACCCTGCGCAGCGTGGCCGTGGGCCGAAAGGCCACCGCCGTCGTCTCGGACATTTTGCAGAGCGGCATGAGCGACGAGCAACTCTATTCTCGCGCCGCGCAGCTCGCAGCGGGCGCGGGGGTCGATCTGTTGATCGGCGTCGGTGAGCGGATCCGCGCCCACGGCGACAAGTTCCGCTGTGCGACCCGATTTTACGATACCACCGACGACCTCCTGCGCGGTTTGAAACCAGAGGACACCGCGGGGCGCGCCGTTTTGCTCAAGGGCAACCGTCGGTCGCACTTCGAACGCGTGTGCCACGCCTTGGAGCGTCGCAGCCATACCACGGTCTTGGAGGTGAACTTGAACGACATGACTCACAACGTCGGTTATTTCCGCCGATTCCTGCCCATGAACCATCGATTGGTGGCTATGGTCAAGGCCCGCTCCTATGGCGCGGGCGACGCCGAGGTGGCGCAGCTCATGCAACGCTTGGGTGTCGACTATCTGGCCGTGGCGTTCGCCGACGAAGGCGTAATCCTGCGCGAGAAGGGTATAACGATGCCCATAGTGGTGCTTAACGCCGATGCGGGGAGCTTCGACAAGATGGTGGCCCACTCGCTCGAACCCGAGATTTACAGTTTCCGTTCGCTGGCCGATTTCATGCGCAGCGTGGAGCGTTACGGCGGACACAACTATCCGATACACGTCAAACTCGATACGGGCATGCACCGTTTGGGCTTCGTCGACGGCGAGATCGCGCGGCTGGCGGAGTCGCTCCGCGAGACGCGCACGGTGCGCGCCGCTACCGTCTTCGCCCATCTGTCGTGCGCCGACGATCCGTCGCAGGACGATTTCACGCGCGGACAGATCGCGCAGTTCGACAGTATGAGCTCCGCGCTGGCCGCCGCGCTGCCTTACGGCGTATTGCGCCACACGGCTAACTCTGCCGCCATAGAACGCTTTCCCGAAGCGGCGTTCGACATGTGCCGTTTGGGGCTGGGGCTTTACGGTTACGGCTATCGCCATAACGACGAGCTTCGTCCCGTGTCGACTCTCAAGACCCGTATCGTGCAGTTGCGCGAGCGTCGGGCGGGTGAGGCGATCGGTTACGGCCGCTCGCAGCGTCTCGACCGCGACAGCGTGATAGCCACGGTGCCGATAGGTTATGCCGACGGTCTGGACCGCCACCTCGGCGGCGGACGGTGGTCGATGCTGGTGGCGGGGCGTCCCGCTCCGATAGTGGGGCGCGTCTGCATGGACAGCTGCATGATCGACGTGACGGATGTGGCGGGCGTGAAGGAGGGCGACGAAGCCGTGGTCTTCTCTCCCGCGGCGGGTAATACGCCCGAGGATATGGCCGAGGTTCTGGGGACCATCCCGTACGAGATAATGACCTCGGTGTCGGCGCGCGTGAAACGTATTTATGTCAAGGAGTGATGGCGGAAAAAGGAGTGCTCTATATGATTCCGTGTCCGATCAGCGATCGGACCGATGTTTACGACGTCGTGCCTGAAGCTAACCGCAAGGTGCTCGACTCGCTCGATTATTTCATCGTTGAGAACGTGCGTTCGGCGCGTCGTTTCCTCTCGAAAGCGGGTATATCGCGACGCATCGACGATCTGGAGTTCGTCGAGCTGAACGAACATACCTCGGCGGGTGAAGCGGTCGAGGCTATGGTGCGACCCATCGCTGAGGGACACTCGGCGGGAGTGATCTCCGAAGCGGGTGTTCCCGGGGTCGCCGACCCGGGCGCGTTGGCGGCCGAGGCGTGCCATCGGCTCGGCATCCGCGTGGTGCCTCTCGTAGGGCCGTCGTCGATCCTCATGGCGTTGATGGCCTCGGGTCTCAACGGCCAGTCGTTCGCCTTTTGCGGCTATCTGCCCGTCAGGCCGCCCGAGCGGGCCAAGGCGTTGCGTACGCTGGAACGCCGCGCGCATGCCGAGGGGCAGTCGCAGATATTCATCGAGGCTCCCTACCGCAACGTGAAGTTGCTGGAGCAGATATTATCGGTGTGCGGCGTCGAGACGCGTCTTACGGTGGCGTGCGACATCACCGCGCCCGACGAGTATATCGCCACGCGCTCGGTGGGGGCGTGGCGGCGCGAGGCGATGCCCGATATCGGCAAGCGTCCGACCATATTTATCATCGGTTAGGCTTGGGCATATTATTTGCGCCTCAAGAATGGGAAAATAGGATAATACATAATTATATGGCAAGACAGAAATTTGAGGATCAGAATGTTATGGATCGCAGTGCGTTTGCCGAGGGCGACGGTTATCCCTCGTGCGACGGTCAGCCGTGTGTCAATATGGCAGACGACGAAGAGCAGGCTACTGCCACTATGGCAGAGGGTGGGGATCCTGCCAAGAGCGCCGCGGGAGAAGCCGATGCCGAGGGCATCGAGTCGGAGACGGAAGGCGAGTGCGAGACCGACTCTCGGAGCGAAACGGATGCCGAGTCGGGCGTTGCCGAGTGGCGCGACAAGTATCTGCGTCTTCAGGCCGAGTTCGACAACTATCGCAAGCGCACGCTGCGCGAGAAGATGGATCTGGTCGCGAGCGGTGGCGCCGACGTGTTGAAATGTATGCTCTCGGTGCTCGACGACGTGCACCGCGCCGTTGCGGCGTCGGAGAAGAGCGACGACATAGCTTCGCTGCGCGAGGGCGAGCGTCTGGTGGCGCAGAAATTCGAGGATGCCTTGCGTCAGAAGGGCGTGAGCGAGATCGAAGCGTGCGGCAAGGAGTTCGATCCCGATTTCCACGAGGCCGTGGCGCGTTTCGCCGCGGGCGAGGACAAAAAGGGTCTGGTAATAGATGTGGTCCAGCGCGGTTACATGTTGGGCGAAAAGGTGTTGCGTTACGCCAAAGTTGTGGTGGGCGAGTAGCTGCGCCGCGAGAATATTATAGGAAAGGATTAAGGCAATGGCAGAAAAAAGGGATTATTATGAGGTGTTGGGCGTCGAGCGCAACGCCAATGCCGACGAGATAAAGAAGGCCTATCGCAAGGCCGCCATCAAGTACCACCCCGACAAGAATCCGGGCGACAAGGAGGCCGAAGATAAGTTCAAGGAGGCCGCCGAGGCTTACGACGTGCTGTCGAATCCCGACAAGCGGGCGCGTTACGACCAGTTCGGCCACGCGGGCATGAGCGGCGCGGCTGGCGGCGGCGGTTACGGTGGCTTCGGCGGCGGAGGATTCTCGATGGAGGATATCTTCTCGCAGTTCGGCGACATATTCGGCGGTCATTTCGGCGGATTCTCGTCGTCGCGTGGCGGCGGTATGCGCGTCAATCGCGGAACGGACATCAGGGTGAAGGTGAAACTCACTCTGGCCGAGATCGCAAACGGCACCACCAAGAAGCTGAAGATCAACAAGACGATAGCCTGCGACAAGTGCGGCGGCACGGGAGCCAAGGACGCTTCGTCGTACTCGACTTGCGCCACCTGCAACGGCTCGGGATACGTCACCCGCGTGGAGAGCACCTTTTTCGGGCGCATGCAGACCCAGAACGTCTGCCCCACGTGCGGCGGCACGGGCAAGGTCATAACGGCCAAGTGCGACAAGTGCGGCGGTGAAGGCGTCGTTCGCGGCGACGAGGTGGTCGAGATCCGTATCCCCGCGGGAGTGGGCGAGGGCATGGCCGTCACCGTCTCGGGCAAGGGCAACGCCGCCCGTCACGGAGGTATCAACGGCGATCTGCTGGTGATGATCGAGGAGGAGCGCAACCCCGAATTGGTGCGCGACGGCAACGATTTGATTCACAATCTCAACCTGCCGCTCACCACATGTATTTTGGGAGGCGACGTGGAGGTTCCGACCATCGACGGCCGCGCCAAGATAAAGATCGCTGCGGGCACGCATGCGGGCAAGGTGCTGCGTCTGCGCGGCAAGGGTCTGCCCGACGTGAACGGCTACGGCCGCGGCGATATTCTGATCGTGGTGGATATCACCATCCCCGATTCGCTCACCTCCGAGGAGCGCAAGCTGGTGGAGCAGCTCGCCGAGCAGCCCCATTTCAAGAGCGCGGTCGGGGTGGACAAGCAGAATATCTTCGAGAGAATGAAGAATTTCTTCAGATAGAGCAACCTCGGGATCATAACGGTTCATAAAAGCGCGGGCCGTTGTAATATCATTTATAAGCGCCTTTAAAACAGCAATATTATGTCTTTTTTCTCACCTTACAAGCGTCGCGCCAACAGCTTCAACTATCGGCCGCGTTATTACGATCCCGACCGCGAGGAGCGCGAGCAGCGTCGCGCCGAGCTGCGCGGCGAACGATCGGACGATACCGAGGAGTATACCCCGGGCAAATACATACGCACGCAGCGAGCCGCCCGCGCCGAGCGTCGCGCGAAGGATGAGGGCGGCAGCCGCATGAGGATGTGGATGCTCGGCGTGGGCGTGGTGTTGCTGGCGCTGTTCCTCTACATACTCTACCCGCGCATCGTGGCTCTGTTCGAGATGGCGGGCGACGATCATTCCGCTCCGCGCGCCGAAGAGTACGAGGAGTTCGACCCCTATGCGCCCATCACCATCGTCCCCGACGATTACGAGGAGGGCGACGAATTGATTTACGAAGATTAACCTACCGTCCCGACCCGAAACCGAATGGAGAACAAGATAAAACTTCTGCCCGAGATCGTCGCCAACCAGATCGCCGCGGGCGAGGTGGTCAACAACCCCTCGTCGGTGGTGAAGGAGATGATGGAGAACGCCATCGACGCTGGGGCGAGCAGTGTCACCGTCAATTTCCGCAATGCGGGGATGGAACTTTTGCAGATCGTCGACGACGGCTGCGGCATGTCGCCCATGGATGCCCGCATGGCTTTCGACCGCCATGCCACGAGCAAGATCACCTCGCTCGACGACGTGTACAGTCTCCATACGTTCGGTTTCCGCGGCGAGGCTTTGGCCTCCATAGCCGCCGTGTCGCAGGTGGAGCTGCGCACCCGTCAGAAGGACGACGACGTCGGTACGGTGACTACGGTCAACGGCGGCGAGTTCGTCGCGCAGACGCCCGTCATGTGTCCCGTCGGGTCGCAGTTCTTGGTGCGCAATCTGTTCTATACGGCTCCCGCGCGCCGCAAGTTCAACGCCGACCGAACGCGCATGGTGTCGGATATCAAGAAGGAGTTCCGCCGAGTGGCGTTGTGCAATCCGCAGGTACGGTGCGAATTGATGTCGAACGACATGCCGATAATAACCCTGCCCGCGGGCACGCTTCTCGAACGCATCATCGACGTGGTGGGCCGCCATATAAAGACAAATCTGCTGGAGGTGTCGGTCGAGACCTCCATCGTCAAGGTCCGCGGATACGTCGGCCGTCCGTCGGCCGCCAAGCAGAAGAATGCGGAGCAATACATGTTCATCAACGGACGCTATTTCCGTTCGGTGCAGTTTTTCCGCTCGATAATGAAGGCCTACTACAAGCTCATACCCGAGAATTGCAGCCCTTCGTATTTCCTCTACCTCACGGTGGACCCCGAGCGAGTGGACGTGAACGTTCATCCGCAGAAGACCGAGGTGCGTTTCGCCGATAACGACGAGGTGAGCCAGATACTCAACGCCGCCGTGCGGAGCACGCTGGCCAAGAGCGGCGCGGTGTCGATGATGGATTTCGACAACAGCGCGTCGATCGATATTCCCGCCATGACCGCTCGCGGCGGGGTGGTTTACACGGAGCCCAAGGCGTCGTCGAACGCCGATTACAACCCGTTCCGCGAGGATTACGCCGATGCGTCGGCTCCTGTGGCCGATGTCGATTTCACGGGCTTCGACGCTCCGTATGACGGCTCCTCGGAGTCGGCCCCGATACGCGATATTCCTTCGGCGGACATTCCGTCGGCCGAAAGACCCGTATCGGTCCGCGGCGGATCGAGAGATATTTACGGCGGCGGGCGACCTTCGTCGGCGGGCGGCGATTCGGGCGGCCGCAAGTTGCGCGACATAGTGTGGTCGGAGATGCCTCTCGACTCGGAGTTCGCCATCGACGCCGCGCCCCGAGTTCCGGCCGAGGATGCGGGGTACCGCGAGATAGCTTCCGTCGGCATGACGGGCGCGGATGATCTCCCGAGCATCGAGAGCGCGGCCGTATCCGTCGCGGAGGATGCCGTCGCGGAGGAAAGCCGTTTGGAGTTCATACCCTCGGCAGCGGTGCAGCAGAGGCTGGCGACGGACGAAAAGATAACCTTTTCGGACGTGTTGTCGCTCGGCAACGGATACGCCGTGGCGGTGTGCGACGGGCGCAGCATGATAGCTGATATGCGCCGTGTGCGCGAACGCGTGCTGTTCGACGGCTACATGTCGATGATCGGTCACGGCTCCTCATCGACGCAGCGGCTGCTGTTTCCCGAGAGGCTGGTATTGTCGGAGGACGATTACGCGCTTCTGGAGGAGAATGCCGTGGAGTTCGCCGCGCTGGGTTTCGACATGGAGTTCCGCGGCGACGGCGCGGTGGAGTTGTGCGGCGTGCCGTCGAGCGTGGCGGGCGAGCAGGCCGATCGCCTGCTTTACGAACTGTTGCGCGAAACGGAGTCGGACGGCGACGCGGGCGAGCGCATGCGCGAGAATCTGGCCCGCGCGATGGCCGTCAAGGGGGCGCGCTCGGCGGCGAAAGGGCTTCGCAACGACGAAGCCGCCGATCTGTTGCGTCAACTGTCCGATTGCGAGAATTTCAGTTTCTCGCCGTCGGGCAAACCCATAATGGTCGAATTGACGGCCGAAGAGTTGAAAAATAAACTTAACTGAATAATACCATGAACATGAACGGATACAGGTTCGATACGCCTCCGGTAGTGAAAAATCTTATCATCGCCAACTGCGTGATGTTGCTGGCCACCACCTTATTGCCGTTTCGCGATGAATTGATCGGGCGTCTGGCCCTCTTCAACCCCGCCAGTCCGCTGTTCCACACCTATCAGGTGTTCACCTATATGTTTCTGCACGGAGGCGTCGGCCATCTGTTCTTCAACATGTTCGCTTTGTGGATGTTCGGCCGCACGCTGGAATATCGGTTGGGCTCGCGCCGGTTTTTCGCCTATTACATGATATGCGGCATCGGCGCGGCGTTGTTGCAGATGGGAGTGGGGTATCTCGAATACTCCCATGCGGCGAACGCCATAGGCCTTTCGGCGGCTTTCGAGCTGTTGCGCGTGCCGACCGTCGGAGCTTCGGGCGCGGTGTTCGGTCTGCTGCTCGCTTTCGGCGTGCTCTATCCCAACCAGATCATCATGTTGATATTCCCTCCCGTGGCCATGAAAGCCAAATGGTTCGTGTTGATCTACGGCCTCTTGGAGCTTTTTTTCGGCTTGTCGGGCTACCAGTCGGGCGTGGCCCACTTCGCCCATTTGGGCGGCATGCTGTGGGGGTGGGTGTTGCTGCTTTGGTGGAGACGTTCGGGTAAGATATATTTCTAACGGCGCAGGACTATGGCGGAGTATTATCGTAACGATTACGGCTCGTCTGAGCGTCGCCGACCTCGGCGGTCGGCGCTCGGTACCGTCGTCGACGGCGTTATGGCGGTGGTTACGCTCGCCGTCGCGGCCGTGTTCGCGCTGACGCTGCTGGTCCCCGTCGTCGATCCTCACGAGTCGGGCGAGTTCTCGACCGTCGGGTTGGTGGCGCCGTTCGTCTATGCGGGGCAACTGCTGCTCACGCTCTATTGGATCATACGCTGGCGTTGGGCGGCGATGGCGCCAATGATCGTTCTGTCGGTCATAGGGTTGTTCCATCTGTCGCTGTTCTATAAGGTGGAGATACGCCGCAGTTACGGCGAGCAGACTTACGAACGCACGGCTTTGAAGGTGCTTACGTATAACGTGAGGAGCTTTATCGACGACGACGGCGCGCGTTGTCTCGATTCGGTGGTGAGTTTGGTCAAGGCGTTGAATCCCGACATAGTATGCTTTCAGGAGATGGGCTTCGCCGATTTGGCCGATTCGTTGCTGCGTCCGCTCAACCATCTGCCGCGTTCGCTGTCGCGGGCAGCTCTCAGTCCCGCCGTTTACAGCCGCTATCCCATCGTCCGCGCCCATCGCGTCGACACGATGAAGAATTTCGTATGGGCCGACCTCAAGATCGGCGACGATACCGTCCGAGTCTTCAACAACCATCTGCATACCACGGCCATACGTCGCGACGACAACACCTATATCGAAAATCGCGAGTTCCTCGGCGACGAGGATATGGGCAAGTTGCGCAGCATGGTGACGCGCCTGAGCGAGAACAACAAGCAGCGCGCCGCGCAGGCCGACAGCGTGGCCCGCATGATCGCCGAGTCGCCCTATCCCGTCATCGTGTGCGGCGATTTCAACGACACTCCCGTGTCGTATACCTATCGTACCGTGAGCCGCGGTCTGAAGGATGCCTTTCGCGAGGCGGGACGCGGTTATTCGCATACCTACCGAGGTTTTTTCGACATGTTGCGCATCGATTACGTGCTCTGTTCCGACGAGTTCGAACCTCTGTCGTACGAAGTGATCGATTCGTGGGGGTTGGCCGACATTAAACGCGGCAAGGATACCGTCACTGTGCGCAAGTTCGGCAACGGCATGGAGCCGCCGACGAATGCGGCGGGCGCGGAGATCGATAACGGCGTGCGTTACTCCGACCACTATCCCGTCTTCGTGCGCCTGCGCTACAACGGACGCAGCGATTGATCGGGTGGGGAGGAGTTCGTTTTCGCGGCGATCTCGAAAGCGTTATAGTTCGATAATTAACCAAACTTTGAATATATGATTTTAGATTCATTGAAGAACAAGGAGCGGTATGCGTCGCTGCATCCGCGTTTCAAGACCGTGTTCGATTTCATCGACACGCACGACATCGCCTCAATGGAGTGCGGCCGCCACGATATCGACGGCGACGACGTTTTCGTAAACGTTCAGGAGCTGGATCTTCGCGACCGTTCGCAGGCGCGTCTCGAGCTTCACCGCAAGTATATCGACATACAATTGCTGCTGCGCGGTCCCGAGGAGGTGTTCGGCTGGAGCGAGAAGAAAGATTGCCTCACGGCCGAGGGCGCGTTCGACGAGGCTAAAGATATACAACTCTTCACCGATTGTCCGCAGTGCTTCTACACCGTCGGCGAGGGGCAGTTCTCGATTCTGTTTCCCGAGGACGGCCATGCCCCGATGCTCGGTGAGGGACATGTGAAGAAGTGCATCTTCAAGGTGAAGATCTGACAGCGGGGGCGCAGCCTGCGGGGAACGCGAACGAGTGAACAACGAGTTGCGGGCCTCCGCGGGGGGAGGCTGCGGCCCGCACGGTTCTTCGAACCGCAATGAAATCGGCCCTGACCGAAAATACGGTCGGGGCCGTTTTATTTCCACTCTTCGCAGACCATCCGCGCCACGTTCGCCACGACTGCGGCGTTCTCGGCATCGCTCATCGGCGAGTCGCACACGAACACGGCGATGCAACATACGCGCCCGTCGGGCAGCGATATTATGCCGACGTCGTTGTCGGCGATCTTTATTCCCTCGGCGGTGCGGTCCGACGATCCCGTCTTGTGCGCCGAAACGGCGTTCTCGGATATTCCCGCGCGAAGTTTGTCGCGACCGGTGGATGTCTCGGTCATGTATCGCATCAACGTGTCGCGATAGGGCTGCGACAGTAACCGCCCCTCGCGGAAAAGCGAGAGCAACTCGACCATCGCGCGCGGCGACGACGTGTTGTCGCGCTGCCGCTCCGTCGCCGTGTGCATCGTCTGCTCCGTGGCGGTTATGCGCATGGGCGCGACGCCTGTTCGGGCGACGTAACGCGCCACGCTGTCGATGCCGCCCGCATAGTTGATAAGTATGTCGCAGGCGTTGTTGTCGCTCTGCGAGACGCAGTAGGCGAGCAGTCGGCCGAGCGTCGTGGTCAAATCCCTCTGTCCGTACCTCTCGCGCATGGGACTGTATGTGTCGGGCAGCAGTTGTCGCGCGCTTACGGTCGCGGGGCGCGACGGCTCCGCGCCGTCGCGTTCCATCTTTGCCATTACGGCCAGCGCTACGGGGAACTTGAACGTGCTGAGCATCGGAAACTCCTCGTCGGCATTGTAACCCGCCTCCGTGCCGTCGTCCGTGCGGACGAATACTCCCGCTCGGACGGGCAGGGTGTCGAGATACTCCGCCAGTCGCTTTTCGAGCGTACGGTTCGTCGAGGTGCAGGCGCCAAACAATACGGCGGTCGCGAGGACCGCCGCTGTCGATAGGTTTTTCATAGGTGTCGTGAATGTTTTCGTACCGCTGTCTGCGGCCCTCGTTATTCTTGTTTCACATACTTGTCGAACCACCCGAAGAACTCGCGGTTCCAGACCATCGAGTTCTGGGGCTTGAACACTTGGTGCGCCTCGTTCTCGAACTCCACCAGTCGGGCGGGTATGCCGCGCACGCGCGCCGCCGTGAACGCTTCGAGCGACTGGGTGTAGGGTATGCGGAAATCGAATTCGCCCGTGATTATCATTATCGGTGTATCCCACTTGTCGACGAACTTGTGCGGCGAGTTGGCGTACGAGCGTTGCGCCGTGGCGTTCGATTTGCCCCAATAGGGGCCGCCGTAATCGTGGTTTATGAAGAACAGCTCCTCGGTTTGGCCGTACATCGACTCGAAATCGAAGATTCCGCAGTGCGAGATGAATGCCTTGAAACGCTTCTCGTGATGCCCCGCGAGGAAATATACCGAGTATCCGCCGTACGACGCGCCCGCGCATCCCAGTCGGTCGGCGTCGCACCACGGCTCGCGCGCCACGTCGTCTATGGCCGACAGATAATCCCTGATGTTCTGACCCGAGTAGTCTCCCGAGATCTGCTCGCGCCACTCGCTGCCGAACGAAGGGCATCCGCGACGGTTGGGAGCGACGACGATGTAACCCTGCGCCGCCATCAGCTGGAAATTCCAACGGTAGCTCCAGCCCTGCGATACGACGCTCTGCGGTCCGCCCTCGCAGAAGAGTATGGCGGGGTATTTCTTGGCGGGGTCGAAATCGGGCGGCAGGATTACCCACGTGAGCATCTCCTTGCCGTCGGTGGTGGCCACCATGCGTTTTTGCACCTCGCCCATCTTCACGTTGTCGTATACGTTCTTGTTCACCTCGGTGAGCTGCGTCAGTTTGCCGTCGGCGAGGTCGACGTCGTACAGCTCCTTGTCGCGGCTTATGGTCATGAGCGTGGCCAAGCAGCGGTCGCCCGCGAGACTTATCGAGGCTATGTCGTGGTCTCCCGACGTTATGGTCCGCACCTCTACCGTGCCGCACGTGGCGTCGGCGGCGGGAACCTCCACCGAGCATATCTGCTGCGTGCCCTCTATGGGCGATATGAAGCAGATGGTGCTATCGTCGCGCCATACGACGTTCTGCGCGCTGTGGTCGAACGCGTAGGTGAGGTCGCGCACTCGTCCGTCGCGCATGTCGTACACCATCAGACGATCCTTGTCCGACTCGTACCCGGGCGTGGCCATCGAGCAGAAGGCTATGCGCTCTCCGTCGGGCGACCATACGGGATAACGGTCGTAACCCGGGGCCTCGGTCATATCTTCGGCCTCGCGTCCCTCGGCGACGGGCTTGTTGATGTTCACGGTCGTGCCGTCGTCCGTGTCGTAAACATATATGTCCGAATCTGTCGACACGGCGTACTCCGTGCCCGTGAGCTTCTTGCAGGTGTAGGCGAGTTTGGTGCCGTCGGGACTCCACGCTATTTCGGCCGTGTCGAAATAGGGGGCGAGCGGAGCGTCCCACGCCGCGTCGGCGCCTATTATGTCCGTGTCGTTCTTCAACCCGTCGGCCGCGAGGTCGGCCACGAAGATATGGCTGTAATCGCCCTCGTCCCAGTAATCCCAGTGGCGCGCCATCAGATCGTCGTATATGCGGGCCTTCGACTTGTCCATGTCCTTATGGATATCGGCCGAACGGCGGTCGGCGGCGTGCACCTTCTTCACATAGAAGATTCGCTCGCCTGTCGGCGACACGCCGTAACCCTCTACTCCTCCCTCGATGTCGGTCACGCGTCGGGCGTCGCTGCCGTCAGCCGCCATGCTCCACACCTGCGCCGAACCGCTTCGGTTCGAGACGAAGTATATACGTTCGGCGTCGGCGCTCCATCGGGGCGACGAATTGTTCGACGTGTTGTCGGTGAGGGCCTTCTCCTCGCCCGTCGACATGTCGCGCAGGTAGATTACGGTCAGACCCTTGTTCTCGGCCATGTTGTAACGCGTGACGGTGTAGAGCGCCTTTGCGCCGTCGGGCGAGAGCAGGGCTTCGCCCACGCGTCCCATTTTCCACATCACCGAAGGGGTGAGACGCGCCTCGGCGATTTCGTCGGCGGTCAGCGCGTTGTCTATGTCGAGCGGTCGGGGCGCTTCTTCGCAGCCGCCCGACACCAATGCCGTAAGCATCATAAACAAAAATGATTTTTTCATAATTTTATCGATTTCTTCAATTATATGCTATTTTTGTAACGAAAATCCCATGTACATGAACGACGCTCGACACAAAATCGTATATTTCGCCGATAAATCGCTCCATATCGTTCCCGAGGACGAGTACCGCGCCGCCGATTTCGCCGACGAACGCACCCGCGCGTGGAGCGACGCCGACGGCGAACTTTCGCCCGCGAATATAATAAAATTTTTCGAGAGATACGATCGCGCGGTCTTCGTAACCTCCGAATGCGGCAACGAAGCGTTCGCGAAGTTGGCGTCGCATTTCAAACCCGTGCGCGCTGCGGGCGGCATCGTCGCCGATAGCGACGGCGAGGTGGTGATGATACGCCGCAACGACCGCTGGGACCTGCCCAAAGGGCATATCGAGGCGGGCGAGAGTCCCGAAGCCTGCGCCGTGCGCGAGGTAGGCGAGGAGACGGGTGTCGACGGTGCGAAAATTGCAGCGTTTCTGTGCAATACGATTCATGCTTACGACGTTTACGGAGTGTGGGAACTCAAAACGACGTACTGGTATCTGCTTGCGACCGACTGCCGCTCGGAGCTGACGCCTCAGCGCAGCGAGGGCATCGAACGCGCCGAGTGGTGCGACGCGCGGACGACGGAGCGCAACCTGCGCAACGCCTATCCGACGATCCGCAAGGTGTTCGCCGAATATGAAAAGATAAAGGAAAAGATATGGTAAAAATACTCTGGGTCGACGACGAAATCGAGTTGCTGAAGCCTCACGTGCTGTTTCTCAAGGCTAAAGGTTACGAGGTCGACACATGCAACAACGGTTACGACGCCATCGACATGGTGCGTTCGACCGCTTACGACCTCATTATTCTCGACGAGATGATGCCCGGCATGACGGGACTCGAGACGCTGCCTCTCATAAAGGAGGTGAGGCCCACCACACCCGTCATCATGGTGACCAAGAGCGAGGAGGAGAATATCATGGATAAGGCCATCGGGTCGAAGATCGCCGATTACATCATCAAGCCCGTCAATCCCAACCAAGTCCTGCTGTCGATCAAGAAGAACGTGCATTCGCAGCAGCTCGTCACCGAGCAGACCACGGCCGACTACCGCGCCGAGTTCGGGCGTATAGCCTCCATGTGCCAGATGGCCTCGTCGTTCTCGGCGTGGAGCACGCTCTACCGCAAGATAACGGGGTGGGAGATCGATTTGGCCGACTCGGCCGACCAAAGCATCAAGGAGGTGCTGGTGTACCAGAAGAGCGAGGCGAATCAGGAGTTCAGCAAGTTCGTGCGCCGTAACTATTACAACTGGATCAACAAGCGCGCTTCGGAGGATGAGATTCCCGTTATGTCGCATACTCTGATGCGCAAAAAGATACTCCCCGAGGTCGATGCCAACGAGAAGACCACGCTGCTTTTGATCGATAATTTCCGTTACGACCAGTGGCGCGCCATAAGCTCCCTGCTGCGTGGGCATTACGACGTGGACGTGGACGACTTCTACTGCGCCATTCTGCCCACGGCCACCCAATATGCGCGCAATGCCGTCTTCGCGGGCCTCATGCCTCTGGCCATCGACAAGATGATGCCCGACAAGTGGCTGAACGACAACGAGGAGGGGGGTAAGAACCAGTACGAGGAGGAGTTCCTGCGCCGTCAGCTGGCTTCGTGCGGCAAGAGTTACAGGTGGACCTTCGACAAGCTGGTGCGTCCCGAGGCGGGGCGCAAGCTCATCGAGAACATAAGCCGCATTTACGACGCCGACTTTTCGGTGATCGTATACAACTTTCTCGACATACTGTCGCATGCGCGCACCGAGACCGACATCATCCGCGAACTGACCGAGGACGAGGCGTCGTTCCGCTCGCTCACGCGTTCGTGGTTCGAACACTCCGATCTGTTCATACTGCTCAAACTGCTTGCGGAGCGCGGACACACGGTAATCATCACCTCCGACCACGGCACCATTCGCGTAGACAACCCCGTGAAGGTGACGGGCGACCGCGAGACCTCGCCCAATCTGCGTTACAAGACGGGCCGCAATCTGCAATACAACTCGCGCGAGGTGTACGAGGTGACGCGTCCCGAGGATATCCAGTTGCCACGAATAAACCTCTCGTCGAGCTACATTTTCGCTTACAACACCGATTTTCTGGTCTATAACAACGACGCCAACAAATTCATACGCTATTACCGCAATACGTTCCAGCACGGCGGCATCTCGATGGAGGAGATGATAGTGCCTTATATAGTTTTGAAGCCCAAGAGATAAAATGTCTGTACGCGAAGATTCGGCTGTTTCCGCAAAGTCGCTGCGGTCCGCCGACGGCGGCAGGACGGCGGATAATCACTGCAAATTGAGCTTTCGCGTATTCGAGCAACCAAAATAAACGAAAAATGAAGACTTTG
Source organism: uncultured Alistipes sp. (assembly GCA_910587675.1). Taxonomy (GTDB): domain Bacteria; phylum Bacteroidota; class Bacteroidia; order Bacteroidales; family Rikenellaceae; genus Alistipes. Next base: position 2,829 of record CAJUMU010000018.1, on the reverse strand, counting down.
GAGATAAATTCGCTTTCCGATCTGGATGAAGTGGCCGATGAGATCCTCTCGTCGCTCGGCGAGCGCAGCGTGGTGCTGTTCCGCGGCGAGATGGGAGCGGGAAAAACGACGCTCATAAGCCGTATCGCGGCGCGCATGGGGGTCGAGGATTCGGTTACGAGCCCGACTTTCGCTCTCGTAAACCAATACGAGGGACGGGGCGGGCGTCGCATCTACCACTTCGATTTCTATCGCATCGACCGTATCGAGGAGGTTTACGATCTCGGTTACGAGGAGTATTTCTATTCGGGCGACCTCTGTCTGGTGGAGTGGCCCGAGAAGATCGAGGCGCTCGTGCCCGACGACGCCATGACCGTGCGCATTACGGCGGGCGACGGCGAGCGACGCGCGTTCGAGATAGATTGAGTATAATGGCGGATTTATCGACATCGCATCGCGATGTCGGCAGTTCGCCGCCACCCCGCGCGGCGGACTGCAACTCGCCCGAAGGCTCGTGCACTCCGTCGCTGTCGGCGAACTGCGGTCCGCGACCGTAAATATGTAAAAACGTAAATAGCAGGCTCCTAATTTGCAGGAGTCTGTTATTTGACTTATTTTTGCGGGCCGCGGCGGCGATGCCGTCGTGCGACGGAGACGAAATTCGTAATTTATTATATTTCTATGAAGGCAATAAAGAGTTTAGTGCTTGCGTTGGCCGTGCTTGCGGCCGTCGTTCCCGCTCGCGCTCAAAGCGATCACGTGAGTTGGAGCACCGAAGTCAATACGCTCGACGAGGGCGTGTATCAAATCGTTTTCACCGCCACTCTCGATGCGGGCTGGCATATTTACGACCTCGGACCTTACGAGGTCGGCGGTCCGATGGCCACCACGTTCGAGTTCGCCGCGGGCGAGGGGTATGAACTCGACGGCGGGGTATATGCCCTGACCGACCCCGTGCGCGAGTTCAACGACATTTACGAGATGGAGATCGGCTATTACGACGGCAAGGCCGAGTTCGCGCAAAACGTGAAGGTGCCCTCAGGCGCCAAGATAGACGTTACGGCCGACTGGATGGTTTGCAGCGATCAAAACTGCGTGACGGGCGACCGCGAATTCACCGTGAAGATCGGTGACGCCTCGGCTGCCGCTGCCGAGCGGCCCGCGCAGAGCGTGCAGGCCGACGACAAAGCCGCGGCGGGCGTCTCGCTGTGGGGATTCATCCTGAGCGCCGTGGGCTGGGCCCTTATCGCGTTGCTCACTCCGTGCGTGTTCCCCATGATCCCCATGACCGTCTCGTTCTTCCTGAAGGGTTCGGGCAGCGTGGCTCGGGGCCGTTTCCGCGCTTTGATGTACGGCCTTTTCATCGTGGTGCTCTATACGGTGCCCATCGGCGTGATAATATTCCTTACGTGGCTCATCGGCGGCGACGCCGTTACGGCCGACATTTTCAACTGGCTGGCCACGCACTGGTTGCCCAATCTGATATTCTTCGCAGTATTCATGGTCTTCGCGGCGTCGTTCTTCGGAGCTTTCGAGATCGTGCTGCCCAGCAAGCTGGTCAACGACAGCGACGCCAAATCCGACAAGGGCGGTCTGGCGGGCATATTCTTCATGGCGCTCACGCTGGTGCTCGTGTCGTTCTCGTGCACGGGGCCGATCGTCGGATCGGTGCTCATTCAGTCCACCTCGGGCGAGTTTTGGACGCCGATCATAACCATGCTGGCGTTCTCGGTGGTCTTCGCGCTGCCCTTTACGCTCTTCGCGCTGTTCCCCACGTGGCTCAAATCGCTGCCCAAGAGCGGCGGCTGGCTCAATTCGGTGAAGGTGGTGCTCGGATTCGTCGAGCTGGCTCTCGGACTTAAGTTCCTCAGCGTCGCCGACCAGACCTACCACTGGGGCATTCTCGACCGCGAGGTATATCTGGCCTTGTGGATCGCCATTTTCTCGCTGCTGGGACTCTATCTGCTGGGCAAACTGAAGTTCAAGCACGACAGCGACATGCCCTATTTGTCGGTTACGCGTTTGGTTTTCGCCGTTATCGTCTTCTCGTTCGTCGTATATATGATCCCGGGCATGTGGGGCGCTCCCTTGAAGGCTCTGTCGGGATACATGCCTCCCATGCAGAGTCAGGATTTCGTAATGACGGCGGGCGTCGCTCCCTCTGCCGCCACTCAAACGTCGCGGCCCGCGGCGGGCGTCAAGTACGGCGACGTGCTGAAGCTGCCTCACGGACTCGACGGATTCTTCGATCTGGCCGAGGCCGAAGCGTATGCCGCCGAGGTAGGCAAACCTCTGTTCGTCGACTTCACGGGCCACGGCTGCGTGAACTGCCGCGAAATGGAGTCGCGCGTGTGGGCCGACGAACGCGTGCTCGACCTGCTGCGCAACGACTATGTCATAGTCGCTCTGTATGCCGACGACAAGTTGAAGGTTCCCGAGGCCGATTGGGTGACCACCGATACAGGCAAGGTGCTCAAGACGCTGGGCAAGATCAACTCCTACTATGCGCTCAAGACATACGGCGTGAATGCCCAGCCCTATTACGTTTTGCAGGGTAGCGACGGAGAGCCGTTGGTGGAGCCTCGCGGTTACGACCTCGACGTGGACGGATTCGTGAAGTTCCTGCAAAGCGGCGTGGACGCTTATAACGCAAAGAGATAGAGGCGGTATCGTTCTGCTTCGTGCCGCGTCGCGCCCTAAGGCGCGACGCGGCTTTTTTCGGTCGGCCGCCGCGCCCAGAATCTCGTTTTGCAGATGGCAATCGTAAAATTTTTCATATCTTTGACTGCGTTTTAGATACTTCGTCTCGGCAAAACCGCAAATAAAATTTGCTTTTGCGCTCGACTTATG
>CAJUMU010000017.1 GCA_910587675.1 uncultured Alistipes sp. | reverse complement strand
CCCAACAACCGGCCTTGCGAGCCTCAACTGGTAAGCTGCCCTTACGCCCATGCCCGCCCACGGCGCACGGCCGCAGGCATAGCAAGGGTTTCAGACAAAATTTACACCAGTTGGAAACCTATCATAAAGATAGTCGCAAGTTTGTTGTTGGCGTAAAGGTTTGTCCTAACCTTTAGAATATATTAACTGTTACGGTGGTTGAACCGTCCTTCTCTGCAAAGGTAACATAACTTTTTCCTTTTTTAGTTATGCGACCCGTATTAAAACGACAAAAGACGAAACGTGAACCTGACTTAAGAGATAAGCCCGCGCTGCAAAGCGCACTTGCGTTATTACGCTACCGTAGGTCGTAGGATACCCGTCTGACTTCATAACACAAGAGGCCCACGCCCGTCATGGCGCAGTGTTAGATGTACTTACCAATCGGGGCGTGGTTAACGACCCGCTGGGACATCCTCTTATTGTCGCAGACTGTAAATTTCCTACGTTTACGGTAGCAACAACGCGATTCACGTCTTTTGACGGATCGCTTGCCCCAAAAGTAGTACAAATAATTGAATCGTACAACAAATTGTATGCTTTTTTTGTTATTTTTCGTGTTTTCGGGGGATTTTTTGAGATTTTCGGCGCAAATTTCGGGCTGTGGGCTTGCTGTTCGCCGACGGCGGAGGGCTGTGCGAGCCTTCGGGCGAGTTGCAGTCCGCCGCAGTGGGGCGGCGGCGAACTGCGCGACTCGAAGAGTCGCAATACATATTATAATATACTTTCGGGCAGCAGTCTGCGGAGATCGCGAACGAGTGTAAAACGAGTTGCGGGCCTCCGCTGGCGGGAGGCTGCGGCCCGCGCGACTCTCCGAGTCGCAATACCTCAATTCTTCGGCAGCCAACAGAGGCACATGAATGCGACCCGCTCATTATTGCATTTCTCGGTTATTTTTCCTATTTTCGCCATCGGATTATACGTTTTCGAAAATGAAGAAACAAATATCACTTATCGCCGCGACATTGGCGGCAACGACGCTTATGACAACCCCTGCGGCGACGGCGCAATCGCACGAAGGCCGTCTTCTCACAATGGAGGATGTGGTTCTCAACCGCGACCTCACGCCCAAGAGCTATCCCGTGCGGTGGATAGGCGAGAGCGACAGCTATGCCTCGGTCGACGACGGCGCGCTGATCGCCACCGACGCGCGCACGGGCAAGCGACGAACCATGATGACGCTCGACGAGCTGAACGCCCTGCTCTCGACCGATTTCAAGACATTCCCTCCGTACGCGTTCGACGATGCCGCCTCGCTGGCCGTCATGGCGCACGGCATGCGCAACGTGATCGACCTCAAGAGCCGCGCGGTCGCCGAGTCGCACAAGATTCCCGTCGGGGCCTCCCTCACGCGCCAGAGCGGCAAGGGAGGCATATACGCCTACACGCGCGACAATAACCTCTTTTGCTTCGTCGACGGCCGCGAACGCGCCGTGACCTCGTTCGAAGACAAAAACATAGTTTGCGGACAGAGCGTGAGCCGCAACGAATTCGGCATATCGAACGGCATATTCTTCTCGCCCGACGCCTCGAAGATAGCCTTTTATCAAAAGGACGAGTCGCGCGTGACCGACTTCCCGCTGCTCGACATAACCACCCGCACGGGCTCGCTGCGCAACATAAAGTACCCGATGAACGGCATGGCGTCGGAGCGCGTGAGCCTCGGCGTTTACGACATAGCCTCGGGCGAGACGGTCTACATGAAGGTCACCGACTTCGACGACGAGCGTTACCTGACCAACATAACATGGTCGCCCGACTCCCGCCGCATCTACATTCAGGTGCTCGACCGTCCGCAAAAGAACATGCACCTCAACATTTACGACGCCTCGACGGGCGAGTTCATCCGTCAGGTTCTCACGGAGCATAACGACCGTTTCGTCGAGCCGCAGCATCCGTTAGTGTTCCTGCGCAACGACCCATCGCGCTTCATATACGCCACCGACAACCGCGACGGCTATTGGAATCTCTACCTATGCGACGACGAGGGCGCGATAAAGCGTCTCACCACGACCGACGCCGACGTGAAATACGCGACACAGGACGACAAGCACGTCTACTACACCTCGGCCGAGGTGTCGCCCATAGAGAATCATCTTTTCAAGGTCGACATCGCCACGGGCAAGCAGACGCGCCTGACCGCCGCCGAGGGCTGGCACGACGTGGCCGTAAGCCGCAGCGGCCGTTATTTCCTCGACACGTATTCGTCGCTCCGCGTGCCCCGAGTGGTGGAACTCGGCCGCAGCGACGGCAAACCCGCGCGCGAACTGTTCCGCGCCCCCGACCCCACCGAGGGATTCGACTTCGCCGAGATATCGCTCGGCTCGGTCAAGAGCGCCGACGGCAAGTTCGACAACTACTACCGTCTCATCAAACCGCTCGATTTCGACCCCGCGAAGAAGTACCCCGTAATCCTCTATGTCTACGGAGGCCCCCACTCGCAGATGGTGCGCAACAGCTATCAGGGGATGCTGCGCCGCTGGGAGATGTACATGGCGCAACGCGGATACGTGGTGTTCGTAATGGATAACCGCGGCACGTCGAACCGCGGCGCCGAGTACGAGAAGGCGATCCACCGCCGCTGCGGACAGTGCGAGATGGCCGACCAGATGGCGGGCTTGGAGTGGCTCCTGTCGCAGCCTTGGACCGACCGCGACCGCGTGGGCGTCCACGGCTGGAGTTACGGAGGCTACATGACCATATCGCTCATGACAAACTATCCCGACGTGTTCAAGGTCGGCGTGGCGGGAGGCCCCGTCATCGACTGGAAGTGGTACGAGGTGATGTACGGCGAGCGTTACATGGACACCACGCACAACAATCCCGAGGGATTCGCCGCCACGAGTCTCATCGCCAAGGCCAAGGATCTGCGCGGCAAGCTGCTCATATGCCAAGGCGCCATCGACAATACGGTGGTGTGGGAACACTCGCTGAGCTTCGTGCGCGAGTGCGTCAAAAACAACGTTCAGGTGGACTATTTCCCCTACCCGTGCGCCGAGCACAACGTTTACGGACGTGACGCTGTACACCTATATAATAAAATAACCGGTTACTTCGAGGATTATCTGCGCTGACGCGCGCATGGCACAACGGGGCGGCGACCATAATAAAAAAGGTCGCCGCCTCGTTTTATATCCGAAAAAACATCGGGCCGCAAATTTTTTACAGACGGCCGCCGTATAGCAAAAAACGTTAGCATTCAATACGGTTATATGCGCGCGGCAATGCGCGCCGACCGCTCGGAACGGCGGCGGCGATGGTAAAAAACGCAACCCGAAGTTGGAAAAACGGAATATTGTTCGTAACTTTCGGATGAAAAACGTACGATTATAATTATTTAATAAATTTAAAAAATACGACATTATGGATATGCTTTTTATCGGCGGTCTGGGCACCAGCGAAATTCTGCTCATAGTCTTGGCCTTGCTTCTGCTCTTCGGCGGCAAGAAACTGCCCGAGCTGATGCGCGGAGCGGGTCGCGGCATCAAGGAGTTCAAGGATGCCATGAACAAACCCGTCACCGACGAAGACGACGACAAGAAACCTGCGGAAAAATAGTAATTAAGATCGACTGGATTACGGTATTATGAGTAATCAGGCAGACAACGAAGGCGCGGAGATGACGTTCGGCGAACACCTCGACGAACTTCGTAAGATACTCATTCGCGTAGCTCTGATATTCTCGGTGCTTTTCATAGTATTCTTCATACTGAAAGGCATCGTGCTCGACATCGTATTCGCCCCCATACGCCCCGAATTCCCCACCAACCGCCTGTTCACATGGCTGGCGGCGGTGTTGAACTCCGAGACGCTGAACATCCATCCCGAAAATGTGGAGCTGTTCAACAACAAAATGGCGGGACAGTTCATGTTGCACATCAAGAGCTCGATCGTGGGCGCGTTCGTGGTGGCGTTCCCCTATTTGATATGGGAGTTGTGGCTCTTCGTGAAGCCCGCGCTGCCGCCCTACCAACGCAAACAGAGCATCCGTTATGTGGTGGAGACGCCCGTATGGTTCATCATAGGTCTGCTGTTCGGCTATTACGTGATATCGCCCTTGGCCATCAACTTCTTGGGCAACTACACCGTAAGCGACCAGATAAGCAACATCATCGACGTGGGCTCGTTCATGAGCACCGTGCTCGGAGTGTCGTTCGCGGGAGCCATAGCGTTCCAGCTGCCGTTGCTCATAAGATTGCTCGCCACGCTGGGCATAATCGGATCGGAGTCGATGCGCCAGTACCGCAAACTGGCGACGGTCGTGCTGCTCGTATTCTCGGCTGTAATCACCCCGCCCGACGTGGTGAGTCAGATCCTCATATTCGTGCCTTGTTACGCGCTCTACGAGTACGGCATACGCATAGCGCGACGCATAGAGATACAGCGCGAAAAGGCCGAAGCCGAATACATGGCGCGCATGGAGGCCGAGGGCAGCGCCGTTAAGCCGACCGAAACCGAAGAGACGGCGCAGGACAACACGGTGAGCGCTCTGGACCGCGAAAACGAGTCGGACGAGAAGCCTGAAACGGACGACGCCGAGAAATAGGACGGCGCTAAAGATCGGAGAGGCGTAATCGAATATAATTGAGGTATGGACAGATTGGGATTTTTCAAACACGGATTGTCGGCGGCGACGGATGTCGTCGGCTCGGTGATCGGCTTGAAAAAGGCTGTCAATACCTTTACCGAGGCCGTCGACGAGGCGTTGAGCAACATCAAGAGCGACATAGGGCTGAATCTGCAATCGTTGCAGGGCGACATGTGCGAGAATCCTCGCAACACTCTGTCGGAGGTGGCCCGCATGGGATACACCATGATCGAGACGGCGTCCTACTCGAACGGACGCATATACGACATGAAGCCCGACGATTTCCGCGAGGCGGCCCGCAAGGCGGGTCTCAAAATAGCGGGGGCGCACCTGACCAAACTGCTCGACGATACGGTGGCCGCGTCCGTGACGGCAGTGTCGGAGGCCGATTCCGCAGCAGCGGGCGAGGCTGTTCCGACTGAGGACCCTGTAACGGAATGGTGGCGCGTGGCGCTGGATATTCACCGCGATCTCGGTTGCCGCTACATAACGATGCTTCGTTTGCCCGAGAGCCTTTCGGACGAAACGACGGCGCGTTACGCCGAATATTTCGACGCGATAGGCGACATGGCGGCGCAGCGCGGGATGAAGTTCTGCTTTCATCCCGACAAATCGCATCTGACGGCCGTGAACGGCGTGTCGGCATTCGACGCCATAGCCGCGGCGACCGATCCCGCGAAGGTGTGGTTCGAGATAGACACGTACGAAACCGCCGAGGCGGGGATCGACACCAAAGCGTTATTGCGACGTTACGGCGAACGGGTTTTGCTGTTGCACGCGCACGATTACGGCGTGGTGGGCGAGAGCGGACGAATCGATTTCGACCCCATAATAGCCGAAGCCGTGAAGCGCGGCGCGAAGGACATATTCGTCGAAGTGCGCAACTACATGCTGCCGCCCAAGAATTGCGTCGAGCGCAGCATCTACAACCTCGAATCGCTGCCGAGCATAAGGTTCTGACGGGCGGGCGAGGAAAATATGTTTTCGAAGCACATGCTGAAATATAGATAAACTTTTATTAACCTAAAAATTAACGACTATGTCAAAGAAAATTTCACGAGCTGACTTTCTGAAGACCTCGGCGACGGGTCTGGCAGCCATGACCGTGGTTCCCGGCAACGTAATGGGAGCGGCATTCGGACACAAAGCTCCTTCGGACAAGCTGAACATCGCCGGTGTCGGCGTCGGCGGACGAGGCGCAGCCGTGTTGAGCGACGTATCGGACGAGAACATCGTGGCTCTCTGCGATACCGACTGGAACTATGCCAAGGGCACTTTCAACCGCTACGCGAAGGCTCAGCGTTTCTGGGACTGGCGCGAGATGTACGACAAGATCGGCAACCAGATCGACGCCGTTGTCTGCGGTACCCCCGACCACACTCACGCTCTGGTATCGAGCACCGCGATGGAGCTGGGCAAGCACATCTACTGCGAGAAGCCCCTTACCCACTCGGTTTACGAGTCTCGTCTGTTGACCAAGCTGGCCGCCGAGAAGGGCGTCGCCACTCAGATGGGTAACCAAGGTTCGTCGGGCGAAGGCGTGCAGAAGGTTTGCGACTGGATCTGGAACGGCGAGATCGGCGAGGTGACCCGCGTAGACGCGTTCACCGACCGTCCCATCTGGCCGCAGGGTCTGATGCGTCCCTCGCAGGTGGATCCCATACCCGACACGCTGAACTGGGATCTGTTCCTCGGTCCTGCTCAGTATCGTCCCTACAACAAGATTTACCAGCCTTGGAACTGGCGCGGATGGTGGGATTTCGGTACGGGCGCATTGGGCGATATGGCTTGCCACATCCTCCACCCCGTATTCAAGGCTCTCCAGTTGGGCTACCCCACCAAGGTTCAGGGTTCGTCGACCGCTCTGCTGACCGATTGCGCTCCGCAGGCACAGATGGTAACCTACGTATTCCCCGCACGCGGCAAGAAGGACAAGGTGAAGCTGCCCGAGGTAACCGTTACGTGGTACGACGGCGGTCTGACTCCTCCGCGTCCCGAAGGTCTGGAGCCCGGAAAGAGCCTCAACGATCAGGGCGGCGGCGCAATCTTCTACGGTACGAAGGATACCCTCGTATGCGGTTGCTACGGCGTTAACCCCTACCTCCTCTCGGGTCGCGAGCCCAAGGTTCCCGCACGCGCTCGCAAGGTCGAGCTGTCGCACGGCAAAGACTGGGTACGCGCTTGTAAGGAGAACAAGGAGAACCGCACCCTCACCAACTCTGACTTCTCGGAGGCAGGTCCTTTCAACGAGATGGTCGTAATGGGCGTTCTGGGCGTTCGTCTTCAGGGCCTCAACAAGACTCTGGAGTGGGACGGCGCCAACATGCGCTTCACCAACATCGGTCCCGACGAGACGATCCGCATCATGATCGAGGACGGCTTCTCGGTGAACGACGGCCACCCGACTTTCAACAAGACCTACACCGATCCGATCAACGCTCAGCAGTTCGCTGCCGAGATGATCAAGCACAACTATCGCGACGGCTGGAAGCTTTGCGACATGCCCAAATAATCAATTAAACCAATAACACAACGATGAAAAAAGTATTATTCATGGCCGCTTTGGCAACCGCCTCGATTTTCGCAGGCTGCAAAGGCAATGAAGACGACGCCAACACCGTGGTATTGTTCGACGGAACGAGCCTCGAGGGTTGGAGAGGTTACGGTAAAACCGAGGTTCCCTCACGCTGGACCATCGAGGACGGCTGCCTGAAGTTCAACGGCTCGGGCGGCGGCGAGGCCCAGACGCTGGAGGGCGGCGATATCATCTTCGACCGGAAGTTCAAGAACTTCGAGCTGGAGTTGGAGTGGAAAGTCGCCAAGGGTTCTAACTCGGGTATCTTCTACCTCGCGCAGGAGATCCCGGGCAAGCCTATCTACATCTCGGCTCCCGAGTATCAGGTTCTCGACAACGCCAACCACCCCGACGCCAAGCTGGGTGTGGACGGCAACCGCATGTCGGCATCGCTCTATGACATGATCCCTGCCAATCCGCAGAACCAGAAGCCTTACGGCGAGTGGAACAAGACCAAGATCCTCTGCTACAAGGGTACGGTGGTTCACTACCAGAACGACAAGCCCGTGGTTGAGTATCACTTGTGGACTCCCCAGTGGCAGGAGCTTCTTGACAACTCGAAGTTCAGCAAGGACAAGTGGCCCGAGGCTTACGATCTGCTGCTCAACTGCGGCGGTGAGAACCACGAGGGTTACATCGGCTTGCAGGACCACGGCGACGATGTATGGTTCCGCAACATCAAGGTCAAGGTTCTCGATTAAACTGAAATCTTTTCATAATTGGCAGAGCTGTCCGAATATTCGGGCAGCTCTGTTTTTTAGACATTTCGCCATCGCATGCGATGGCGGCAGTTCGCCGCCGCCCCACTGCGGAGGACTGCAACTCGTCAAACTCGTGCAGCCCTCCGCCGTCGGCGAACAGCGACTCCTAAAAAGCCCAATTCCGCCCCGAGACGCCACATTCGCAGCCGGTTATTTGGCGCAACGGAGTTAAATACGTATATTTGTCGGGCAAACTCGCGCGAACGGCACGTGCGCTGCGACTCGGCGGCATCCGCCCCGCGTCGGGCCTGCACGATCTTTGCCGAAACACGACTCCGCAGAGGCGGCCCCGCGCCGCCGAGCGAATAAAGCAGGGAACTATGTCGGAATGCAATATCGAAGCCGCCGATCCGGATAACGGCACATATTTCGGGATGCCGTGTCGGCCCGAAAGCGCCGCTTTGGTGCTGGTCTCGGCACCGTGGGACGCCACGGCGCCCGAGGGTTCGTCGTCGTCATACGCTCCCGACGCCATGATCGAGGAGTCGATGCGCATGGATCTGTACGATCCCCTCTCGCCCGACGAGTGGCGCAAGGGCATCGCCACGGCCGACATCGACTACACCATACAGGAGATATCGCAGAATCTGCGTCAGGACGTGGAGCGTCTGCGTGCCCGCGAGGAGAAAGGCGGCGGCCTCATGGGCGGTTTGACCGAAGATTATTACGCCCGCAAGCAACGCCGCATCGACGAGGAGTGCCGCACGATGAACGACAACATCCGCTCGCAGGTGCGCGGATGGATCGAGAAGGGTAAAATCGCGGGACTGGTCGGAGGCGACCAGTCGACCGTATACGGCGCATTGCGCGCGACGGCCGAACGCGCAAACGGGCTCGGGCTGCTGCATATCGACGCCCGCTGCCGCATGAAGAGTCGCCACGAGGGATTCGAACACTCGTGCGCGTCGGTCATAGGCGACGCCGCGGAGACGATAGAGGGACTCGGGACGATAGTGCACGTGGGAGTGCGCGACTTCTCGGCGACGGAACACCGCATGATACGCGAATCGGAACGTATGACCATGTTCGGCTGCGGCAGCATGGCGCAGATGAGTTTCGAAGGGAGCACATGGCAGCAGGTATGCGACGCCGTAGTGGCGGAGCTGCCCGACGCGGTTTACGTCGACCTCGACATATCGGCATTGTCGCCCGACAACTGTCCGCATTCGCCCGAGGCGGAGGCGGGAGGTCTCGGGTTCAGTCAAACGGTCTACCTGCTCGACCGCATAGCGACTTCGGGACGACGCATAGCCGGCTTCGCCCTGACGGGCGTATCGCCCGCGAGCGGCGGCAGCATCGACGCGAAGATCGGAGCGCGCCTGCTGTACAGAATGTGCGGCATAGCGTTGCGGTCGCAAAACAACGATACGAAATGAAACGATTCACCACACATATCCTCTCCGCTCTCGTGCTCGGCGCGGTTTCGGCGGCGTTCGCGGGCGGATGTTCGCGCGGAGGGGGAAAAAGCGCGACGCTGACGGCCGAGTCCGATTCGCTGTCGTACGTTGTAGGCATGAACATTGCCTTCAACATCCTGCGGATGGACTCCACGTTGCAGCGCGACGCGGTTTTGGCAGGCATAAACGACGTTCTGAACGGCCGCGAGCAGATGACGGCCGACGAGGCCCGCACTTACTTTCTGGCCTACATGAATTACGGAGTATACGAGCGCGTCCGCAAGTACGAGGAGCAGTATCTGACCGATCTGGCCGCGTCGGATCGCGACGTGGTGCGCACGCCGAGCGGACTCACCTACAAGGTCGGGGCGTTGGGCGACATGAACAAGACCCTCGGCAACGACCGCGACACGGTGGCGATACGTTATCGCGTCACCACGCTCGACGGCAAGGAGGTCGACCGCGCCGCCGATCGCGACGATACGTTGCGCGGAGCCGCCAACAAGTTGATCCACGGTCTCAAGGAGGGCGTAAAGCTCGTGGGCGAAGGCGGCCGCATCACCCTCTGGATCCCCTCGTCGCTGGGTTACGGAGCTGCGGGCGACGAGAAGTTGGGGATAGCCCCCAACACCATGTTGCGTTACGAGGTGGAGGTGACGGAAGTGAAACGTCGCAACCGCTGACGTCGTACGATCAAGTAAACCGGAACAAACATACAGATAAAATCAACAGAAAGATGAAAAAAGTTATTTACGGAGCCGCCGCGCTCGTTTTCGCGGCGATGATGGTTTCGTGCGGCGGCAAATCGTCGACGCTTATCACCAAGGGCGACAAATCGAAACTCGATACGCTGTCGTATGCCATAGGCACCGACATCGGCCAAGGCATAACGTCTCAGATGCCCGAGATGAAGTTCGACATGAAGGCTATGGTCGAGGGCGCCGAGGACGCCTTGTACGCAAAGGTCGAGAAAGAAGACAAGAAGCACGACGAGGCTCTCGACGTGTTGCAAAACTTCTTCTCGATGGAGCAACCCAAGCGCATGCAGACGCTTATGGCCGAAATAGCGGCCGACAGCACCAAGGCCGAGCAGGATCACGACCTCTTCGCCGACGACAAGGAGCGCAAGGAGGTATCATACGCTTACGGTTACGACATGGGCACCAACCTCCGCAATGCCCGTCTGCCGTTGCAGACATATTGGTTCACCAAGGGTATCGAGGATGCTAAGGCCGGCGAGTCGAAGGTCGACGGAGACGCGGCGTATAAGTTCATCCAGAACTACTTCATGGTAGTGCGCCCCGCCGAGAACGCCAAGGCGTCGGAGGAGTGGCTCGCGAAGACGGAGAAGAAGAGCGGCGTGCAGAAGACCGCGAGCGGTCTGCTCTATCGCATCGACAAGGCAGGCGACGCCGACATCAAGCCCCGAGCCACCGATATCGTGAAGGTGAATTACGAGGGCAAACTCAAGGACGGCACTGTATTCGACTCGTCGTACGAGCGCGGCGAACCGATCGAGTTCGGACTGAATCAGGTTATCAAGGGTTGGACCGAGGGTATGCAGCTCGTCGGCAAGGGCGGCCAGATCACGCTGTGGATCCCCGCCGAGTTGGGTTACGGCGCATTCGGACAAGGTCCCATCGGCCCCAACGAGGCTCTGGAGTTCAAGGTAGAGTTGCTCGACGTCAAGAGCGCCGACGCTTCCGCAGCTCCTCAGGCTGCCGAGACCGCCGAGACTCCCGAGACTCCCGAGACTCCCGAGACTCCCGAGACTCCCGAGACTCCCGAGACTCCCGAGACTCCCGAGACCAAGTAATCGGAATCCGATAACGAAAAACATATCCCCGAAAGGTTCGAGAGCCTTTCGGGGATGTTTTTTTGCAGTCCGCGGCGCGGGACGCGGTTACATCGTATAACTCAGCGTAATCCCGACGCGTCGGGGTTTGCCGTGGCTGAAAAAGTTGTTGTTCACCGACTTGAAATAGAAGGTATAGAAATCCTCGTTCAGGAGGTTGCGGCCCCACAACGTGAGCGCGAAATCGCCGTGGCAGAGTTTTACCGAAGCGCCCAACTGCGAATAGAAGTTCTGCGACAGAGTGTTGCTCTCGTTCCAATATATCTTGCCCGCGCCCTGCCACGTACAGTCGAACACCACGCGGTCCACGGCGCGACGGCCCGTATGCCAGTCGTACGACACGCCCGCCGAAACGGTATGCTGCGGAGCGTAAGGCAGATATTTGCCCTCGTAATTCTCCTTTCCGTCGTCGAACTCCACGAACTTGGCGTTCGTATATCCGTAATTGCCCTTGATCGAGAGATCGCGCACAGGCAGCAGGTTCACCGACAGCTCGGCGCCGCGGCTGCGCGAACGCCCCGCGTTCGACATCATGCGACCCGTGGTCGTGCCCTCGGGAAAGACTGTCAGCTGCTGGTCGCGGCACTCGATCCAGAAAGCCGCGAAATCGACGTACATCAACCCCTCGGCCAAACGCAGATGGCCGCCCAACTCATAGTTCCAGCTGTACTCGGGATCGTACGTGGTCACCGACGCGGCATCGTAAGGCGACTCGCCGCCCGCGCGGGGACGCATCTGCGACATCACATCGGCCATCACGGCCGTCATCATCTTGTTCTGAAGGATATCCGAGAATATCTGCGTATTGAACCCTCCTGCCTTGTAACCGCGCGTCACCGTGGCATAGAGATCGCCAGCGCCCGTCGAGAAGTTGACGGCGAACTTGGGCAGCAGCTCCAGATAGTCGAGCTTCTCGCGCCCCGCGAAAGGCACCTTGATCTGTTTGTAGTCGCGCATCATGGGCGTAAGACGATAATTCACGGCCGTGTAGTTGTCATAATCCATCCTCGTCGACTCGTAATCGAGACGCAACCCCGCCGTGAAACGCCACCGTTCGCCCGCGCGGAGAGACGACTCGTGGTAGACGGCCAGTCCGTATGTCGGAATGTCGAAGTTGCTCGCTATGTCGAACTCCGACTCCTCCAACTCCAGCTTCGCGAACGGCATGACGCTCTGAATACCCTTGTTGGCCGCCGCCAAGATCAATCGGTCGATGCCGTCCTGCATGAAGGTGACGGGGGCGTTCATCTTCAGGCTCTTGTAAAACCCGTACGCGCCCGTGATCCACTGCCAGCGACGCTTTTCGTCGTACGTGCGCAACACCAGATCCTCCGTCAGAGCGTGCTCGTGCTGCTCCTGCAAAAGCGTGAAGAGCGAAGCCGTGGTGAAGTCGTTGTCGATATTCATGCGATCGTGGGTATACTGGTATCCCGTCGTGCTGCTGAACTCCGCCTTCCGACCGCGGCGACGGAGGATAAGGCCGTCGGTAACGTTCAGACGCTCGTAACGGCTCGGCGAGTTGTAAGCGACGCCGTGCACCGCGCCCGTCTCGACATCATACAGAGAGTAGGCGTATCCGCCCTCGTCGTCATACCCCACCGACAGCGTGTTGTCCAGCGACCAGCCGCGGCCCAGATCGCCCGCCACGCGCACGCGGCCGCCGCCGCCCTGACCGCGGTCGCAATCGCTGCCGTCGTACTCGTTGTCGAAAAATCCGTCGGTGCGGGTGTAATATCCGCCCGCCATGAATCCGAAGCGTCCGCCGTTACGGTAGTACGACGCACGCGCCCGAACCGTATTGCCCGAACCATACTCCGCCGAGGCGCGCACGGCATCGCGGCCTCGGATGCCGAGTGGCGAAAGAGTGTATATGTTGAGCTGGCCGCCCATGGTGTTTCGCCCGAAAAGGGTGCCTTGCGGGCCGCGCAGCATCTCGATCGCCGCCACGTCGAGCATGTCGAAATCGTAATTGTTCTTGTTCAGATAGGGCACGCCGTCGACGCTCACGCCTATCACCGGCTGGTCGATGCGCGCGCCGAAGCCGCGGACGTATATCGACGAGGTCATCTTCGAACCGTAATCGGGTTGATAGAAGTTCGGCACGATAGCCGAGAGATCCTTTATCGAAAGCACGCGTTCGCGCTCCAGCTCCTCGCTGCGCAGTTGCGACACCGCAACGGGAATATGCTTCTTGTCGATGTACGACTTGGGCATGTCGGTCGAGACGACGACGGTCTCTATACGGCGCTCCTCGCGCTCGCCGTCGGCCTGCGATACGTGTGTACTGTCGGTACGTTCGGCCGAATGACACGGGTTGCCGCCGAGAAGGGCCGACAATGCTAAAACGAATAATGACTTCATAGTAAAACTTGTTGATACATATATAATAACGACATCGTTCTACGATGTCGGCAGTTCGCCGCCACCCCGCGCGGCGGACTGCAACTCGCTTTACGCTCGCTTGCATCCTCCGCTGTCGGCGAACAGCATATTCCTAAACCGCATCGCAAAGGTACTCCCTCCGCGCCCGCGCATCAACTATCATTTATTATAGTTTTGCGTTACGGTTAATTATCCTATCTTTGCATCGATGGAATCCAAACCGAAAATAGCGGTCATTCACCCCAATTCGCTGTGCTGTCTGGCGATGCGCTCGATACTCGCCGACATCGCTCCGTTCGTGGGCATGTTCCGCAACGTGGAGATAGCCTCCTACAATTCGATGGAGGAGTTCGAGTCCGACGAGCCGCACACAGCCATCCACTATTTCGTCGCGGCCGAGATCCTCGCCGACCATCTGCCCTTTTTCGCGCCCCAGCACCGTCGTTGCATAGTGCTCGTCGAGGGCGCGGCCGAGGACGTGCCCGCCGAATTCCGCACGGTGGACCTCCGTCGCCCCGAACGCGACCTGCTCAAAACGTTTCTCGCCATCCACAACGCCGCCCATGCCGCGCACGGCATGCGGCCGCGCGCCGAAAAGGAGTACGCCGAACTGCTGTCGCCGCGCGAAAAGGATGTGCTGGCGCTCACGGTCAAGGGCTATATAAATAAGGAGATAGCCGATCGGCTCAACATATCGTCGGCCACGGTGGTGTTCCATCGCCGCAATATATGCGAAAAGATAGGGTCGCGATCGATAGGACGCCTGACGATTTACGCCGTGATGAACGGAATAGTCGACCTGCGGGAACTGTAAGGACCTACCACGCTCGATCTCACGGCATTACGCGCAGAGGCAGCCTCCGCGCGCGACGCACCAAAAGCGCATTATGAAATTATTTGAATAAATTCCCGCATATTTATTCGCTCCGAATTTTGATTTATCGACGATTTGCGATATATTTGTACCCGAAGCGGAGGATAACCGCCCGCAGTGAGAATATGAACATGAATTTCTTCTTTTTCAAGCGATTTTATTATTACCGTGCGAACGGTCGGGATACGATATGCTAAACAATGAAGATTTCATGAACGAGTGATATTGATCCTGACCGCCCATGCGAGGTCAGGATTTTTTTTAACCGACAAGAGGGATGCTTAAAATAGCGATACAAGGTTACGAGGGGTGTTTCCACCACATAGCGGCCAACGACTATTTCGGCCGCGACATCAGCATAATGCCTCAGGACACTTTCCGAGGCGTGGCAGCCGCCGTCAAGCGCGGCGAGGCCGACATGGGCATGATGGCTATCGAGAACTCCATCGCGGGATCGATCATCGCCAATTACAGCATCCTGCAAGACGCCAAACTTCAGGTGGCAGGCGAGATCTATCTGCCCATAAAGCAGAACCTGATGGTGTTGCCCGACGTCGAGTTGGAGGATATCCGCGAGGTGGAGTCGCACCCCATGGCGTTGTTGCAGTGCATCGACTACCTCGACAGCCGCCCGTGGAAGCTCGTCGAGTCGGAGGATACGGCCCTCAGCGCGCGGCACATAGCCGAAAAGGGGCTGCGCCATACGGCCGCCATCGCGAGCGAACTCGCCGCCGAGATGTTCGGACTCAAGATCATCGCGCCCGAGATCAACACCATCAAGAGCAACTACACGCGATTCATGGTGCTCAAGCGTCACGACCACAACATCGATCCCCACGCCGACAAAGCATCGCTATACTTCAAGACCGACCACCGCGAAGGGTCGCTGCTGCGCACCCTGAGCCAGTTGCAGGGCATCAACCTCTCGAAGCTGCAATCGTATCCCATACCCAGCGAGCCGTGGCACTATCTGTTCCACATCGACCTCGAATTCGGCTGTCTGGACGACTACATCCGCAACTTGGACCGCTTGCAGGAGGCCGCCGAGGAGGTGCACGTTTACGGAGTATACCGCAGCGGACTGCGCAAGGACCACACCGCAGAACAATAGATATAACCGAATAAATAACATCTAACGAAGAAAACAATTATGGCAAAGGTAGAGATCGCTCCTTCACACAGAATGGATTGTATCAAGGAGTATTACTTTTCGAAGAAGAACCGCGAGATAGCCGAGCTGCGCAAGGCGGGCCGCGACATCATCAGCCTCGGAATCGGCAGCCCCGACATGCCGCCCCACAAGAGCGTCATCGACCGTCTGGGCAAGGAGGCGCAGCGTCCCGACGTGCACGCCTACCAGCCCTACAACGGCAGCGACCTGCTGCGCGGCGCATACGCCGACTGGTACGAGAAGTGGTACGGAGTGAAGCTCAACCCCAAGAACGAGGTGCTGCCTCTGTTGGGCTCTAAAGAGGGTATCATGCACATCTGCATGGCGTTCCTCGACGCGGGCGACAAGGTGCTGGTTCCCAACCCGGGCTACCCCACCTACCGCGCCGCCGTGACGCTCGCGGGCGGCGAGGTGGCCGAGTACGCCCTCAAGGCCGAGAACGACTTCTACCCCGACTTCGACGAGATGGAGAAGCAGGATCTGAGCCGCGTGAAGCTCATGTTCGTCAACTACCCCAACATGCCGACGGGCACCCACCCCACCGTGGAGCTGTTCGAAAAACTGGTCGCTTTCGCGGGCAAGCACAACATACTGCTGGTACACGACAATCCTTACAGCTTCGTGCGCAACAACCTCCAGCTCAGCATCCTCTCGGTACCCGACGCATGGGACGTGGCCATCGAGATGAACTCTACCAGCAAGGGCCACAGCATGGCGGGCTGGCGCGTGGGCGCCGTGGTGGGCCGCGCCGACATCCTGAGCGACATCCTGCGTTTCAAGAGCAACATGGACTCGGGTATGTTCTATCCCGTGCAGGCCGCCGCGGCAGAGGCTCTGTCGCTCGGCAACGAGTGGTTCGACGAGCTGAATGCCACCTACTATGCGCGCGAGGCGCGCGGTTACGAGCTTCTCGACGCTCTGGGATGCACATACAAGAAGGGACAGGCGGGTCTGTTCGTATGGGCCGCCATGCCTGCCGATTTCGAGGGCGACTGCTTCGCATTCTCGGATAAGGTGCTCGACGAGTGCGACGTGTTCGTCACCCCGGGCGGAATCTTCGGCAGCGAGGGAAACAAGTTCATCCGCATATCGCTCTGCATGCCCGAGGAGCGTCTGGCCGAGGCTGCACAGCGCGTGAAGACGCGTTTTTCGAAATAACGCCGCGCCGAGATGAAGACGACCGTAATAGGCTTGGGCCTCATAGGAGGTTCGTTCGCCCTGAGTCTTAAGGACAAGGGCCTGAGCGAATGCGTCATGGGAATCGAGCGCTCCGAACAGAGCGCTCGACGGGCCCTCGACCTCGGTCTGGTCGACCGCATCGCGACTTTGGACGAAGCCCTCGCCGAGAGCGATCTGATCGTGCTGGCCACCCCCGTCGACACCATCCCCGTGATGGCCGTGAAACTGCTAAACCGCATACGTCCCGACCAGATCGTGATGGACATGGGCTCCACGAAGCAGGAGTTGTGCGAAGTGACCGCTCTGCATCCCAATCGCGGACGACTCGTGGCCACGCATCCCATGTGGGGCACGGAGAACAGCGGTCCCGAGGCCGCCGAACACGGAGCCTTCGCCGGACGCACGGTGGTGATCTGCGACAGCGAGCGGTCCGACGCGGACGCTTTGGCGGCAGTGGAGCGGATCTACCGCACGCTCGGCATGCCGATACGCTACATGTCGGCCGAGGAACAGGACACCCATTGCGCGTACGTGTCGCACATATCGCACATAACATCGTTCGCGCTGGCGTTGACCGTACTGGAGAAGGAGCGCGAGGAGGAGCACATATTCGATCTCGCGGGCGGAGGTTTCGAGAGCACGGTGCGTCTGGCCAAGAGCTTGCCGCAGACTTGGGCGCCCATATTTCTGGGCAACAAGTACAACGTGCTGGACGTGTTGCGCGAGCACATACACCAGTTGCAGATACTGCGCCGCATGATCGAGCGCGACGACCGGCAAGGGTTGATCGACGCCATGAGCAAGGCCAACAAAATCAGGGAAATACTGAAATAACGAAAAACTATGGGAAGATTCAAACTCGGGGCTAAAAGGCCCCTCGTCATAGCGGGACCGTGCAGCGCAGAGACCCGCGAGCAGACGGTGGAGACCGCCATGCAACTGGCCCGCTCGGGCAAGGTGGACGTGATCCGCGCGGGCGTGTGGAAGCCGCGCACCAACCCGGGAACATTCGAGGGCATAGGCGAACCCGGCCTCGAATGGCTCAACGAGGTGAAGAACGCGACGGGCCTGCCGATAGCCGTCGAGGTAGCCAACCGCGCCCATGTGGAGTGCGCGCTCAAACACGGCGTCGACATTCTGTGGATCGGCGCGCGAACGACCGTATCGCCCTTCGCCGTGCAGGAGATCGCCGAGAGTCTCCACGGCAACGAGGAGATAACGGTGCTCATCAAGAATCCCATGACTCCCGACATCGGCCTTTGGGCAGGCGCCGTGAACCGTCTGGTGAACGAGGGCGTGAAGATCGAGAACATAGGTCTCATACACCGCGGATTCTCCTACTTCGGACACAGCAAGTACCGTAATCCGCCCATGTGGCACATGATCTTCGAGATGCGCAGCCGTTTCCCCGAGATGATGATGATCTGCGACCCGTCGCACATCTGCGGCTGCCGTCCTTTGCTGTACGGCATTTCGCAGCAAGCCGCCGACCTCTGTTACGACGGACTCATCATCGAGAGCCACATTACGCCCGACAAGGCTTGGAGCGACGCTTCGCAGCAGCTCACGCCGCAAGACTGCCTCACCATGATCGACAACGTGATGTGGCGAGCCAAGACGGCCAACGACCCCGAGTTCAACAGCGAACTCGACGTTTGCCGCCAGCAGATCGACCAGATCGACGCCGAGTTGTTCGACCTGCTGAGCCGACGCATGAACACCTGCGAGAAGATCGGGACCATAAAGAAAGCCAACAACGTGGCCATCCTGCAAAGCAACCGCTGGGAGGAGATCTGCCGTCGCATGCTTTCGCTCACGCGCGGCATGAACCTCAGCGAGGACTTCGTGCGCGCGGTGCTGGAGGCCATCCACATCGAGAGCATCAACCACCAGAACGAGGTGATGAACAAATAATCCCGCCCTCGCCTCTTTTCACCCCGCAGCGGGCTGCCCGAATCGTTCGGACAGCCCGCTTTTCAATAATTGCAAATTTATAGCTGACTTTGAATTGAACAGACAAAACATAACCCTCCCTCGTACTTATGGAAGAGCCCAAATTAATCTATCTGTTGATCGGAGCCCGCATTGCGCTGTTAAGCCGAGAGTTCGGCAGACACATGCAAATGAACATTTCATATAATCTCAAACAGCACGAGAAGTACTCTCGAATATCCCAAGAGATTATAAATTCATTGGCAAATATCACCTCTTTGCATATCATGCTAAGCGCCGATCAGTGCTCGACAAACAATAAAAGATGATTCTGTCGTCCAACGCGTTAAAAAAAATTACCCGAATACTGGAACGGCCCGAGAAGTATATCCCCGTCGGCATGAAATTGAATCTGCAAGCCCGCTATGTCATTTACGTGATACACAAATATTATCAAAAGCCCTATGTAAAAGCGTGGGATACTTATTTGACAAAACACGATGTATTCAAACAAAAATAGATTCATTCGAATCCGCAGGCCGCGCCCCCGTATCCTCAGCGGCAATACGTATCACCCCGCCAATTATATAAAAACGATCGACCCCGAGGGATTTTCGGGGCCGATCATACTTGTAGCAAACGCTTTGGCTTACAAAGCATTCACATGCAAAGCCAGCGAACTCTTCAGGTTGGCTGCCTTGTTCTTGTGAATTATGTTGTGCTTCGCCAACTTGTCGAGCATAGACGACACCTTCGGCAGCAGAACCTCGGCAGCGCTCTTCTCGGCGGTGTTGCGCAGAGCCTTCACGGCGTTACGCGCGGTCTTGTGATACAGACGGTTGTGTGCGCGCTTGGTGACGGTCTGGCGAATTCTTTTCTTCGATGACTTGTGATTTGCCATAATTTTTTCCTAACTTTTATTTTTACTTTTTATTTTGTCTGTTTTCAATGGGAATCGGCGACCGCGCCGAACGCATCGGTCTCGTTCACCTTCCCGATCCCGCGAAGCCGAGCCTCGCCTAACGCCCCGTGGGACGTCGAAATCACTGTCCACCTGTCAAATGTCCGCTGGAGACATAAGTCGTAGCCCATAGCAGAATCGAACTGCTCTTTCAAGAATGAAAATCTTGCGTCCTAACCGATAGACGAATGGGCCTTACCGCTATCGCGCCACTGCACGGTAACAAGGCACTTTAGCGACGCAAAGGTAACCAAAAAAAAGTAATCTGCAATAAATACGACGAAAAAAGTGACATAAATAAATCCGCCGCCCTTCGCCGCCTCGCTTGCCGACTTCGGTTACGCTCCGCATCCGTACGTTAACGATTGGCGTCGATGACCTCGCAGATACGGTCGAACACCTCGTCCATGCTGCCCACGCCGTCGATGGCGGCATACTTGCCATGCTTGTCGTAATGGTCGGCCACCACTGCGGTCTGATCGCGATATACCGAGATACGGTTGCGGATCACATCCTCCGACGCGTCGTCGGCGCGACCCGAATCCTTGCCGCGCAGCAGGATGCGCTTCACCAGCTCCTCCTCGGGAACATCCATGTAAACCATCACGTTGACGCTCTCGCCGTCCTCGGCCAGAATGCGGTCGAACTCCTCGGCCTGCGCCGTGGTGCGGGGAAATCCGTCGAAGATGTTGCCCGCGGCGTCGCGGTGCTCCTTCAGATAGTTGCGGATCATGCCTATCACGATCGAGTCGGGAGCCAGACGGCCCGATTCGATGTAGCTCTGCATGCTCTTGCCCAGCTCGGTGCCGCGCGCTATCTCGCCGCGGATCACCTCGCCCGTCGAGATATGGTTGATGTTGTACTTCTCCTTGATACGCGCCGCCTGCGTGCCTTTGCCGCATCCGGGCGCTCCGAACAATATTATATTCAGCATAAACGTATTATGTTTTAGACCTTATACGCCGCCAAAATTACAAAAACTTACCAAAAAAACATCGCCGAGGCCGACTATATCGCAAAATTAATCCTAAAAATGCCGCATCGGGGCTGCGAACCGCCGCCCCCGCCACCCCGGAGGTTTTTGCGGATAAGCATATAAACTTTTGCTCGGTCGGAGCGAAAAGAGTATCTTTGCAGAAAAAGATAAGATAATGCACGACAAGAAAAGAACCGAAATAGCCGAACTCGGGGAGTTCGGACTCATCGACTGCCTGACGCGCAGCGCCGCCGCCGACAACGAATCGACGCTGAAAGGCGTGGGCGACGACGCCGCGGTGATAGCTGCGGGACGCAACGACGCGATCGTCGTATCGACCGACGCTCTGTTGGAGGGCGTGGATTTCGACCTTACGTATTTCCCGCTCAAACATCTGGGTTACAAGGCTGTAACGGTCGGCGCGAGCGACATTCTCGCCATGAACGCATTGCCTGAGCAGATCATGATTTCGCTCGGCGTGTCGTCGAAAATGTCGGTCGAGGCGTTGAAAGATCTGTACGAAGGGATCGAATTCGCCTGCAAGGAGTTGGGAATCGATCTGGCGGGCGGCGACACGCGCGCCTCGATGACGGGGCTTACGATAGGCATCACGACGATAGGCCGCGCCCGACGCAAGGCCATATCGTACCGCGGCGGCGCGCAATTCAACGACCTGATCTGCATCACGGGCAACCTCGGCGCGGCCTACATGGGATTGCAGCTGCTGGAGCGTGAAAAGCGGGTATTGGCCGATGTCGAGAACCCCGAGCCGCAATTCGCGGGTCACGAATATCTGTTGCAACGCTATCTGAAGCCGCGCGCCCGCAAGGACATAATCGAAGCGTTGGCCGAAGAGAAGATCGTGCCGACGTCGATGATCGATATTTCGGACGGTCTGGCGAGCGAGGTGTTGCAGATCTGCAAGGCTTCGAAGTGCGGCGCGAGGATATATCTCGACCGCATCCCCATCGCCAAGCAGACCACGGCTCTGGCCGAGGAGATGCACGCGGACCCCGTGGTGGCCGCGCTCAACGGCGGCGAGGATTACGAATTGATGTTCACCGTGCCGCTGGCCATGCAGGAACAGGTAATGCGCTTGGGACTGGTCGACGTGGTGGGACACATCACCCGCGAATCGACGGGAGCCTACCTCGTAACCCCCGACGGCAGCGACATAAAGCTGCGCGCGCAGGGATTCAAAGAGTAAAATTCATATTCGGCGGCAACTGCGGCCGACACCCGAATAAGATTCAGACGAAAGACCTATTTACTTAAAATATTGATTTCGACATGAAAAAACCGATTGTTATCGCGGCGGCCTGCGCGGTCGCGGCGTTTGCGGGGTGCGGCCACGGCACGCCCGCGAAGAAGGCTTTCGACGGGAGTCGGGGCGAAGTGAAACTCATGACCCTCGACCCGGGACATTTCCATGCGGCGTTGGTACAGATGTACATGTACGATCAGGTCGCCCCCACGGTGCGGGTGTATGCTCCCGAGGGCGACGACGTGAAGATGCACCTCGACCGCGTGGCGATCTACAACGGCCGCGCCGAGGATCCCACCTCGTGGGACGAACAGGTGTACGCGGACGACGATTTCCTGCAAAGGATGATCGACGACCGCAGCGGCAACGTCGTCGTGCTGGCGGGCAATAACGGCAAGAAGACGGGATACGTCGAAGCAGCCGTCGAAGCGGGCATAAACGTGCTGTCGGACAAGCCGATGGCCATCGACGGCAAGCGTTTCGCGCAGCTGGAGCGCACGCTGGACAAGGCGGCCGCCGACGGGGTGCTGGTGTACGACATCATGACCGAACGTTCGGAGATCAACAACGAGTTGCAGCGCGTATTGGTGGGCATTCCCTCGCTCTTCGGCCAAATGGAGAAGGGCACGCCCGAGGATCCCGCCATCACCAAGGAGAGCGTGCACCACTTCTTCAAATATGTTTCGGGGCAGCCGCTCACCCGCCCCGAGTGGTATTTCGACATCGAGCAGCAGGGCGAGGGCATAGTGGACGTCACGACCCACCTCGTCGATCTGGTGCAGTGCACCGTGCTGCCCGAGCAGCCGATCGACTACGCGTCACAGGTGGAATTCACCTCGGCCAGACGCTGGGCGACGAAGATTCCGCTCGACAAGTATCGTTTAGTGTCGGGCAAGGAGCAGTATCCCGATTTCCTAAAAAAGTACATAGTGGACGACACGTTGAACGTATACTCCAACGGCGAGATGAACTACAAGCTCAACGGCGTCAACGCGCGCGTGAGCGTGGTGTGGAACTTCATGGCCGAGGTGGACAACGAGGGTACGGGAGACACCCACTACTCGGTGGTGAAGGGCACCAAGGCCGACGTTTCGATCCGTCAGGGCGCCGAGCAGGGTTACAAGCCGATGCTTTACGTTCGCTGCAAGGGCGACGACACGGCGGCTTTCGAAGCCGAGTTGCGCGCGGCGTTGGAATCGGTGGCCGACCGTTACCCCGATTTGGATATCGAGCCGTCGGGCGACAAGGAGTGGCGCGTGGTAATCCCCGCCGCGTTGGTCAAGACGCACGAAATGCGTTTCAGCTCGGTGATGAAGGTGTATTTGAAGTATTTGATCGACGGCAAGATTCCCGATTGGGAGGTGTCGCAGATGAAGTCGAAGTACTACACCACCACCAAGGCTCTGGAGCTGGCCCGCGAGGCGAAGTAATT
The DNA here is from genome assembly GCA_910587675.1 of uncultured Alistipes sp. GTDB lineage: Bacteria > Bacteroidota > Bacteroidia > Bacteroidales > Rikenellaceae > Alistipes. The sequence goes on along the minus strand of CAJUMU010000017.1, from coordinate 15,321 downwards.
CGAAACTCCGACATCGCGCCGCGATGTTCACCCTCTTATAATACGGGGAGCGCAACCGAAGTCGCGCTCCCCGTTCCAATAAACCTCGGTCACACCCTGCATCAGATGCTCAAGGTAACCGTTTTCGATATGGTCATAAGATCGATCGACTTGTCCGAGAAAGAGTAGGTGTTGTTGGTGCCGATGCTGCTCATGTTGGCAGGATACACTGCCAACTCGTACTCCACCTCGTAGGTCTCGCCTTCGACAAGCTCCAGCCCCTCGAACGACTTCGAGATGAACGTGCTCGTCAGAGCGTTGGCGGCGATGGTCTCGGTGTAGATGTCGCTGTGGGTGTACCCTCCGCCGCGAATGGTGTATTTCAGCTCGCCGCCGAACATCATCATCGAGTTGCACAAACCCGAGAACGTCAGCGTGTAGGTGCCGTCCTCCTGCTTGGCGAGGAGGCAGCGCGGAGGCTCCATGCCGTTGATATGCGACTGCGTGTAGAGCGTCTTGCTGATCGACACGGGCACCGACAGATTGCCGAACGCGTCCATCGTATAGACGGTGAACTGGTATGCCGAAGCCGTGAGGCCGTCGATCGAAGCCTCGTCGACCAACGTTTCGTAAATCTTCTCCTGCTTGTCGTCGCCGTACACGATCTTTATCTTCTTCGATATCTGATCCTCGGGATTGGTCCATGTGAGCACTACGCGGCCCGTACCCGACTGCCCTTGCAGATTCGAGATCTTGCCCGAATAGGTCTGTTCCTGCATGTATTGGGTGTAGAGCGCATCCATGTTGTCGCACGCGGCCAATCCGCCGAGGGCGACGGTCGCAGCCAGAAGCGTTCCTAATATGTTAGATTTCATAATAATCCGTTTTTATCGTTATTTTACATCCTGTCCGTAAAGAGTGATCTCCGACATGCAGCCGACCGAACCGTTGTTCCAATCCTTGACCGCCTTGTAGCGCAGATAGCGGAACGGACGGGTGAAGGTCGGGTTCTCGGGATAGATCCAAAACTCCGAACCCTCCTTGAATTCGAGGGCCGTTTCGCTGTCGCTCGCGGGTTTGTTGATGGTGTAGGTGCCGACGTACTCCCAGTCGTCCAGAATACCGTCCTCGGGGGTTTGGTCGTTGCTGATCCATATCTCGCAGGTCTTCACCGTATATGTGCCCCATGCGTTGAGATTACGCATGAACAGTCGCATGCGGCTTATCTGCACTTCGCGGCCCAAATCGATGAAGTACGAGAAGGGATAGCTCGTTCCCGAATGGAAATAGTTGAGCGAATAGTTGGGATCGTCGTCGGTCATGTCGTCCCAGAACTTGTTTATATGGCCCTCGAAACGCGACTCCTTGGCGTTCTTCATGCTGTCTTGCGTATAGAGCTCTTTCCACTCCTCCTTGGGAGTCTGCTTTTCCCACGAGCTTTCGGTGTAATCCCATCGGTCGCCGTACAGAAGCTGGTCGCGCAGGAACGAGAACGACTTCTTGTCCAACTTGTAGTCGGTCAAGGGGGTTATCGATCCGAAGCTCTTCGACTCGGTGCAGTTGCCGTAGTTATCCTTTATGTACGCCGACACCTCGTAAGGCACGGCGTCCAGACCTTGAATGAAGATGCGCTCCTCGGCCTTGTTGGAGGTGTATACCTTCAAAGCCTCCGATCCGTTGCCCTTCAGGGTCACGTATATGTCGATCGGCGTCTCCTGCGGATTCTCCATAGTGACCACCACCGACGAGAAGCCCGCATAGATGTCGAGCGACGCCAGCGATGCCGTGACGGCAGGTTCCAGCGGGGTGATCGTCACGGTCACGGGCTCCGACTCGTTGGAATAGCGGTCCACCGCGAACAGCTTCACGTCGTACTCCTTGATCGAGCCGAGACCCTCGATAACGAGGCTGTCGGCATACACCGAACTGGTCTTCGATATCGTCTCGCCCGAGTCGGTCGAGTATTCGGCGCGGGCATAGAGGTAATCCTCGTCGGCGGGGATGGTATACTTGAAGTAACCTCCGCCGTTAAGCGGCGTGAAGGTCACGTTGCTCAACGGCCCGGGCGCCTGAGTGTCGCGAGCCGTGTCGCTCTCCGTCTTGCAGCCGACCGCCCAGACGAAGCACGCGAGCGTCATGAGTATTATGTTATATTTGAGTTTCATGATCTGTCGTAAAATTTTACGTTAAACATATTAATAGCCCGGGTTCTGGTCCACCTTGGGGTTCTTGTTGATCTCGCCGTCGGGGATCGGGTGCAGATAGCTCTTGGGGGTCGTCCACTCGCGCTGCTGCCATGTGGTGAGCACGAAGAAGTCGTCGAAGGTGCTGCCGTCGGGAGCGTACCAGCCCTGAATGGGGGTGGTGAAGAACTCCTCGGCGCGCTTCCAGCGGCAGATGTCCCAGTAACGCTGTCCCTCGTACGAGAGCTCGATCATACGCTCGGTGTGGATGATGTCGCGCAGACCGTCCTGCGTGCGGTGCTTGCCCACCTCGCTCACGATCGACGAGTCGTTCCACACATCCTCGACGTCGCGCAGACCCGCGCGGCGACGCACGGCGTTGATCTTGTCGTAAGCCTTCTGGTCGGGACCGTAATACTCGTTGTAGGCCTCGGCGTACGACAGATAGAGATCGGCCATACGGATGAGCGGATAGGGGAAATTCACCACGCGCTGCCATGCGCCGTTCTTCGACTCGGGGTGCACGTACTTCTTCACCGCGATGCCCGTCCAATAGTAGTCGGTGGCGTGGTTGCTCTGACGTCCGCCCGGGAACTCGCCGCTGCGCATCAGCATGTTGAGGCGGGTATCGAACGTGCGCCACACGCAACGGTCGACGGCCACCCACGCATAGAAGCGCGGCTCGCGGTTGAGATGGAGCTGGATGGTCTTTTCGCCCGCCTGCATGTAGCCTCGGTGGTAGTCGTCGTCGGGAATGGTCACCCCGTCGTGACGATGCTCATAGGGGAAAGTCTTGTCCTCGTCGATGGGCACGCCGTTCTTCGAATAGAAGAGTTCGGTCATGCGGTAGGTCGAGCCGAGCCACTGGTACGAGAACGAGGCGTTGCCCGGGTTGTCGACGTCGCCGCGAACCTGCGAGGCGTGCGAGAAACTGCCCGCCGAGGTGTACATCAGATTCGAGTAACCCCACACCAGCTCGCTGTTCCACGGATCGTTGATCGAGAAGCGGTTGTTGTAGCAATACTTCATGATTTCCGACGACTCGTAATCCTCGGCGTCCCAGAACTTGGGCTGGCCGCTGTATTCGTATATGTTCTTGCCCTGATCGGCCGCTGCGGCGATGGCGATCTCCAGCGCGTCGAGAGCCTCCTTCCACTTCTCCTTGTCGTAAGTCTGGGGGAAGTAGTGCTCGCCCGCCTCGTTGCGGAAAGTGCTGTAATACTCGCTGTTGCCGTTGAAGAACGGGCTGGCGCGATAGAGCAGGATCTTGGCCTTGAGAGCCTTGGCGATCACGCGGTCGATCTGGCCGTAAAAGAGGCTGCTGCGAGTCTCGTACAGATCGTTCTTCTCCGTGCCGTCGGCGTTGTAGAGCACCTCGTCGATGAGGCCCAGCACATATTGGAAACACTCCTCGACGGGACGACGCTGCTGCTGGATGGCCGACGCGGGATCGTTGGGTTCGAGGTTGACGTCCATGATGATTATGGGGCCGTACATGCGAAGCAGATAGAAGTGATAGTAGGCCTTGAGTATCTTCACCTGCGCGATCCAGTCGGCGCGCTCCTCGACCGAGAAGTTGGGGATATCCTCGCCCAGACTGTTCAGGAATATATTGCAGCTGCGGATTCCCTCATAGAGGTTGCTCGCGCCGCCGTAACCGCCCCAGTATCCCATGATGGGGTCCGACGAGTTGTTCCATCCGCGCATGATCTTGATGCCGCGGCAATAGGTGCGCGTGTTGGCCACGCCCGAATCGAGACGGCCGATCCATTCGTCGCCCATGAGCGCGAGCGAGTTGTGGAAAGCCTCCCAGTTGGGCATGAACGAATAGGCGTCGGCCAACGCGTGATAGGCTTTGTCCTTGGTCTCGAATATGCTGTCCAGATCGACCGTATTGTCGGGCACTATGTCGAGATAGTCGCCGCAGGCGGTGAGGCCGAGCGCCAGCAAGGTCGATATAAATATTTTACGTATCTTCATTTGAGTGTAAGTTTTTTATAATGTTAATTGCAGACCGATGCTGAACACCCGCTGGAGCGGATATGCCAAGCCATTGCGCCCCATCTCGGGATCCCACATGTCGAACTTCGAGATCTTGAACAGGTTCGAGCCCGAGAAGTAGATGCGGCACACCTTGAACGGCGTCTTCTTCAGAATGCCGCTGTGCTCGATCGAGTAACCGAACTCCAGAGTCTTCAGACGCACCAGACGGCCGTTGCGCAGCCACCATGTCGAGGTCTGGGTGTTGTTGGCGTTGCTGCCTGCCGACAGACGGGGCCAGAAGGTGTCCGAAACGGGGTTGTTGGGGCTCCAGTGGTCGTCGGCGATGGCCTGCATGGCGTTGCGGTAGCCCGTGAAGGGTGCTATCGCGCCCGCATTGATGATGAACGACACGCGGTCCTGACCTTGGAAGAACGCCGAGAGGTCCCAGCCTTTCCAGCCTACCGAGAAACCGAATCCGTAATTGATCTCGGGCGTGGTGGGATATCCTATGGGCACGAGGTCGTCCTCCGAGATCTTGCCGTCGTTGTTGATATCCTTATACTTTATGTCGCCCGCCTGCGTGGTGCCGAAGCTCTGCGTGGGCGAGTTGGCCACGTCGGCCGCGTCGATGAACAGACGCTCGGCGATGTAACCCCACGTCTGCGTCACGGGGTAGCCCACCTTGCTGCGCCACGGAGTATTCTCGTAAGCGGGTTCCGAAGCCACCTTGTACTCGCCGTGAGCATAGGTGAAGTTGAAACGGCCAGTCACGAAGAGATCCTTGTTGATATATTTCTTGATGTCGACCGAGGCGTCGATACCGCTCGACTTCACCTCGCCCAAGTTGCCGTAAATGCTCACACCCGAGGCCAGACCCATAGAGGGCGGCAGGTCCTGACGCGCCATGTAGATCTTCGAACGATTCTCGGTGAAGTACTCCACCTGAACGTCGGCGATGTCGAACAGGTTGAACTCGACGCCCATGTTCTGCTTCTCGGCGATCTCCCACTGGATGTTGGGATTGGCGTAACGCGAGATGGTGTAGCCGCCGTAATGGTTGGTGAAAGTGCTGCCCCAACGGTAACCGTTGCCGCCGAAAGCGATGTCCGACAGGAAGAAGAAGCGGTCGGCCGCGCTGGCGATATTGTCGTTGCCGACCTTGCCCCACGAATACTTGAACTTGAATTTGGGCAGGACTTTGCTCACGGGCTCCCAGAACTTCTCGTTCGAGATCATGTAACCCACGCCCACGGCGGGGAACAGACCCCAACGCTTCGATTTGTCGAACTTCTCCGAACCGTTGTAGGTAAGCGAAAGCTCGGCCATGTAACGGCTGTCGAACGAATAGGTGAAACGGCCGCGGATACCTTGGTTGCGCGCGGGCAGCGTCTCCTGAATCGTCGAGCCTCCGTTGGTGTTCTTGTCCTCCTCCTGAGTGTAGATCACCACGGCGCCCACGTCGTGCTTTTCGCCGAACACGTTATTATAGTGCAGGCCCAGCTCATAATAGGTATGCGCGTTGGCGTCGCGCGAAGTGTCGGGATTGCCCAGCACCTCGGTACCCTCGTGCGACTGCGCCAGCACGTAAGTGTCGGTGAACTCGTCGTACGACTCGAGCGAATAGAGATAGGGATCGTAATTGCGCTTGCTCGAATAAGAGCTGTAATTCGAGATCGACGCCTTGCCCTTGAACATAAGTCCGCGGGTCAGGAAATCGAGGTCCTGCTCCAGCGTGAACTGCGAGGTGATGGTGCTCTCGAAGCCGTCCTTGTAACCCTTCACCATCTGCGCATAGGGATTGGTCATGGAGTTCGAAGCGTCCGAACCGAACAACACGTGCTTCACGCCCGCGTACTTCTCGTCGGGCTCGTAAAACTTCGGGAACTCGACGGGGTTGCCCGCCATGACGCTCGCGAAGATGTCGTCGGCGTCGACGAACGGACCCGTATAGTCGCGGAACACCGAGTTGATGTTCACCTCGCCGCGGGTGGTGCGCGTAAGGTTGATGTTCACCTTGGCCAAGATGTTGAAGCGGTTGATGTCGATATTGTTCTTGAAGTTGTTCAAGCGGTTCTCCTTCAACACGCCGGTATCGTTGTCGTAGCTGATGGCCGTATAGTAGCGCACCATCTTGCCGCCGCCGCTGGCATTGAGCGTGTAGTGCTGGTTGTAGGCCACGTTCTTGAACATCTCGTCGTACCAGTCGATATTGGGATAGGCCATCGGATTCAACCCCAGCAGGGTGTTCTGTATCTTCTGGGCCGTGTAGCGCGGCGCCAGAACGGGGTTGTCGTTGTACTGCGCCTCGTTGTAGAGCCGCATGTACGATATGCCGTCCACCATCGCGGGCAACTGCGTCGGGGTCGAGAACTTCGACTCGTGGCGGAACGACACGGTGAGCGAACCCTCCTTACCCTGCTTGGTGGTGACCGAGATAACGCCGTTGGCGCCCTTCGATCCGTACAGCGCGGCTGCCGTGGCATCCTTCATGATCGAGAACGACTCGATGTTGTCGGGCTCCACGCGCGCCAGATCGTTCGCCGACACTTCGAAGCCGTCGAGAAGGATGAGCGGGCTTTGCGCATAACCGAACGTCGTCACGCCTCGGATGAAGAAGGTGGCGTTGTCCTGCCCGGGCTGGCCGCTCTGCTGGTAGGAGATGAGTCCCGCCACACGACCCGCCAGAGCGGTGGTGAAGTTGCTCGACGGAACCTTCAGATCCTTGGGGTTGACCGCCTCGATAGAAGCCACGATCGACTCCTTCTTCTGCTTCGAGAACGCCACTACCACCACATCGTCCAAAGCCTCCTGATTGGGCACCATCCTGATCTCGATCTCGGTCTTGCCCTTGACCGAAACAGTCTGGTCGGCATAACCCACGAACGACACCTCGAGCATGTCGTTATCCGCCACCGTGAGCGGCGTGAACCGTCCGTCGGGACCCGTAATGGCTCCTGTCGTCGTACCCTTAATGGCTACCGTGGCGCCCGCCAGCGGCTCGCCGTTCTCGTCAAGGACGCGCCCTGAAACCTGCTTCTTTTGTTGCGAAACCTCCGCACGCGCCGTTCTGTCCGCCCTCTTGGCGAGAATCGGCGTGTGGGTCGTCACCAAACCGCAAAGAAGCATACACAAAAGTACTTTTCTCTTCATTTGATTAAGTTTAAGTAAACGGTAAATAGTCCGATTGCGCGAACAAACCGCACGGCCCGATGCCGAGGTTGCCGACCCGAGCAGACATACCGCTTGTTACGCTTTGTAAAATTAAATCTCTTTTTCCGTTAAGGCGCCCCGAGCGTGTCGCCCATCAGGCCACAAAATGATGCCGATACGGCCACACGCGCCGAGCGGCGGAGCCGAAAAAGAGCCGACGACGAAACGCATTTTCCGCGCACACCGCCGACGACGCGAAGAAAATGTGAAACGAAACGTGCGTTTCGAATCAAAAGCCCGTGCCGCGAACACGCCTTATCGTATCGCGAAAAGTCGGCGGCGGAGAATAATTCCCGATATTCGGCGTTTATTGATTAACTTTGGCTTCGAATCGGCAAAATCGCAAATAAATTTGCTTTTGCGCCCGGCTTATTCATATCTTTGCAAATTATAATCTACATAGCAACGTATCGTTTATGGATTTCAAACGCTGGAACAGAATCACGGGTTGGGCGGTATTCGCCGTGGCGGCCTTGACATATCTGCTGACGATGGAGCCTTCGTCGAGTCTTTGGGACTGCGCCGAGTTCATCGCCACATCGTACAAGCTCGAAGTGGGACACCCGCCCGGGGCGCCGCTTTTCATGCTCATGGCCCGCATCGCCACCATGTTCGCCCCCTCGACGCACTATGTGCCCCACATGGTCAACGCCATGAACTGTCTGGCGAGTGCGTTCTGCATACTGTTCCTGTTTTGGACCATAACGCACATCGCACGCCGCATATTCACCGCCTCGGGGCGCGAAATGACCCTCGTCGACTCCGTCGCCGTGCTGGGAGCGGGCGCCGTCGGAGCCTTGGCCTACACATTCACCGACACCTTCTGGTTCTCGGCCGTGGAGGGCGAGGTCTACTCCCTCTCGTCGATGTTCACCGCGCTGGTGGTGTGGCTCATGCTGAAGTGGGAGGAGCAGGCCGACCAGCCGCACTCGGCGCGCTGGATAGTGCTCATAGCCTACCTCATGGGATTGTCGATAGGCGTGCACATCCTCAACCTGCTGACCATCCCCGCGCTGGTATTCATCTACTACTTCCGCAAATACGACCGCATCACGCTCAAGGGAGCGGCGTGCGCCACCCTCGCCGCGCTGGCGATCCTCGGATTCATAAACGGCATAATCATCCCCTACACGGTCTATGTGGGCGCGATGGTCGACGTCTTCTTCGTCAACACGTTGGGCCTGCCCGTTAACACCGGCATAACGCTCTTCGCGCTGACGCTCTTCGCGGCGTTGTTTTACGGCATCTACCGCACCCACCGCGCGGGACGCAAGGCGTGGAACCTGCTGCTGTTATGCACCACGATGATTCTGGTCGGATTCTCGTCGTACGCGACGGTGACGATCCGCGCCGCGGCCAATCCGCCGATGAACAGCAACAATCCCGACAACCCGCACGCGCTGCTGTCGGTGCTCAACCGCGACCAGTACGGCAACCGTCCGCTGCTGTACGGCCCCTACTACTCGTCGCCCATCGACTCGACCGAGGAGAGCACGTCGTATTACTTCAACGAGGACACGGGGCGTTACGAACGCGTCACCACCCTTTCGGGCTATGTCTACCCGTCGCAGTTCATGCACTTCTTCCCGCGTTTGTGGAACGCCCACAAAGGCGAGGCCGAGTACAAGCCATGGGCCGCATACCGCACCAAGACCGACGTCGTGCGCGACGAAAACGGCGAGGTGGTGCGCGACGAGCAGGGCCGCGCCCTGACGGGCGAGGTGCTCGATTTCGGGCGCACGGTTTACGACGAGGCCACGGGCGAGAACTTCACCGAACCGACCTTTGCCGAGAACCTCTACTACTTCTTCACCTACCAGCTCAACTATATGTACTGGCGTTATTTCCTCTGGAATTTCGTGGGACGCCAAGACGACATACAGGCTTCGAAGGAGACCATAGCCCACGGCAACTGGCTCTCGGGCGTCAAGGCGCTCGACGAACTGTACGTGGGTCCGCAGGCCGACCTGCCCGACGAGATGAGGGACAACCCCGCCCGCAACACCTACTTTTTCCTGCCGTTCCTGCTGGGAATAATAGGTTTGATATACCAACTCAACCGCGACCAGCGCAATTTCACGGTGGTGATGTGGATGTTCGTAATGATGGGCATCGCGCTGGTGGTGTACTTCAATACGAGCCCCTCGGAGCCGCGCGAACGCGACTACGTATATGCGGGATCGTTCTATGCCTTCTGCATCTGGATAGGTCTGGGCGTGCTCGCCCTCAGAGATCTGTTCGCCGTCGCAGCGCGGCGCGACACCACGGCCGTGGCGATCGCCGCCACCGTGGTCGGCCTCGCGGTGCCCACCATCCTCGCGGCGCAGAACTGGGACGACCACGACCGCTCGGGACGCACCATGGCGCGCGACATAGGCTGGAACTATCTGCAATCGGTGCCCGAGAACGGCATAGTGATAAATTACGGCGACAACGACACGTTCCCGCTATGGTTCAATCAGGAGGTGGACGGCGTGCGCACCGACGTGAGGATCATGAACTCCAGCTACTTGGGAGGCGAGTGGTACATCGACGAGATGAAGACCCGCGCCAACGAGTCGGCTCCCGTTCCATTCTCGCTGCCGCGCAGCAAATACGCCTTCGTGAACGACTATCTGCCCATCCGCGAGCGCGTGGACCGCGTGGTGGAGATCAAGGAGCTGATGGACTTCATAGCCTCGGAGGACGAGAAGACCAAACTCGCCCTGACCGACGGCACCATGCTCGACTACATCCCCGCGCGACGCATAGCCATCCCCGTCGACAAGGACAACGCCATAGCCTCGGGCATAGTGAAGGAGCAGGACCGCGACCTGATGGTCGACACGGTGTACATCAACATCTCGCCGAAGAAGCGTTCGATCGACAAGAGCGAAATGATGCTCCTCGATCTGCTGGCCAACTTCGACTGGAAACGCCCCATATCGTTCACGCAGGTATACATATTGCAGGACTTCGGGTTGCTCGACTACTTGCAGTTCGACGGCTACTCGTATCGTCTCGTGCCCATCCTCACCCCCTATCGTTCGTCGTGGGAGATCGGACGCATCGACACCGACACGGTATATCCGCTGCTCATGGAGAAGTTCCGTTACGGCAATCTGGCCGACCCGAAAGTGAACGCCGACTACTTCATACAGTACAATCTCGGCGCATCGAAGGCCCGCGAGGCGTTCGCGCGGCTCGCGAAGCAACTCATCCGCGAGGGCAAGAACGACAAGGCGCTGGCTGCGCTCGACCGCGGACTGGAGGTATTCCCCTCGCCCAAGATCCGCTACACCGACGCCAACACATATCCTTTCATCGAGAGCTATTACGCTCTGAAAGAGTATGAAAAGGGCGACGCGCTGCTGAAAGCCTACGCCGACACGATCATCCAGTACATAGAGTACTATCTCCTGTTCGACGGCGTGCAGGCCAAGATAGTCGGCGACCTGATAACCGAGAGGATGGACAGTCTTTCGGAGCTCTACTATCTGGCGGCATACGCGCAGAGGGACGATCTGGTGCGTTTCTTCAACGACTATTACCGCACCTTCGGCTACACCGACGAGGAGTTGATCATCCCCGGCACCGACGCCTCGGAGATCATGGACTCGCCGACGGTGGACATGGACTGACGCAGCGACGCGCGACCGATGCGGGACAAGCCAAAATTAGGTTTGTCCCGTTTTTTTATGCCTGCGTCGAGGCGGCCCGCCGATTTTTACATCGGTTCGATTGCATTTTACGCCGCAATTGTATATATTTGCAAAACAACATATAACAAAACAACCCACATGAAACGATTATTTATTTTCGGCCTGCTCGCGCTCGCCGGATGCGGAAACGCCGACAAGGCGAACGACGCGCTGCCCGTAAAGGAGCTTATGGCCAAATCGAAAACCGAACTGACCGCGGAACAATGGAACGTGAAGAAGACGCTGTTCAAGGTTCTGACGGAGAACGTGGAATTCGAAAACGGCGAATTCGTACTCGATATTACGAAAAAAGAGTTTACGGAGAACGGCCTGCCCGCATCGTACTACAAGGAGGCCAAAAACAGCCTGAAAGATATGAACCGTTTCCTGAAGGAGATGAAGCGCAAGAATCCCGACGCGAAATTCGACGGAAAGCGTCTGTGGGAAGAAGCCGCGAAAAACACTCTCGGCGCCGTTCCCGAATATGCCGAATAGAAACATACACCCCGCCACATGAAAAAACTCGTCGTAATAGATGCCTGCATGCGCCCCGAGTCGCGCACCAAAAGAATACTGGCTCCGATTCTGGAGAGCCTCGAAAAGAGGTATGAGATCGAGACATTCTCCCTCAACGACAAGGGCTACCCCGCGGTGGGCGAAAAGATCCTCCGCGAACGCGCCGACGGATATGTCCCCGAGGAGTTCGTCCGCATGGCCCGCGCCGTGGCCGAAGCCGACCGCATAGCGATAGCCGCGCCGTTCTGGGACATGAGTTTCCCGAGCGCGCTCAAGGTCTTTTTCGAGAACATATCCCTGTTCAACGTCACCTTCGCCGACAACGGCAGCCGATGCGTGGGATTGTGCAGAGCCGAGAAGGTGATGTACGTAACCACCCGCGGAATGGATATCGCGACGGGCGATCCCTTAGAGCAGGCGACGCCCTACATCAAGGCTTTGTCGTGGCTCTGGGGATTGGGCGAACTGCATGTCGTGAGCGCGCAGAATCTCGATTACAGCACGCCCGAGCAGGTCGACGCCAAGATCGCCGCCGCCGTCGCCGAGGGGTTGAAGCTCTGCGAGGAGTTTTAGCGGCGTTCGGCATCATGAAAAGGAGAATATTATTGGCGTTGCTCCTCATCGGCGCAATGACGGCGAACGCCCGAACCGCCGAACGCCGAGGGCCGCTCCGCGTCTCGGATAACGGACGTTATCTGCAATACGCCGACGGCCGGCCGTTCTTCTGGCTGGGAGATACGGCATGGGAGCTGTTCCACCGTCTCGACCGCGACGAAGCCGACCTCTACATCGCCGACCGCGCCGCGAAGGGTTACACCGTGATTCAGGCCGTCGCGCTGGCCGAACTGGACGGGCTCGACACCCCTAACGCTTACGGATACCGCCCATTGATCGACCGCGACCCTTCGCGTCCCGACACGCGCGAGGGCGGGTCGAACGACTATTGGGACCATGTGGATTACATCGTCGACAAGATCGGCGAGGCGGGCATGTACGTCGGCCTGCTCCCCACGTGGGGCGACAAGTGGAACGACGCCAACGCCGTATTCGACGAGCGCAACGCCGAGGAGTACGGCCGTTTCATAGCCGAACGATATCGCGACTGCAACGTCATCTGGATCCTCGGCGGCGACCGCAATCCCGACGACGACCGCAAGCGCGCCGTCGTACGCGCCATGGCGCGGGGCATCCGCAGCGTCGACCGCGACAACCTCATAACGTTCCACCCCACGGGATGGCGCGGATCGGAGGAGTGGTTTCACGACGAGGAGTGGCTGTCGTTCAACTCCCGTCAGAACGGGCACACACCGCGTTACCAATCCTATCACAACACGCTCGTCGACTACCGCCGCGCGCCCGCGAAACCCGTGGTGGACATCGAACCTCTGTACGAGGATCATCCGTTAGAGTTCCGACCCGACGACGAGGGGCACTCCACCGCCGCCGACGTGCGTCGCGCTCTCTACTGGGACGTGTTCAACGGCTCGTGCGGCGTGACGTATGGGCACCACTCCGTGTGGCAGATGTACGATCCCGACAAGGGTCGCGCACCCGTAAACCGCCCGCTCATGCCGTGGCGCGATGCGCTCGACCGACCCGCCGCGACGCAGGCGGGATATCTGCGCCGACTCATCGAGTCGCGTCCCTATCTCACCCGCATCCCCGCGCCCGACTTCATCATCCCCCACGAGGTGGCGAGCGCAATCCCGGGCGGCAACGGTCGCTACCGACTGACGGCCACGATGGACTCGGAGGGGAGTTACGCCATGGTATACGTACCCTGCGGACGTGCCTTCTCGGTTCGCGGCGACATGCTTAAAGCCAAAAAAATAACGGTTTGGTGGTTCTGCCCGCGCACGGGCGAGGCGAAGAAGATCGGCGCCGCGCTCAACCACGGCGGCCCCCTGACATTCACTCCGCCCGCCGCGAACGAGTCCGACGACATGGTTCTGGTCCTCGACGATGCCGCGCGAAAGTATCCCGTCCCGGGTAAGAGAAGCATGTATTGATTTCGACATTGCAGTGCGGACAACGTAACAACCTCGCCCCGTCATTCCACAATTTTCTGTTTATCAAACGGAAAATTGATTGGAATATCTTATGACAAAAGTACTTCTACCAAAATAAAAACTTACGTTACCTTTTGCGCGGCCAAAAGGTAACCCAAAAGCCGCCGCGGTGAAACGATTTCGGAGTCGGTCTCGCGACTGCGCTAAATCGGATGCTTCGCATTTTTGAGGATCAAAAAGTCTCCAATTTTTAACGCTTCGTCGCTTCGCCCGCCCTTAATCCGAAATCGTTCCTGCCGCGGTTTTTTGCTGTCGCGTGTGCATTATATATATAAATGCAGTTCGAAGAACTGCGCGGGCCGCAGCCTCCCGCCAGCGGAGGCCCGCAACTGTTCGCTCCGCTCGCATGCGGTCTCCGCAGGCTGCTGCCCGAATAACTTTCCCGTCATTCCACAATTTTCCGCAAGGAAAATTGAATGGAATCCCAACCGACAAACTCTCCGTTTGAGATGCCAATCCTCACTACGTTCGGTGGCATGACGTATTGGCGGATTATTCCTCCTTAGGCGGATAATTCATGGGAGCGAAAAATTCACCGATAGAAATACCGTAAAATTTACAGAGAATAGATAGCGAAACCAATGACGGTAAATGAATTTTTGCTTCATATTGAGAAAGGTTCAACTTCGTGTGTTCGATGACATACTCTTGCGAATAACCGCATGCCAAACGTAACTCTTTCATACGTTCGACAACCAACTGCAAGAGTTTTTCATCGGTTCGCTTTTGTTGACCTTTTTTCACATATGCAAAAAAATAGCATCTTATATCATTTTACACTTGCATTAATGCAAGTAAACAGAAAAAAATACTATATTTGTGCCAACACTGCGATTAAATTAGAAATTATGCAATTTTTGCGATTGAGCAGTTCGGCATAGCCGACGGACATAACATAATATAAAGGGTAAACAACTCTTTATTATAAGAGCTGTTTGCGGTTCTTTGAACCGTGCAGTTCGCCGACGCCTCACTGCGGTGGACAGCAAGTAGCTCACCTAATATTGATATTTGTTGATTTATTCTTTAGGATAGGTTATCCCATCGAAAAACTCATCCAAAGACATATTGTATAATTTGCAAAATTTAGCAATAGAGGTCAGGGTAGGAAATTTTGTTTTTCGTTCATAATCGGAAATGCCAAGCCCTGTTTCATGCAACACAAACTCTTTAGTATGTTTATGTTGCTCTCTTATTTCTTGCAGGCGTTTGGCAATTAAAGCTATTAATATGGGATCCGTTTGTTGCAATTCCGATTATTTTTTAACAAAACAAAATTCTTTTCCATGTTTTTAGCAACATCATATAGTGTGGAACGACTTTTTTTACTACCTTTGTTTTCGATATAGTAACACAAGAACAAAAAATATGTTACCTTTGCATAGGAGAACGGTTCCGTAACCGTAACATATTATCTAAAGGTTAGGACAAACCTTTATGCCGATCACAAACTTCCGAATTATTTATTACACGGTGTAAAATTTGTCTGAAACCCATGGTATGCCCCTACATACTATTTGTAGGGGCCGACTTGGGCGTAAGGGCAGCTACCGTGTAAGGCTCGGAAGGCCTGTGATTGGGGCTGTACCTGCGCCCTTTTTTATATCTTCGGGCGCATCATATCCACCACCAACCGCCCGCAACAATGCCTATAAGCAGCAATAATCGCGAGTTCTATAACGATATCGTCGCGAAAATCAT